>NZ_JBIASC010000018.1:0-128385 GCF_042890485.1 Streptomyces sp. NPDC002181 | reverse complement strand
CCCAGATCAAGTGGGGCCTGGACTACATGAACTCCCGCTACGGCAGCCCCGTCGGCGCCTGGAACTTCTGGCAGACCCACCACTGGTACTAAGCCGCCAGTGACCGCCCCACAGCGCGGGCAGCGGACAGCAGACGCACACACGGAAGACGCTCGGCCGGACCCCCGGCCGAGCGTCTTCCGCGTTCCCCGCCCGCCGGTCTCGGACCGGCACGGCACCGCCGCGCGGCCACCCCTGGTCGGGGCGCGGGCCACACCGGCTCATCCGTTGCCGTGCCCCGCGGCCACCAGGCCCGATTCGTATGCTGCGATCACCGCCTGGGCGCGGTCGCGGACGCCCAGTTTCGTGAAGATGCCGGTGATGTGGTTCTTGACCGTGGAGACGCTGATCTCCAGGTCCCCGGCGATCTCCGCGTTGTCGAGCCCGGTTGCCAGCAGCTGCCAGATCTCCAGCTCTCGCGGCGTGAGGCCCTCCGGGGCCGTCGCCGCCGGGCGCGGCCGCGCGGAGGACCGTACGTAGGTGGAGATCAGCCGCGTGAGCAGGCGGGGCGCGACGGCGGCCTCGCCCGTGTGGACGGTGTGGACCGCGGCGATGAGCTCTTCCGGGGAGATGTCCTTGGGGAGGAACCCGTACGCGCCGGCCCGCAGGGCGGCGACCACGTACTCGTCCATGTCGAAGGTGCTGAGGGCCAGGACGCGGGATTCCGGCAGCGTCCGCGCCAGCTCCTCGGTGGCCCGGACGCCGTCGAGGACCGGCATGCGGATGTCCATCACGACCACGTCGGGGCGCAGCTCGTGGGCCAGCGCGACCGCCCGGGCTCCGTCCTCGGCCTCGCCCACCACCTCGAAGGCCGGGTCGGGCGCCAGGATCAGGGCCAGGCCGCGCCGCACCAGGGGCTGGTCGTCGGCTATGAGCACACGGATCATCCGCGCAGGTCCTCTCGGTCTCCCCCCGGGTCGGCCGCCGGGAGCCTGGCCGCCACCCTGAATCCGCCGCCGTCGTGCGAGCCGGTCTCCAGGGTGCCGCCTTGCAGCGCGACGCGTTCCCGCATTCCGATCAGACCGTACCCGCTGCCGGCGCCCGGCCGCGAAGCCCCGGTCCGCGAAGCCCCGGTCCGCGAGGCTCCCGGCCGGGCGCCGCCCGCGCCGTCGTCGCGGACCTCCACCTCGACGCCGTCCGGTCCGTACGTCAGCCGTACGTGCGCACGGGCGCCGACCGCGTGCTTGCGGGCGTTGGTCAGGGCCTCCTGGACGATCCGGAACACCGTCAGGCCGACGGTCGGCGGCAGCGGGCGGGCGGTGCCCCGCACGGTGAACTCGGTGGGCGTGCCGGCCAGCCGGGACTCGGAGATGATCCGGTCGAGGTCCCCGGTCCCGGGTTGCGGTGCCGGAGGAGTCTGCTCCGGTTCTTCCCCGGCCCGCAGGACGTCCAGGAGTTGCCGCATCTCCCGCAGCGCCATCCGCCCGGATCCCTCCAGCGTGACCAGCGCCTCGCGGGCCACGTCCGGGTCGTGGGCGAGGTTGGCCCGGGCGCCGCCGGCCATCAGCTGCATGGTGGTGATGTGGTGCGCGACGATGTCGTGCAACTCGCGCGCGATCCGGCGGCGTTCCTCGGCCACCGCCCTGTCCGCCAGCAGGGTGCGCTTGGCCTCGGACTCCCGCTGCCAGCGCCCCACGACCAGCCCCGCGCCGACGACGAGCACGACCGCGACGGTGTTGCCGAGCAGGCCCGTCAGGACGGACGAGTCACCGTATCCGCCGCTGATCATCGTGACCGGTACGGTCACGGCGGCGGCCGCCGCCGTGACCGCGGGGCCGCGCAGGCGGGTCACGGTGTACAGCGCGACCATGTAGGCGGCGGAGAAGTGCGGGCCCTGCGGGGTGGTCAGGTTCAGCGCGACGCCGAGCGCGAGGACGGCGCACAGTACGGTCACCGGCCTGGTCCGGCGGGCCAGCAGACAGGGCGCGGCGAGGACCACGAGGACGAGTGCCCCCACGGTGAGGGGCCGTCCGTCGTCCGCGGCGCCGAGCGAATAGCCGATCAGGTCGTTCACGGCCGCCCCGATCGCCACGAGCGCGTCATTGCGCGTCCAGTCGAGGACCGGCCCGCGCGCCTTCGCCCCGCCGTCACCGCCCCGGCCCCCACTGCGTATCGGCATGTCCGCCGGTCCCCCTCCGTCACCGGCCCGCCGGATCCGTACCGGGGCGCCGCGATTCGCGTACGGGAACCATTCTCGCAGCGGCGGCGGGGCGGGCCCCCGGCCCGGAGGGGGAGGCCGGACCGGGACCTCGGTCCTGGTCCGCGGGGTACGCCGGACCCCGGTCCCGGGCGCGGGCTCCTTCCTCGCGCCGACGTTTCGCGGCGCGGGCGCTGATGAGCTGGACAACGTCCGGGGCAACCCCGGCCGATCGAGTTACGGAGGACCTTGTGATCCGCGCCCTGACCGGCTTCGCCACCCGAAGTCCCTGGAAGGTCATCGCCCTCTGGGCGGTGCTGGGCATCGCCACGGCCCTCCTCGGCCAGGCCTTCCTCTTCCGCGCCACGCAGCCCAGCGCGGGCGAGTTCCTGCCCGCCACCTACGATTCGGCGGCCGCGCTGAAGGTCGCCGAGGAGCACTTCGGGGTCAAGCCCGACGCCAATCCGCTCACCGTGCTGGTGGCCCGGGCGGACGGGGCGAAGCTGTCGGACGCCGACGAGCGGCGGATCGACGACGGGGCCGCGAAGCTGGCCCGGCGCGAGGTGGCGATGCCGAAGACGAAGGAGACGCCGCCCCTGGCGCAGGACCATTCCCAGGTCCCCCGGGTCAGCCCGGCGATGACGGCCCCGGACCGGAGCTTTCGGCTGCTGTCGGTCGAACTGACCGGCAATCCCATGGATCCCGGGATGCAGGACCTGTACCGGGCCTTCCGGGACCAGGCCCGGGCCGAGTTCGCGGAGGCCGGGCTGCGGACCGGGTTCACCGCAGGGATCGCGGACAGCGTGGACACCGCCGACGCCGAGAAGACCCGCTCGACGGTCGTCGGCATCGCCATGCTCGTGGTGATCGTGCTGCTGCACGTCCTGGTGTTCCGCAGTCTCCTCGCCGCTCTGCTGCCGCTGCTCGTGGTGTCGGTGATCGGAGGCGCGGCCGCCGGTGTCGTGGTCGGGGCCTCGCTGCTCACCGGCGTCCAACTCGACGCCTCCACACCCCAGCTGATCAACGTGGTGCTGATCGGGATCGGGATCGACTACTTCCTCTTCCTGCTGTTCCGCTTCCGTGAGCAGCTGCGCGAGCGGCCCGAGCAGACCGGACGCGACGCGGCGGCCGAGGTCGCCGGCCGCGTGGGTACCGCCGTAACCTCCGCGGCGCTGACCATCATCGCCGCGTTCTCCACCCTCGGCGTCGCCTCCTTCGGCCAGTTCCGGGTGCTCGGCCCGGCGATCGCCGTATCCGTACTCGTGATGCTGCTGGGCAGTCTCACCCTGATGCCGGCGCTGCTCGCCGTCACCGGGCGGAAGATGTTCTGGCCCTCGCGCGGCCTGCGCCGAGAACCCTCCGAGGGCATGGCCGGGCGGATGGGCCGCCGGGTGGCGAAGCGTCCGGTGACGATGGTGCTCGCCTCACTGGCCCTGCTCGGCGCACTGGCGGCGGGTCTGACCGGGATGCACATGGATTACGGAACGGGCGGCGGGGGAGACGCGAACACGGCGGCGGCCCGCACGGCGGCCGAGATCTCGCGCGCCCTGCCCGCCGGAGTGTCCGACCCGACCACCGTGTTCGTCACCGCGTCCGACGGCGGCCGGATCGATCCCCAGGCGCTCGGCGGACTGTCCAAGGCGCTCGCGGCGGTCGAAGGCGTCGGCCAGGTCGCCCCGCCCGTACCCAGCGAGGACGGGAAGGCGGCGCGGATCGACCTCTTCCTGACCGCCGAGCCACAAGGACAGCAGGCCCGCGACCTGGTGTCCGGACCGGTCAGGGACACGGTCACCGCACACCGGCCCGAGGGCACCGAGGCGCACGTGGGCGGCACGGCAGCGCTCTTCGCCGACATCTCGGCCGCCGTGTCCGGCGACTTGAAGCTGGTCTTCCCGGTGGCCGCGGGCCTGATCGCGCTCATCCTGGTCCTGCTCCTGCGCAGTCTGCTCGCACCGTTGGTCCTGATGGTCTCCGTCGGCCTGGGCTTCGCGGCGACCCTCGGCGCCTCGGCGCTGGTTTCCCAGAACTTCCTGGACCGGCCGGGTGTGAACTTCATGCTGCCGCTGGTGCTGTTCCTGTTCGTGGTGGCGCTGGGCACCGACTACAACATCCTGATCAGCGACCGGATACGGGAGGAGATGGAGAAGCCCGGTCCGGCCCGGGCGGCCGTGGCACGGGCGGTACGGCACACCGCGCCGGCCATCGCGACGGCCGGCCTGGTCCTGGCCGCCTCGTTCGGCAGCCTCGCCGTCAACCCGAACCCGGGCACGCAGGAGATCGGCTTCGCGACGGCGCTCGGGATCATGCTGTCGGCGTTCGTCCTGTCGATCGTGCTGGTTCCGGCACTGGCCGCCCTGCTGGGCCGGTCGATCTGGTGGCCAGTACGGCCGCGGCGCACCGACCACCACGGCGGCGGGAACGGGTACGGCCACAACGGGCACGCCGGCCACACCGGCCACACCGGCCACGCCGGGTCCGCCGACGACAACGGGCGGCCCGTTCCGGTGGGCTGACCGCGCTCCCGGCTGCCGGCTCCTGGCAGCTGAAGGCGCCGGCGCGCGGAGGACCGTACGGGTCCTGCCGCGCGCCGGCGCCGGTCCGCGTACCGCCGCCGAGGCGGGCGGGGCAGTACCGCACCGGTGGCCGGCCGTCCGCGATCCTTGGAGCATGCGCGCCGCCCGCCTGATCCGTATGGCCCTCCTCATCCAGTCCACCCCCGGCCTGACCGCGGCCGCCCTCGCCCGCGAGCTGGAGGTCTCCGAGCGGACCGTGATCCGGGATGCACAGGCCCTCCAGGAGGCCGGCATCCCGGTCAGGTCCGAGCGCGGCCGGGTCGGCGGCTACTTCCTGGCCCCCGGCTACCGGACGCGGCTCACCACCCTGAACCCGAGCGAGGCGGAGACGCTGTTCCTGTCGGGGCTGCCGTCGGCCCTGCGGGACCTCGGGCTGTCGGCCGCCGCGGACACCGCCCGGCTGAAGCTGACCGCGACCCTGCTCCCGTCCCTGCGCGAGGCCGCCGAGTCCTCGGTACGCCGCTTCCACCTCGACGCCCCCGCCTGGTTCCGCGAACCGCCCACCCCCGACGTGCTGCCGGAGCTGGCCCGAGCCGTGTGGGCCGACCGGCCCGTCGAACTCTCCTACGCGAGGCCGGGGCGCGACGGCGCCACGCCCGCCCCGGTGTCCCGGGTCGTGGAGCCGTACGGACTCGTCCTGAAGGCCGGTACCTGGTACGTCGTGGCGCGCATCCCCCGCGGGGCGAACCGCGACGGCGGCTGGCGCACCTACCGCGTCGACCGCGTCACGGCCCTGGTCCCCGCGCCCGACCGGCAGGAGCCGTTCGTGCGCGACCCGTCCTTCGACCTGGCCGCGCACTGGGAGGAACGGTCCGCAGCCTTCGCCCGTACGCTGCTGCGCACCACCGTCCGGGTGCGCCTCACCGCACGGGGACTCGGCAGACTGCCCTCCGTCGTGGACGGGGCCGCCGTCGGGGAGGCCCTGGCCTCCGCGACGGCCCCGGACACCGACGGCATGGTCAGCCTGGACCTGCCGACGGAGTCCGAAGAGGTCGCCTTCGACCAGCTGGCCCGGCTCGGAGCGGACGCCGAGGTGCTGGCCCCGGCCACCCTGCGCGCCCGCTTCCGCGAGCAGGCCTCGGCCCTGGCCTCCCGCTACGGTGCGCAGACACCGGATCACCGCGGCGGTCCGCCGTGATCAGCGGTAGTCCTCGGCGGAGCCGTCCCTCCCGCCGTACACGACGTCCTCGAAGTAGGCCCAGACGTCCGGCCGGCTGCCGTCCACGTCCCGCACCCCGTACGCCTTGGCGAGCTCGCTGCTGGAGGTGGACTTGCCGTTCCACCGCTCGGCGCGACCAGGGTCGGCGGCCAGCGCCGCGACCGCGCGGGCCAGGAACCAGGGGGACTCCGCGATCGCGAAGGCCGGATCCCGGGCGATCGCGTCGCGCCAGTTCTCCTCACTCACCCCGAAGTGGGCGAGCATCTGCTCCGAGCGCAAGAAGCCCGGCGAGACCGCGACCGCCGCGCCCCCGTACTCCGCCAGCTCCTGGCCCAGCCCGAACGCGAGCCGGATCGGGGCGTTCTTCGCCAGGTCGTAGTACATGTTCTCGCGGTAGCGGCGGTTGAAGTGCGCGGTGCCGTCGGTGACCTCCACGTGCAGCGGTGCGTCCGAACGGACCAGCAGCGGCAGCAGCAGCGCCGCGGTGATCACGTGCGAGCGGGCGCCGAGCTCCAGGATCCGCAGTCCGTCGGCGAGAGGGGTCTCCCAGCTCCTCTTCCCGAACACCGACCTCGCCAGGAGGTGTTCGCCGCCCCACAGGTCGTTGACCAGGATGTCGAGCCGCCCCTGCTCGCGGTCGACCCGCTCGGCGAGGGCCCGTACCTGCTGCTCTTCGAGGTGGTCGGTGGGCACCGCGATGCCGGTGCCGCCGGCCGCGGTGACCAGCTCTGCGGTCTCCTCGATCGTCTCCGTGGTCCGGCCCACTTCACTGACACGGGTCCGGGTCGTGCGGCCGGTGACGTACACGGTCGCTCCGGCCCGGCCCAGCTCGACGGCCTGGGCCCGGCCCGCACCGCGCGTGGCCCCCGCGACGAGCGCGATCCGGCCGGCGAGCGGGCGCGCCGGACCGTCGTGGCCCGCCCGGTCGGCGTTCTGCTTGGTCTTGTCCTCGTTCTCCATGACATCCATCGTTCACGCCAAACCTGACAGAACACGTCACCTTTTCCGAGTCCGCTCCCCGCTCCCCGCTGCCTGCGGCTACGGCCGTTCCCGGGGGAATCCGCGCTGCGCCGCCGCGCGTCGGTCCGTGCAGGTCGTCGCGGTGGCGGCCGCGTGGGTGTCGTCACCGGTGAACGTCGCCGTGAAGCAGGCGTCATCGTCCTGCCTGCCCCGGACCGCGCACGTGGCCCGGCCTCGGCTGTCGGTCGTATCGGCGCACAACACGTCGGAGTCGCTGGTGAACAGGACGCTCCTGTCCGCCAGGGGCATGCCGCCAACGGTCAGCCGGGCCTTCAGGGTGGGACCTCGATCGCCCCGGGTGCCCGGCGATTCCTTCCCCGGCCCGTGCCCGTTCCCGTTCCCCTGCCCGTCGCCCTTTTCCTTCTCGTTGCCGTGCCCCTTCCCGTTCGGCTCGGCCGTCAGCGTGAGGCCGGTCGGGGTCTCACCGACCGCCCTCGTTCCGATCGCCACCCCCAAGGGGATGGCGAAGCCGCCGACGGTGCCGGTGACCGTGCGCGTGGCGGTGTCGATCACGGAGACGGTGTTGTCCATGGAATTGGTGACGTACACGTGTGCGCCGTCCGGGGTGACGGCCACGCCGAGGGGTTCCTCCCCGACGGGAACGGTGGCGATGACGGCCGGCGGGTTGGCCGTGGTGTCGATCACCGTCACTTCGTCCGAGCCGAAGTCGGCGACGTAGGCCCGGGTGCCGTCCCGGCTCACCGCCACGTCGGCGGGGCTCGTGTCGTTCCCGATGGGGATGGTGAAGCGGACGGTGGCGGTGGCGGTGTCGATCACCGACACCGTGCCGTCGCCGAAGTTGGTGACGTACACGCGCGCGCCGTCCGGGCTCACCGCCACACCCTGCGGGAGTTGGCCAACGGGGACGCTGTCGAGGAGGGTGTCGGTGGTGGTGTCGACCACCGCGACGGTGCCGTCCAGGAGGTTGGCCACGTAGGCGCGCGTGCCGTTCGGGGCGATCGCCACGTCCTGGGGGCGGGTGCCGACGTGAACGGTGGCGATGACGGACGGCGGGATCGTGTCGGCGGTGATCACCGTCATGTTGTTCGAGATGGTGTTGGTGACGTAGGCGCGCGTACCGTCCGGGCTCACCGCCACTCCCACGGGGTTGTCACCGACGGGGACGGAGACGGATCCGCCGGCGGCGGGAACGACCAGCGACACGGTGTCGGACAGCCTGTTGGCGACGAAGACCCGGTTGCCGTCCGGGCTGACCGCCACGCCGTTGGGGTCGTCACCGACATCGATGGTGGAGGTGACGGTGTTGTCGGCGGTGTCGATGACCGACAGGCTGCCCGCGAGGCCGTTGGTGACGTAGGCGAAGGTTCCGGCAGGCGCGGGGACGGGCTGCGTGGTCGCCGAGGCGCTCGGCACGACGGCCGTGGCCAGCAGCGCCAGTCCCGCGAAGGCGACCCTGGCCGGCGCCCACCACGCACCCGCGCTCCCGCCCCGCTGCTCCCGCCTTCGTTCAGCCGTGTCCGAGACCGCTCTACCCGACATGCCAGACCTCCCGCAGCGCGCGACACCGACGTACGATCCCCTGCGCGGCCGACGCTAGGCAGCGCGAGCACACCATGCGCGGCCCCACGCCCACGGCCGAGGACCATACGGAGCACCCGAGTACCCCGAACGGCCGGACGTGACGGCGACGGTGGGGACAGGGGGTGGACGGCATCCCCTAAGGCGTATCGCCGGGCGGCCGTTGTGGCAGCAGGTCGATCGGCTCGCGCAGGCGCAGGGTCGCGGGGAGGTCGAGGCGCCCCTCGCGCGCGGCGACCACCACGTCCCGTACCGCGAGCTTGGCCTCCACCGCGCACTGCCCGCTGCGGGCGGCGACGAGCCGGCCGTCGCGGACGACCGCGACCAGCCCGGTGATCCGGAAGAGCACGGTGAGGTTCACGGCGACGGTGGCGGCCCGGGCGCCGTCCACGAGGAGGTCCACCGACGGGTGGTGCGCGGAGGTGATGGCGTGGGTGGCCAGGGCGACGACCTCCTCGCTGCCGGGGGACCGGCGCGTACGCCGCGCCGCCTCTGTGAGGGACTGGTACTTGGCCCAGCCGGAGGCCACCAGGGAGACCAGGTCGAGGTCCAGGAAGCCGTTGACGACGGTGGCCAGCTCGCGCCCCACGGCCCGGTCGGCCGCGGTGGTCAGGCCGTGCACGCCGGGGAGGAGGCCCGTCACCGCCCCGCTGCTCCTCAGGGAGTCGGCGAGCGCTTCGGGCGCCTGTCCGCCGGGGCCGAGCAGCAGGTCCCGGACGGTGAGGGGATCGGCGACGGGAGTCGTGGTCATGGGTCCTCCTCCTTCAGCGTCTGCTCGCCCGGGTCGGGGTGCGGTTCCAGTCGTACGGAACGGGTCGGCGGACCGGTCCCCGACGGTTCGGCCACGTCCGTCGCCCCCGGAGCCGGGCGCGGCCGGGAGCTGACGTGGTCCCGGACCCAGCGCGGGCCGCGGTGGAGGCGGCTGAGGAACGCGAACCCCGCGAGGGCCAGCAGGGCCGCGCCCAGCAGGCCCGAACCCACGACCAGGCCGACGGGGACCGTGTCGGTGGCGGGGTCGGGGGTCGGGGTCGGCGTGGGCGGAACCGGAGTGGGGGGCGTCGGTGTCGGAGGCGTCGGTGTCGGAGGCGTCGGGCTGGGCGGGACGGGCCCCTCACCGGTCACCGTGAACGCCGCATCGGCGCCCGTACCCGGATCGTCCGTACACGCGGCCCGTACGGTGTACGAGTCCTCGGCCGCATCGGGAGCCACGTCGAACCGGGTCTCGAACGTTCCGTCCTCCGCCGGGGCCAGCGTCGCCAACGGTTCGCCCGCCCACGACAGGGCCACCTCCGGGCAGTCGAATCCCGAACCGGACAGGTTCACGGACCCGCCGCCGGCCCGCATCGACGAGGGCTCAAGCCTCACCGCCGGCCGGGTCTCCGGCACGGAGGTGACGGTGAACGACTGCTCGGCGGACACCCGCGCGTCCTCCGCGCAGGTCGCGGTGACCGCGTGATCCGCGGCGTCCGCGTCGGGCGGAACGGTGAACCCGACCGTGAACGCGCCCGCGTCCACGGTGATCTCCTCTGGTGTGACGCCCGGGAGCGGGCCGTCGTCCCACGTCAGCGCGATCCCGCCCGCCTGGCCGTCGTCGGCGGTACAACCGTCGAACCCGGACCCGCTCACCGTGACCGACGTCCCCGCGGCGCCTTCGGCCGGGTCCAATGCCAGGGTCGTCGGCCGGGGCGCGGGGGTCACCTGGAAGTCGGCGGTCGCCCTGACTTTCGAGTTGGCCGTGCAGAGGGCGATGACGTCACGGCTGCCCGGGACCGCATCGGACGGCACCGTGACCTCGGTCTCGAACTCCCCGTCGGCATCGGCCGTGACGGTGCTCGGGCCGCCCCCGCCGCGCTCCCAGAAGACGCGGATCTCGGCGGGCTCGGCGGGCTCGTCGGGCTCGTTCGGCGGCCGGGGCTCGGCCACGAGGCCGGACCGGGTGCAGTTTTCGAACCCGTGGCCGCCGACTCCCACGGTGCTCCCCGGCGGGCCCTCGGGCGGATCGAGCGTGAGGGAGCGCGCTGCGGCCGCCCGGACCGGCGGTGTGGCAGCAGGAGAGGCGACGGGAGGCGTGCCCCACGCGAACGCCGTGCTCAACAGCACCGCGGTCAGCGAGAGGCCGGCCCATCGGGCAATGGGAAGCATGACCCTCCGTGAGCTGCTTCCCATTGTCCTCCGGGCCGCGCCCGCCCGCCTCCGCCGCCCCAGGGCCGCCCGCCTCGCCCGGCGAGCCGCGCCGCGCGGTGGTCGGTCAGGGCAGGATTTCCACGTAACCGTCGGTTCCGTGCACGCGGATGCGCTGCCCGTCCCGGATGAGCCGGGTGGCCTGCTCCACGCCCACGACGGCCGGCAGGCCGTACTCCCTCGCGATCACCGCGCCGTGGGTCATCAGGCCGCCCACCTCCGTCACCAGGCCCGCGATGGCGACGAACAGCGGCGACCAGCTCGGGTCGGTGAAGGGCGTCACCAGGATGTCGCCCTCTTCGAGGTCGGCGTCCGCCATGTCGAGGATGACGCGGGCCCTTCCCTCCACGGTCCCGGCGGAGACCGGTACGCCGACCAGGGCGCCGGCCGGTACGTCATCGCGCCGGTACGCCCCGGTGAGGGCCTCGCCGTCCGACGTCAGCACCCGGGGCGGCGTGAGCGCGTGGTACGAGCGGAACGCTTCCTTGCGCCGACGCACGAGCTGCCGGTCGTCCAACCGGTTCGAGCGCACGACCTCGTGGAGTTCCCGGAAGGTGAGGTAGAAGACGTCCTCCTCCTCGGGGATCACGCCCGCCCGCACGAGGCGCCCGGCCTCCTCCAGCAGGGCCCGCTTGTAGACGAAGTAGCGGCTGATGATGCCGTACTTGGGGTACTCCCGGTATCCGATGAAGGTTCTGACCCGGTCGATCATCGCCTTGGTCCGCGCGGCCTTCCGCTCGCCGTCCGGCAGGGCCCGCAGGCGGGACAGTACGTCCAGTTCCTTCTCCCGCGCCTTCTGCCGGCCTTGCTCGAAGCGCCGTTCGGCGGCGCCCGGCTCGAAGTTCCTCACGTTGTCGAGGATCACGGGCACGAGCGTGCCCGGTCGTTCGCGCCACCGCGGCCTCGTGATGTCGATCTCGCCGACGCAGCGCATGCCGTACCGGTCGAGGTAGGCCTCGATGGCGTCGCGCGCTTCGGCCCCGCCCGGCAGCTCCGCCAGCCCGTCCAGGAAGTCCTCGTCCCGGGCGCCCTCCAGGAACGCCACCACCTGCGGATGCGGGCGGATCACGTCCGCGACGTCGAGCAGCGCCAGTCCCATCTCCGACGTGATGTTGTCGGGGGCGGACAGCGTCAGCGTGTCAGCAGCGTTCTTCTCGCCCAGCCACTCCCGCAGCGTGTCGTTCAGCCACCACGTGGCCTCCATCCCCGCCATGATCGCCTGAATGCTCAGCGGATCAGCGAGCACCCGCTTGTGCTCCTCGAAGGCCTCCAGCAGGAAGTCGAAGAGCGCCGGTCCGCTCTTCGTCCGGATGTCGCGCTCCAGGGCGGCGATGGACGCCTCGCTGCGCTCGATCAGCGCGGTGACCAGGGCCGGATCGGTCTCGATCGGGGTGGGCCCACCGCCGGGGGCCGCGCCACCGGGCGCCGCACCACCGGGCGGCGGCCCGCCGGGACCGGCGTCCGGGAGCGGCGCGACGAAGCCCTCGCGGTCGAGCACGGTCTCCAGGGCGTCCCTGATCAGCGGATCGCCCTTCTCCATGGCGCTCAGAAGCGCGGCCCGGCTCGCGGGCGAGGCCAGGCGCCGGGTGACGTCGACGAACAGCCGGCCGCCGGCCTCGTGCATCGCCACCATGGCCGTCAGCTGCCACATGGAGTACCCGAGGGGCTTCATGGGGTCGGTCATCATCTGGCCGTGGCCGACGGAGACGTAGACGTGGTTCTCCTCGTCGTCGGTCTCCGGGACGGGGAACAGCGTCGTGATGGGCCGGCTCTGCACGATCCTGAACTCGTCGTCGACCAGGCACCATTCGATGTCCTGGGGGCTGCCGAAGTGCGCTTCGATCCGCCGCCCGAGCCGTACCAGCCGCACGGCCTGCTCATCCGTCAGCGCCGGCTGCTTCTGCCGCTGCGCGTCGATCGCCACTTCCCGCGTCCCGCCGTCCGGCAGGGCGGTCACCGCACGCTGTTTGGCGGCGATGGCCTTGGCGACGACCTCGCCGTCCCGCACCGTGAAGACGTCGGGGTTCACGATGCCGGATACCAGCGCCTCGCCGAGGCCGAAGCCGGCGTCCACGGTGGCGACCTTCCGGTCGCCCGTGACGGGGTCGGCCGTGAACAGGATGCCGGACGCCTGCGGGAACACCATCCGCTGCACCACCACGGCCATGTGGACCGTCCGGTGGTCGATGCCGTTGCGCCGGCGGTAGGTCACGGCCCGCTCGGTGAACAGCGAGGCCCAGCACCGGCTGACGTGCCGGAGAACGGCCGTCGGCCCCATGACGTTCAGGTACGTGTCCTGCTGACCGGCGAAGGAGGCCGTCGGCAGGTCCTCCGCCGTCGCGCTGGACCGGACGGCGTACGCGCCCTGCTCACCGAGCCCGGCCAGCGCGTGCGAGATCGCCGCCGCGACGTCGTCCGGGACCGCGGTCTCCTCGATGGTCCGGCGGATGCGCGCGCTGAGCGTGCCGATCGCCTCCCGGTCGTCCGCGCTCACTCGCGACAGCTCGTCGAGCCGATCTGCGATCGACGGTTCCTCCGCCAGGACCCGCCGGAACGCCTCCGTCGTCACGCAAAAGCCGCCCGGCACCCGGACGCCCTCGATCCGCGACAGCCCGCCCAGGTGCGCGCCCTTGCCGCCCACGACCGCGACCTGCGTCTCGCCGACCTCGTCAAGTGCCAGCACGTACCGCTCGCGCTCGCTCACCGAGACACCTCCGGGACGGCCGTGCCCGTCCTCATCCCCGGGTTCCTCCCGTACCTCGACAACAACACGCGCACGTCGCGCCCTCATTTCCGCAGGTTGTGGCATCGGCCGTTGATTCTGCGTGGTGACCGGGGCCTTGTGGCAAGCCCCCCAGTGCGCTATATGTTGAGAGTGGCAAGGAGAGTGCTCTCCTTGCCTATTGCTTTTTCCCCGACGCCGGCAGCGCGCCCTCGATCACGCGGGATCGTCCTCGCCGCGGGCCGGCCCGGAGAGCTCCGCCTTCCCGGGGAGCAGGGCGACCGCCGCGGCCGCCACGAGCATCACGGCCCCGCCGACGTAGAACGCGGCCGAGACGCCGGTGGTGACCGCGGACTTGAGGGCCGGGACCAGGTCCGCCGGGATCCCGGCGGGCAGGGGCGACCCCTGCTGCGTCGCCGCCACCGCCTTCCCGATGGACCGCTCGACCCGGTCGAGGCCACCGGCGGCGATACGGCCGTCCCCGTGGAGGATCCGGCCCAGCCGCCCGCTCTGGACGTGCGCCACGATCGCGCCCATGACCGCGAGACCGAGGGACGCGCTCATTTCGCGGACGGTCTGCAGCATTCCCGCCGCGTTGCCGCGCATCCGCACGGAGGTGTTGTTGAGCGCGGTGACCCAGGCCGGGCTGACGCAGAGCCCCATGCCGATGCCCATCGCGCAGTAGAAGGGCACCAGCCAGCCGTAGTGCTGCCGGTGCAGTTCCACCGCCGAACACAGCAGGGCTCCCACGCACAGGACCATTCCGCCTCCCAGGGGAACGCGCGGTCCCAGGCGGTCGTAGAGCCTTCCGCCGAGAGGCGCGAAGACCACCGTGGGGAGAGTGAGCGGTAGTACGGCGAGACCGGCCTCGAAGGGCGACATTCCCACGACGTCCTGAAGCCACACGACCCCGAACACCGCGAACCCGACGAACGCGAAACGCACCGTCGAGATGACACCGGCCGCCACCGCGAACTCCCTGTTCCCGAACAGCTCGAAGTGCATGAGCGGATCCGGCCGTCGCCGTTCGCGGACCACCAGGAGCGTCATCAGCAAGGCTCCGGTGGCGAGGAGCGAGACGACGGCGGGCGAGCCCCATCCCCAGTACCGCGCCTGCATGAGGGGGAGGACCAGACAGACCAGAGCGCCGATCAGCAGGGGGGTGCTCGTCCAGTCCACCCGCTCGCGCCGCCGTGGCTCGCGCGCGAGGAGGAAACGCGCCAGGACCAGTGCGCCGATGCCCAGGGGCGGGTTGACGAAGAAGATCGCACGCCAGGAGAACGCCGTCGTCAGCGCCCCGCCGATCACCGGAGCCGCGCCGTACAGGAGGGTGGCGACGCTGGACGAGATGCCCATGGCCTGACCCCGCTCCCTGCGCCCGAACTCCTTGATGATGAGCACCTGGGAGGCGGGCCGCAGGATCGCCGCACCGGCTCCCTGGGCCGCGCGCGCGGCGATGAGCCAGGCCTCGGTCTGGGCCAGACCGGCCGCGACCGAGGCCACGACGAACAGCGCGGTGCCGAACCGGAAGGCGCGTTCGTGCCCGAAGGCGTCGCCGATGCGTCCGCCGACCGGGCTCATGCAGGCGAAGCTGAGCAGATACGCGTTGATGACCCACTGCAGTCCGGCGGTCGAGGCGTCCAGACTCCGCTGAATGGTGGGAAGGGCGACCAGTACCACCAGGGCGTCGATGGCGACCATCGACGAAGCGCAGGTCATCACGGAGAGGACCCACCAACGGTGACGCTCGCCCATGAACCGCTTTCGCCGCGTCACGGATTCCCTTCCGGCAGGTTCGATTCCGCCCCTTCCCTTCTTACACGGTCCCGCCGCCGCTCTTCCGCAGCCGTGCAGGACACCCCGCAACGTGGTGCGGGTGCGCGCCGCGCCTCCGGCCGCCCGTGCCCGCAGCGCGGAGCCGTCATGCCGGGTCGTTCGGCGCCGCGTAGATCACGAGGGTCTGCTCCGGCCGCCCCGCCGCGTGGAACGCCGCGTAGGCGTACGTGACCACGCCGCCGTCCGGCGACCGCAGCCGCTTGTGCCCGCCCCCGCGTGCCTCCACCTCGAACCGCGGCCACCAGTCCCGCACTTCGGCGCTGCCTTCGTGCAGTTCGCCGACCAGCCGCCCGAAGCGCGGATCCCCGGGGTGGGCGCCGGCCAGGGAGCGCACCCGTGCGAGCAGCCCCCGCGCCTCGGGCTCCCAGTCCACCAGGACCTCCCGTGCCCGCGGCTCAAGGAAGGTCCAGCGCGCGAAGTTGGGCCGGCGGCCGTCTCCGGTGACGAGCCCGGGGAACACCCTTTCGGTGGCCGGGTTGTGGCTCAGCACGTCGTACGTGCCGTCGATCAGGAACGCGGGATGCGGCTGGAGCAGCAGGGGTACGGCCGCCACCTCCGGGGCGACGGGCCCGGGCCCCGCCTCCTCGGCGGCCGGTGCGCGTCCGGCGAGCCGGAAGAGGTGGTCGCGCTCGTGGGCGTCGAGACGCAGGGCGTCGGCGAGGGCGTCCAGGACCTGGTCCGAGGCGCGGATGTCCCGGCCCTGCTCCAGGTACGTGTACCAGGTGGCGCTCATGCCGGCGAGCAGTGCCAGCTCCTCGCGCCGCAGCCCCGGCGTCCGGCGACGGCCGGTCGACGGCAGACCGGCCTCGCGCGGGGTGATGCGCTCGCGGCGGCTGCGCAGGAAGGACGCGAGCTCGCGGCGCCGCTCCCCGGCCTCGGACGGGCCGCTCTCCGACATGGCACTACCACCTTTGATTCCAGAATAAACCGGCTCTGGATACCAGGCTAAACCCCGCGCACACTGGCCATGGCCGTCGACAGCGGCGGCGCGGACGAAGAGCGGAAGAACGACATGAGCAGCAGCACCGAAGCACCCGTCACGTCAGGCATCACGGGCAAGGTCGTGGCCGTCACCGGGGCGAGCAGCGGGATCGGCGAGGCGACCGCACTGCTGCTCGCCGAGCGCGGCGCCCGGCTGGTACTGGGCGCACGCCGCACCGAGCGCCTGGCGGAACTGACCGCGCGGATCGAGAAGGCCGGCGGTGAGGCGGTCCACCTCCGTACGGACGTCACCCGGATCGAGGACCTCCACGCGCTGGTCGCCCTGGCGCGCGAGCGGTTCGGGCGGCTGGACGTCCTCGTCGGCAATGCCGGGGTGGGCACGATCTCGCCGCTGGACGATCTGCGCACCGACGAGTGGGACCACATGGTCGACGTCAACATCAAGGGCGTGCTGCACGGAATCGGCGCGGCCCTCCCCGTGTTCCGCGCCCAGGGCGGCGGCCACTTCGTCACCACGGCGTCCACGGCCGCGTACCGGGTCGTGCCCGCGATGGCCGTCTACGCCGGCACGAAGGTCGCCGTACGGGCCATCTGCGAGGGCCTGCGGCAGGAGGCGGGGCCGACGCTGCGGGTCACGACCGTCTCGCCCGGCCTGATCTCCACCGACTTCGCCGAGGCTTCGAGCAACGACCGGGTCCGGGGCGACATCACGCGCATGCGGGACGAGGTCGGCATCGAGCCGGCGGCGGTGGCGCGGGCCGTCGCCTACGCCATCGGGCAGCCGGCGGACGTGGACGTGAACGAGATCGTGGTCCGGCCGACCGCACAGACCTGACCGGCACCGCGTCCGGGCGGGCTCAGTTCCGGTGCCCGACCGCCGCCAGGGCGTCCTTGACCTCCTGGGCCACCCGGGCCGCGTCCTCGGGGTTGTGCACCACGTCCGTGTGGTTCATGTC
The DNA here is from genome assembly GCF_042890485.1 of Streptomyces sp. NPDC002181. NCBI lineage: Bacteria > Bacillati > Actinomycetota > Actinomycetes > Kitasatosporales > Streptomycetaceae > Streptomyces > Streptomyces sp. NPDC002181. The sequence goes on along the minus strand of NZ_JBIASC010000018.1, from coordinate 111,281 downwards.
GATGACGAGGACCTCGCTGGCCGAGTAGTGCTTGTGCACCCAGTCGTCGTAGCCGGACCACAGCGTCCGGTAGTACTCGACGAGGCCCTCGTCCTGCTCGAAGTTGCGGCCCCGCAGCCCGATGCGGTGCAGCACCGTCTCGAAGTCCGCCTTGAGGTAGACCATGAGGTCGGGGGCCTTGCGGTACGGCAGGCCGTCGATCTCGCGCATCATCTCTTCGAGCAGCCCCTCGTACACCCGCATCTCAAGGGAGCTGATCCGGCCCAGGTCGTGGTTGACCTTGGCGAAGTACCAGTCCTCGTAGATGGACCGGTCGAGGACGTTGTCGCCCTGCTTGTACGCGTCCTTGATCGACGCGAACCGGGTCTGCAGGAAGTAGAGCTGGAGCAGGAAGGGGTAGCGCTTCGCCTGGATCTCCTCGGGGCTCGCCGTGTAGAAGAGCGGCAGGATCGGGTTGTCGTCCACGCTCTCGTAGAAGACCTCGCTGCCCAGCTCCTTGGCGAGCAGTTCGGCAACGCTCGTCTTGCCGATTCCGATCATGCCTCCGACGCAGATCACTGGCATACCTCACTTCTCCCCTGGGGATCTTCTGTTCACGGGCGGGTGGGCTGGGCGACCCACGCCGCGGAGACGCACGCCGGCGCTCGCGCGATTCCCCGGGATCTTCATGATCAGCGTCGTGTGGCCCCGTCAGGACGGTTCCGCGGTCGCCGCGCACCGTGACGAGCCGCAGCCCCGAGGCCGCCCTGAATCTTAAATGAAGATTCACCCGCTCCACTCACGCCGCGGCCCGGCGGCGATCAGACCGACTCGCCTCCCTCCGTGGCGGACGGCGCGGGGGCGGGACGGTGGGAGCGGACCAGCGCGAGGTAGTCCGCCGCCAGGCGGTGGCAGTCGCCCGGCCAGCGCGCGGAGACGTAGTTGCCGTCCCGTACGGTGAACCCGCGGCCGGGGCGCGCCGCGGTGTCCCTGACCGGCAGCACGGGGCCGGCCAGGAAGTGGCCCGGCTCGGCGAGCGCCGCGGTGACCTCCGCCTGGACGGTCGCCGCGTAGGTCCGGTAGTAGCGGCCCAGCCACAGCCGGGTCAGGTTCCAGGCGGTGAGTTCCAGCAGCGCGGTCAGGGCCGTGGTCCGCCGCCCGTACAGCACCGAGCGCCCGGTCGCGGGGTCCTTGGCCCGCGCGGCCAGCAGTACGCCGTGGCACACCGCTCCCACCGGCAGCCCCACCAGGAAGACCCGCGCGAACAACCGCTGCGCGACCGGGTCCTCCAGCAGCGTACGCATGCCCTGTGCGTGCCCCCCGGGCACGAACAGGCCCGTCAGGCGCGCCGGATCGACCTCGGCGTAGGACAGCGGGGCGCGGAAGCGGGGGTCCTCGGTCAGCCGCCCGTAGGCCGCCAGCCCGGAGCGGCGGGTCATCAGCCACGGGGAGAGCCAGGAGAAGCCGGTGTCGGTCAGCCGGCGGTCGGCCAGGGCGACCCGCCCGTCGGGCGTGGCGAACCGTACGTCGTACCCGGCGTCCCGCAAGGCGGCCCAGGGCACGGCCGCCTCGGTCGGGTCGTAGCCGGACGAGGGCAGCAGGAAGACGATCAAAAGGGTGCTCCTTCGGGTGCGCACGGGGCGGACTGCCGGCGCGCCGGCGCGGAGGCGTACCGGCTCTCCGCAACGGGCAGCCCGGCCGGGGGACTTGGAGGACACACCCTAGGCGCCCGGCTGGGCCCGGTCATTGACCCCGGCGGCCACCTCGTTGACTGCCCGGGCCCCGCGGCCGGTTGACTGCGGGCCGCGGCCCGGCATTGACTGGCCGCCATGCCCAGCATCGAGCCGTCCACCGTCGCCGCGTCCTACGCGCGCGCCGTCCTGAGCGGCGCGCCGGACGCCGCCGGCGCCCCCGGCGCGGCCGCCGGGAGCGAGGGCACGGCCGGGCCCGGAGCCTGGGCCTCGCCCCTGGACCGGCTCCCGTACACCGAGGTACGCGCCCTCTGGGACTCGGTGATCGGCGGCGGCTCCGACGCTGCCACCGACCTCGCCGGCGGCGCTCCGGGCCCCGGCGGAGGCGACCCGCACGCCGGCCTCCGCGTCGGGGACGCGATCAAGCCGGGCAGCCTGCACGTGCTCGGCCACGTGGTCCTCACCTGCGCGAGCCTCGCGGAGGCCGCCGAAGCGGCGGTCCGCTACCACCCCCTGGTCAGCCAGGCCGGCACGGTCACCGTGCACCGCGGAGCCGGGACGACCCGTATCCGCTACCGGCCGACCGTCGACCCGGCCACGATGCACCCGCAGCAGGTGGAGGCGGTCGTCACCGGCATGGTGCGGGCCGCCCGCTGGATCGCGGGGGACGGCTGGGCTCCGCTGTCGGCCTCCTTCACCCACGCCCGTACCGGCTCCGCCGAGCCGTACGCCCGGATCCTGGGCTGCCCCGTCGCCTTCGACGCCCCCGAGAACGCGCTCACCGTCGGGAACCGCGACCTCGACCGGCGCCGAGCCCCGCACGATCCCGAACTCGGAGCCCTGCACCGGGACTACGCGGACCGGCTCCTGCGCGAACTGGCCACGTCGGCGCCCCTGGCGGAGCGGGTGCGGCAGTGGCTGGACCGCGCCCCGCTCGAAGGCGCCGGCCCCGCCGACGCGGGCAGGGGAGTCCACCTCAGCCCCCGCAGCCTGCGCCGGGCCCTCCAGCAGGAGGGAACCTCCTGGCGCGCCCTCCTCGACGAGGCCCGCCACCGCCGGGCCCGCCGACTGCTGGAGACCACGGACCTGCCGCTCGACCGGATGGCGCCGCTCGTCGGCCTGAGCGGAGCCACGGCCCTCGTCCGCGCGTTCACCCGCTGGGAGGGCGTCACTCCGGGCACGTACCGCCGGGTGAACCACGCTTCGCGCGGGTAGTCGGCGCCGGACGGGTTTCCGCACCCCTCAGGTGGCCGAGCCCGCCGCCGAGCCCGTCGCGAGATCCGCGCCCCAGCGCGCTATCGCGGCGGGCAGGTCGAGCGGGCCCGGACGCGTGTCGGAGTCCCCGGCGGGCCAGTCCTCGCGGGGGACGCGCCACATCACCTCGAACTCGTTGCCGTCGGGGTCCTTGGCGTAGAAGGACTTCGAGACCACGTGGTCGCTCGCGCCGACCAGCGCACCGCGCTCGGTCAGCTTCTGTCCGAGCTCCGCGAGCTCGCCGAGCGTGCCCACCTCCCAGGCCAGGTGGTAGAGGCCGACCCGGCCCTGCTCGGGGCCGGGCGCGTCGGCGCCGACCGAGAACAGCCCGAGGTCGTGGTCGTTGAGGCTGCCGGGGGCGCTCAGGAAGGCGGCGCGACCGGCGACCAGGTGGTCGACCTGGAATCCGAAGACGTCGGTGTAGAACGCCACGGAGCGCTCGACGTCGCGGATCCAGAGCACGGCGTGGTTCAGGCGGCGGACGGACATGCGGCAGCGCTCCCGGTGGCTCGAATGGTCTGGCTCGATGTGGGTGCCTCCAGCATAACGTTCAAATTCGAACTACTGGTGCGGATCCCGGCCCTGAATCGAGACGGCGGCCCGGTGCAGTTCGGCGAGGACCGTCCGCACGGCCCGTCGCGCCGTGCGCTCGGGGCGGTGCAGCACGTCGATGCGGCGCCGGGCGTGCACCCCGCTGAGCGGCCTCAGTACGACGTCGGGGTGCGTACGCGCGGTCCAGCGCGGCATCAGCGCCAGGCCGCCGCCGGCGGCCACGACCTCGGCGACCACCGAGAACTCGTTGATGCGGTGGACGATGTCGAGCCGGCGGTTGGCGACGCTGGCGATGGCCTCGATGGTGGCCATCAGCGGGAATCCGTCGTGGACCGTGATCCAGGGCTGGTCGGCCACGTCCTGGGGCGAGAGCCGTGGACGGGAGGCGAGCGGGTGCCCGACGGGCAGGGCCACGTCGAGGGGCTCGCGCAGCAGGGTGGTGGCGGCGACGGCGCGCGGCCACGGCGGGCCGTGGTCGAGGCGGTGGGCGAGCACGAGGTCGTAGTCCCGGGTGAGGGCGGGGAAGCGGTCCTGGGCGACGTCCTCGTCGGCGAAGGCCAGACGGGGGCCGCCCGGTCCGGCGAGTCCGCGCAGCATGAGCGGGAAGAACGCGGAGCCCGCGCTGTGGAACGCCGCCACGGAGACGCTGCCGTCCGGTTGCTCCGCGAAATCGGTGAGGGTGTGGCGCGCCCGGGCCAGAGCGGTCTCCACCTCGATGGCCGCCCCGGCCAGGGCCTGTCCGGCGTCGGTCAGCACCACCCGGCGGCCGGCGCGCTCGGTGAGCGGCACGGGGATCGAGCGCTGGAGCAGCCTCAGCTGCTGCGAGATCGCGGAAGGCGTCACGTGGAGTGCCTCGGCCACCGCGGTGACGCTTCCCAGCTCTCCCAGCTCCCGCAGGATCCGCAGCTGCCGTTCGTCCATGGCCATAGTGTAGGGCTGCTACAGGTTGGGTTAAGAAGTTGGTCGTAGCCTTCAAGATCCCTGGTCGTGCAACGTGGGGGCATGCCTGTTGCACGCCGTACCGATGCGGTACTCCTGCTTGTCGCGCTCGTCTGGGGTTCCAGTTATCTGGCGGCCAAGACGGCCACCGTCGCCCTTCCGGTCCTTGCGGTCCTGTTCGCCCGGTACGCGATCTCCGCGCTCGCCTGCGGCGCCCTGGTCGCCGCGCGCCGCCGGACGCGCCGCCGGTGGACGAGGGCGGAGGTTCGCGCCGGCTCGCTGCTGGGAGTCACCCAGGCGGCCGTTCTCGTGCTGGAGACCTACGGAGTGGCGCATACCAGCGCCGCCAACGCCGGACTGATCATCAGCCTGACCATCGTGCTCACGCCGCTCATGGACCGGGCCCGGGGGCGGTCCGGGCTGCCCCCGGCGTTCTTCCTCGCCGCCGGCCTCTGCGTCCTGGCCGTCGGGCTGCTCATATCCGGCACCGGACTGCACGCGCCTCGCCCGGGGGACGCGCTCATGCTCGCCGCAGCGGTCGTCCGGGCCGGGCACGTCGCACTCGTCGGACGGCTCACCGCCAGCCGCCCCGTGGACCCGATGCACCTGACGACCGTCCAGACCGTCGTCGGCACGGCGCTGTTCCTGCCGCCCGCCATCGCCCACCTGCCGGACCTGGCCCGCGGTGGCGCCGCCACGTGGACCCAGCTGGTCTATCTCGCCCTGTTCTGCAGCGTGTTCGCGTTCGTCGCCCAGACCTGGGCCGTACAGCGCACCTCCGCCAGCCGGGCCAGCCTCCTCCTGGGCACCGAACCGATCTGGGCGGTCGCGATCGGGATCTGGCTCGGAGGCGAACGCCTGACGGTGTGGGCCTTCCTGGGCGCCGTTCTCATGATCGTCGGAACCTACTGGGGCCAGGCGGTCGAACGTGCCCACCGCGCCGCGGAGCAGCGCGCGAAGGAGGAACCGGCCCACCGGCCGATGACACCCACCAGCGCCTGATCGTCCCGGTGGCCGGCCGCCCTCCGGGAACATCACGCGATCGCGGGCCGGAGCGGTTCGTCAGCGGGCGCGGAGGGCCGAGGTCAGGCCGGCGTCGTACGCGTAGCGCTCACCGGCGTGGCGCAGCAACGCCTCGTGCAGCCGTCCGATCTCCGCCCGCGCCAGCCCTTCGTTGCGGAAGCGGATGGTGGTGACCGCCGCCCGCGACCCGGGGCCGAGCGGACGGAAGCGTTCCCAGATGACGTTCTTCGTCGCGGTCGGAGCAAGTTCGCCCACCACGACGAACTCCTGGAGCAGGCCCCAGCGCGTCGCCCTCAGGGTGACCCGGCTCAACTCCTCCCAGGTCGCGTTCCATTCATGGCCCTCACGCAGGAAGTGGAGCCCGTCGCCCGCCACCCGTACGCAGGCCGCGTCGCCGCGCGCCATGGCCAGTCCGCCCAGACTGAACAGCGCCACCGCGACGATGCCCGCCACCACGGCGATGACGGGTTGGTCCACGAAGTTGTCCACGGCCACCCAGAGCGGAACGGCCGCCGCGAGCACGGCCGCGAACGCGACCCGCATGTGCCCCATGGTGTACCGCACTTCGACGGGCCCCGCCGGTGCCGGCTTGACGGCCGGCCGGCCGGGAACCGCGTCCGCGACCGGCGGTACGACCGGCGGTACGACCGCCACGGGTTCCGCCACGGGTTCCGGCGCGGGCGCCGGTGCGGGCGGTGGAGGCGGAACCGGAGGAGCGGGGGAAGCGAAGGGCGCGTCCGGCGGAGCCGGCGGCGCCACGGTCACCGCACCACCCGCGCTCAGCGCAAACAGCACCTCCTCCGCCGACGGCCGCAGCTCCGCCCGCTTCTCCAGGCACCCGTCCAGCACCTCCCGGAGCCCCTCCGGTACGAGTTCCAGGCTCGGCGTCTCGTGCACGACCCGGTACAGCAGCTGCGCCGCACTGCCCTCCCCGAACGGCATGCTCCCGGACACGGCGAAGCACAGCACCGTACCGAGGGAGAAGATGTCGCTGGCCGTTCCCACCCTGCCGCCCTGGGCCTGTTCGGGCGACATGAACCCGGCGGTGCCGATCGCCACGCCGGTCCGGGTGAGCATGGTCGCACCGTTCAGCGCCTTGGCGATCCCGAAGTCGATGAGCCGCGGCCCGTTCTCCGTCAGCAGGACGTTCGCGGGCTTGAGGTCCCGGTGCACGAGTCCGGCCCGGTGTACGGAGTGCAGCGCCTCGGCCATGCCCGCGCCCAGCCGCCACACCGCGTCCTCGGCCAACGGCCCGCCCTCCCTGACCCGTTCGGCGAGATTCGGGGCCGGGATGTAGTCGCTGGCCACCCAGGGCGTCTCCGCCTCCGGATCCGCGTCGACCACGGTCGCCGTCCAGAATCCGCCGACCGCCTTCGCCGCCTCCACCTCGCGCCGGAACCGGGCCCGGAAGCCGGGGTCCGAGGCGATCTCGGGCCGTACGACCTTCACCGCCACCCGCCGACCGCTGCGCGACTCCCCGAGGTAGACCTGCCCCATGCCGCCGGCGCCGAGCCGCGCCGTGATCCGGTACGGGCCGACCGCCGCCGGGTCACCGGCCTTCAACCGCTCCACAATCCCCCCGAGTGCACTCGCCTACAGGAGAACCTAGAGCCGGCCCGCACCCGCTGTCAGCCCAACCGCCGTCGCGCGGGTCCGCTCACCAGCGGGCGGCGGCCGGTCCGGGGGAGTGCCTGTTCGAGCAGGCGCGCCACCCGGAGCAGCAGGTTCCGCCATCGGGGGTGCGGCGTGGCCGGCGGTCGACCCCGTCGCACGGGACGCCCCCGCGTACCTCGCCGCGGCGTGACGGGTCACCGGCCCGAGTCGGCGCCGAAATCGGGCAGGATGAGCGAGCCGTCCGCGGCGAGGGTGAAGCCCGGGTTGTGGGCGACCTCCCAGGCGTGCCCGTCGGGATCGGTGAAGGCGCCGGAGTAGAACCCGATGGCATTGACGGCGGCCGGCTTGGTGACGGTTCCGCCTGCCGCTTCGACGGTGGCGAGCAGCTCGTCCACCTCGGCCCGCGCACGGACGTTGTGGGCCAGGGCGATGCCGCCGAATCCGCCCCCGTCCGGCAGGCCGCCCGCCCGTCCCGGCGGCAGGCCGCAGTCCGCGGCCAGGAGGTCGCGGTCCCAGAGGACCAGGGCGAGGCCGCCGGCCTGGAAGAAGACGGTCCGCTCCACCTCCTGTCCCCGCCAGCCCAGTGCCTCGTAGAAGCGCCGGGCGCGGGCGAGGTCGCGGACGCCGAGGGTGACCAGGGAGATGCGCTGTTCCATGCGGCCACGCTAGGGGGTGTCCCCGGCCCTGCCCGTGTCCGCCGCCGAATCCGCAGCCGTTCGGCCCTCCTGGCGGGGCGCCGCGGTCCCGGTGCCGCCGCCGTCCGCGACGCGGCGCCGGACCTGGTTCTCCTGGGCGAGGCGGCGCAGCAGTTCGAAGACCGGTGCGCAGATGGCGAGGACGATGACCGCCCGCTCGGCCAGCGCCACCGGGTCGTCGAGCCCCACCGCCCGCTCCAGGTCCAGCCGGGCCACCGCCTCGGCCAGCTTCGCGTACGCGGCGAGCTCGCCCGGGGCGTACTGGGCGTCGAGCCTGCGCAGTTCCTTCAGCGCCGACGTCAGCCCCTGTACGTGCGGCGAGGTGTCGGGCGTCCGCCAGTCCAGGTCCGCCAGCAGCTCCGCGACCTCGGCTCCGGCTGCCGTTACGGCCTCGGCCTCCTCCTCGGGGTCGGCCGGGCTCTGGCCCGCCACCGGCACGGGCAGGGCGTAGCTGATCGCTCCGAGGGCGCCTTCGGAGGTGTGGGCCTGGTCGACGGCCCCGAGCACCTCGCGGGTGGCCGCGATCGACAGACCTCCGAGCGTGGTCAGCGCCTTGATGAGCCGCAGCCGCTCCGCGTGCTCCTCCCCGTACTCGGCCAGCGTCGCGGCGGTCGCCCTCCCCGCGGGCAGCAGGCCCTGCCGCCGGAAGTATTTGATGCTGGCGACCGGCACGCCGGTCCGCCGGCTGAGCTCCGAGATTTTCATGTACGGCTTCCCTGCTGGTCACGGGGTCCGGTACCCGTCATCGGCGATTGGACACCACAACAAGATACTGCCACTATCCAGTAGCTGGATACCTTGAGTATCCAGCCAGCCAGGAATCGCCGCCGCACCGGAGAATCGATGCCCCAGTCCACACACCCCTCCGTGCTCCGACAGCCCCGGCTGTGGCTCGGAACGGGACTCATCGCCGCAGTCGTCTCGATGTTGTTCGCCCTGCTCTACGTCGGCGGCAACGTCAACCCCAAGGGCAATCTCCGCGACCTGCCCGTGGCCCTGGTCAACGCCGACAGCGGCGCCGACGCAGGAGGCCGCCACGTCAACATGGGCGAGCAGATCGTCGCGGGCATCCAGAAGACCGCCAAGGGTGACAAGAGCATCGACTGGCAGATCGTCACCCGCGAGGAGGCCGACAAACTGCTGGGCCGCGGCAAGGTCTTCGGCGCCCTCGTCATACCCCGGGACTTCAGCGCCACGGTGACCGCGCTCGGATCCCCGCAGCCCGCGCCGCAGGGCAAGGCCGCCCGTCCCACCCTGACCGTGCTGACCAACCAGTCGGCCGGCAGCATCGGCTCCTCGATGTCCTCCCAGGCCGCCCAGAAGGCCGCCCACGCCGCCTCCGCGCAGATCGGCCAGGAGCTCCTCAAGCAGGCCGCGGCACAGAAGACGCCGCTCCCCGCGGCCGCCCAGCTGGGGCTGGCCGACCCCGTGAACGTCACCGTGGCCGACGGCCACCCCGTCGGCTCCCGCAGCGCCCTGGGCCTGAGCGCCTTCTACTACGCGCTGGTCCTCGTCGTCTGCGGCATGCTCGGCGCCAACCTGGTCAACTCCCAGGTCGACACGGCCCTCGGCTACCTGCACACCGACTACGGCCCCGTCCGCAAGCGCGAGCCCGTCCGGCACACCAGCCGCGTCCGCACGCTGGCCATCGGCATGGCCCTCATGCTGGGCATCTCGCTCGTGATGGGCACCCTGGTCGAGGTCGCCACCGTCACGATCCTCGACATGGACGCCTCCCACCTCGGCCTGCTGTGGCTCTACTCCGTCGCGACCATCGCCGTCGTCGGCATCGGCAGCCTGGCCCTGTTCGCCGCCTTCGGCACCCCCGGCATGCTGCTGGCGACCATCGTCTTCGTCGCGATGGCCGTCCCCTCCTCCGGCGCGACCGTGCCGCTCCAGGCGCTGCCCGGGTTCTTCCGGGCCCTCGCCGGGTTCGAACCGCTGCGCCAGATCACCGAGGGCATGCGCGCCATCCTCTACTACGGCGCCCAGGCCGACGCGGGCCTGAGCCGGGCGTGGGCCTCGATGGGCATCGCCCTCGTCGCCGCGCTGGTCTTCGGCTTCGCCGTCACCCGCCTCTACGACCGCCGCGGGCTGCACCGCATCCCCCGGCCGGCCGCCGGCTCCGAGGCCCGGGCCGAAACCCCCGAAGCCCCGGAAGCCCCCGGGACCACCGGGGCCGAGGCGAGCGCCACGGCCTGAGCGGGCCGAAGCGGGGTCCGGGCGCACGGCCCGGACCCCCCGGCGCACGGCCCGGACCCCGCGCGGTCAGAGCCGGACGACGATCAGGGCCGTGTCGTCGGTGGCGCCGCCGACGGGGAGCAGGTCGACCAGCAGGGCGTCCGCGATCCTCTCGGGATCGTCCCCTCGATGGCGGACGAGGGCCGCGGCCAGCCGTTCGAGGCTGGTGTCGATGTCCTCGCGCCGGCGTTCCACCAGGCCGTCCGTATAGAGCACCAGCGTGTCGCCCTCGACGAACCCGGTCGTGGCCTGGGGCCTCGGGAGGTGCTCCGGCCGGGCCCCCAGCGGCGGATCGGTGGCCTGGTCGAGGAGCTCCACCGTGCCGTCGCGGCGCAGGAGCGCGGGCGGCAGGTGGCCGGCGCTGCTGTAGGTGATCGTACGGCCGTCCCAGTCGATGCACGTCTCGACGACCGTGGTGTTCTCCGCGCCCTCGACGGAACGCGCATAGAGGCCGAGCACCTCCAGGGCCTCGGCCGGGCCCCCGGCGACACGCGAGGTCGCGCTCAGGGCGCTGCGCAGCTGGCCCATCACGCCCGCGGCGGCGAGCCCGTGGCCCACCACGTCGCCGACGGCCACCGCGATCCGGTCGCCGGGCAGGTCGACGAGGTCGTACCAGTCTCCGCACACGTTCAGGGAACCGGCGGCGGGGCGGTAGCGCACCGCGATCCTGGTGTCCCCGGTCGGCCGGGTGACGGGGAGCATCGCGTTCTGCAGCGCGAGCGCGACCTCGCGCTCGCGGGCGTGGGCCTCGCGCAGGCGCTCGTTGAGCTCCTGGAGTTCGCGGGCCCGCGTGTAGAGCTCCGCCTCCAGGACCTGGGCCCGGCCGCCGGTCCGCCGGCTGCGGGCGCGGATCAGTTCGGTGACCTCCTCCACCCGGTGCAGCAGGAGCACGACCCGTCCGTCGGCGTCGAAGACCGGCGCGTTCACCGGGCTCCAGTACCGTTCCTCCCACTCTCCGGGCCGCTCCGCCGACTCCACGTCGTAGCGCTGCAGGGCCATGGCGTCGCGCTCGCCCGTTTCCACGACGCGTTGCAGTGACGCCGCCAGGTTCCGCATCCCGTTCGCGGACGGGTCGTTCGGATTGTCGGGGAAGACGTCGAACAGGTACCGGCCGATCAGCTGGTCCCGTGTGCGGCCCGAGGAGTGCATGAACTCCTCGTTCGCGTCCACGTAGACCAGTTCCGGGGTCAGGAGGGCCACCATCCCGGGCAGCAGCCGGAACACCGTCGCGTAGTCGATCACCACATCCGGCATGTACCACCCACCTCTTTGCCCAGTATGTCGTAGGACATCACCATATAAACCCGCGTGGGCCCCGGCGGGAATCTCGCCACGACGGCGTCGACGGCGTTCACGGCGACGGTGCCTTCCGCCCGGGCGGGGTGCGCCGTCGCCGCGCCGCGCCGTCCGGCGCGGCGGACGCCATTACCGTCGGCGGCATGGACGGTGATCACGGACGGTGGCGGCAGTGCCTGCTCGGCGGGATGGTGTTCGCCGTGTGCATGGCCGGCACCACGCTGCCCACCCCCCTCTACGGCCTCTACCAGGAGAAGTTCGGTTTCTCCGAGCTGCAGGTGACGGTCGTGTACGCCGTCTACGCGTTCGGCGTCATGGGGGTCCTGCTGCTGGCGGGCAACGCCTCCGACGTCGTGGGCAGGCGGCCCGTGCTCCTGACGGGCCTCGGACTCGCGGCGGTGAGCGCCGGCTGTTTCCTGTGCGCCACCGGGCTGGGCTGGCTGTACGCGGGCCGGATGCTGTCGGGTCTGTCCGCGGGCCTGTTCACCGGAGCCGCCACGGCCTACGTCATCGAGCTCGCGCCGAAGGACGGCTCCTCCCGCGCCACGTTCGTGGCGACGGCCGCCAACATGGGCGGTCTCGGCTGCGGCCCCCTGCTCGCCGGAGTCCTCTCCCAGTACGCTCCCTGGCCGCTGTACCTGCCGTTCGTCGTGCACCTCGCCCTCGTGGCCTGCTCGGCCGCCGTCCTGCTGCGACTGCCCGAGACGGTACGGGAGCGGCAGTCGCTCGCGGCGGTACGGCCGCAGCGGCCCGCGCTGCCCGCGTCGGTGCGACAGGTGTTCGTGCCCGCCGCCACCGCCTCCTTCGTGGGTTTCGCCCTGTTCGGGGTGTTCACATCGGTCAGCCCGGCCTTCCTCGTCGAATCCCTGGGCGTGCACAACCGGGCCGTGAGCGGGCTGGTCGTCGCACTCGCCTTCTTCGCGTCGACGGCCGGGCAACTGGCCGTCGGCCGCATCGGGGTCGGCCGCTCCCTGCCGCTGGGCTGCGCGGTACTGCTCGCCGGGCTGCTGCTGCTCGCGGGCGCCCTGTACTGGGACGTGCTGGCCCTGGTGGTCCTCAGCGCGCTCGTCGGCGGCGGCGGGCAGGGGCTGACCTTCCGAGGGGCGCTCTCCGCGGTGGCGGGGGCCTCTCCGGCCGACCGGCGCGCGGCGGTCATCTCGATGCTGTTCGTGGTGGCGTACGCGGGCATCTCGGTACCGGTGATCGGAGTGGGCGTACTGACGGGCCCCCTCGGCCTGGAGGGCGCCGGACTGGTGTTCCTCGCCTGTATGACCGCGCTGGTGTCGACCGCGGCCGTCTATCTGCTCCGCCACCCCGTGCGCGAGGGGTAGCGCATCGCCGCCGCGCCCGTCCCTCCCGGGCCCGACCGGCCGCCGCGATTCCCCGATCGGGGGATGTGTCGGGCCGGGGCGACCCGAATCCGGCCGTGCTGCGTTACAAGATCTGGAGCTTGATCAAAGCCCCGGCAGCCGCCGGGGCGCGACGCGGCCCGTGACCGGATTCCGGACACGGGCGAGGGAGCATGATGTCAGACCTCATCCAGACGTCCACCGGTCGCGAGAGGCTGGCCGCGCGCTGCCGCGACGTGAGCGAGGCGCCCGTGTTCGCCTTGGGCGTCATGTCGGTGATCCTGCTCAACGCCGTGCTGCTGGGCGTCGAGACGTACAGCGGACTGTCCGTGGAGTACGGGGTGCTCCTCCACTCCGCCGAACGCTTCTGCGTCGTGGCGTTCACCGTGGAGATGCTGATCCGCCTCGGGGCGCATGCCGACCGGCCGAAAGCTTTCTTCCGCGATCCGTGGAACGTGTTCGACCTGCTGGTGGTCTCCTCGGCCTTCGTGCCGTTCCTGCGGGAGAACACGACACTCCTGCGGCTGCTGCGCCTGGCGCGGGTGCTGCGCACCGCGAAGTTCATGCCGCAGCTGCGGGTCCTGCTGGTCGCCGTCGGCCGCAGCCTCCCCGGAACGGTCAGCTTCCTGTTCGTGGGCGCCCTGATCCTCTACGTGTACGCGATGATCGGCTGGATCTGCTTCGCCGGCCACGACCCGGCGCACTACGGATCCCTCGGCCGGGCCGGCCTGACCCTCTTCCTGCTGATGACGCTGGAAGGCCTGGGCGACGCCGTCCACGCCGGACTGGCGGTCTCCCCGTTCAGCATCCTCTACTACGCCTCCTACGTGCTCCTCGCCTCCTTCGTCCTGGTCAACGTGCTGATCGGCGTCGTACTCAACGCCCTGGAAGAGGCGCGCGAGATGGAAGAGGACGCGAAGCGGGCCGAGGAGGCCGCCGCCCGGCGGGCCGAGGGGCACGCGGACGCGGCGTGGGCGGCGCAGGAAGGGGCGGACGAACTCCGCCTGCGGATCGCGGCGGTCCGCCGTGCCCTCGACGACATGGAGGCGCAGCTCGAACCCTCGCCGGCGGCGCCGCTCACGACCGGATCCCCCGCGCTGGCCGGGGCGTCGGCGGGAGCACGGTAGCCGTACGCCGGAAGGCGGGGCCCGTCGCCCCCGGCGCCGGACGTCAGGGTGCGACGACCCGCAGGCGGGAGACGTCCGGGTCGAGGGCTCCGCGTACGTGCCCGCCGGGGGCGGCCGCGGTGCGCCTGAGGAACTCGACGGCCTCGGGGGTGATGACCTCCCCGGGCAGTACGTTGGGGATTCCCGGCGGGTACGCGGCCAGGCTGTCGGCGGACACCATGCCGACGGCCTCCTCGGCCGGAACCACCCGCGCCGGGCTGAGGAAGGCCTCGCGGGCCGTCATCCGTGCGGGCCCCGGGCGCGGCAGGCGCAGCGGAGCCCGGCCGGGTACGCCGGAGCCCGAGCCCGAGCCCGAGCCCGAACCCGGGCCCCAGCCCGCGTCCGAGCCGCCCAGCGGCGCGGGCAGACAGTGCAGGGCCTCGACGAACCGGTCGGCATCCGGCGAGGACCCGGCGCCCACGACGGCGACGATCGCGGCGTCCGTGGCGACTTCGACCATGACCCGGTGGTCCCGGAAGAGCAGCCGCCGCGCCTCGTGCCCGGTGATCCCGCCGGCGCGGGTGTCGAGGGCGATGCGCAGCGGGTCGGCGGCCGTGATGTCGGGAAACCGGTGGAAGCCGTCGCTGACGACCCCGAACCGGCCCAGCGCCCGTACCGCCCCCCGTATCCTGTCCGCGGCCCCGACCGAACCGGCGATGCGGTCGGCGCCCGTGACCAGGGCCCGTCGGGTGAGGTCCAGCGAGGCGGTCAGAAGGGCGCTCGCGCTCGTCGACTGCACCAGCCGGAAGGCCCGGTCCACGAGGGGTTCGAGCCGGTCCGCGAAGGGGCCCTCGGCGAGGTGCAGCATGGCCGACTGGGTCAGGCTGCCGCCCAGCTTGTGGGTGCTGGAGGTGACGAGGTCCGCGCCGAGGGCCAGCGCGCCCTCCGGCAGCGCGGGGTGGAAGCCGAAGTGCGACCCCCAGGCCTCGTCGACGATCAGCGGTGCTCCCGCGGCGTGCGCGGCGTCCGCCAGGGCCCGTACGTCGGCCACGGCTCCGAAGTAGCTCGGCGAGACCACGTACACGGCCGCCGCGTCGGGGGTCCGCTCCAGGGCGCCGCGTACCTCCTCGGCGGTGACCCCGTGCGCGATGCCCTGGCCGGGGTCGACGGAGGGATGCACGAAGACGGCGCGCAGGCCGGAGAGCACCAGCCCGTCGACGACGCTCGAATGCACACTGCGCTGCACGACCAGGGTGCGGCCCAGGGCGGGGGTGACCATCGAGGCGATCTGGTTGCCCTGGGAGGCGCCGTTGGTCAGGAACCAGGTGCGCCGGGCCCCCCAGGCGCGGGCGGCGAGTTCCCGCGCCTCGTCCAGCGGGGTGTGCGCGCCGAGATCGAGGCCGTCCAGCAGCGGCGGGAAATCCAGCGCCGGGATCCTGGTGCCGAAGGCGGCGGAGAGGTCCGAGCCGGGGGCGGCCGCGTGACCGGGGACGTTCAGCCGCAGCCAGTCCCGTCCCGCGTGGGCGAGGAGGGCGTCGGCGTACGGGGCGCGCAGCTGATCCGGGGAGGGCCGACGGCCGGAGGGAGGGGCGGTTCGCGTCTTCACACCGCGAGGGTGCCAGCGCCACACTCATAGAGGAAGACTGGACTTACATTGAGGGCTCCATAGACTGTCTATATGCTTGAGATGCGGCACCTCCAGGTGCTCCGGTCCATCGCCCGGGAGGGCTCCCTCGCCGGAGCCGCGCGGGCCCTGCACTACACGCAGCCGACGATCACCCACCATCTGGCTGCTCTGGAGGCCCACTTCGACGCCCGCCTCGTGCAGCGCGGACCGCGCGGAGCGACGCTCACCGAGCTCGGCGAGGCCCTGCTGCCGCACGCCGAGGCGGTCCTCGAACGGGTCCGCCACGCGGAGCTGGAGGTGCGCGGGCTCGCGGAGCGGGGCATGCGCACCCTCCACATCGGCACCTTCCCGACCGCCGGCGCGCTCCTCCTCGCCCCCGCCGTCAAGCGCCTCCACCGGCAGGGCGTCCACATCTCGCTGACGGAGGGAGAACTGCCCGTACTCCTGCGCGGGTTGAGAGCCCGTGAACTCCAGGCAGCGCTCGTCTTCTCGCAGCCCGGCGACCGGCTCGACCTGGACGAGGAGTTCGCGCTCCATCCCCTCCTGGCCGACCCGCTGCTCCTGGTCCTGCCGCGGGACCACCCGTGCGCGGTCCTGGACCGGGTGCCGCTCACCGCGCTGCGGGACACCGAATGGGTGGGCGCCGCCGACCCCCACGACCCGTGCGACCGCGTCCTGTCCTGGGCCTGCGCGCAGCACGGGTTCGAGCCCGTCCACGCCATGCGCACCGACGACTACGCGGTGGTCCAGGGCCTGGTGGCCGCCGGCGCGGGCATCGCCCTGGTGCCGCGGCTGGCCCTCGGCACCCCCCACCCGGACCTGGCCCTGCGGCGCCTCGACGGGCCGGACCTCACCCGGGAGATCAGCGTCGTCGTCCTGCGCTCCACCGCCGCCCGCAGCGCCGGGGAGCTGGTCTCGGCGCTCCAGGAGCAGGCCGCGCTGATCACGGAGCGCTGGGCGCTCGAGGACCGGAACGCCCCCGCGCCGAGCGGGACGCTGTCAGAGGGGGTCGGTACGGTCGGTCCATGAGAGCAACCGGTACGTTCACCGTGACAGCGTTCGTCCCCACCGGGTTGAAGCCCGAACCGGCCGTGGCCACAGGGCTGCCGGTGGGTGTGGCGACGATGCTCAAACACTTCGAGGGCGAGATCACCGGCCGCTCGGCGACCTTGTTCACCGCCGCGTTCGACCAGAGCACCGGCGTCGGCACCTACGTGGCGATGGAGTCCTTCGAAGGATCGCTGAAGGGCCGCGAGGGCGCCTTCAACTTCGTCCATTCGGCGACGACGTCCGGCAGTGACCGGACGGCGGAGTTCTTCACCATCGTTCCGTCGAGCGGCACCGCCGACCTGGCCGGGATCTCGGGCGCGGGCGGGATGGCGGTCGACGCCGACGGCACGCACCGGATCTGGTTCGACTACCGGCTCGGCTGAGTCCGGCACCGCTCCGTGCCGACCGGGCGGCCGCCGTTCGGCTGCTGCCCGGCCGCCGTCCGGCCGGCGGTCAGCCGCGGCGCTGCCATTCCTCCGCCAGCAGGCGGTAGGAGCGGACCCGGTCCGCGTGCCCGTGGGTGATCGTCGTGATCAGCAGTTCGTCGGCGCCCGTCGCGTCCCGCAGCCGTTCCAGGTGGTCGGCGACGGTGCCGGGCGAGCCCACGAACCGTGTCTCCACCCGGTCCGCCACCAGCGCGCGGTCCTCCGCCGACCAGGGAAGGGCGCGCGCCTCGGCCGGCGTGGGGTAAGGGATCGCACCCTCGGCCGTACGGATGCCGCGCACCCAGGGCGCGTACCCGGTGGCCAGCTCCCGTGCCGTCTCCTCGTCCTGCGCGACCACCACGTCGGCGGAGACCGTCAGGTACGGCCGGTCCAGCTCCGCGGAAGGCTTGAAGGCGGCCCGGTACCCTTCGGCGGCCTCCAGCACGGTGGCCGGGCTGACGTGGTAGTTCGCCGCGAAACGCAGCCCGTTGCGGCCCGCCGCCTCCGCGCTCACCCCACCACTGCTGCCCAGGATCCACACCTGTACGTCGGCCCCCTCGCCGGGCACGGCGTGCGCCTCCACGCCCTCGGGCGTGCGGTACTCGCCGCGCAGCAGCGCGAGGACGTCGTCGACCTGCTCGGAGTAGTCCTGCGGGTGCGCGCCGGGCAGGTTGAGCAGCTTCTGCTGGAGCGCCACCCGCGGATGACCCAGCAGATGGGCGAAGGAGAACCGGTCCGGGATGCGCAGCCCGTTCGGTGTGCGGCCGCCGATGACGGGCGTGACCGGCACGGGCCCCGGCCCGGGGTCGCCGCCGGCCACGCCCTCGCCCACGCCCACGCCGACTCCCGCGCCCGCGTCCACGCCGTCCACCGGCCCGCGGCGCTGCGGCGGTCCCGCCGAGCGCCCCAGTCCCAGGTCCAGGCGACCCGGGTGCAGCGCGTCGATGAGCCCGAACTCCTCCACCGTCGACAGCGCGGTGCGGTGCCCGAGCTGGACGGCGCCGGAACCGAGCCGGATGGTGCTGGTGGCCGAAGCGGTCAGGGCCAGGACGATCGCCGGAGAGGTACCGGCGACGCCGGGATTGAGGTGGTGCTCGGCGAACCAGTAGCGCGCGTACCCGAACTCCTCGGTGGAGCGGGCCAGATCGATGCTGTTGGCGAGGGCCTCGGCGGCGGTCGAGCCGGACACGACCGGGACGAGGTCGAGGACCCCGAGGGGGGTGGCGGACATGGCCTGGCTCCTTACAGTTCGGGGAAGGACGGGCGGCGGGGCCGGCCGGAGGCCGCCTGGGGCACGGCGAGGCCGAGGTGGTCGCGCAAGGTGGCGCCCTCGTACTCGCCGCGGAACACCCCCCGTTCCTGGAGCAGCGGGACGACGGTGTCGGCGAAGACGTCGAGGCCGCCCGGGGTGATGTGCGGGACCAGGATGAAGCCGTCGGCCGCGTCCGCCTGCACCAGCGTGTCGATCTGCTCGGCGACGGTCGCGGCCGAGCCGACGAAGGTCTGGCCGGCGGTGGTGGCGATGACCAGTTCCCGGATCGAGAGGTTCTTGGCCTCGGCGAGGGCGCGCCACTGCCGGGCGGTCTCCAGCGGATCGCGGAATCCGCGCACGCTCGCCCGGCCGAGGGCGATGGTGTTCTCGCCGGCCTCCGGGTCGACGTCGGGCAGGGGGCCGTCGGGGTCGTAGCCGGACAGGTCCCGGTTCCAGACGTGTTCGAGGTACTTGATCGCGGTCTGCCCGCTGACCTGGAGGCGGCGCACCTCGTGCGCGGCCTCGCGGGCTTCGGCGTCCGTGTCCCCGAGGACGAAGGTGGCCGCGGGCAGGATCTTCAGCTCCTCGTGCGCACGCCCGTACTTCGCCAGCCGGCGCTTGACGTCGGCGTAGAACTCCCGGCCCTCGTCGAGGGTCCCGTACCGGCTGAAGATCGCGTCGGCGTCGGAGGCGGCGAACTCGCGTCCCTCGTCGGAGTCTCCCGCCTGGAAGATCACCGGGCGGCCTTGCGGGCTGCGGGGCACGTTGAACCGGCCCTCGATGTCGAACTGCGGGCCCTTGTGGGCGAAGGCCCCGGCCCGGGCGTCGCGCAGGAAGGTGCCGGATCCGGCGTCGGCGGCGATCTCGCCGCCGTCCCAGGAGTCGAAGAGCTCGTGCGCGGTGGCCAGGAACTCCCTGGCCCGGCCGTAGCGCTCCTCGCGGGGCAGGAAGCCCCCGCGCCGGAAGTTCTCGCCGGTGAACGCGTCCCAGGAGGTGACCACGTTCCAGGCGGCCCGGCCCTGCGACAGATGGTCCAGGGAGGCGAACTGGCGGGCCACCTCGTAGGGCTCGTTGAAGGTGGAGTTGATGGTGCCGGTCAGCCCGAGGCGGTCGGTGACGGCCGCGAGGGCGGCCAGCACGGTGAAGGTGTCGGGCCGGCCGACGACGTCCAGATCGTAGATCCGCCCGCCCTGTTCGCGCAGCCGCAGCCCCTCGGCGAGGAAGAGGAAGTCGAACTTGGCGCGCTCCGCGGTCCGGGCGAAGTGGACGAAGGAGTCGAAGTCGATGTGGCTGCCGGCCGCCGGGTCGCTCCAGACGGTGGTGTTGTTGACGCCCGGGAAGTGGGCCGCGAGGTGGATCTGCTTGAGCGGCTTGGTGGTCATGGCGCGTCCTTCCGGAGGGCGGGGCGGGGCAAGGCGGTGCGGGGCGGAGGGGGCGGAGCCGGGCGTGGTCAGGCCGCCGGGAGCGGGGCCGCCGCGTAGCGGTTGGCGGGACGGTCGAGCCCCAGCAGACCGCGCAGGGTGTCCGCCTCGTATTCCCGGCGGAACAGGCCCCGCCGCTGGAGCTCGGGTACCAGGGCGCGGGTGATGGCCGGCAGATCGTGGGCGATGACCGCCGGCCGCAGCAGGAATCCGGACAAGCCCGCCTCCCGCCGCTCCTGGAGCAGCTCGGCCAGCTGCCCCGCGGTACCGGCGAACACGGGGGCCTCCCCGACCCCGTCGTACGGATCGCGCGCCATCTCGTCGAGGCGGCCGCGGCGCTCGGCCGCCGCTCCGGCGCTCTCGTCGAGGAACACGGTCAGCTCGCCGAAGAGGTGCAGCGGCCGCTCGGCGGACCCCGCGGAGGCACGGAGCCCGCGGACGGCGGTGACCGCGGCGCGCGTCTGCGCGGTGTCACGGGCCACGAGGTGGCCGATGTCGGCGGACCGCGCGATGAGCCCGTACGCCGAGCTGTCGGCGGCCCGTGCGGTCACGACGGGCTGGCCCTGGGGCGGGCGCGGGGTGATCGAAGGGCCCCGCACACTGAAGTGGCGGCCCTCGAAGTCGACGTGGTGGAGTTTGCCGCGGTCCACGAACCGGCCCGTGGCCACGTCCCGGATCTCCGCGCCGTCCTCCCAGCTGTCCCACAGGCGCCGCACGGCCTCGACGTGGTCGACCGCCTCCTCGTACAGCTCGTCTTCCGCGAGTGGTGCCGGGCGGCGGCCGAAGTGCCGCTCCTCGTACGGGAGTCCGGACACCTGTACGTGCAGGCCGGCGCGGCCGCGGCTGACGTGGTCGAGGGTGGCCACGGCCTTGGAGACGTGGAAGGGCTCGGTGTGGGTGGCGGTCACGGCGGCCACGAGCCCGATGCGGCGGGTCAGCGGCGCCACCCGGGCGGCCGTGAGGACCGCGTCGAGCCGGCCGCGGACCCGGTCGGTGCGCTCGTCGTGACCGGCGGGGGAGGAGGACTGGAGGGTGAGTCCGTCCTCGAAGGCGACGAAGTCGAGCAGCCCGTCCTCGGCCTCCGAGACGAGGCCGGCCCAGTAGCGGGCGGTGAAGAGCTCGTCGGGCCGCGCCCCCGGCTCGCGCCAGGCGGCGGGGTGGCGGCCCGCGCCGTCCAGCGAGACGGCGAGGTGCAGCGGTGCGGAACCGGAACCGGGACCGGAAACGGGCATGGTGATGACGCCTTCCTGATCGGCGTGCGGAAAGTGGAAGCCGATGAGGGGTGGGCGAATTCATCCCGTCAGCGAATTCTCCCGAAAAACGCTACGCGGGACGGCGGTGCCCTTCAATGCCCGGAATGTTAAGGGAACTTGGCAGTCGCATTGCCCGGCCGCAGCCGCAGCCGCAGCCGTATCCCTGTCCGTGGCCGGGCAAGGAGGGCTCAGCCGGCCTGTGACGGGGCGAGCTGCGTGAGGACGAGCAGGGCGTCGACGAGCTCCTCGGCGGGGGCGCCGGTGGCGAGGCGGCGCAGTTGCTGCCCGAAGACCAGGGCGACGGCCACACCCGCCAGCCGTTCGGGGTCCGGGACGCCCAGGCGGGTCAGGATCCGGGCGGCCAGCAGGTCGTAGGCGGCGAAGCATTCGGCTGCGGCGGCGCGCAGCCGTTCGTCGCGGCCGGCCTGGACGTACAGCTCGAAGGGCGCGATGTGGCGGCTGTCGAAGGCGTTGCCGCCCGCGACCTGCGCCACCACCTCGGCCGCCTGGCCGATGTCGAACCGCTCGTCGGTGCAGGCGTCGGCGAGGGCGGTGAAGTGCCGCGTCTCCTCGGCCACGAAATGCAGGAGGCTCTCGCGCAGCAACTCGTGCTGGGTGGCGAAGTGGTAGGTGACGGAGCCGAGCGAGACACCGGCCTCCTTGGCGATCCGCCGATTGGTGACGGCGGCGACCCCGTCCTGCCCGATGATCCGCAGCACGGCGTCGATGATGCTCTGGCGGGTGTCGGAGGCAGGCGGCATGTCGGCATTCTGCCCCATCGGCCGCCGTGACCGGGCAGGGAGGGCGGGGGAGCGGGGAATGGCCGGGGTGTGGACAGGGCGCGGAGGGCTCCCTATTGTTCGTTCGAACGAACAACTCGGCGTCACCGTACGGGAGTCAGCGTGGAAATATCCGGATCGAACGTTCTCCTCACCGGGGCCACCGGCGGCATCGGCGCCGCCCTGGCGGCGAGCCTGAGGGCCCAGGGCGCCCGCCTCACCGTCACCGGGCGCCGGCCGGAGGCGCTCACCGCCGCCGCGGAGGCCTGCGGCGCCCGCACCGTGGTCGCCGATCTGGCCGTCCGGTCCGACGTCGTCCGGCTCGCCGAGACCTGCGCCGAGGCGGACATCCTCGTCGCGAACGCGGCCCTGCCCGCGAGCGGTGACCTCCTGGACTACAGCGGGGAACAGCTCGACCGCGCCCTCGACGTCAACCTGCGCGCGCCCGTCCTGCTGTCCCGGCTGCTCGCGGCGCACATGGTGGCGCGCGGCCGCGGCCACATCGTGCTGGTCGGCTCCATCTCCGGCAAGGCGGCGACCAAGTCGACCTCCCTGTACAACGCGACGAAGTTCGGGCTGCGCGGGTTCGCCCTGGCGCTGCGCCAGGAACTCCGGGGCACGGGGGTGGGGGTGTCCCTCGTCCAGCCCGGCTTCGTCCGTGACGCGGGGATGTTCGCGGCCACGGGTGCCACCCCGCCGAGCGGCATCAGGACCGTGACACCCGCACAGGTCGCCGGCGGCGTCGTACGGGCCGTCCGACACGACCGGTGCGAGGTCAACGTGGCGCCACTGGAACTGAGGCTGCTGAGCGCCGTCGCCGGCCAGTTCCCCGGATTCGCCGAGCGGATCCAGGCCCGCGCGGGCATCGACGGCTCCGTGCGGCAGATCGTCGAAGCCCAGCGCTCACACCGCTAGGTGTCTTGCGACCGGAGTGCGGTACGGACGCCGGTGATGACCACGGCGATCAGGCAGAGGGCGATGATCGTCTCGGCCCACAGGAAGGCGAACCAGTCCAGCACGCAGCCGATCGGAGGTGTGCCGGGGGCCGTGTTGCGGAACGCCGCCAGGGCGAACAGGGTGGCGGCCATCCAGGCGAGGGCCGGCCAGACCAGGCCTTCGCCGCGGGTCGTCAGGTACCAGGCTCCGATGAGCACGGCCGCCGCCAGCGCCCACATCACGCCCATCATGAAGACCGCGAAGACGACCAGGCTGCCCGACCGGGTCAGCTCCAGTGCCACGGCGGCCTCCTGCGGGTCGGGTGCGGGTGTCGCGGTGACCGAGAAGAGCGTGTCGTTGTTGGAGAACAGCAGCCGTACCGGCACCGGCTTGCCGTTGAGCAGCGCCCGGAACCCGATGCCGGTCTCGTAGCTGTCGAACGGGTAGTCGCTGACCGACCCACCCGTCATCGCGACCTGTACGTCCTTGGTGGCGAGCCGCTCGTGCGCCTTGAACTCCAGGTCGCCGAGGGTCGCCGCCGAGGTCTGGAGGCTGAGGTCGCCCACCGGGGCGCTCTCCTCCTCTTCACCGAGGGTCCCGAGCGGGGTGACCCGGACCCGCAGCAGCAGCTCTCTGGCCGTCGCGTCGACGCGCTGGACGGTGGCCTCGACGTCCAGCCGGTCGGCGGCCGTGGAACCGGCCGTGTCGACCGTGTCGATCGCCTGCCGTTCGGTGAACTGCAGCCACGACCCCACGGCCACCGCCACCACGATCAGAATCGCGATGGGAAGCAGGACCGGCAGGAGCGAGGCACCGGAGCGGCCCTGGCGAGGTGGGAGTGGGGGCGCGGCCATGGTGACTCCGACGGGGTGAGAAGGGCGGCGGCTCTTCGTAGCGCGATCCTCGTCGACCGGAGTGGCGAAGCACCGCATCCGGGCAGGCGTGTCGGGGCCCGCGAACACTCCTGCGGGTGATCATCGCGAAGGCGAAGACGGAGGTCGGTCGCGTTGTACCGGACGGACTCCCCGCCGCGCCGCGCGGACGGACGCCGCCACCGCAGCCGTCGGTGGCGAAAGATGCCGAGCCTTCCCCATTTCGGGCGGTATCAATCACCATACGGGGCAGCCAAGTTGCTCAAACGTTTCAACTGCGCAGCAGAGGTTCAAATCGGGACATCGTGGCGCGGGTTTCAGCCGCGCACGGGCAAAGTGATTGCAGAGGGCATCGACCGCACGCGACTCTCGGTGTGCAACCGCGAAGGGCGTAGAGCGGCCCGTCGCGGTGTGGTGGTCAACGTGCCCGTGGGCGCGGCGCCCGCCTTTTCCGCTCGATTCCCTTGAAGGAGAGATCGTGCTCAAGTCGACCAGGATCGTCCGATCGGCTGCCGTGGCGTTCGCCGCGGCGGCAGCGCTCACTTTGACCCTTCCCGGCAACGCCTTCGCCATCGATCACGTCGAGTGCCGCGGCGGTGAGAACTTCCTGAAGATCTGGTCCCACAGCGACGGCCGGGACAGCGTGGACTGCTACGCCAACAAGGGCCGGATCGGGTTCGGGGGCTGGTGGGTCGACAGGATTTCCACCGGGAACAACGACTTGATCTACTACGACGCCAACGGCGACTCGGTGCGGATCAACCGGTGGACCGACATCACGTTCCCCAACCGCCCGCCGAAGGTCGACTCCATCGAGATCCTGTGACCCCCTGTGGCCCCTGACGCCTTGAATCCCTGACGCCCGCCCGCCGCACCATCGCCCTTCAACGGTGGTGCGGCGGGTGCGGTGGTGGTGGCGATGGCGGGATGGTGGCCGTGCCGGGCGGCGCCTCCGGCCAGACCAGCAGGACGGGGCAGGGCGCGTGGTCGACGATGAACCGGCTGGCGGGCCCGAGGCTGCGGGGTCCCAGGTGCGTACGGTCACCATCGCGGGCGAGGACGAGCAGATCGGCGCCTTCCACGGCGGCCACGACCTCCCGCTCGACGCGGCCCGAGCGTTCCTGCCGGGTACAGGGGCGCCCCAGCCGCTCGGCGGCACCGGCCAGGAGCCGTTCGGCGGAGGCGGCGGCCAGGTGCTCCACGGCGGTACCGGGGTCGCGGTCGGGACGCGCGCGGCCCAGCAGCCCGGCGTACGCGCCGTGTGCGGCGCCCGGCACCTCGTGGCCGGTGACGTGGAGCAGCACCAGTTCGGCGTCCGCCGGCGCGTGGGCGCGCGCGGCGTCGACGCAGGCGGGCCAGGTGCCCTCCACGATCCAGACGATGACGGTCACGGTCACGGTGTTCAGCCTCCGATCGCTTGGAGCGAGACCCACAGTGCCACCACCGAGAGCAGCAGGGCGGCGGGCACGGAGAGCACGCCGAGCCGGGTGAACTCGCCCAGCTCCACATCGGTGTCGTGTTCGTGCACGATACGCCGCCAGAGCAGGGTGGCCAGGGAACCGGCATAGGTGAGGTTCGGGCCGATGTTGACGCCGAGGAGCACGGCCAGCACGGCGCCCGGGCCGGTGGGGGCGGTCAGCGGGAGCAGCACCAGGACGGCGGGCAGGTTGTTGATGACGTTGGCCAGTACGGCCGCCAGTGCCGCGATGGCGAGCAGGGCCGGGAGATCGCTGCCTCCGGGAACCAGATGGCCCAGGGCGTCGGCCAGGCCGTTGTCGACCACCGCGCGGACCACGATGCCCAGGGCCAGTACGAAGGCGCAGAACGGCAGGGAGGCGGCCCGGACGATGGCCGTGGGCGTGGTGCTGCGCCGGGCCAGCGCGCGGACCGCGAGGACGGCCGCGCCGGCGGCCGCCGCCCAGGCCGGGTCGACGCCGACCGCCGAGGTCACCACGAAGCCCGCCAGCGTGCCCGCCACGGTGAGCAGGGCGAACAGCGGCAGTTCGCGGGGCTCGTCGGCGGGCGGCGCCTCGGCGCCCGCGTCCAGGTCGGTGGCGAAGAAGCGGCGGATCACCACGTACTCGGCGCCGATCGCGACCAGCCAGGGCAGCGCCATGAGGGCGGCGAAGCGGGTGAAGGTCAGGCCGCTCGCGGCGAAGGCCAGGAGGTTGGTGAGGTTGGAGACCGGCAGCAGCAGCGAGGCGGTGTTCGACAGGTGGGTGCAGGCGTAGACATGGGGCTTGGCCCGGGCGCCCAGCCGGGCGGCGGTGGCGAACACCACCGGGGTCAGCAGCACCACCGTGGCGTCCAGACTGAGCACCGCGGTGATCAGCGAGGCCGTGACGAACACGAGGACGAGCAGGCGCCGGGGGAGGCCGGCCGCGCGCCGGGCCATCCAGGCACCGCAGGCATGGAACAGCCCCTCGTCGTCGCACAGCTGGGCCAGGACCAGGACGGCCGCGAGAAACCCGATGACGGGGCCCAGCCGGGCGGCCTCGGCCGCCGCGTGATCGAGGGAGATCGCGCCGGTGGCGATGACCACCCCGGCCGCGGGGACGGCCACCACCGCCTCCGGCCAGCCCCACGGCCGGATCACCGCGCAGGCCAGCACGGCCAGGAGCAGGGTGACGGAAAGTCCTTCTGCGAGGGAGGCGTTCAGGGTCTGGGCCTTTCGGTGGAGGGGAGCCCGGCGCGGCGGAACCGGCCGGGGCCGCGGACCGTGACACCCGGGGCGCGTACCTGGCCCGGCCCCGGCCCCGGGTCTCCGGACGCAGCTTCAGCAGCCCATCTTCGCCGACGCCGCGGCCGCGCTCCCACGCGACGCAGCAACCGCCCGACGCGGCGTCTCACGACGTTGACCGCTCGCGACCACCCTTGCCCGCGGCTGCCACCAAGGCGTCCCCGGACGGGCGCGGGGCACGACAGGCCTGCGGCCTGATCCGGCACCCATTCACCTACGCCGTCCGCCGGTTCGCCCGTCAGAGAGGCTCGGGCGTGGCTCAGGCACGCGTCGCGGCGCCCCGCGCGCGGGGCAGCGGTGCGCTGCCGCCCAGTGGTTCCGCATCGCCGGAAGAGGCCCTCCTGACCGTGAAGTGCACCTGCAGCACTCCCGTCCACACGAGAGCCGCGCCCAGCAGGTGGAGCATGACGAAGAGCGGGGGCAGAGCCGCCAGCGACTGCACGAGCCCCACGAGGCCCTGACCCAGGAGCACGGCGAGGAAAGCGGCGGTCTTGCGGCGCGCGGCGCCGAAGCCGTCGCGGGGCAGCGCCGACAGCGAGGACAGCAGCGCTACGGCCAGCACCAGGACCGCAGCGGCCAGCACGCCGTGAACCACGGTCACGGCCGTCCAGTCGAAGGGCATGCGCGCCACGTCGGAGGAGTCACCCGCGTGCGGTCCGGAACCGGTGGCGAGCGTACCGACGACGATCAGCGCGGCCGTCACCGAGACCAGGGCGGCCGACAGCGGCCGGATGCGCGCCACGGTTCGCGGCGCCTGCGGGGCCGGCACGGCAGGTCGGTCGCCCCCGCTGCCCGCGCCGGCCACAGCGCCCGGGCCACCGGCACCGGCCGCGTGCCAGGTGTACACCGCGGCGGTGAGCAGCAGCGTGGCAGCGAGGAAGTGGGCGGCGACGATGTACGGGCTCAGCCGCATCCACACCGTCACTCCGCCGACGATCGCGTTCAGCACGACGATCCAGAACTGCGCCCAGCCTCCGCGCAGTACTGCGGGCATCGGCCTTTCCTGGAGGCGGGCGGTGATGACGACCCAGCCCACCACGGCGCACAGCGCCCCGGTCAGGAGCCGGTTCCCGAACTCGATGGCGCCGTGCACCCCCATTTCGGCAGTGGGAGCCAGCGTTTCTCCCGTACACATGGGCCAGTCGGTGCAGCCGAGACCGGATCCGGTGACGCGAACGATTCCCCCGGTCACGATGATCGCGATACTTGCCACCACCGATCCCAGTGCGGCCAGTCTGACGCTTCTCGCTCCGAGTGAGTACCTGCCGGCAAGCCATGAGAGGGGAGTTCGCACGATCGGCGTCCTTGTTCTGTCGCGGGGTGCTCAGGCGGGCTGCGCCGGTGGTGGCTCGGCGGGCGGCAGCGTCCTCGTCCTCGTTATCGTCATCGTCATCGCGGTGCGTGCCGGATCGCGTGCCGGCCACACGAGGGAGCATAGGGCGGGCCCGGAGGCCGGCAGCGGGCGGCTCCCTCCTCCTGCCGTCCGGTACGGCCGTCCTCCCCGGCGACGCCGGGGAGGACTCCGCCGTCCGGCCCATCAAGGGCACCGGCCGTGACGCCGAAAAGGATCAAGCGGAGTCGTCCCACCCCGAGTCCCGGTCCGGCCCCGCACCCCACGCCGCCCTCATGACGGCGGCCCCCACCGGACCAGGCCGCCGACGCCCGGAGGAGATCCCGTATGCGCGTCTTCGCGCCCTCGACCGCCGTCGCCACCGCCGCGCTCCTGCTCGCCACCGTCACCGGTGCGCCGCCCGCCGCGGCGGACCGGGGCTCCGACGGCGCACCGCTGACCAAGGTGTCCCACGGCGACCCGTACGCGGATTGCACCATCGGTGCGATGTCCCCCGACAGCGTCGTGTATCCGGGCACCGAGGTCGAGCCGTACCTCTCCGTCGACCCGCGCGACCCGAAGCGCGTGGTCACCGTGTTCCAGCAGGACCGCTGGAACGACGGCGGCGCCCGCGGCCTGGCGGCCGCCTGGACCACGGACGGCCACACCTTCCACGAGAGCACACTGCCGTTCAGCCTGTGCGCCCCGGGCGGCGCCGACTTCGAACGGGCCACCGACCCCTGGGTGAGCACCGGACCGGACGGCATCGTCTACGCGAGCGGCGAGGGCGTCGACTTCGTCAAGAGCACGCGGAGCGCCCTCCTGGCCGCCACCTCCCGAGACGGCGGCCGCACCTGGCGGAACCTCACCACCACGCACGTCGACGAGCAGCCGTTCTTCAACGACAAGCCGTCGATCACCGCCGACCCGATCCGCAAGGGAACCGCCTACCAGGTCTGGAACCGCCTCGACAACGATCCGCCCGGCCCCAGCGCCTTCAACGGTCCCGGCTACATCTCCGTCACCCGCGACGGCGGCCGCACCTGGAGCGAGGCCCGGCAGTTCGTCGACACCGGCGCCGTGCCCAACACGCAGACCATCGGCCACCAGATCGTCGTCGACCGGCGCACCGGCACCCTGTACGACTTCTTCGACACGATCACCCTCACCGACGACCTGAGCGCCGTCCTCGAAGCCCACTACGCGATGGTCACCTCCACCGACGCCGGACGG
This sequence comes from Streptomyces sp. NPDC002181, assembly GCF_042890485.1. Lineage (NCBI taxonomy): Bacteria > Bacillati > Actinomycetota > Actinomycetes > Kitasatosporales > Streptomycetaceae > Streptomyces > Streptomyces sp. NPDC002181. The sequence continues at coordinate 82,624 of NZ_JBIASC010000018.1, read as the reverse complement.
ACCTGGAGCGCCCCGGTCACCGTGGCCCGGGACAGCTCCGTACCGGAGGTCGACCCCAACGACCCCGCCAAGCTGCTGCGCGCCGCGTCCACCCTGCCCAGCCCGGCCGTCGACCCCAGGACGGGCACGCTGTACATGGCCTACGAGGGCGCGGACTTCTCCGGCGGCGCGTTCGACTCCGTCCAGCTGGTGCGCTCCACCGACAGCGGACGGACCTGGGGCGCCCCCGAGCTGATCAGCCCGAAGGGCGTACCGGCCTTCTCCCCGTCGGTCGCGGTCGACGAGCGGGGCACGCTCGCGCTCACCTACTACGACCTGCGCTTCCTCAAGCCGGGCGACACCACCACCCTCCCCACCGCCTACCAGCTGGCCACGCTGCCGCACGGAAACCCGAAGCTGCGCACCGAGCGGCGGATCTCGCGGATCTTCGACTGGCTGCAAGCGCCGTACGCCGGGGGTTACTTCCTCGGTGACTACCAAGGTCTGGTGGCGGACGGCAAGGGGGTACGGGCGGTGCTGACCGAGAGCAACTCCGGCGCGCCGCAGAACCGTACGGACGTGTACAGCGTCAGCCTCCCCACCCGGTGACGCGGGGCGCCTCGCGGGCGCCGCTGCCGGGAGGCGGGGCGGTCAACGGCTTCGGGCCGATTCCGCCAGCCGCGCGGCGAACCGGGCGACCAGTGCGCGGAGTTCACCGGGTCGCTCGATCACGAACGGACGGTCGAGCGAGGCGAGTACGGCGGGCAGCCAGTCGAGCCGCTCCACACGCATGTCGACGCGGGACCAGGGCTCGGTGTCCGAACCCCGGCCGCCCTCGGACGGCAACTCCTCGACGATCGCGATGCCGGCGGGAAGCCGGGCCCGGACGTACTCGGCCGTCCCCCGCACCCGCGCGGTCACCTCGTACCGGTGCGGAGCCGAGGCGATCGCGGACAGCACCCGTTCCGCCGGATCGGACCCGGCGGGCGGATCGAAGCTCCCGGGCAGCGCCCGTACGTCGGAGATGCGGTCGAGCCGGAAGGTGCGGCCCTCGCCGGCCGCCGGGTCCCCGCCCGTCACGTACCACCTGCCCGCGTGGGCGACGAGCCCGTACGGGTGCACCGTGCGTTCGCCGGCTCGGCCGTCGGCGGCGGTATAGCGGATCGAGACCGGTCGGTGATGGCGCACCGCGTCGGCGATCGAGAGCAGGACCGCGCTCTCCGGTGCCGCCGACGTACCGGGCGGGGCGGTGAAGGCGAGGGAACCGAGCACGGCGTCGAGCCGTCGGCCGAGCCGTTCCGGCAGGACCCGCCGGATCTTGGCGGCCGCCGTCTCGCTCGCCGAGCCCGTGGCCGTCGTCAGGCCGGCCCGCCGACCGGCGAGCAGGCCGAGCAGTACGGCGAGCGCTTCGTCGTCACTCAGCATGAGCGGAGGCATGCGGTGGCCGGAGGCGATCCGGTAACCGCCGTGGCGGCCGCGTACCGACTCGACGGGCACGTCGAGGTCGAGGAGGTGATCGGCGTACCGCCGCACCGTGCGCTCGTCGACTTCGAGCCGGGCCGCGAGTTCGCCGACGGTCCGCAGGCCGCCGGATTGCAGGAGCTCCAGGAGCATGAGCACGCGCGAGATGGGTCGGGACATACCCGGAAGTCTGCCGCAGATACCGGGCGGATTCCGTCCGGTATCCGCTCTAGCGTGGGGTCATCACCACGACACGTCTGGAGAACCCCATGGACTTCGTCTCGATCCGCGTGATCACGGGCGACGTTGCCCGCCTCGTCGACTTCTACGAGCGCGCCACCGGAGTGGCTGCGCACTGGTCCACCGAGGACTTCGCCGAACTCAGGACCCCCTCGGCCACCCTCGCGATCGCCGGAACCCGCACCGTCCCCCTCTTCGCGCCCGGCGCCGCCCGGCCGGCCGAGAACCACAGCGTCATCGTCGAGTTCCTCGTCGACGACGTGGACCGCGTGCACCGGGACCTGGCCGGCTCCGTCGAAGACTTCGTCCAAGCGCCCACCACGATGCCCTGGGGCAACCGCTCGCTGCTCCTGCGCGACCCCGACGGCAACCTCGTCAACTTCTTCACCCCCGTCACCCCGGCCGCCCTGGCCAAGTTCGCCCGCTGACGGCGCGCCGTCAGGCCTGGTCGCGCAAGTCCTCGGCCTGCGCGGTCAGCCAGGCCGGGCGGACCATCTCCACGTTGCCGCCGGCGCCCTGCGCCGCCCGGTCCAGGGCATCGGCCGCCTGACGCGCGGCGGGCACCAGCCTGGCGCGCGCCGCCTCGCCGAGTGCCCGCGCCGCCTCGGCCTCGGCGGCCCCGGCGCGTTCCAGGGAGGTGGCCGAGCGCTCGGCCGCCTCGGCCGCCTGCCCGTACCGGCCCAGCGTCCACTGCGCCCAGGCGATGTTGTAGAGGCACACGCCCTCGGTCCGCGGACTCTCCATGGCCGACGCCGCGCGCAGCGCCTCCTCCAGGCAGGGCAGTGCCTCCTCGGGGCGGCCCAGGGCGAGCAGGGCCACGCCCTGGGCGTTCAGCGCGTAGTCCGTCGCCTCCTGTACGCCCGCGGCCGCGTACGCGCGTACGGCCCGCTCGCCCGCCACGATGGTCTCCTCCCAGCGGCCCAGGGTCAGAAGGGCCGTGAAGCGTGCGTTCAGGGAGCGGGCCCCGGTGAGCTCGTCCCCGGAGGCCGCGGCGAGTTCGCCCAGCCGGTCGGCGCCCGCCAGGGCCGCCTCCCCGTCGCCCAGGGTGCTGTGGGCGAGGCTGAGGCTGAGGACGGCGTGGGCCTCCGCCTCGGCATCGCCGTTCTCCCGGGCCAGGGCGCCGGCCCGGGCCAGCGGGCCCGTCGCGTCCGCCAGGCGGCCCAGCTGCCGGTGCGCGTCGCCGAGGCCGAACATGGCCTCCTGGAGCGCGCGGCGGTCTTCGATGCGCTCCGCCACCTCCGCGGCCTCGGTGAAGAGTTCGAGGGCGTGCGGCAGCGGGCCGCCGGTCAGCCGGGCGTGGCCGAAGCCGATGAGGTGGGCGAGTCGTGCCCGGTCGTCATTCACGTGTTCCTCCAGTGTCAGGTGCATCGAGATCGCGGCGACCACGGAGCCTTGCCACACCATCCATTGCCCGATGGTGCCCATCACCAACGCCGCCTCGTCCATGTCCCCGGCCCGCACCCGGTGGTCGAACGCGCGCCGGTAGGCCTGTATGTCGTCCAGCGTGCGCCAGTCCCGGCGCGGCGGGGCGATCCGCGCGTACCACTCGGCCGCCCGTCTCTCCAACGCGCGCCGCCCCAGCGGGCCTTCGGCGGGCAGGGCGCCGTACGCGAGGTCGGCGTCCATCGGGTGCAGGACGTACGTACGGGTCCGCCGGTCCACCGCCAGCATCCGCATCCGCAGCAGCCCGGACAGGGCGGCGCCGACGTCGACGGAGGGATCGATTCCCGCGACGATCCACTCGACCGCTTCACGCGGGGCGGGGGTCCGCAGCACGGCCAGCACGCTCAGCGCGCAGCGGCCGTCGGCACCCAGGCGCTGATGGCGCTCCTGTGCCAGCTCGGCGACCACGTCACCGCGCAGGGTGAAGTCCCTGAGGACGTCCTCCAGCGTCGGCAGCAGCAGGGTGTCGTCGGCCATGGCGCCCACCAGCAGCTCCAGTGCGCGCGGCAGCCCGTGGACGCGGACCGCCGCATGGAGCAGCTCCTCGTCCGACAGCCGCGCCACACCGAGGGCGCCGTCGTGATCGAGTTCGCGCAGCAGCGCGACGGATTCGGCGGGCGGCAGACCTTCGGACAGCTCGACCTCGGCGGCGAACCGGCGCAGCTCGGGCGGCAGGCGCAGCGGCAGCTGCGAGGTGGCCAGCAGCCTCGGCGTGCCCCGCGCCCGGAAGAGGCAGTCGAAGAACGTGTCGAGTTCCTCGTCGTCGAGGCGGCCGTCGTCCAGGAGCCGGTCCTCCAGGTTGTCGACCAGGATGACGAAGAGCCGGTCCCCCATGGCGGTGAACAGCTCGTCGATCTTGTCCGGCACGGGGCGGTCGGCCGCCCAGACCCCCAGCAGGCGTGCTTCGTGCGCGGGGCCGAGGGCTCGGGCGCAGTCGAAGTAGAGGCGTTCGAGGGAGACCCCGGAGGTGCGGGTGCTCAGGTTGATCAGGCCCGCGGGGAGCGGCGCCCGGGCGTGGCCCGGCCACTCGCCGCGTTCCAGCAGCTCCATGACCTTGGCGGCGACCGCGCTCTTGCCGATGCCCCGGCGCCCGGTGACGGTCACCATGCGGACGGCCGGGTCCGCGAGATGACGGCCGATCAGGTCGCGGGCCTCGACCCGGTCCTTGAACAGTTCGAGCCCGTGCGCGACCGGCAACCCGATGACCCGGGAGGCGGCCGGCGGGACCGCGGCATCCGGCTCGGCGCCGGCGTCCGGCAGCGCCCCGTCATCGGGGACGGCCAGCAGCGCGGCCAGCTCCCCCCGGGGGCCGTCGGCGACCCGCTGGAGGGTGTGGTCGATGCGGACCGCCGTGAGCCGGCCCAGGCCTTCTCCGCGGTGGTGCTCGGCGACGACTCCGACGAGGAACGGCCCGGCCCACACGGCGGCCCCGGACATCCCCGACCAGGGCGATACCGCGGGGTCGGGGTCGGCGGCCGCCGCCGGGACCGTGATCTCCAGGGTTCCGGTGCGCAGGTTGGACAGGGCGGCGACGGTCCCGTCGGCCTGGTGCAGTTCACGGAACTGCCTGCCGTCGGCGCCGCGCCGGCGCTTCCACAAGGGGAAGCCCGCGGCGTGGACGTCCACGACGGCGTGGCGGTCGTCGCCGATGCGCCCGAACCGCGCGGGAGGGACGGGCGCACCGCCCGGCGGGGCCGTGAAGGTCACCACCGCGACGTCCGTCCCCGGATCCGACCAGGCGAGCTCCGCCGTCGCGGCCCACTGGCCCGGCCGGTCGGCATCGAAGCGCACCTGCACCGCTGCCGCCCCCGCCACCACGTGGAAGGCGGTCAGGACCGCCGTCTCGCCGACCCGGTAGCCCGAGCCCCGCCGCCCGCCTCCGGCGCCGGTGGTGACGATGACCTCGGCGATGCGGTGCGGGTCGAGTCCGCCACGCCAGGCAGCGGTGGCGGCAGCGGCTGCGGCAGCGGTCGGGGCGGCGGTCGCGTCAGCGTTCACCGAGGAGCTCGTCGCCGGAGATCAGGGCCATCTGTTCGGGCGCGTCCGCGTGTACGGGCTGGAGCGTGAGGGTCAGCTTCTGGGTGACGGTGGCCGAGCGCTTCGCCGAGGCGCCGGCGTCGAACACCCAGAACCGCACCTTCACGCCCGGTTCGCTGGTCCGCTCCACTCCCACGGTCAGTTCCAACTCCACCCGCTCCGCTTTGAACTTCAGATCGGAGTCCTCGCCGGCGGACATCGCCCGGCTCAACTCGCTGCGCAGCTGCGCAATCATGTCCGCCAACTCGACCGCATCATTCACAGGAGGTCCCCCCAGGCCGTATCCACACGTCAACTACCCGCGATGGTAGGCAACATCATCGTGCATCACCGCACCGGCGGCCCCGCGTCCCGTGGCACGCGGCCGCGCCGGTGGGCAGGGCGGGCGCATGGGGTTCGGCGACGGGGGCACGAGGACGGTGAGCACGGTCCGAGGTTCAGGAGGTGGAAGCGGTGCACCGTACGAAGGTGTTGGACTCCTTTCCCGCCGGTGACCCCTATGGCAGTTGGCCCGCCGAGGAGTACGCGGCCCGGTGCCGGGAGCGGGGCCAGGGGGCGACGGTCGTGATGGACCTCGACGGGGACGCCTTTCTCGTCGTCGCGCTCGAAGCCGACGGCTCGTGAAGGACGGCGTGGCGCCGTCCGCCCGTGCCGGCGCCGTCCGGGTGGGTCAGCTCTCGCGGTGCGGTCCGAGGTCGTGGAGGACGGCCGTCAGGTCCTGCGCGGTCAGGGCCGGGGCGGGCAGCCGGGTGGCGGGGCGGGTCCCGGCCCGCAGGCCGTCCAGGAACAGGAACAGTTGCCGGCGCCAGGCGTGCGGGGGCCCGGCGGCCGCCAGGGAGGGCACGGCGCGGCCCAGCGTGGCCAGGCTCAGGAGCAGGTCCTCGACGGTGACGTCGGAGCGCATCGTGCCGTCCCGCTGGGCGCGGTCCATCAGCAGGGCGATCGTCTCGTGGTTGTGGGCATGGACGGCGTCCAGGGAGGTCACGCCCTCGATGGCGGTCGTCATCAGGTCGTTCGCGCCGCGGTCGGTGGCGAGTACGGTGAAGACCGACTCCAGGTAGCCGGCCAGTCCCGTCCAGGCGTCCGGCGCTCCGCGGGCTTCCTCCCCGGCGTCGACGGTCCCCTGGAGGGAGTCGCGGAACACGGCGTCGATCAGGGCGGCCCGGGTCGGGAAGTGCCGGTACAGGGTGGCGTTCCCGACGCCGGCCCGGCGGGCGATCTCGTCGAGCCGGGCTTCCAGCCCCTGGGCGGCGAAGGCCTTGCGCGCGGCGGCCAGCAGCAGCTCGCGGTTGCGCCGCGCGTCGCGCCGTACCGGTGCGGGCCGTTCCGTGGCCGGGGTCAATGTCCGCTCCTCGCGTCGCCGGTGACATGCGTACGGGAGGTGCGCGTACGCGCATCCGTACCGGGGATCCTCGTCCGGTACGGATGCTAGCGCCACCGGGGCCGGCGTCACGCGGGCAGGTGTCGTCCGGGCACGCGGGCAGGTGTCACGCGGGCAGCTGCCGGGACCATCGCACGGGCAGGGCGGCCACCCCCCGGAGCATGGCGCCCGGGCGGCGCACCAGGGACTCGGGCGCGGTGTCCAGGGCGAGGTCCGGCAGCCGCCGCAGGAGCGTCCGCAGGGCGGTCCGTCCTTCGAGGCGGGCGAGCGGGGCGCCCAGGCAGTGGTGGATGCCGTGGCCGAACGCGAGGTGTCCCTGGGCGGGGCGCCGGATGTCGAAGCGGTCGGGGTCGGCGAAGTGTCCGGGGTCGCGGGAGGCGGCGGCCAGGGAGAGCATCACGCTGTCGCCCGCCGGGATGCGGACCCCGGCGATCTCCACGGGCTCGGCGGCGTGCCGGAAGGCCGCGGCGGTGACGGGGCCGTCGTAGCGGAGCGCCTCCTCGACGGCTCCGTCGATCAGGAGCGGGTCGGCGCGCAGCGCGGCGAGCTGATCGGGGTGGAGCAGCAGGGCCAGGGCGGCGCTGGAGATGAGGTTGACGGTGGTCTCGTGTCCCGCGACGAGCAGGAGGAAGGCCATGCCGAGCAGCTCCTCGGGGGAGAGCCCGTCCTGTTCGCCGGAGGCCCGGACCAGGGCGCTCATGAGGTCCGTGCCGGGGTCACCGGCCTTGGCGGCGATGAGTGCGGCGAAGTACGCGCTCATCTCGCCGGCGGCGGCGCCCGCCGCGGCGGGTGAGGAGGGGGCCACGAGCTCGGTCGACCAGGAGTGGAAGTGGTGCTGGTCGGCGAGGGGGACACCGAGGAGTTCGCAGATGACGGTGAGCGGGAGCGGAAGGGCGTAGCCGGCGACGAGATCGGCGGTACCGGCCGGCGGGAGGGCGTCGAGGAGCCCGTCGGCGATCCGCTGGACGCGCGGCCGCATCGCCTCGACCCGTCCGGCGGTGAACTCGCGTGCGACCAGGGCGCGCAGGCGGGTGTGCCGGGGCGCGTCGGTCTGGAGCATGTTGAGCCCGATGGCGTTGCCGCCGTCGCTCTCCCACGTCGCCGAGTGCCGTATGTCGTTGCGCAGCCGGGGGTCCGTCAGGGCGGCGCGCACCTCGTCGCGTCCGAGGACGAGCCAGACGTCCCCGCTGCCGGGCACGTGGACGCGGTGGACGAGTCCCCTCTCGCGCAGGGCGGCGTAGACGGGGTACGGGTCGACGGTGAAGTCGACTCCCTCGGGGGCGAGTTCGTCGAGCGTCGGTGCGGCGGGCATGGCGGTTCCCTTCCTCCTCGAAGCAAACGGGGAGCACTCCCCGTTTCGTCACTCGGGAACGCTACCGCATGAACCGGGGAGTAGTCCCCGTTTGCTGGGGAGTCCGCTGCGTCCGGCCGGGGAGCCTGCGAAAACCCTTTGGCGGACGGCGGAGGCCCCTGTTAACCTCCCGAAGACCGTGCGACAGAACGAGGAGGTGGTACCCGTGAACGCAGTTTCGACATGGGTGCTCTCCTCCGGGGTCACGGTCGGGCGATAGGTCGTCCGGGAGCGCCGTTCAAGAGCCCTCCCGAAAGGCCCGACCGTGCAATTCACTTCCGAACAGCACCTGGACGACGGTGTCGTCGAGCGCGAGTTCACCCTCGGCGAGATCCCCGGAACCCTGTGGACGCCTGAGTCGTCCGCCCCGGCCCCGCTGGTCCTGATGTCCCACAACAACGGCCTGCCCAAGGCGGACCCCCGGCTGGTGGCCCGCGCCCGGTACACCGCGGCGCGTGGCTACGCGGTGGCCACCATCGACGCCGCCGGGTGCGGTGACCGTCCCCGTTCCGCCGCCGACGAGCAGGCCCGTGCCGACCTGCGGCGGGCGATGCGGGCCGGTGAACCGGTCGACGAGATCTTCGAGTCGTTCATCGGCCCCCTGGTCGAGAACGCGGTCCCGGAATGGCGGACCACTCTCGACGCCCTTCTCGCGCTGCCGGAGATCGGCGGCCCGGTCGGGTACTCCGGGGGGTGGACGGCCCTCGGCATCCGGCTGGCGGTGGCCGAGCCTCGGATCGCGGCCGCGGGCTTCTTCGCCGGCGGGTACGTGCCCCGCGCCCAGCGGGAGGAGGCCCGGCAGGTCACCATTCCGCTGCTGTTCCTGCTGCAGTGGGACGACGAGGGGAACCCCCGGCAGCGGGCCCTGGACCTGTTCGACGCCTTCGGCAGCAAGGAGAAGACCCTGCACGCCAATCCGGGCGGGCACACCGGCACCCCGTGGTTCGAGCTGGAGGACGGGTGCCGGTTCCTGGACCGACACCTGAAGTGAGACGGGGCCGTCCGACGGGCGGCAGGCGGTAGGCGGTGCTGCTGCACCACCGCTCCGGACGGCCGGGTACCGGCCGCCCGGAGCGGCGCCGGACGGCCGGCAGGGCCCGGATCCGGGACGGCGTCAGCCCAGTCTGCGGATGGTGCTGAGGGCGGCGCGTACCTCGGCCATCTCGACCGAGTCGGGTCCGAAGACCGGCTCCAGGGCGGGGTAGACCTCCGCCAGGGCCTCCAGGGCCGGGCCCCACTGCCGGGACGTCGTCAGGAGAAGCCCGATCTGCCTCCGGACGTCGAGGAACAGGCGCGCGTCCCGGGGGTGGGACGCCTCCAGGCCGGCAGCGAGGTCCTGGAACTCTTTGAGCGCTGCGGCCGTGCCCCCCAGGTACCGGCGGCAGGTCGCGGCCCTGGCCCGGTACTCGACGGCCTCGTCGGAGGTGCCTTCGGCCAGGGCGAGGTAGAGGGGCAGGGCCGAGCCGAACCGGCCGTCCGCGAAGAACGCCGCCGCACGTGACACCCGCGGGTCGGTGGCCGCGGCCCCGGTGCCCGTGGGGATGTCGTCCGGCAGCTCCGGCGGTTCTGCCGGCTCCGCCACCTCCGCCGGCTCCGGCAGCAGCGGCCGGATCGCGGCGGTGTGCGGGAGCGACCCGGTGCGCGGTGCCGTGTGGCGGTTCAGTCCGTCGAGCAGCTCGCGTGCCGATGCGGGCCTGTCGCCCGGGTGCTTGGCGAGCGTTGCCAGGATGAGGGCGTCGAGTCGGGGGTCGATGTCGGGGCAGTGGTCCCGCAGGGGCACCGGCGCCCGCGAGATGTGGTCGCGCATCACCTGGGTCGCCGGCCCGATGAAGGGAGGGGAGCCGGCCGCCATGTGGTAGAGGACGCAGCCGAGGGAGTAGAGGTCGCTGCGCGGGTCTCCGACGAGGGGGGAGTCGAACTGCTCGGGAGCCATGTAGTCCACGGTTCCCACCAGTTCCCCGGCGGCCGTGAGCCGGGGATGCTCGGATCCGAACACCGCCGCGGTGCCGAAGTCGAGCAGTTTCACCTGGTCGCCCGTGGTGACCATGATGTTCGAGGGCTTGAGATCACGGTGGATGACGGGATCGCCGTGCAGGACGTGGAGCACGTCGCAGACCTGGATGCCGATGGACACCAACCGGCCGACGGGTAACCGGTGGTGTTCCAGCAGGACCCGGTCGAGGTCGTGGCCCAGTACCAGCTCCATGACGATGTACGCGTGAGGGGCGTCGGAGGCCAGCCGCGCGTCGTAGAGGACCGGGACACCGGGGTGGCCGAAGCGCGCCAGGAGCCGGGCTTCCCGTCGGAACCGCTGCCGGAACATCTCCGCCCGGTCCGTGCGGGCGCCGGACGCGAGCCGGTACGGCTGGATGAGCTTCACCGCGACGGTCCGCCGCAGCTCCCGGTCGAAGGCGTGCCAGACCTGCCCCATGGACCCTTCACCGAGCAGGGTGCGCAGTTCGTACCGGTCGTCCAGGACCTGGGTGTCAGGGAGCATCGGGCTCGTTTCCCGCAGCGGTCTCGGAGTGGATCTCGGCCACGAGGTCGACCAGCGAGCCCTGGCCCGGCACGAACCAGCAACGCGTGCCCTGGACCGCCGCGGGCGCCTCAGTCCACTGCGCTTCCTCCCAGATCCGCATGACCAGGCCGCTCGGTGAGTAGCGTTTGCCGTCAACGGCCCAGATCAGCGGTCGGCGGTTGTCGTCGACCCAGGTCGCGAGGAACCGGCTGGGATCCGCGTCGACCCACGCGGACACCCCCTTCGCCTCCGTGGCCGTACCCGGCCGGTACATCAGGCGTGTGCCCTCCGGAATGCGGCCGTGGGCCACCAGGAGTGCAACGCCGTTCGGCCTCCGGGTCCGCCGGGGCCCCGCGGGAACCAGGTCAGGGGCTCCGGCCTTCTCCGCGAAACCGTTGACGACGGCGGCGGCCAGCTCACGGCAGCGGTACGGGTCGGTGAGGAGGTGCACGATGAATGCGTGCGGGCCGTAGAGGCGGTCCACCAGGAAGATCAGCAGGGACAGCGCACGCCCGGTGCGTTCGAGGGCGGTCTCCAGACGGGACTCCCAGTCGCCGTCCGCCTCGTCGATGCCGTCGAACCCGATCGTACGGAACACGATGTGCGTGATCAGCAGGTGCGCGTTGTCGCAGATGGCGCGGGCCCGCGGCGGCAGAGCGGGGGACAGCTCCCCGAGCGCCTGGCGGACGGCGCGCATGAGCAGCACGGAGCGCCAGATCTGCAGGGCCCCGGGACGGGGCAGACCGAACAGCCGGGAGTACACCCCGTTCGGGGCCCGGCGCCACAGGACGTCGTCGTCACGGAGCAGCCGCGCGGTCAGCGAACTGTCGCGGTGGGCACAGGCGAGCGCGATCGCCGCCTCCGCCACCGTGCAGCCCGCCGTCGGTGCGGGGTCCAGCGACCCCCGCTTGAGGACGTACTCCTTGTCCAGCATCACCGCGAACTCGTCCCGGATCTCCAGCTGCCTCGGATCCAGCGCCACGAAGTCCCTCGGCTCCATGCGGTTCTGCGTGTTCGTCGCCGAGGTGATCTCCGCGGCCAGCGTGTTCGGAGCCCCGTCGACGCAGATCACCCGGATCAGCACCCGGGCCTCGGCCACCGCCGAGGGGTCCGATCCGAACGCGCGGGCGACCGATCCGACCGTCTGCGCCCCGTTGACCACGCTCGCGCCCACCAGCTCCAGCCGGACGGGCTGGCCCACCGCGCGACGCCCGAAGTACTCCGCCTGGACGCGCTCGCACAGGAGCGTGATGCCGTTGTTGAAGTACCAGAACCGGTCGGGACGGTCCCGGAGGCTGCTCGTCAGGTCGGCGTTGACCGAGGTGACCCCGAGATGGCGGCGCAGATTGCCCTCGAACAGGCGCTCCCCGTGCAGCTGGTACCACAGCGCCAGCTCGTCCGCCGCGACCGTTCCCACGTACGCCTGGTAGGGGGCGGGTGTCACGAACCAGCCCTCGGTCAGGGTGACCGGGAGGGTCAGGGGCCTCGGCGCGGCGTCCCGGCGGGCCGCTGAGTGGAAGTCGGCGAGGCCGAGGACGCGCAGGTCCACCAGTTCGCCGAACCGGTTGAACTCCGCCGTCTCCTCCCGCAGCGCGGTTTCGGCCCCGGGGGAGAGGTGCCCCTCGCCCAGGACCGCGGCAACCAAGTGGATCTTGAGGCCCGGCTGTGCGAGGACCTTGACCACCCTGTCGGCCAGCCGCAGGAACCTGGGGTTGAACCGGTCGAACTGCATCTCCGCCAGCCGGCGGAGCGCCGCGACCATGCGCTGTACGTCCTCGATCCGCAGCAAGGCCGTACCGCTGCTGCTCCACCGGGACTGGACCAGCCAGATCTCCGGCGTGGCCGGGGAGAAGCCGATCGCGTCGATGCCGCCGTCGTCCGGACCGTCGATCACCGAGCCGGCCGCCTCCTCGGCCGTGCAGTCGGTCGAGATGCGCACCGCCTTGGCCGCGAGCGCGCGCGAACTGAACAGCGCCTCGCGTTCCTCGGCAGTCCGGCCGGCGGGGTCGTCCACGTCGAGGAGTTCGCCGAATTCCCTGGCGAGGGCGTGGCGGACGAACTTGACGCGGGTGTCCCGCTCCGCCGGATGCGTCTGGTCGCTCATGGCAGGTCGGCTGCGGCTTCCACGGTCAGCGGGCTGGCCACGACGCAGCGCGGGCCGCCGGGGCCCGCGTCCAGCAGGACCGTGACGCGGGCGAGCCCCCGGCACCAGACGGCCGTGCCCTCCAGGGCCGGGCTGTGGTCGACCGCCCGCAGCAGAGCCAGTACGCCTTCCCGTCCGACCGGGCCGACGGCCCCCTCGGCCGGAGCGGGGCCGCCGGCGGACGGATTCGCTGCCGCCAGTGCTTCCACCGCGCGGCCGACGCGGGTCAGGAAGATGCTGCCGTAACTGTCTCCGCCGGCCTCCACCTCCTCCAGCGGCGGCCCGTCGGCCAGTACCGGGGCGTGGCCCAGGAGGTGGTGGGACGAGCCGTGCATGAGCAGCCGGCAGCCGGCTTCCCCCTCAGGGGCCGGCTCCTGCCCCGCGGCGGCATCGACGAAGAGGACGAGGTTTCGATGGGGGCCGGAGAGGGTGACGCACAGCAGCGGCGCCTCGAACTGCACCCACTGGCCGGGGCGCAGACCGGGCTCGGTGAACCAGCGGGCGGATTCCAGCAGGTGCCGGTCGACGCGGTCCAGCCGACGCAGACGGTTCCGCTCGTCGTCGGCGGCGGGCGCGTCGACGTCGATCCCGCCGACGGGTGTGGTCAGACGGAGGGCCCCGGCCCGGGGAACGCGGCCGGCCGGTGCCACGAACTGGCGTAACTTCCCGTCCGACAGATAGATCAACTCCCGCATCGCGGCCTCCCGCCTCGCATGCCCGCCCCGTGCGCCCATCCTGCCACCGGGCGAGGGCGGCGGTGGGCGGTTCGGTCAGGAAGATCGGACGCTCGTCGTGCTCGTCGGGAGGTCGTACGACGAAGCGGCCCCGGGCCGGAGACCCGGGGCCGCCCTCGACCCGGCCGTGCTCGCGCCGCGAGGAGGGCTAGCGGCCGCGTCCCCGCTGGATCTCGAAGTGGTCGATCCGCTGGCCCGTCTCGGCCAGCGCGCTGACCTTCAGCTTCGGGGAGCGGCCCGTCTCGACCTCGACCGCGAGGAAGGAGTAGTTGGTGTACCGCACCCGCGACCACTCCACCGTCTCGGTCGCCTTCGCACCGCCCTTGACCCACCGGTAGGAGTCCACGCCGTCGCGGTCCGCGACGTGGCCCTCGTACGAGTCCGGCACCGGGAAGCTGTACAGCGAACGTCCCGCCGCGCCGGCCGTGACGTACACGATGCCGTCCTGCGTGGGGTCGGTGCGCTCACCGATGGGGACCTTCCGGCCGACCTTGTTGCCCTTGATCGCGTCGGTCCGCTCGTACACGTGGTTGTGGCCGTTGATGACCAGGTCCACCTGGTGCTTCTCGAACAGCGGCACCCACACGTCCCGCACCCCGCCCTCCGAGGCGTGCGCGCTGGTGGTGGAGAACGCGCAGTGGTGGAAGAACACCACGATGAAGTCCACGTCGCGGTGGTGGCGCAGTTCGCCGAGGCGCCGGTCCAGCCACGCGGTCTGCTTTCCGCCGCTGATCCCGAAGTTGGCGGGGATCTCGTACGAGACGTCGTTCGCGTCGAGCGCCACGACCCCGACGTTGCCGTGCACGAACGAGTACACGCCGGGCTGGTTGACCGGGTCCGGGCCGTTGCCGGGCAGCGACCAGCGGGCGTTCTGGCCCCCGTACCCCTGGGGCGAGTACCAGGCCTCCATGTCGTGGTTGCCGGTCGTCACCATCCACGGCACGGTCTTGGCCACCGTCTCGGTCTGCGCCAGGAACTGGTCCCAGGCCCGCGCGTCGTAGGTGTCGCCGGCGGTGCCCGAACCGGAGGAGTCGGCATAGCAGATGTCGCCCGCGTGCAGGTGGAAGGCAGGGTTCTGGGCCAGCAGCACGGCGTCGTTGCCGAGCGCGTGGTAGCTCACGCCCTGGTCGCCGAAAGCGGTGAAGGTGAAGTTCTCGGCGCGGGAGGGGGCGGTGGTGAAGGTGCCCAGCGTGCCCAGGTTGCGGTGGTCGGCGGGGTCGAAGCCGTCGTGTCCGACCCCGTAGTAGTAGGTCTGACCGGGCCTCAGCCGGTCCAGGCCCACGTGCAGGTAGAACTGCTCGGCCGCGGCGATCTTGCCGCCGTTCAGGACCGGGGTGCTCAGGTGCCGGACCTCAGCGTCGATCTTCACGCTGAGCGCCCAGGGGCTGGTGCCCACGCGCAGGTACGGCTTCTTCACCGCGAACGGCACCTGCCAGGACACCCGCATCTGCGTCTTCGGATCGGCGCCGTACTGCAAGTGCCGAGCGAAGGGCGCGGCCAGGGCGCCGTCGACACCGCGCCGCTCGGTGGAGGTGAGCACGGCAGGAGCCGCGTACGCGGGCGAGGCCGCGCCGACGGCCAGGCCGGCACCGGCCACGGCTGCGGTCGCCGCACCCGCGCGCAGCGCGCCGCGCCGGGTGAACTTCGCACGCAGGTAGTCGTGCTGCTCGGCCATGCTCATCCGCGAGGCGAGTGTGCGGGGGATACCGAAATCGGGAAGGTCCATGGCTGCAAACCTCATCGTCCCAGACGACGCGGAGGTCGCCGAAAGGTGAACGGACGGGGGCGGAACCCCCATGAGAATCCCCGGAATTGCCCATCTTCCTGCCACCCCGGACCGGTACCGGGGCGCGGCGGGGCCTTCGTCGACCCGCCGGACCCCGCCTCCGGCCCGACCTGGAGAATGCTGCGGTATGAACTTGTCGTCACTGTGGGGTCCTTTGGGCAGAGCGCTCGACGCCGTGCGGGGGTACCCGCGCCGGGCGCCGCTGACCCTCGCCTACGTCGGTGTGCTCCTCGTCGGCCACGCCTGGCTCGGCTACGGCCTGTCCGCCGATCGGGCGGCCACCGTGTTGGGTCATCTCAGCACCAACCTGGACAATCTCCAAGATCATCCGCTCTCGGCGCTCCTCGGCAGCGTGCTGTTCTTCGACGGAACGCTCACGGACGTCGCCTCGACCGAGTTCGTCGGAACCTTCATCACCCTGGGGCTCGGCGTCTGCTGCTTCCTGGCCTGGGCGGAGAACCGATGGGGGAAGGCGCGCGCCGTGGCCGTGTACCTGGGCGGGCACGTCGTGGCCACCCTGCTCACCGCCGTCGTCATCGCCGTTGCGCTGCGGCGCGGCTGGTACCCGACGGAGGTGCGGCAGGCCCTGGACTACGGGGTCAGCTACGGAGCCCAGACCGTGCTGGCGATCGGCACGCTCGCCCTGCCCCGCCGGGGCCGCCTCCCCTGGGCCCTCTTCGTCCTCGCCTGGCCCCTCGGCGGAGCCGAATGGGACGGGCCGCTGCCGGACTTCACGACCGTCGGCCACCTCACGGCGGCGGCCCTCGGCTTCGGGCTTCTGGCCGTCCCGGTGTTCAGGCGGCAGCGGGTGCGCGCCGCGCTCACAGCATGACGTGCTTGGCCTGGGTGTAGTCGAGGAGGCCGGACAGGGAGAGGTCGCTGCCGTACCCGGAGTGTTTGACGCCGCCGTGGGGCATCTCCGAGACGGTGGTGCCGTGGGTGTTCACCCAGACGATGCCCGTGTGCAGGATCCGGGTCGCGCGCATGGCGCGGTCGTGGTCCGAGGTCCAGACGCCGGCGGCGAGGCCGAAACGGACGTCGTTGGCCAGGCGCAGGGCCTCGGTCTCGTCGGTGAACGGCTGGACGGTCACGACAGGGCCGAAAGTCTCCTCCTGCACGATCTCGTCGCCCTGGCGCACGCCCGCCACGACGGTGGGCTCGACGAAGAAGCCCGGCCGGGCGAGCTGCGCGCCGCCCGTCACGATCTCGGCGTGGGCCGGGAGCCGGTCGAGCTTGGCCCGTACCGAAGCGAGCTGGGCCGCGTTGTTGAGCGGGCCGAAATCGGCGTCCGGTTCGCTCGGCGGGCCCGTGCGCAGGGCGCGCGCCGCTGCCGCGAAGGCCGCGAGGAACGCGTCGTGCACCCGGTGGTGGACCAGGAGCCGGGTGGGTGCGGTGCAGTCCTGGCCGGCGTTGTAGTAGGCGACGGCGGCGAGGGCCGCGGCCGTCGCCTCGACGTCCACGTCGTCGTGGACGATGACGGGGGCGTTCCCGCCCAGCTCCAGATGGACGCGCTTGAGGTCGGCCGCCGCTGCCGCCGCGATCTCCTGGCCCGCCCGCACACTGCCCGTGACCGCGATCAGGGCCACGTCGCGGTGGGCGGTGAGCGCACGGCCGGTGTCGCGGTCGCCGCAGACCACGTTGAGGACGCCCGGCGGCAGGTGTGCGGAGGCGATCCGCGCGAGCAGCGCGGACGAGGACGGGGTGGTGTCGGCGGGCTTGAGCACGGTCGTGTTCCCGGCGGCGATCGCCGGGGCGATCTTCCACGCCGCCATCATCAGCGGGTAGTTCCACGGGGTGATCTGGGCGCAGACTCCGACCGGTTCGCGGCGCAGCAGGGAGGTACGGCCCTGCGCGTACTCGGCCGCTGCCGCGCCCGGGAGGTTCCGGGCCGCTCCGGCGAAGTAGCGCACCGCGTCGACGATCGCGGGCAGCTCCTCGTCCCTGAACTGCCGCACCGATTTGCCGGTGTCCGCCGTTTCCGCGGCCGTCAGGGCGTCCGCGTGCGCCTCCATCGCATCGGCGAGGGCGAGCAGGGCGCGCTGCCGTACGGCGGGGGTGGTCGTGGACCAGTGCGCGTACGCGGCCGCCGCCGCCGAGACGGCGGCGTCGGTGTCGGCCCTGCCGGAGCGCGGGGCACGGGCGTGCACCAGCCCGGTGGCGGGGTCGGTCAGCTCCATCGCCTCGCCGGACGCGGCGGGCCGGTCCACACCGCCGATGTGGTTGAGCGGTTCGCCCGTCAGGGTGTCGGTCACGGCGTCAGCCACGGCGCAGCACCTCCTCGGCGGTGTCGCGTCCGGTGCGCACGGCTCCCTCCATGTAGCCCGCCACCCACTGGTCGGAGCCGCAGACGTAGAAGGGCGGTTCGTGGGTGCCGTGGCGGGGTCCGACGGCCATGACGTCGCCGGGGGTCCACTGGGTGACGTACCCCTGCGTCCAGGGGTCGGTGCCCCACATGCGCAGGTACGCGGCGAGCGGGCGGTGCCCCTCGTCGCCGTAGAGGCGGGCGATCTCGCCGAGCAGTTCCGCCTGCCGCAGGTGAGCGGGTGTGCCCAGGAGTACGCCGAACCGTTCGGGCGGCACGAGGGCGGAGAGGACGCCCTCGCTCTGCGGCCACGTGCTGCCGAGGACCCCCTCGCATTCGGAGAGGCCGCTGAGGCCGCGGTCGCGCCAGAAGGGCCTGTCGTACGCGGCGGTGAACTTGGCGGCGAGGGCGTGCCGCTGGCGGTGCAGGGAGGCGAGGCGGTCCTCGCTCACCCCGGTGACGGCGACGGAGCGCAGAGGGCCGACGGGGAGGGCACTGACGAGGGCCGCCGCGGTCAGGGTCTCGCCGCCGGCCAGGCGGACGGAGCAGTGGCCGGGCGACACCGAGACCGCCTCGGCCGCGGATCCGGTCCGTATCCGCCCGTCGAGGGCCTCGGCCATGCGCAGGGCCACGGTCGCCGAGCCCTCGGCCACCCGCAGGCCCTCCCACGCCTCGTACTCGTAGTGGCCGACGCCGGGGACGGCGGCGTGTTTGCGCAGGGAAGCGAGCAGGGAGGTGCGTTCGCAGGAGCCGTCGGCGAGGGCGAGCTGTCCGATCTCCCACAGGCGCACGACGGCCGGGGTCGCGCCCTCGGCGCGCAGCCAGTTGCCGACGGACTGCCGGTCCAGGGCGGCGGCGCCGGGGTGGGACCACGGGTCGTCGGGGTCGACGGTACGGGCGAGTGCGGCGAAGGCGGCGGTGACCTTCCGGTGGAGGGCCTCGTCCCCCGGCCCGAACCAGTGGGGCGGTTCGGCGGCGGAGACGCCTTCGGGCGTGGCGCGGACGAGGTCGCCGGGCTCGGCGACGTAGCTGGGGACCAGGGTGAGGCCCAGTTCGGCGACGAGGTCCGTGTAGGCGGTGTGGGACCGCCCGACCACTTCTCCGCCCAGTTGGACGAGGCGGCCGTCGGGGAGGCGGGTCTGCTCGACGCGTCCGCCGACCCGGTCGCGGGCCTCGACGACGAGGACGTCGGCGCCGCCCTCGGCCAGGTCGCGTGCGGCGGCGAGGCCTGCGAGGCCCGCGCCGAGCACGATGACGTCGTGGTTCATGGGGGTTGTTCCTTCGCTGGGTGCGGGAAGGCGGCCGGGACGGCTGCCCGGCGGGGTCAGTCGAGGACCAGGCAGTGTTCGGGCCTCCAGCCGATCTCGACCTGCTCGCCGCCGCTCCAGCGGTCCTCCATGCGGGAGCGGTCGGTGTTCTGCTCCAGCACGGACACCGTCACGCCCGGCGCCAGTTCGATGAGGTACGTGGTGGTCGCACCGCCGTAGACGGTCTCCCGCACGACTCCGCCGACCCGGGCCATGCCCGGTTCGAAGTCGGAGAGCCAGATCTTCTCCGGCCGGATCGAGAGGCTGACGGCGGTGCCGTCCGGGACCGCGGACCGCAGGCCGACGGGGAGCGCGGGGCCCTGCTCCAGGAGGACCTCGCCGGAGCGGTAGGTCCCGGGGACGAGGTTCGACGTTCCCATGAACGAGGCCGTGAAGGTGGTGGCGGGGCGCTCGTACACGTCCTCCGGCGTGCCGCACTGTTCGATGCGGCCCTCGTTCATGACCGCGATGCGGTCCGACATGGTCAGCGCCTCGTCCTGGTCGTGGGTGACGAAGACGAAGGTGATGCCGACCTCCCGCTGGATCTGCTTGAGTTCGACCTGCATCCGGCGGCGCAGCTTCAGGTCGAGCGCGGCCAGCGGCTCGTCCAGCAGGAGCACCTGGGGGCGGTTGACCAGGGCGCGGGCGAGGGCCACGCGCTGGCGCTGGCCGCCGGAGAGCGTGGGCGGCTTGCGGGCGGCCAGGTGGCCGAGCTGTACGAGGTCGAGCATGGAGGCGACCCGCTCGCGGATCTCGGCGCGGGCCACGCCCTTGCGCTTGAGGCCGAAGGCCACGTTGTCCGCGAGGGAGAGGTGGTCGAAGAGGGCGTAGCTCTGGAAGACGGTGTTGACGTTGCGCTTGTCGGGCGGCAGCCCGGTGACGTCCTCGCCGTCGAGCAGGACGCTGCCCTGGGTGGGATCGGCGAAGCCGCCGATCATCCGCAGCAGAGTGGTCTTTCCGCAGCCGGAGGGGCCCAGGAGGGAGAAGAACTCGCCCGGGGCGATGTCGAGGCTGACGTCGCGGACGGCGTACGCGTCGGCGCTGCCGGCGTACCGCTTGCCGACCCGGTCGAGCCGGACAGCGGGGTGCGGGCGCGGGTGCGGGGGACGGGGAGGGTGCTGCATGGGGTCACTTCCCGGAGAGCAGATCGAGGCCGCCGCGACGGCCGAACAGGCGCGGGATGGCGAGGGCGAGGACGATGAGCGCCACGGACCCGAGGAGCATCAGGGTGCCGACGGCGTTGATGGTGGGCTGCACGCCGAACCTGATCGCCGAGTAGATGCGTACGGACAGCGGCTGCGGATCGACGCCCGTCGTGAAGTAGGCGAGGACGAAGTCGTCGAAGACGAGGGCGAAGATCAGGACGGCCGAGGCCAGGATGCTGGGGAGCAGCGCCGGCAGGGTCACCAGGCGCAACGCCTGCCGGCGGGTGGCGCCGAGGTCCATCGCGGCCTCCTCCACCTCGGGGTTCAGGGCGGCGATGCGGGAGCGCAGGATGACCGTCACGTACGAGATGGAGAAGGTGATCTCGGCGAGCATCACGGTGCCGGTGGACAGCGTGATGCCCGTGCCCTTGAAGAGGAGCATCGCCGCGACGCCGGTGACGATCTCCGGGGTGATCAGGGGGACGAGCATGACCAGGCCCGCGAAGGAGCCGAGCCGGCTGCGCGCGCGGACCAGCCCGAGGGCGAGGGCCACGCCGAGGACGAGCGAGCCGGCCATGGCGGCCAGGGAGACCCGCAGGCTCATGCCGAGCGAGTCGAGCAGTACGTCGTCGTGGAAGAAGGCCTCGTACCAGCGCAGGCTCAGTCCCTGGAAGACGGTCAGGGACTTCTGCGCGTTGAAGGAGAACAGGACGACGACGCCCACCGGAAGGTAGAGGAGTACGAAGAAGAGCACGGTGACCGCGATCGCGAAGCGGGGCCGTCGCTCGGCGCGCCGGGTCATCGGGCCGCCTCCGCCTCGTCCTTGCGGGTGCGCCGCAGGTAGCCGAGCATCCCGAGGAACAGGACCGCCATGAGCAGCATGGTCAGGGCCGAGCCGAGCGGCCAGTTCTGGCCCTGGAAGAACTTGTCCTGGATCAGGTTGCCGATCATGATCTGGTCGGGTCCTCCCATGAGCTGGGCGCTGACGAAGTCGCCCATGGCGGGCAGGAAGACGAGGACGCAGCCGGCGGCGGCGCCCTGCCGGGTGGCGGGCACGGTGACGAAGAGGAAGGTCCTCAAGGGGCCGCCGTAGAGGTCGCGGCCGGCCTCGATGAGCGAGGTGTCCATCCGTTCCAGGGCCGCGTACAGCGGGATGATCATGAACACGATGAAGCCGTAGACGAGTCCGGCGATGACGCCCGTGCCGGTCTGGAGGATCTTGGTGTTCCCGTCGGCGACGCCCACCGCGCGAAGGGCCCGCAGCAGCGGTCCGTCGTCGGAGAGGACGACGGACCAGCCGTACATCCGTACCAGGTAGTTGGCGAAGAAGGGGACGACGATGGCGGCGATCAGCGCGTTCTTGAAGCGGCCGCCGTGCAGCGCGATGGTGTAGGCGACGGGATAGGCCACCAGCAGGCAGATGGCGCAGGTGACGAGTGCGTAGCCGAGGGAGCGCAGCAGGACGGTCCGGTACGCCGGGTCGGCCAGCGTGGCGATGTTGTCGAAGTTGAGTCCGAAGCGCGGGTTCCCCAGCGGGTCGGTGGTGCCGAACGCGAGGGTGGCCACCAGGACGAGCGAGGCGAGCAGGAAGCCCGTCATCCACAGGGTGCCGGGGAGCATGAGCCAGGTCCACAGGCGGGCTCCCGCCGCGGACGGCCCCGGGTCCGGACGGCTCGCCCCGGATGGTGTGCGTCGTGTCATGTCAGCCGGCCTTCACGTCGGTCCAGGCGGCGTCGCGGGCCCGCTCGCCCGTCGCGGTGCCGTTGCGGTAGAAGAGGTCGGCCCCCAGGTCTTCGGCGGTCACCAGACACTGGGGGAACGGCTCCACGAGCGCGGCGTACGTGTCCTCGGTGCCGCGCACCGGCATCGGGTAGCCGATGTACTCGATGTTCTTCTTCACGTTCTCCGGACGGAGCATGTAGTCGATGAAGAGCATCGCCGTGCCGGGGTGCCGGGCATTGGCGGGTATCGCGTAGCAGTCGGAGTTGACGGGGGCGCCCTCCCGGGCGACCTCGAAGCCGAAGACCGAGGGGTCCTCGGCCTGCGCGAGCATCGCGGCCATGTCCCCGCTCCAGGCCTGCGTCATGTCGGCGTTGCCGTTGAGCAGGTTGTTGTAGCTGTCGCTGGAGAAGCCGCGCAGATGGGGTCGGAGCGAGTGCAGGGTGTCGGTGACGCGGTCGAGTTCGGCCGGGTCGCCGGTGGAGAGGCCGAGTCCGAGCCGGAGCGCGCCCATGCCGAGCACCTCGTCCCGGTCGTCGAGTACGAAGACCTTGCCCTTGGCCTGCTCGTTCCACAGGTCGCTCCAGGAGCCGGTGAGGTCCCCGAGGCGGTCGCGGCGCCATCCGATGCCGGTCTTGTACATGGTGAAGGGCACGGTGTGCGCGGAGCCGGGGTCGTACCAGGGGTCGGCGAAGTAGCCGTAACCGCCGAACACCGCCTCGGCGTTCCTCAGCCGGCCGTGGTCGATCGTGCGCAGCCTGCCGCCCGCGGCGAGGCGCTGCGACCACTTCGCCGTCGGGAAGATGATGTCGTAGCGGTTGCCGGAGTTGAGCTTGGCGGCCATGCCCTCCATGGAGTCGAAGTTCGACTGGACGACCTTGACCCCGTACTCCTTCTGGAAGCCTTCGAAGACGGCCGGATCGACGAAGTCGGCCCAGTTGAAGTAGACGAGGTCGCCGTCGACCTTGACGTCGATCGGGGTGTGCGCGGCCGCTGCCGCGGCCGGGTCGCCGTCGGATGCGAACCCGCAGCCGGCCGCCGTGAGGGCGATGGCCGCGGTGGTGCCGGCGCGGAGGAAGGAGCGTCTGGTCAGGGGAAGTGCCTCGGGGGACATCGGGGTCCTCTCCGTAGGGGCCCGCTGCCGTGGGGGGACGGCGGGAAGGGAACAGCGGCGGGGGAGGTCGTACGGGGCGGCCGTGCGGTGGGCGGCCGTGCGGTGGGTGCGGCGGTGCGGGGCGCGGTGGTGCCGCGGCGTCCGCGCGGACGGCGCGCTTCAGCGGGAGCGGCTCACAGTCCGGCGGCGCCGAGGTCGTCCCGGATGCGGCCGGCGAACCAGCCGACGGCCGACTCGCGGCGCGACAGGGGTCCGGGCTCGAACCCGGGGGTGGAGAGCCCCTTCTGGACGCGGGACACCAGCTCGGCGTCCTCGTCGTTGGTGATCCAGCCGATGTGGATGTTCAGGCGCCGGGCCAGCCGGGTGCGCAGGCTGGTGCCGCGCCGCGTGTAGAACGCCCCGGGTACGGCCACCCGGTCCACCGCCGTCGGGATCGCCGTCCAGGCGAGGACGTGGTCGGGGTAGAAGTCGATGAGGGTGTTCGGGTAGATCACCGCGTACCGCCAGACCCTGCGGTCGGCCTCGGCGAGGCCCGGCATCGGGGCGGCGATGCGCTGGTAGAGGCGTTCGGGCCAGTTGGAGGAGGGTTTGTCCCGCAGCGGCGAGGCGAACAGGGCGTAGGACTCCTCGATGTCGCAGGTGTAGCCCTGGTAGTCGAGGAGCCGCATCAGCCCCGGATGGGCCACCGGGACGTGGTAGCCCTCCAGGTAGTTGTCGACCGCCACCTTCCAGTTGGCTTCCTGTACTTCGGCGCCCGCCAGGTCGTGGATACGGGCGCGGCCGACCGGTACCAGATCGGCCCCGGCGTAGTGGCCGACCGCCTCGGCGAGGCCCGCGCAGCTCTTCGCCAGCGGTACGGCGTCGGGGTCGAGGTTGACGAAGACGAAGCCGAGGAAGGACTCGACCCGGGCCGGGAACAGGCCGAGGCTCGGCTTGTCGAGGCAGGGGATCTGCCGTGCTTCCGGGGCGCCGACCAGGCTTCCGTCGAGCCGGTACGTCCAGCCGTGGTACGGGCAGCGGATCGCCTTGCCGGCGGGTTCCGGTGCGGTCACCAGGCGGGTTCCGCGGTGCCGGCAGACGTTGAGGTGGGCGGCCAGGCCGCCGTCCTCGGTGCGGACGACCAGCACCTCGCGGTCCGCGACCGTGGCGGCGAGCCGGGCTCCCGGACCCGGTAGGTCGGACTCGTGGCAGACGATCTGCCAGGACTTGCCGAAGACGTGCCGCATCTCGGCGGCGCCCGTCTCGGGATCGGTGTAGTAGCGGGCGGACAGGGCGGGCCCGGGGGAGTCCTGGCCGGGCGGGCCGGAGGGAGTTCTTTCGGGGGCGCTGTGCTGCATCGGGTGACTCCTTGCCGTACGTGCGGCGATCGGTGTCGGCGATCGGTGTCAGCGATCGTGCCGAGGCGACCCGGCTGCGGGCAGGGTGGGGTACGGCGGACGCCGCGACCTCGCTGACCGATTGGACAGCCAGATTGCTGGCTCATTTCCGCCGGGTCAAGACTTGTGGGCTGACCGATCGGTCAGCTAGCGTGATTGATGTCGCTGACCGCTCGGTCAGTCAACGTGTCACCGTCGCTGCTCCGGCGCCGCCGCGCATCCGCCCCGCTCCCCGGGCCGGAAGCAGCCCTGCCCGCCCCGGCCTCCGCCCGGGCCCGCACCCCCCGTTTCCCTCGTTTCCCCCGTTCCGCCGCACGATTCGGCGTCCCCTCGGCGATCCCCGGGCCTCCCCTCCCGCCCCGGCCCCGCCCGCGCCGTCCCGTCCCGGCACCCCACCCCTCCCGGAGGCACGTATGAGCGGTCGTCGGCGTCTGGACTGGCTCGGCCTCACCCCCGAACCGGAGCGGGAACTGCCCGTGGCGGTCGCCGCCCTGCGCGCCCCGTCCCCGGCTCCGCCCCCGCCCCCACCGCAGACCCGGGCGCCCGCCGGGGAAACCCCTGCGGAACCGGCGGCCACGGTCACGGCCACGGCCGCAGAACCTGCGGCCACGGCCGCAGAACCTGCGGCCACGGCCGCGGAACTGGCGGCCGCCGAGCGCCGGCGCCTGGAGCGCCTGGTCCTGCGGGGCAGCCGGCAGGGCTGGCTCCGCTACCTGGCCGAGGTCACCGAACTGGTGACCTCCGTGGCCGAGGGCTCACGACCGGGCGACCGGGCCGCGGCGCTGCTCGCCGCGGAGGTGGTCCTCGACCACCACCGCATGCTCATCGGCCTCCCGGGCACCGGATACGGCCGCACCGCAGAGGACCGCACCGCGCTGGAGAGCGCCGTACGCCTCCTGCGGACCCCCACCCCGACAGGAGCCGGCCGATGACCGTGATCCGACTCCCGACGGCGCAGCCCCCGGACTCCGTACTCGGAGCGCGACCGGACGTGACGGAAAGCGCCGGGGCGTACCGCGCCACCGGCGGGTACGAGAGCGCCGCCCGCCCCGACGAGCTGCTGCACCACCTCGACGCCTCCGGCCTGCGCGGCCGCGGCGGGGCCGGATTCCCCGTCGCCGTCAAACTGCGCTCCGTCCGCGAGGGCGGCGGGGTCCCGGTCGTCGTCGCCAACGGCGAGGAGGGCGAGCCGGGTTCGGTCAAGGACCGCTGGCTGCTCCGGGCCCGGCCCCACCTCGTGCTCGACGGCCTCGCCCGCGCCGCCGAGATGACCGGGGCGGCACGCGGCTACGTCTACCTCTCCGACCCGCAGGCGGGGGCCCGTGTACGCCGGGCCCTCGCCGAGCACCCGCCGCCCCTGCCCATCGAGGTCGTCGAGACCGAACGCACCTACGTGGCCGGCGAGGAGTCCGCGGTGGTCCGCAGGATCGACGGCGGCCCCGCCCTGCCCACCGCCAAGCCTCCCCGCCCCTTCGAACGCGGCGTCGGCGGCGCGCCCACCCTGGTCTCCAACGTCGAGACGCTCGCCCGCATCGCCCTGACCGCCGCCCGGCCCGGACTGCGGAAGCGGATCGCCCGTTCCACCCTGGTGACGCTGTCCGGCGGGAGCGGCACCCCGCTGCTCACCGAAATCCCGTACGGCGTCCCCCTGCGCACCCTGGCGGCCGCCCACGGCACCCCGGATGCCGCCGGGGCCCTGATGGGCGGGCTGTTCGGGGGACTCGTCGACGCCCGGGCCCTGGACCTCCCCCTCGAACCCGGCGCGCTCGCCGCGGCGGGCACCGCACTGGGCTGCGGAGCGATCCGCTTCCTCGCCCCCGGAACCTGCCCGGTGACCGCCGCCACCGAAGCCGTCGGCCACCTCGCGGCCGAGAGCGCACGGCAGTGCGGGGTCTGCGTCACGGGCACCGCGGCGGTCCACGGCGCCCTCAGGGAGCTCGTCGCGGGCACGGCCGGGCCGGACACCCTCGCGAACCTGACCCGCTGGGCGCGGGGCCTGCCCGGGCGCGGCGCGTGCGGACTCCTCGACGCCGCGGCCGGCACCGCCGGCAGCCTCCTGCGCGCCTTCCCCCGCAGCCTCCCCTCCCATCTCGGGGCGGCCTGCCCCGCCTGCGCCGCCGACCTGCCCGCGGCCGGCCCCGGACGCCTCGCCGTCGCCGTACCGGAGGTCTCCGACGCGCCCTCCGCCCGTATCGCGCTGCCCGCACTGAAAGGAACGCCGTGAAACTCCTGCTGGACTCCACCCGCTGCCAGGGCTACGGACTGTGCCAGGAACACGCCCCCGAACTCGTCGAGCTCGACGAATGGGGCTACGCCACGCTCATCGCCCTCGCCGTCGAACCCGCGGCGGAGGAAGCCGCGCGTGCCTGCGCCGCCAGCTGCCCGAACGCGGCCCTCCGAGTGGAGAAGTGACATGGGACGCGACCTGACCGCACTGTTCGACCCCGGCTCGGTCGCCGTGGTCGGCGCCAGCGACGATCCGGCGAAGTACGGGCACGCCGTGGCCTCCCAGGCGCTGCGGGCCCCGGCCCGCAGGCCCGTCCACCTCGTGAACCGGCGCGGCGGCACCGTCCTCGGCCGGACCGCGGCCCCCTCCCTCGCCGCGATCGGCGAACCCGTCGAGCTGGTGGTGATCTCCGTACCCGGCGCGGGCTTCGAAGCGGCCGTCGACGACGCCCTGGCCTGCGGGGCGAAGGCGATCGTCGGCATCACCGCCGGCTTCGCCGAGGCGGGACCCGAGGGCCTGGCCCGCCAGCAGGCGGTCGCCGCCCGCGTCCGCGCCGCCGGAGCCGTCCTCGTCGGCCCCAACTGCCTGGGCATCGCCGACAACACGACCGAGCTGTACCTCGCCTCCGACCGTTTCGCCCCCGGCGGCATCGCCCTGCTGAGCCAGAGCGGCAATCTCGCCCTCGAACTCCAGCTCCGCGCCGCCCCGCACGGCCTGGGCTTCTCCCGCTTCGTCTCCCTCGGCAACCAGGCCGACGTCACCCTCGTCGACCTCGTCGAGGACTGCGCCCGCCACGAGGCCACCGCGGCGATCGCCGTGTACGCCGAGGACTTCGGCGACGGCCGGGCCTTCGCCCGGGCCGCCGCGGCGGCCGGCAAACCGGTCGTGCTGCTCACCGCGGGGCGGGGCGCCGCCTCCGCGCGCAGCGCCCAGTCCCACACCGGGGCGCTCACCACCTCGGCGGACGTGGTGGCGGCCGCCTGCCGCGACGCCGGGATCGAACTCGTGCACACGCCGAGGGAGATGACGGTCGTCCTGGCCGCGCTGAGCGCGGGTCCCCGTACGAACGGCCGGCGCACCGCGGTTTTCACCGACGGGGGCGGCCACGGGGCCATCGCGGCCGACGCCGCCGAGGACGCCGGGCTCGACGTGCCGGAACTCGGCGCGCGGGCGCAGGAGCGGCTGCGGTCCGTGCTGTGGGGGCAGTCCGCGGTCGGCAACCCGGTCGACCTGGCCGGAATGGGCGAGCAGAACCCCCTTTCGTACGCCGACACGATCGCGGAACTGCTGGCCGCCGACGAGGTCGACGCCGTCCTGATGACCGGCTACTTCGGCGGATACGCGGCCTCCGAGGGGGGCCTGGGCGGCGGCTCGGCCGGCGGCTCCACCGGGGATGCGGACGGCCGTGCGGACGGCGGTCCGGCCAGCGGTCCGGACGGCGGTCCGGACGGCGGCTCCGCCCTCGCGCAGGGCGAGCAGCTGGCCGCCCGCGCGATCGTCACGCACCTCGCGGCCGCGCCGAAGCCCCTCGTCGTGCAGTCGATGTACCCGCAGTCGCCGAGCTGCCGGATCCTGGCGGGGGCCGGGGTGCCGGTGTTCGCCGCGACCGAGGACGCCGCCCGGGCGCTGGCGGCGATGACCGCCCGGGGGGCCGCCGGCACGCCCGGGCTGCCCGCGCTGCCGGCGCCCGCCGGGCCGCTGCGGGACGCGGGCTACCACGGGGTGCGGGCGCTGCTCGACTCCGCCGGCGTGCCCTTCCCGCCCGCCCGCGAGATCACCGACGAGGCCCAACTTCTGGCCGCGGCCGCGGAGTTCGACGGCCCCTACGTCCTCAAGGCCCTGCACCTCCTGCACAAGTCCGACGCGGGCGGCGTCGCGCTGCGGCTGGCCGACGCGGACGCTCTCCTCGCGGCCCACCGGGACATGCACGCGCGGCTCGGCGCGCCCTCGTACTCGGTCGAGGCGATGGCCGATCTGACGGACGGCATCGAGCTGATCGTGGGCGTGAACCGAGATCCGCGGTTCGGGCCCGTGGCGATGGTCGGACTCGGCGGGGTGCTCACCGAGACCCTGCGCGACGTCGCCTTCTCCCTCGCGCCCGTACCGGCCCGGCGCGCCGAGGAGCTGCTCCGCGGCCTGCGGACCGCCGCGCTGCTGGCGGGCGTACGCGGCCGGCCGGCCGTGGACGTGGCCGCGGCGGCCGCCGTGATCGAACGCGTCACCGCGGTCGCCGCCGCACATCCGGAGATCGCCGAACTGGAGGTCAACCCGCTGCTGGTGCGCCCGGACGGTGCCGTCGCCCTGGACGCGCGGGCCGTCCTGCTGTGAATGCCCCCGTACCCCCTCCCCACCCCCTCGCGTCCCGGAGAACACCATGGACTTCCGCTACACACCCGAGCAGGCCGACCTCAAGGCCCGGGCCGCCGCCTACACGCGGCTCCTGATGAGGTACGAGGACCAGTCCGAGGAGGCCGGCGGTCCGCTGCCCGCCGACACCGTCCGCGAGCTGACCCGCGCCGCCATCGAGGCGGGCGTCTACGCCATCAACATGCCCGCCGAATGGGGCGGGGCCGGACTCTCCCTGCTGGACCAGGTCATCGTCGAGGAGGAGTTCGGCAAGGTCACCAACTGCCTCTGGGACATCCCCTGGCGACCCGCCAACGTGCTGGCCCACGGCACCGACGCGCAGCGGGAGAAGTACCTGCTCCCCGTCATCCGGGGCGAGCGCTTCGACGCGTTCGCCGTGACCGAGCCCGGCGCGGGCTCCGATCCGGGCTCGGGCACCAGTACGGCGACCCGTACCGACGGCGGCTGGCTCGTGAACGGCGAGAAGTGGTTCGTGACCTGCGGGGACATCGCAGACTTCCTGCTGGTGCAGGCCGACGCCGGTCCGGAGCGGGCCGCGACCCTCTTCTTCGTCGACAAGCGGGCGGCGGGCGTCGAGATGACCCGCGTACCCCGCTTCATGCACTCCGCCGTGAACGGGCACCCCGAGTTCACCTTCACCGACGTCTTCGTCCCCGACGAGGACGTGCTCGGCGGCGTCGGCAACGGCTACGAGCTGACCAAGGAGTGGTTCACCGACGAGCGGCTGATGATCGCCGCCCGGACCGTCGGCGCCGCCGAGCGGGCCCTGGAGCTCGCGCGGGACTGGGCGGTGGAGCGCCGTCAGTTCGGCTCGCCCATCGCCGATTTCCAGCTGATCCAGGGCATGCTCGCCGACTGCGCGGTGGACATCGCCGTCAACCGGGCCTACACCCACCAGGTCGCCTGGGAAGCCGACCAGCCGCACACCGACCGCAAGACCCTGCACGCCAAGGCGTCGACGGCCAAGCTCGCGGCGAGCGAGGCCGCCGGGCGGGTCATCGACCGCTGCGTACAGATCTTCGGCGGCCGCGGCTACGACCGCTCGTACCCCGTCGAGCGCATGTACCGCGAACTGCGCGTCGACCGCATCTGGGAGGGCACCTCCGAGATCCAGCGCCTGATCATCGCCAACGAGCTCGTCAAGCGCGGCACCGGGGCCCTCGCGCTGCCCGGCGCCTGACCCCGTATCCCGTATCCCGTTTCCCCCGTACCCCGAACCGCACGTACCCCGCACCCCACGTACCACGCACCGCGGCACCGCCGTTCAGCGATCGAAGAGGAGTGACATGGACTTTCGCCTCACCGCCCGTCAGGAAGAGCTCAAGGGCTCGGCGCGCGCGCTCACCGACTTCATCATGAAGTACGAGGCCGACTGCGAGGAGAACAACGGCCTGCCCCCGCACGCCCACACCGAGATCCGCGACGCCGTCCTCGACAGCGGCCTGCAAGCCGTCAACATGCCGGCCGAATGGGGCGGCGCCGGGCTCACCATCCTGGAACAGGTCACCGTCCAGGCGGAGCTCGGACGGCTGACCGGCGCCCTGTGGGACATGGTGTGGCGCCCGGCGAACGCCCTGTCCTTCTGCACGCCCGAGCAGCGGGAGCGCTACCTCGTCCCCGTCATCCGGGGCCGGCGCCGCGACTGCTACGCGGTGAGCGAGCCCGAGGCGGGCTCGGACCCGCAGAGCCTGCGGACCACGGCGACGCGGACCGACGGCGGCTGGGTGCTGAACGGCGAGAAGTGGTTCGTCACCGTGGGCGACCACGCGGACTTCATGATCGTGCTCGCCGCCGCCGGGGAGGAGGGCGCCCCGACCCTGTTCCTCGTGGACAAGGAGACCCCGGGCATCGAGATGACCCGGGTGCCGCGCTGGATGCACACCTTCGTCTACGAGCACCCCGAGTTCACCTTCACCGACGTGCACGTGCCCGAGGACGCCGTCCTGGGGGAGGTGGGCAACGGCTACGACATCACGCGCTCCTGGTTCACCGAGGAACGGCTGATGATCGCCGCCCGGACGATCGGCGCCGCCGAGCGGGCCCTGGAGCTCGCGCGGGACTGGGCGGTGGAGCGCCGCCAGTTCGGCTCGCCCATCGCGGACTTCCAGCTGATCCAGGGCATGCTCGCCGACTGCGCGGTGGACATCGCCGTCAACCGGGCCTACACCCACCAGGTCGCCTGGGAGGTCGACGAGGGCCTGGCCGACCGCAAGACGCTGCACGCCAAGGCGGCCATCGCCAAGCTGGCGGCGAGCGAGGCCTCCGGCCGCGTCATCGACCGCTGCCTGCAGATCTTCGGCGGCCGCGGCTACGACCGCTCGTACCCCGTCGAGCGGCTCTACCGCGAACTGCGCGTCGACCGCATCTGGGAGGGCACCTCCGAGATCCAGCGCCTGATCATCGCGGGTGAACTCGTCAAGCGCGGCACGGGCGTGCTGCACATGCCGTCCTCCGTGTGACCGTACGGCGGTCCGGGCCCGGAACCGGGTCAGGAGCCGGGCCCGGACCGCCGCCGCCGCGTACGGCACCAATCCTGCGTGTGAAGGGAGAACCGATGACCGATGTGGAACGGGTCGGGATCGTGGGCTGCGGCCTGATGGGATCCGGCATCGCCGAGGTCTGCGCCCGCGCGGGCCGCGAGATCGTGGTGGTGGAGACGAGCGGGACGGCCGCGGCCGCCGGCCTGGAGCGGATCACGCGCTCCCTGGCGCGCGCCGCCGACACCGGGAAACTGACCGCGGCCGAACGCGACGCCGCGGCCGGCCGGATCACCATGACCACGGACATGGCCCGGTTGGCGGACCGGGACCTCGTGGTCGAGGCGGTGGCGGAGGACGAGCGGGCCAAGCTGGAGGTGTTCGCCCGGCTCGACTCGGTGGTGGAGCGCCGGGACGCCGTGCTCGCCACGAACACCTCCTCGATACCCGTCATCCGGCTCGCGGCCGCCACCTCGCGACCCGGCCAGGTGGTCGGACTCCACTTCTTCAATCCCGTCCCCGTGCTCCCCCTGGTCGAGCTGGTGCCCTCCCTGGTCACCGACGAGGAGACCGCGCGGCGCGCCCACGCCTTCGCCTCCGAGGCCCTGGGCAAGCACGTCGTCCGTGCCCAGGACCGGGCCGGCTTCATCGTGAACGCCCTCCTCGTGCCGTACCTGCTGGCCGCGGTGCGCATGGCGGAGTCCCGGACCGCCTCCGCCGAGGACATCGACCGGGGCATGACCCTCGGCTGCGCCCACCCGCTGGGGCCGCTCGCGCTGGCCGACCTCATCGGGCTGGACACCGTACAGGCCATCGCACGGTCCATGTACGCGGAGTACCGGGAACCGTCGTACGCTCCGCCGCCGCTGCTCGCCCGGATGGTGGACGCCGGCCTGCTCGGCCGCAAGACGGGCCGGGGCTTCCACACGTACCCCTGACCG
This sequence comes from Streptomyces sp. NPDC002181, assembly GCF_042890485.1. Classification (NCBI taxonomy): domain Bacteria; kingdom Bacillati; phylum Actinomycetota; class Actinomycetes; order Kitasatosporales; family Streptomycetaceae; genus Streptomyces; species Streptomyces sp. NPDC002181. Next base: position 50,576 of record NZ_JBIASC010000018.1, on the reverse strand, counting down.
GTGCGCCCCGACGGCCGGTACCAGGGGGCGCGATGCGCGAGGATGAGGGTCTGGCGGCCGGCAGCCGGACCCGACCACCCACCCGCCCTGCGGGCGCCGACACGGGGAGTAGCCAACGTGACCAAGGCCGAGCGTGCACTGGAGACGCGCGAGCGCATCCTCAAGGCCGCGTGCGAAGTCATCGCCGACATCGGCTTCGAGAACGTCAGCATGCGCAAGGTCGCCGAACACGCCGGGGTTTCGAAGGCGTTGCTGCACTACCACTTCGACACCCGCGAGAAGCTCTTCGCCGAGGCCATGACGCATTCCTTCGCCCAGACCGGCACGGACGCCGAGGACGGAGGCGACACGACCCCGGCCGCGGTCGTCCTGGCCCGCATCCTGCGCAGCATGCTGCCGAGCGACGCGGACCTGCGCCAGGACTGGAAGCTCTGGCAGGAGCTGTGGGTGCGCGCGCTGCGTGACCAGACGGCCCGTCACCTCGCCGTGGACCTGTACGACCAGCTCCACACCTGGGTCGGCGGGGCCGTCGAACGGGGCATCCGGTCAGGCGAGTTCGCCGAGTGTGACGTCGCCGCGGTCAGCACGCTGGTCCTGGCCCTCTGCGACGGTCTCGGGATCCGCCTGATGCTGGATGACCCCCGGGTCGACCTCGCCACGGCCCGGTCGACGATCTGGCGGGCCATCGCCCCCCTCCTCGGGACCGCCCCGGACTTTCCGGAGGTGTGACACCCCTCCCCGCGGGCGGGGGACCGGGCGCCCGCGGTGCCGCGGCCCCGCGCGTGCGGTCGTCATCCCAGGGTGAAGAGGAAATTGGCGGACCAGTAGTAATTGGGCAGTTGCACCAGAGCCGAACCCCGGTGCGGGGGATCGGACTTGGGCCAGTTGCGCGGGCCCAGCAGGTGGTCGGCGTAGTCGCTCTTCTGGACCGGCGGCACGAACCAGAGCCGGAAGGCGCCGGACCGTCCGACCGCCTCGGACCTCCAGAGCTGCGTCCCACGGCCGGTGTCCGAGCGGCAGGCGCGCAGGGTGACGTCGACGACGTTCCCGCCGGCGGTGGTTCCGTCGAGGCAGCTGCCGGTGCCCGTGTTCCGGAACTGGTACGCGCCCTGCCCGGCCGGCAGGCGCTCCCAGCCCTGGGAGGCTCCGCCGGTGCACGGCTGGAGCTGCAGCGGTCCTTCGGAACCCCGGCCGGCGAAGCCGACGCACAGCCCCGAAGCGGTGTTGACCAACGGCACCCCGGTGGGGGCGGGGCTCTGCGAGGGCCGCGCGGGGGAAGGCCCGGGAGTGGCGGGGGCCGACGTGGCGGCGACTGCCGACATGGGGGCGCCGATGGTCACGACGGGAGGCGCCGAGTCCGCCGGCCCCGGCAGCAGGTACGGGTCGGCCTCCGGGACCGGGCCCGGGTTCGGGCTCGTGACCGCGGGCATCGGGGCGGCCCGTTCGGTCCGGTCCTCGGCCGGCAGCAGGACGAACGCGGTGAGCGTCGTACCCGCGACGGCCGCCGCCGCGGTCCACTTCGGCGCGCCGAGGCGCGCCGCGGCCGCCTTGAGCCCCACCACCTTGGCCGCGGCGAGGTGGTGGGCGCCGTGCACGCCGGCGGTCAGTGCGGAGGAGGCGGGGTGCCACAGCAGGATTCCGGCGGGCAGCAGCGCGCCCAGCCGGTTGTTGACCGCTCGCAGATCACGCTCGGCCCGCCCGCAGCCGTCGCAGGCCCGCAGGTGACGTCCCAGGTCCCGGGTGACGCGCTTGCCCGGTCGGCGCAGCGCGGCGGCGAGCAGGCCGCCGTAGTGGCGGCACTCGTCGCTCGCGCTCTCGTCCAGGTGGGCGCGCAGGTACGCCTCGCGCAGGCCCTCGCGGGCGCGCGCCGCCAGCGAACCGACGCCACCCGCGGATATGCCGAGGCGCCGTGCGGTCTCGGCCGCGGGCTCGTCCTCGACGACCGCGTGCCACAGCACGGCCTGCCAGCGCTCCGGCAGAGACCGGTACGCCCGCAGCACCAGGGAGCCCTCCTCCGCCGACAGGGTGACCTCCTCGACGTCCTGGTCGCCCGTCAGGCCGGCGGCCCACGTGTCGAAGTCGTCCGACAGCTGCGTGCGGGCGCCGCGGCGGGCCCATTCGGCCGCCACCCGGCGCACGCACGTCAGCAGGTACGGCCGCCAGACGTACTCGGGGCCGGTACCCCACGCGACGGCCCGGTAGGTGCGGGCGAAGGCCTCGGCCGCCAGGTCGCCGGCCGTGGCCAGATCGCGGCAGCAGGTGCGGGCGTAGGCGAGTACGGCGTCGTGGTGACGGGCGAACACCTCGCCCATCACGTCGCTGAGATCGGCACCTGACGCCGAGTCGCGCTCGCGAAGCAGCGCGCAGAGCTGTGCGTCGCTGAGGTCGTGGAGATCCTGCCGGCGGGCAGTTCCCGATGTGCTCAACCTTGCTCCCGTTGACTTGCTGATGGCCGGCACGGCGAATGCCAGGCAGGTGGGCAGTGGGGTGCGACGCTGCGCCCGGCCGGAATTCGCGCAAGTGTGCACGCTCTCAAGGCCTGTGGGCAACCGGGCGCCCCGACGCCGTCCGACCTGACACGAGTTCAGCAAAGGATTGGCAAAGTGGCGGGACCGTCCCGCGGCCACGCCGTCCCCCACGTGCAGCAAGACCGACGACAGGCCGGGAGGCGTGAGTGCAGTACCGCGGGACCCTGCCCGTTCCGCTCGGCACGGCCGGTGCCCGAGCGCGTCGTCGACGGGTGCGTCGCGGGTCGGCCTGTCGTGGGTCAGCTCGTGGGTCAGCCCGTCACGGGTCAGCCCGTCGCGGGCCGGTCGAGGTCGTACGCGGTGTCGTGTTTCGGCTGGTACAGCCCCACCGTGCCCGCGCCCGGCACGGCCAGGGTGGTGACCGAGCCCCAGCGCTGTTCGGTGATGCCGGTGGTGAACTCGACGCCCTTGGCCCGCAGCTGTGTGACCGTGGCGGCGAGGTCGTCGCACAGCAGGAAGAGTTCGGTGACGCCGGCGGCGTGGGGGTCGGTGGGATGGACGGCCAGTTCGCCCGGCGGGGACTTGAAGACGAGCCAGCCGCCTCCGGCGTCGACGTACGGGAACCCGAGCACATCGCGGAAGAACGCACGGGCCGCTTCGGCGTCGGCTGCGTAGATGATCGTGTGAGCGCCGGTGATCATTGGCTCACGCTAGCAGTCCGTTTTGTCGCTCCGCCGGTACGACGTTCCGCGGTCGGCGTCACGTGCCCGGCGGCCGGCTGCCTCCGCTGGGCTGGGGTGTCATGCGTTCCAGGCCCCTGCGCTCGTAGAAGCGGGTCATCCCGAATCCGAGGAGCAGGGCGAGGACGGTACCGACGGCGATCATGGTCCATGCGCGGGTGAGACCGGCGTCGGCGCGCGCGTCGAAGAAGAGGATGGCGCGCACTCCGTCGCTGAGCTGGCGCATGGGTTCGAAGAGGGACAGGAAGCGGTAGAAGCCGGGGACGGCCTGGAGCGGGACGGTGGCACCCGACGACGGCAGGCCCAGCGCGATGAACACGAACATGGACACGAGCTGGCCGATCCCGCCGAACGCCGCGTTGATCGCCTGGACGCCCAGGCCCACCGCGAGGCCCGCGCAGTAGGAGTAGATCCACAGCAGCGGGATGTGGACGGCGTCCATCCCGAGGATCAAGATCGTGGCCACCATGACCAGCGTGGTGGTCAGCACCGTGATCACGGCCGTCATGACCACTTTCAGCAGCAGCGTCTGGGTGCGGCTGATCGGCACGGTGGGGCGGCGGGTGTGCCAGGGGCCGACCTCGCTGTCGGCGTAGCCGAGGGCGGTGTCCACGCCCGTGTTGATGAGGTTGCCGCCCAGGAATCCGCTGAGTACCAGCAGCAGGGTGTAGTAGAACGCGCTCAGGCCCAGCCCGCTGTTGGTGCCGACGGGATGGCCGATCCGGCTGACGACCTGCACGGGGTCGGCCAGCAGCAGGCGCGTCGTGGGGTCGGCTTGCGCGGTGGCGGGGGAGGCGGTGAGTTGTTCGCCGATGATCTTCGAGGACTGCCGGGCCGCCGCCGTGCTGGTCCGCTCGGCCAGGGACGAGCCGATGCTCCCCATGCCGGGGTTGGTGAGCACCGTGATCGTCGGCCGGACCTTGGCGGTGCCGGTGGTGAGTGCGGCCACGGAATCGGTGAAGTCGGCGGGGATGACCAGGGCGCCGTAGATCTTGGCGGAGGCGAGCTGGTCCTGCGCCTGGGCCTGGGTGAGCCGGCGCCACTGGACCTTGCCGGACGGGTCGCCGGCGGTCACGGCCTCGGTGATCCGGGTCCCCACGTTCTGCTGCTGTCCGGGCAGCGGCCCGCCCGTGTCCGCGTTGACGATGCCGATGGGAAGGTCCCGCAGGCTGCGGTTCGGGTTGACGATGCCGCCCATGTACAGCAGCGACAGCAGCAGGGCGAGCAGCCCGGTCAGCACCGTGGGCACCACCCACAGCTTCGGGAGGCGGAGCAGCGCCGAAGCCCGGGCCCCGGCGGCGGTCACGGAAGGGGTGTCGTCGCGGTGGTTCATGTCGGCGTCCATGGTTCTCGGCGAGTTCGCGGCGACACCGAAGCGGCGTACGCGGACAGTCACCATCCGTGTCCGGAAGGTACCTGTGCTGGCAAGCATGGGCCGTCGCGCGCGGAGGTGTCCGGAGGCTCACCGGAGGCCCGGCGCCGGAAGCGGCGGCGGAAGCGGCGCGGCGCGCGTACGCGGTGCCTCCCGGCGAGCGGACTTCCTTCGCGTCAGGGCGCAGGGGTCAGGGCGGCCCGGGCGGCCTCAAGGATCTCGTCGGAGAGCGGGGAATCCTTGGTCGCCCGGGCCAGTACGACCGCGCCGAGCATCGTGCACAGCCGGACGATGCCGTCCCTGCTCCGGTCCGGGCCGTCGGTGGCGAGCCAGTCGGCGAAGTCGGACACGCCGTCGGCGTAGGCGCGGTGCGCCCCGCGGTCGCCGGGGTCACGGGCCATGTCGGTGGCCAGCCCGGCGGCCGGGCAGCCCGTGGCGGGGGAGTCCCGGTGCCGGGGGGACAGGTAGCCGTCGATCATCGCCCGCTGGGCCGCGGAGCGCTCGCCGTCGCTGTTCTCCAGGGTGGTCGCGCGCCGTTCGGCCAGTTCCCCGAAAGCGTGCGAGACGGCCTCGTCGATGAGGGCCTCCTTGGAGTCGAACTGCTTGTAGAAGCCGCCGTGGGTCAGGCCGGCCGCCTTCATCAGGTCGGCGACGCTCACGCTCGTGCCCTGTTCGCGAAAGAGGTGCGAGGCCATCTCGACGACCCGCTTGCGGTTCTCCTGCGCCTGCGCCTGCGATACGCGGCCCATGGGCACCTCCTCGTTTGGATGACGACTGGCATCTATCCTACTCCCGGATATAGATTATGGATGTAATCTAAATAGGATCGGGGGTGTGCACCCCCGGCCCGCCGCCCCACCCCTTGGGAGATGTCATGGAACTGAACGAGGCCGTCGAACTGGACCGCGCGGTCGCCGTGGTCACCGGAGCCAACCGGGGCCTGGGCCGCCATCTCGCGGCCCAGCTCGTGGAGCGCGGGGCCAAGGTCTACGCCACCGCCCGCCGACCCGAGTCGGTGGACCTGCCCGGCGTCGTACCGCTGCGTCTGGACCTCACCGACCCGCGGTCGGTCCGGGAGGCCGCCCGCACCGCCTCGGACGCCACCCTGCTCGTCAACAACGCCGGGATCTCGACGGGCACCCCGCTGGTCGCGGGCGACTGGGACGCGGTGCGGCTGGAGATGGACACGAACTTCTTCGGTCCGCTGGCCGCCACCCGGGCCTTCGCCCCGGTCATCGAGGGCAACGGGGGCGGCGCCGTCCTGAACGTCCTGTCCGTCCTGTCCTGGTTCCACCCGGCCGGAGTCGGGGCCTACGCCGCCGCCAAGGCCGCCGGATGGGCGATGACCGACGCGATCCGCGAGGAGCTGGCCCCGCGAGGCATCGCGGTCACCGCGCTGCACGTCGGCTACATGGACACCGACATGGCCGCCGCGATTCCGGCCGGTCAGAAGACCGACCCCGCCCTCGTCGCCGCCCTCGCCCTCGACGGCCTGGCCGCAGGGGCGCGGGAAGTCCTCGCCGACGACCTCACCCGCAGCGTCAGGCAGGGGCTCGGCCGCGTCGCGTCCGCCGTCTGACCCGTACCGTCCGCCCGAGGTCCGCCCCCGCCGGACCGGACCAGGAAAGACCCTCCATGGAAACCACCGTCACATCCGCCGCGACCGTCCCCGGGGCCGTACCCGCGTCCGTGCCCGCCCCTGTCCCCGGGGCCGTACCCGTGCCCGCGGCAGTGGCCGGAGCGCCGGCCCCGCCCGCCGGCGGCGCCCGCCGCCGACCGCCCGTACGGGCCTGGCTCCAGCCGGCGGTGATCGCGCTGGTCCTGGCCGTCGCCTTCATCGGCTGCTACATCGGCCTGCAGCGCGACCCCCGGCCCCACCACGTCCCCATAGCCGTCTCCGGACGGCAACTCGCCGACCGGATGAAGGGGGCGCTCGGCGACGGCATCGAGGTGCATCCGGCCGCCGACGCCGCGTCCGCCCGCCGGGCCCTGGAGCGTCACGAGGTCTCGGCCGCGCTCGGCGAGGGCCCCGGAGGCCGGCTGAACCTGGAGCTCGCCGGAGCCTACGGCCCGTCCACCACCGCGGCCGTCAAAAGCCTCGTCGGCGCCTATGCCGAGGGCGCTGGCCGGCAGGTCGCCACCCGGGACGTCGTGCCCCTGACCCGCTACGACGCGCGCGGGCTGGCCGGCTTCTACCTGGCCTTCGGCGTGACGCTGGCAGGGTTCGTCCTCGCCCAGAACGCCCTGGGCCTCGCCGGTCTGCTCCGCCTGCGCCACCGGTTCTGGCTGCTGGCCGCCGTCTCCGCCGCCGTCGGGACCGTGGCCGCCGTCCTCGCCGGGCCCGTCCTGGGCGCCGTACCCGCCCCCGTCGTCCCGCTGGCCTTCACCCTCACCCTGCTGGCCGCCGCGGCCGCATTCGCCACCAAGCTGCTGGGTACGTACCTCGGCCCCGTCGGGGTGCCCGCGGCGACCCTGCTGCTGCTCACCGTGGGCAACTCCACCAGCGGCGCCGCCATCAGCGCGGACCTCCTGCCGCCGGCCGCACACGCCGTCTCGGCGCTCCTGCCGCCGGGGGCGGCCGTACGCGCCATCACCGACCTGAGCTACTTCCACGGCGCGCACGCCACGGGCCCGCTCGTGACGCTGGCCGCCTGGGCCGTGACCGCCGCGCTGCTGGTCGGGCTGCGGACCCGCCTCCGGACCCGCCTGCGCCGTACTCCCGCGACTGCCTGACGTTCCGGCCGTCCCATCCGGCCGTCCCATCCGGCCGTCTCATCCAGCCGGGGCCCGGCACGGCCGGGGCCCGGCCCGCACGCGTCGGACGACGACCGCGCGGACCGGGGCCCGGGGACTGCGTGAGGCGGGGCCGGGCCGGTGGCCCGCCCGCCCCCGGTCAGCAGACCGGGTTCTTCAGGGCGCTCCAGGTCTTGGCGCCGACGATGCCGTCGACGGGCATGTGGCACATGTCCTTCACCCGGCGCTGGAACTCGCGCACGGCGCGGTCGGTGTCGGGGCCGAAGTCGCCGTCGACGCCGGACGGGCCGATGTTCACGTTCCAGGTCTTGAGCAGACACTGGGCCTGCCTGACCGCAGCGCCCTTGGATCCCCGGCTGAGGATGGGCTGGGAGTCGGTGTGATTGCAGCCGCGCGAACCGGTCACCGACGTACCGGAGTTCGTGGCCGCCGCGGCCGGCGGGGCCAGGGCGACACCGGTGCACAGGGCAGTGGAGGCGACGAGGAGCGCGAGACGCTTGCTGACGAGCATGGCTGTGTTCCGTCCTTCGTTCGGTGCGGGCCGTTCCCCCGTGGACGTCCCCGAGTGGCCCGCTGTCCTGGTGTGCGGGACCGGTGGTCGGCCGGTCCCGTGCTGCCGAGGCATGAAACTACGGTCCGCGGCCCCGTCCGGTCGTCCCGTGCTGGATGGATCTCCTTCTCAACCTCCGGTGCAGGAAGGCCACTTCCCCAACCGAGGGCGGAGTACGCGAGGGGGAGGCCGGTCCGCGCCCGTCCCGGCTAGGCTGCGGCGATGCGGATCCGCCCCTCCACCACGGACGTGCTGACGGCCCTCGCGCAGACGGGTGTGGCCGTGCTGCTGGGCCGGGAGGCGGTCGCCCAGGGCTGGCCGCCCCTGGACCTCGCCGCGTACCTGCTCGTCGGGCTGGTGACGGTGCCGGTGGCCGTGCGGACCAGGGCGCCGGTCGCGGTCTGCCTGTTCACCCAGCTGATGTGGGTCGTGTACATCACCGCCGGGTACTGGCCGGTGGTCACCTGCTTCGGTCCCATGCTCGCGGTGTACACCGTGGCCGCGCTCTGCCCGGTCCGCACCTCGGCGGCCTGCGCCGCCCTCATGGGGGCGGTCTGGGTCTACGCGGGACTGCTGGGAAACGGTCCGGGCGGTTCCATGGCGACCGTGCTCGCGCAGGCCGTGGTCTTCCCGGCCGTGCTGTGGCGGTTCGGGCTGGTGGCCCGCCGGTCGGCCGAACTGGCCCGCCAGCTACGGCGCGAGCGGGACGAACGGGCCCGCCGCCACGTCGCGGAGGAACGTGCGCGCATCGCACGGGAACTGCACGACATCGTGGCCCACCACATGTCCGTGATCTCGATCCAGGCGGGTCTGGCCGGGTACGTCTTCGACTCGGCGCCCCGCACGGCCCGGACGGCCCTGTCCACCATCCAGGAAACCAGCGCCGAGGCCCTGGACGAACTGCGGCGCATGCTCGACCTGTTGAGGGACACCGACCGCGAGCACCCGGACGGCGGGGCCGGCCCGGAGGCCTCGGGCCGGGACGCTCCGATGCCGGGCCTGTCACGGCTGGCGGAGATGGCCGAACGGGTGAGGGCCGCCGGCGTTCCGGTGGACCTGCGGATCACGGGCGACGCGCGAGCCCTGGCACCCGGCGTGGAGCTGTGTGCGTACCGGGTGACGCAGGAGGCGCTGACCAACGTACTCAAACACGCCCCGGGCGCCCGCGTGACGGTGTCCCTCGACTACCGGCCCACGCACCTGTCGGTCACCGTGACCGACGACGGCGCGGGCGGCCGCCCCCTTCCGGCCAAGTTGGCACAGGGGAGCGGGAACGGGTTGATCGGCATGCGGGAGCGGGCCAAGCTCTACGGAGGAACGATCAGCACCGGCCCGTGCAGCGAAGGGGGCTATGCCGTGTGCCTCACGCTGCCGACCTCCGCCCGGACCGCACCGCCGCGCGGGGACGGTCGCCCGGGATGACGGGAACCGGAGCCTTGAGGGTGCTCGTGGCCGACGACCAGTTCCTCATCCGGGCCGGGCTCGTGGGCCTGCTGGAGGTGGCGGAGGGCTTCGAGGTCGTCGGTGAGGCCACGGACGGCGCCGAGGCGGTCGAGCTCGCCGCCCGTACCCGCCCCGACGTGATCTTGATGGACATCCGGATGCCGCGCATGGACGGGATCGCCGCCACGGAGCGGATCCTCGCGCAGACCCCGCCCCCGGCACCCCGCGTGCTGATCCTGACCACGTTCGACCTGGACGAGTACGTGTACGGGGCGCTGAAGGCAGGGGCCTCCGGCTTCCTGCTGAAGGACTCGGGCCCCCAGCGGTTACTGGCCGCCATCACCGCCGTCGGCAGCGGCGACGCCCTCTTCGCACCGACGGTGACCCGGCGCCTCGTGGAGGCCTTCGCCACCCGCGCGGGCGGCGAGGGCGCCTGCGACGCCGCCAGGGCCGGGGCGGCGGGACTGGACGCGCTGACGGGCCGGGAGATCGAGGTGCTGGAGCTGGTCGGACAGGGCCTGGCCAACGCCGAGATCGCCTGGCGGCTGTTCATCACCGAGGGCACGGTCAAGAGCCACCTGAGCCGGACGATGACGAAGCTGGGCCTGGAGAGCCGGGCCCAGGCGGTGGTGACGGCGTACGAGAGCGGGCTGGTGGTCCCCGGCCGGAACACCTGAGGAGCGCCGGCCGCGGCGACGCCGGACCGGGTCCGCCACCTCCATCCGGCCGACGGGTCGGCCGGTCGCGACATCAGTGCTCGCAGAGGGAGAATTCCCGTTCGTAGAGCTGCTCGTTGTGTTCGTCGACGAAGAACTTGCGTTCCCGCATGAGTTCTTCGCGGTGCTCCTTCGCCTGTTCGAGCGTCATGGTCGAGGTGTCGGACCAGGGCTGCTGCGGCGGTACGTCGGACGTCGAGACGATTCTTTCCGACGGGTCGACGAGGAAGAACGCCAGGATCTTGCGGTGCCCCGGGCGGGTGGCGTCCGCGAGGCGGAACGGGCTGACGCGGTGCTGCAGGACGTTCGGGAACGCCAGACAGCGGCCGGCCGGGGTCGATGTGGACCCCAGTACCTGGTTCAGCGCGTCCTCGTCCTCCAGGCCGTAGACCTCGCGCAGACCGTTGTCGTCGTTCTGTTCGTAGTTCGGGTCGTCGAGTGCCGCCCGGAAACCCAGCCGGCTTTCCGTGATGTTCTCGCTGTCCCAGTAGTAGATGCCCGTCGAGACGATCCGCTCGTTCAGCATCCCCTCGACGTGCCAGGAACCGCCGGGGTACTCCGGCTTGTCCGGGGTGAGATGAAGGGTGGCGAGCTTGGCGATGACCTGGAGGCGGCGGCCGCGCAGGTCGACCCGTCCGGACGGGTCGGGCAGCTCGGGCGGGGTGAAGGCCGGGGCGTCCGGGATGACCGGGCGGCGGTTCTCCCACCAGTCGTCCTGGGCTGCTTCCCACGCGCGGCGGGCTTCCGCGTAGGCCTCGTCATCGCCGTAGGAGGACTTCTCCGGGTACTCCGGTTCCGAGTCGTACCACCCGTAGGGGTCGGCCTCGATGCGCGGGGGCCGCGGATGGCGCAGATCGGTGAGCACGTTCTCCAGCAGCGGACGCATGCGCGCGAACAGGTCCGGCAGGACGGCCGCCAGTTCGCGGTGAAGCTCGGGGTGGACGTTGTTGACGTACGAACGGAAGGCGACGTCACCGTCGTCGCTGACGTCGACGTCCGTGGGCAGCCACTGGAACCTCTCCGAGAACTCGTACCTCGAATAGCGGTCCGTCGGATTGTGCCAAGCACGCTCGGGCGCGCCGCTCACCTCTCTCACCAGGCAGAACAGCGAGGGATGAACCAGATCCAGTACCTGGCCGCCGGAACCGGGGTGCCAGTCCCGCTCCGCTTCGGGGACCTGTTCCAGAACACGGACCGCCTCGCGCAGCCGGGACCTGAGCCCATCGTCGACCAGCGTGTCAGACTGCCACACCCCGTCGACGGCGGACACCTCGACACCGGTCCGTTCGTCCCGCAGCGCCGCGTAGTGCGCGAGTTCGGCAAGCACGTAGCGCACCTGCGCTTCGGTGAGGCCCTGGGCGACCGCTTCCCGCGTCCACCTGGCGACGACGTCGGCGTCGTTCATCTTGTCGAACCACCCCGGCTTCGCCCGAATGTGCGAGCTGCACTGCATCATCTGGAGCTCCCGCAACGTCCGGGGTGTCGCGAACGCTATGGACCGGGATGAGTGGAAGGGCAGCGGGAAAGCAGACAGGCCGGACAATTCTCTGGATCCTTCGCGTCGGTGTGCGGTGGCCGGAAGAATACGGGAGCAGACTGACACCGCGACCAGGCCGCCTCGTTCGGATCTTGCAGGTCAGGCGTGATCAAAGGAGACCACCCGCCCTGGGTGCCGTCGGTGGGGTGACGTAGCGTCGGCGGCGTGATCTCCGAACCGACGGGCCGGGCCGCGGGCCCCTACGATGCGGCCTTCCTGCCGCGGCTGCGGATGTCCCTCCTGACCGCGCGCGAACCGGTCACGGAACCGGTGTCGAAGTTCGGTGGGCAGCCGGTCTGGCTGGACGGACCGGCCTGGCCGGTGCATCCGCGTTCGGGCGAGCCCCTCGTGTTCATCGGCCAGTTCCGGGTGCCGGGCGACGAGCTGCGCCTTGCCTACCTGTTCCTGCACGAGGAGGGCATGGTCATGGGCGGCACCGTACCCGAGGACGGCGAGGCCGTCGTTCTGGTCCAGCCAGGTGGGCGGATACCGTCCTTCGCATCGGTCGGCTCCCCCGGCACACAGGGGAGAACCCTGTGGCGGTGGGGTCCGGATCACACAGAGGTTCCCGTCGAATGGCTGACGGACCTGACCGCGATGCCACCTGAACTCGACGAGGCGGCGAACCAGGCCGCTGCCTGCTCGCGGCACCTGCGAGGCGAGGGCCAAACGGCTCGATCCGCCCCCGCTGCGCGTCAGCCGACGGCCTAGCCGATCAGACGGCGCCGCCAGGTGAGGGGAGTGACGGTGATGGCCCGGCCGGGGTCGCCGTCCCATTCAGCCTGCAGGCCCGCCGCCGCCACGGCGGCCATGACCTCGTGGCCGATGGACTCAGTGGTCTGCGACGAACCGTCGAAGCCGCCGTAGAGCAGCGTCAGTCCGTGGCCGGCTGCTGCGGAGTCCGTGCACTGGGTGTGGAAGTAGACGAAGCCGCGGGCGCCGGGACCGGCTTCGCCGCCGATCTCGGAATCGCCGCAGCCACGACAACAGGTGAAGTTCTCACGGGCGGTGATCCCGGCGGCCTGGAGGGCGGTGAACGCGCGGGCAAGTCGTTCCGGGTCGGTCTCGCCCTGCCATGCGGCCTGCTCCGCGACCCGCTCCAGCCACAACCGGTCGGCCAGCGCCCGTGCCTGCGCGTGCGAGACGGGCCGGCGGTCCCGGGTGACCAGGTACTCCTCGGCCACCTCGGCCAGTTCGGCGCGGGAGGCGAACCCACCGACGAGCACTTCGCGGACGCGCTCCTCCAGCGTCGCGCGCTCCTCTTCGTCGAGGTCGAGGGGCGGCACTTGAGGGGCGGGGCCCATGTCCACAGGCGACCAGGCCAGACGGCCGTTCCATCCGGCCTCCCGGCGAGCCCACCCGGTGAGTGCCGCGACCACGGTCCGGGGATCCTCGGCGGGCGTCCGGAAGTGCCGGTCGGCGGAACCGTCGCGGTACTCCAGCGTGTAGTCACCACCGGCCTCGTGCCAGACCTGGGCGAAGACGTCAGGCAGGTCGGGTATCCGTTGGACCACCAGGAACCGGTCGCCGGCACCACCGATCCGCTCGACCAGCCCGGCCAGCTCCTCGGCGGGAAGCATGACGTGCCGCTCCCCGTTCTCCGTCTTCACCACGATCTCCAGCATGCGCAGACTCTGGCACACCCTACTGACAACGGGCTCCGGGGCCCTGTGGCGCACCAGCCGCCGGCCGGCGCTTCGGCACGGGCTCGGCGGCCCTCATCCAGACCGGAGGCCGCGCGAATGCTCCCCGTGGCGCGGAGGCGTGCCGGTCGCGGAGCCGGGTGCCGCGTTCCAGGACGCGCCGAAGCGCGCCAGGTAGTGCCACACCTTCTTGACCGCCTGGGCGTCATGGCGGTCGGTACGTGCGGCATCTCCGACGATCCGGGGGTCGAGTACCCCGTCGACCGCCAGCTCCGTGCCCAAGTCGACGTACTCCCGGCCCCGGTAGCCGGGGTGACGCCGGAGCTCTTCGACCCCGAGCCGGAAGCCGGGGTGCCATTCCACCGGGCAGCCGAGACGCAGAGCGGCTGCCTCGACCGCCGTGCCCCGGTAGCAGGGGTCCAGTACCAGCGCCTCCACGTGGGCGTGCGGCCGGACCGGCCCGTGTACCTGGGCCTCGATGTAGTCGTCGAGCTCGTCCTGCTCATCGGCGAGGGCGAGCTCCAGGAGCCCCATGCGGGCCGCGACGCCGAAATCCGAGGGCTCCAGAAAGCTGTCCGGATAGCAGAAGGTGGTCCGCGCCAGTGTCTCGGCAGTCAGCCGGAAGTGGGCGGAGCCGAACCGCGGCGCCCCGCCGGCCGGCTTGCGGCGGAAGTTCAACGCCCCGTAGACGGGCCGCTCATGAGCGCCGCCCTCGTCGTACGCCCCGTCGAAGATCCGGCTCTCCCAGCGCCACCGGTCGCCACCGGGATGCGCGGTCAGCCCTCCGTTGCTGGTCCCCGTGACGAACTGCGAGCGGTAGACGCCGTCCTCGGCCAGGGCCTCCAGGATCGGCTTGCCGTGCAGCAGACGGTCCGGGTGGAAGTTGAGGGTCACCCGCAGCGCCGGGTCCACGGGAGGGCCCGACGCCAGTCCCGCGACATGACGAAGGGCCCGTTCCCGTGCTGTCTGTGCGGCTGCGCTGCTCATTCGCACAGTGTTTCGCAACGTGAGGGAGGGGCGCACGCGGATTTTCCGCCGACAGTACGCCCGTACGCCCATCCAGTAGTGGCCCTTGCCGTCGTAGGTGGGCTTCGTCGCCGGCCACCGGTGGCCGCCGGGTGCCGGACTGGCGCAGGCGCGCTGCGTGACGAGGCCCTGGCCACCCACCGGCACAGCGAGGCCGGAGCGAGGCGCGGGCCCCCTGCGCTACGCACTGGCACACGTCGAGGCGGCGCAGATGCCCGCGGGTGACGCCGGCGACGCGGGCGACCAGGCCGGATCGAGCGTCGCACGGGTGCCCCGGGCCTGACCGGTCATGCGGCCCCTGGATCGGCGCCCGCCCGCGCCGCGCGGACCGGCGGGCTACAGCCGCCAGTACGATCCGGCACGCGCATCGACGTGCACCACGTGGCGGCCGACGCGCACCACGTGGTGGTCCGGACCGGACCAGGAACCGCAGGGCCCCTCGTCGGTGGGCAGCGGGGTCCAGATCTCCAGGAAGGTGCCGCCGTCGGGGTTGGTGCCCCGCTCGACGAGGTTCGCGCCGTCCCACCGGAACGTGCCCGCGTCCTCGCCGGGCTCGCCGGTGAGGTGGTGGAAGTGGACCCGGGTGCCGTCGAAGGACGTCGTACCGGCGAAGCCCCGGCTGTCGGCGTAGTACGCCCCGGCCTGCAGCCACACCACCTCGCGGTCCTCGACGAGGGGTCCGCCGTCGCGGCTGATGCCGCGCCGCAGCCACGCGCCGTGCCCGGGCACCGGGACCCCGGGGCCCTTAGGCAGATCCGGCAGATCCGGCAGATCCGGCAGATCCGGCAGATCCGGCAGGCGTCCGGAGGCCCGGCCCGGCCCGGGCTCAGGCGTGGTCATCGGCTGCGTGCTCCTCCACGGCCACCAGGGTCAGCGGTACGTTGCCCCGTACGGCCTGCGCGTACGGGCAGACCGCGTCCGCCCGGTGCAGCAGGGGCTGGAGGTCCGCCGCCCGCCACCCGGGCAGGCTGACGGTCAGCGCCACCGCGAGGCCGTAGCCGGCGGGCGTGTCCGTGGTGCCGAGCCGCACCTCGCAGGCCACGCGTGCGGCGGAGGCGTCCGCCCCGAACTCGGCGGCGACCTCGGCGAGCGCGGAGGTGAAGCAGGCGGCGAATCCGGCCGCGAACAGCTGCTCGGGATTGGTCGTGCCGGGGACCTTCTTGCGCGGCGGGGCGAGGCGGACGTCCAGGCGTCCGTCGTCCGTGGAGACGGATCCGGTGCGTCCCCCGGCGGCGTGCGCGGTGGTCCGGTACAGGGTGCGGGTGAGTGGCACGGTCATGGCGTTGGGCCCATCTTGCTCGACGAGGACGCTGCCCGGGCGCGGACAGCGGGGCGGCGCCGCGCGTGCGGCACCTCTCGCGTCGTCGTGCGTAACCGGGTACGGCGCATCTCGTCCGGGGCCTTGGACCGGCCGCCGGACAATCTAGCAATGCCGTCCGTCGCCCGGGGCGTCCCCCGCGGTGAACTTCCTCACCCCTTGCCGGTCCGGCCGCCCGCTGCGGCACGGCCGGGCCGCTTCGTACACTCGCCCCGTGGACGCGATGCGATGTACGTACTGCGGTGGCGGCGGCCTGGAGCCGGGTTTCGTCGAGGACGCGGGGGAGGGCGCCCGGGGGTACGCGCGGTGGATCGCCGGGCCGCTGGAACGCGGCCTGTTCGGCGGGGCCAAACGGCTGGGCAGGCCCCGGCGGCGCATCGAGGCGTACCGCTGCCCGCACTGCGCCCACCTGGAGCTCTTCGCTACCGAAGCCGTCTGACCGGTCGACCGTCGGGCCGCCGCGGTCCCGGCGCGACCCTGCCGCGACCCCGCCGGGATCCGTCGGCGGCACGGCGCGGCCTGCGGCGGCGGCGCCGTGCGCGCCCGTCCGTGCGCCCGCGCGCCTCCGCACGCCCCCGCGGGAGGGGATGACCGCGGGGCGTCGCCCCCTGACCATGACGGTCACCACCACGGTCCGCACACTCGCTCGTCACGGGGGTAACGATGGGACGACGCTGGCTGCTCACGGGATGCTCCTCCGGCCTCGGACACGCTCTGGCCTCGGCCGCGGCCCGGGCCGGGGACGAACTGGCCGTCACCGCCCGCAAGACCGCCGACCTGGAGGCCCTCGCCGACGCCTGGCCCGGCCGCATCCTCCCGGTCCCCCTCGAACTGCGGGACGCCGCTTCCTGCGAGGAGGCCGTCCGCAGAGCCACCGACCGTCTCGGCGGCATCGACATCCTCGTCAACAACGCGGGCATCGGACTGTTCGGTGCGGTCGAGGAAGTGTCGGACGCCGAACTGCGCGACCAGCTGGAGACCTTGGTCGTGGGCCCGTGGCGGCTCACGCGGCTCGTCCTGCCGCTGATGCGGGCCCAGGGCCACGGCCACGTCGTCAACATCTCCTCCGTGGTCGGCCGCATCGCCTTCCCGGGCCTGGGTGCCTACGTCGCCGGCAAGCACGCCCTGGAGGGCATGAGCCAGGCGCTTGCCATCGAGGCCGCCCCGCACAACATCCGCGTCACGGTGGTGGAGCCGGGCATGTTCGCCACGCGCTACGGCACGTCCATGACGGAGGCGCGGCGCCGGATCCCGGTCTACGACGTGACCAACCGCGAGATGCTCGACGGTGCCCGCGGTCTCGCGGAGAATCCCGAGACGGGACGCCCCGAGGACTTCGCCGAACGGGTTCTCGACATCGTCGCGGCCCAGGGCCCGACACCCCTGCGGATACCCGTGGGCGAGGACGCGTACGGCTACCTGGACCTGGCGGAGCAGGCCTCCCGCGAGGAGTTCGCCGCAGCGCGGATCCTCGCACAGGGCCCGCCCCCGCCCCCACCGCCGGTCTGACGGAGGGGCGTGCGGGTGTGGTCGGACGCGGGCGGCCGCGAGGGCCGCAGCAGGTACGGCGTCCGGGGTCAGCGCGCGTGGTGCCGGACATCGCGCTGACCGGGTACGCGGGTCGAACGGGCAGCGCCCGAGCGGCGGTGGGCGGCCCGCGCCCGGCGGCCCGGGAAGGGGTTGTGCCGGACGGTGGCGCTGGGGGCCGCGATCAGCAGACCGACGAGCACGAGGGCCACGACGAGGATGAGCACGGCAACGAGGTTCATGTTCCTGCCTTTCGCCGGGTATTGACTGGCTTTCACTACTGCTTGTTACCGGATCTCCGGTAACTAAACACGGAGTGTTACCAGTTCTGAGGTTTGCGCCCGTGCCGCGCTGGGCATCCCGTGCCTCGCAGGTCAGGCGGGATCGCCCAGCGAAGAGGCGAGCTTCACCCAGCGGCGGAGCAGGCCGGCGGCGGCGCCGCCGTCCACCGCGGCGCGGGCCCGGTCCAGGCCGTCGGCGAAGGCGTCCTCGAACGAGGCCGCGACGCCACCCTTGAGGTCGGCGCCGTGCGTGGCCAGGGCGCCCGCGGCGTTCGCGAGGACCGCGTCGCGGGCCGCGCCGGGCGCGCCGCCGAGCACGGTGTGCACGGCTGCCGCGTTGTAGGCGGCGTCGCCGCCGCGCAGCGCATCCGGCATCGGGCGGGCCAGGCCGAAGCGGAGGGTGTCGATGGTGGTCCTGCCGACGCTGCCGTTCTCGCCGGTCGCCCACACCTCGGTGGGGGCCGCGGTGGTGATCTCGTCGAGACCGTCGAGGCCGCGCACCACCAGGGCCCTGGTGCCGCGCCCGGCCAGCACGGAGGCCAGTACGGGGGCGAGCTGGAGGTTGGAGCAGCCGACCAGGGCGGCTCCGGGACGGGCGGGGTTGGTCAGCGGAGCGAGGTAGTTGATCGCGGTGGGCACACCCAGGACGCGCCGGACCGGCGCGGCGTGCTTGAGGCCCTGGTGGAAGGCGGGGGCGAAGGTGAAGCCGATGCCCAGCTCGCCGACGCACCGGGCGACCTGCCCGGCGCCGAGGTACAGCGGAATGCCGAGGGCTTCCAGCACGTCGGCGGAGCCGCTCTTGCTGGAGACGGAGCGTCCCCCGTGCTTCACCACCCTCACCCCGGCCGCGGCGGTGACGATCGCCGCCATGGTGGAGATGTTCACGGTGTGCGCGCCGTCGCCCCCGGTGCCGACGATGTCGACGACGTCCCGCCCGTCGACGGGCAGGGGAACGACCCGGTCCATGAGCGCGTCGAGCAGGCCGGAGATCTCCGCCGCCGTCTCGCCCTTGGCGCGCAACGCGACGAGGAAGCCCGCGAACGCGGCGGCCTCGTGGGCGTCGTTCATGACCTCGCCCATGGCCCATCGGGTGTCGTCCGCGGTCAGGTCCTCGCGGCGCAGGAGCGCGGCGAGGAGCTGTGGCCAGGTGCGGACGGCGGGTGCGGTCACGGGGTTCCCCTCGGTGTGGCGCGGAGGCACTGCTTGCCGGATCGTGTTCGACGACGGATGACGGGGCTGCGAGGGCCAGCGTACCGAGGCGGACGTGCGCCGCCCGCTCCGGCCCGTGGCCTCCGCCGTCCGTCAGTGCGGCCTCACACCACCCGGCGCATCCAGCCGTACGGGTCCTCGGCACGGCCGTACTGGATGTCGAGGACCCTCGCGCGCAGCGCGGACGTGTGCGCGCCCGGGGTGCCGTCGCCCACCGTCAGCTCGTACCCCTCGCCCTTGATGCCGCTGACCGGGGTCAGTACGGCCGCCGTGCCCGCCGCGAACACCTCGGTCACGGTCCCGTCCGCGATGCCCTCCCTGAACTCCGCGAAGGCGACGGGTCGTTCGACGGCCTTGAGGCCGAACTCGGAAGCCAGGGCCAGGACCGTGTCACGGGTGACACCCTCCAGGATGGTGCCGAGCGCGGCGGGCGTGATCAGCTCGCCGGCGGAGGTGACCAGGAAGAGGTTCATGGCCCCGGACTCCTCGATGCAGCCCTCCTCGCCCGCGCCGTCCAGGTAGAGGACCTGATCGCAGCCGTGCCGCTGGGCATCGGCCTGGGCGGCGAGACTCGCGCCGTAGTTGCCGCCGCACTTCGCGGCGCCCGTCCCGCCCCTGGCCGCCCGGGTGTACGAGGTGCTCACCCACAGGGTCAGGCCGCCCACGACCGGGCCGAAGAACGGCTGCGCGGGCGACGCGATGGCGCAGTACCGAACGCTGTGGGACGGCCGCATCCCGAGGAAGACCTCGGAGGCGAACATGAACGGCCTGAGGTAGAGGCTCTCCTCGCCCGTCGCCACCGGCACCCACGCCTCGTCCGCGCGTACCAAACCCTCCACGCTCGCGAGGAAGTCCTCCTCGGGCAGCGGTGGAAGACCCATGCGCAGCGCCGAGCGTGCGAAGCGGCGGGCGTTGGCCTCGGGCCGGAAGAGCCAGACGCTGCCGTCCGCGTGCCGGTACGCCTTGAGCCCCTCGAAGATCTCCTGTGCGTAGTGCAGCACGGCCGCGCCCGGGTGCAGGGAGAACGGCTTCAGGGCACCCACGCCCCGGTCGTGCCAGCCGGCCTCGGGCGTCCACGTGGCCGAGGCCATGTGGTCGGTGAAGTACCGGCCGAAGGCCGGTGCGGCCAGGATGGCGGCGCGCTCGGTCTCGGACACGGGGTGCGCGGTGCGCACGAGCGGGAAGACGGACCTCACGGCGGGATCCAAGGCGGGATCCACTCCGGAATCCACGGAGGTGTGCGGGGCGGTGTTCATCGTCGGTTCCTCGTATCGCTGTACTCGGTCGGGCGGCCCCCGGTCACAGGTCGGCCAGCAGTGTCGCGGGGCGCTCCACCCGGTCCGCGACGTACCGCAGGAAGCCGCCTGCGGCACCGCCGTCGCAGACGCGGTGGTCGAAGGTGAGGGACAGCTGGGTCACCTTGCGGACCGCGAGCTGTCCGTCCACCACCCAGGGCTTGTCGGTGATCCGGCCCACCCCGAGCATCGCCGCCTCGGGGTGATGCAGCAGGGGTGTGGAGCCGTCCACGCCGAAGACGCCGTAGTTGTTCAGCGTGAACGTCCCGCCGACCAGTGAGGCGGGACGCAGGCCGCCCGAGCGCACTTGGCCCGTCAGATCGGCCAGGGCCGCCGCCAGTTCGGACGTCGACCTGCGGTGCGCGTCGTGGACCACGGGTACGACGAGACCGTGCGGGGACCGGGCCGCGATGCCGAGGTGCACCGCGGTGAAGCGGACGATCTCGCCCCGCTCGCTCTCCATCGAGGCGTTCAGCTCGGGGAACCTGCGCAGACCCGTGACGCAGATCCGCGCGAGGAGCGCCAACAGGCCGATGTTCGCGCCCGGCTCGGCGGCACGGAGGGCGTCCCGGGCTTCGATCAGCCCGGTCGCGTCCACGTCCACCCAGGTGGTGGCGCACGGGGCTTCGAGCCCGCGGGACAGCTTCTCGGCCGCGGCCCGCAGCCGGCCCCGCAGCGGAATGCGCTCCACGCCCTCCGGCTCCGGACGCGGCTCCGGACGAGGCTCCGGCACCGGCGCTGCCACGGCCTGTTCGACGTCGCGGCGTACGACGACTCCGTGCGGCCCGCTGGGCCGGACCCGGGCGAGATCGACGCCGTGACGGCGCGCGAGGGAACGGACCAGCGGGGAGATCACCAACGGTGGCCCCGACCGGCCGGCGCCGCCCTGCTGAGGTTCGCCGGGCCCGCGCTGCCCGGCCGTCCCGGACGGCTGCGACGGCGCGGAAGTGTTCCCCGAGCGTCGACGGCGCCGGCCGGACGCGGCGGCGTGAGCCGTACCGTACCCGACCAGTACGTGCCCGCTCCCGGCCGCGGACGGCGCACCGCCGTTCTCGCGCGCACCTTCGTTCCCGGCTCCGCCTTCGTTCCCCGCGCCACCGTCGTTCTCGCGCGTCCCGGCGACGGAGGCCGGAACGGAAACGGAGACGGAGACGAGCGGTGCGCCGACCGCGACCACCGCGCCCACTTCGGCGTGCAGTTCCACCACCGTGCCGGCGTACGGGACCGGCACCTCGACGAGCGCTTTGACCGTCTCGACCTCGACCACCACCTCGTCCACCTCGACGGCGGCTCCCACGACGACCCGCCAGCCGACGATCTCGGCCTCGGTGAGCCCCTCTCCGAGGTCGGGCAGTGCGAAGACCCGCCGTTCGGCTCCCGTGCTCACGCGGCCCCCCGCGTCCCGAGGTGCCGGGTGTCCGGCTCGTCGTCGTACTGGAGCCGGTGGACGGCGTCCAGGATGCGGTCCACCCCGGGCAGGTAGGCGTGCTCCAGCTTCGGCGGCGGGTAGGGGATGTCGAACCCCGCGACGCGCAGCACCGGCGCGGCCAGCGAGTGGAAGCAGCGTTCCTGCACGCGCGCGGCGATTTCGGCGCCGACGCCCGCGAAGCCCTGCGACTCGTGGACGACCACGCAGCGTCCGGTGCGCCGCACCGAGGCCGTCACCGTCTCGTCGTCGAACGGCACGAGCGTGCGCAGGTCCACGACCTCCAGGTCGAGGCCCTCGCGGGCCGCCTCCCGCGCCGCGTCGAGCGCGACCGGGACCGAGGGGCCGTACGCGACCAGGGTGGCATCGCGGCCCTGGCGCCGGACCACCGCCCTGCCCGACGGCGGCGCTTCCCGCCGCTCCAAGTCGACCTCCTCCTTGGACCAGTACAGCTTCTTGGGCTCCAGGAACACGACCGGGTCCGGGTCCCGTACGGCGTCCCGCAGCAGCCAGTACGCGTCCTCGGCGGTCGCCGGGGCGACGACCTTCAGGCCCGGTGTATGGACGTAGTACGCCTCGCTGGAGTCGCTGTGGTGCTCGACGCCGCCGATCCCTCCGCCGTACGGGATGCGCAGCACCATCGGCAGCGTCACGCGGCCCCGGGTGCGGTTGCGCGTCTTCGCCACGTGCGAGGCGATCTGTTCGAACGCCGGATACGCGAAGGCGTCGAACTGCATCTCCACCACCGGCCGGAACCCGCCCATGGCCAGGCCGACCGCGAATCCCACTATCCCGGACTCCGCCAGCGGCGTGTCGAAGCAGCGCTCCTCTCCGAACGTCTGCGTCAGTCCGTCGGTGACGCGGAAGACACCGCCCAGCCGGCCGACGTCCTCCCCGAACACCAGCACGCGCTCGTCCTCGCGCAGCGCGTCGCGCAGGGCCCTGTTGAGGGCCCCCGCCATCGTGGCCTTGCTCATGTCAGCTCTCGGTGTCCTTCAGCTCGGCCGCCAGCTGGTCGCGCTGCTCCCGCAGCTGGGGCGTGGGTTCGGCGTAGACGTGCTCGAAGAGCCCGAGCAGGTCCGGCGGGGTCTCGTCCCCCATGCGGGTGCGCAGCTCGGCGGCCCGTTCCTCGGCCTCGGTCCGTACGGTCTCGATGTCGTCCTCCGTCAGGACGCCCCGGCCGCGCAGATACGTCTCCAGGCGCCGTACCGGGTCCGCCGCCTCCCACCGTCGGACCTCGTCGTCGTCGCGGTAGCGAAGCGGATCGTCGGCGTTGGTGTGCCCGTCCATCCGGTAGGTGTGCGCCTCCACGAGGTAGGGCCCCCGCCCGGAGCGGGCGTGCTCGACGGCCGCGTCGAGGACCGCCAGGACCGCGACGAGGTCGTTGCCGTCCACCTGCTCGGACGGCACGCCGTAGCCGACTCCCTTGTACGCCAGGGCCGGCGCGGCGGTCTGCCGGTCGAGCGGCACGGAGATCGCGTACCGGTTGTTCTGGACGAGGAAGACGACGGGGGCCCGGAACACGGCGGCGAAGTTCAGCGCCTCGTGGAAGTCGCCCTCGCTCGTTCCGCCGTCGCCGACGAATGCCATCACCACCCCGCCCTCGCCTTTGCGGCGCAGGGCGTCCGCCATCCCGGCCGCGTGCGGCAGCTGGGTGGCGAGCGGCGTGCACGGCGGCGCCACGCGCACCGCCGTCGGGTCGAAGCCGCAGTGCCAGTCGCCGCGCAGCAGGGTCAGCGCCTCGACCGGGTCCACGCCGCGCGCCACCATGGCGACGGTGTCCCGGTAGGTGGGGAAGAGCCAGTCCTCCTCGCGCAGCGCCAGCACTCCGGCGATCTGGCAGGCCTCCTGGCCCCGGCTCGACGGATAGACGGCGAGCATGCCCTGCCGGGTCAGCGCGGACGCCTGCCGGTCGAAGCGACGGCCGAGCACCATCTGCCGGTAGGCCTCGCGCAGCCGGTCCGCCGCGGGTTCGCGGTGGCCCGAAGATGCCGGGGACTGCGGGGACTGCGGGGACTGCCGGGCGTGTGCGGACCGGGCAGACCGGGGGGACCGGGGGGAACCCGGGCTCGCCTCACCGTCCTCGGTGACGAGCCGGACGGGTACGGGCGAGGGCAGCAGGGCCTCCGCCGCCGGTCGCGGGCCGGGCGCGGGGGCTGCCGTCGTGGCGGACATGTGGGGGCTCGCTCTCTGTGCGGAACGTGGACGGCGAAGCGGTGGACGGTGGGGCCGCTCTCGGGCCTCCCGGAGGGCCCGCGGGGCGGATCCGGGCTGTCGGTCCGGCGCTCACGCCGTGCGCTTGCGGTGGACCCAGGTGCGTTCCAGCTTCGCCACCACGTCGGGGCTGTGCATCCGGGCGGACTGCTCCAACGCGTACCGGCTCATGTAGGTACGGAAGAGGTCGTCGGACTCCTCGGCGAGGTGCATCATGCGGCGGTTGCTGGGCACGGCCGGGTCCGCGAGCCGGTCGGCGGCCGCCGCAACCGCCGCGTCCACGGCCTCGGGAGCGACGACCTCGTCGCACAGCGCCGACGCCTCGGGGCTGTCCGCCGCGACCTGCTCGCCGAAGAAGATCAGCCGCTGGGCCATCCGCCGGCCGACGACGCGGCCGAGCCGCATGTTGGCCACGCCGGGCACGATGCCCTCGGTGAGCGCCGGCAGCGAGAAATAGGCGTCGGACGCGGCGATCACCCGGTCGAGCACGAGTGCGACCTGGGTGGCGCCTCCGATCGCGAAGGTCTCGACGGCGCCGACCCAGGGCTTGCCGCCCGGCAGGTCGAGCAGACGGTGCCCCGAGCCGAGGTTCAGGCCGTGGATGAGCTTGCGGATGTAGCCCGTCTCCCGGCGCAGCATGAAGTCGACGAAGCCGATCTTCCCGGTGTAGAGGTCGGTCAGGTTGATGCCGGCGCCGAACGCGCGCCGGCCGCTGTACCGGGAGTGGGACAGCACGCTGCCGCGCAGCACGCCGACCGATACCGCGTCGTCCAGCAGAGCCAGGTCGACGGCGGTCTCCAGGGCCTCGACCACCCCGTCGTCCTCGGCGTTGAGGACGTGCTGGTTGCAGATGGTCACCTCGGCCACGCAGCCGTCCCTGCGGATCACCGCCTGCCCGAGGTCCAGGTGACCGGTGCGGCGGAACTCCGGGAGCAGGCCGAGTGCCCGGGCGGTGGGGGCGAGCATGGAGCGGAGCAGGTGCTCGCCGGTGTCGCTCCGGTCCAGCAGGTGGGCGAAGAAGATGCCCTGGTCGACCTCGCCGCCCGACTTCTCGGACTGCGGGAGCTGCCGGTCCGCGACGATCTCGGCGCGGGTGGGAACGAGTCCCGGGTAGCGGTCCGCCCCCGCGAACGCCAGTTCGTCCAGGCGGACCTGACGGCTGCGGCCGTCGGTGAGCTCGTCGTACACGTGGCGGGCGTGCAGGTCCAGAAAACGGTGCCGGGCCCGTCGGGCGGCGGCCTCGGCCTGCGCCGCCTCCTGCTGTTGGGCCGCGGAACGTTCGCGGCGGGGCGGCAGACCGGCGGTCAGCTTCTCGCAGGCCTCGACGTGGCCGCCGAGCAGCTTGGAGTCCGAGACGAGGTCGTCCCGGAAGTCCGGGGCGGCGGGCTCGATGGAAAGGGACATGGGGGCCTCCATGCGGGGTGGTCTCTTCCTGGGTGGGTCGGGCGGTACGGACCCCGAGGCGTCAGGGGGTCCGGGCTCACGTGCGTACGGTCAGGGGGCGAGGGTCCGCAGGTGCTCCTCGAGGAGCCGGCCGATCGCCGCGAGGGGCTCGCGCCGGGTCATGTCCATGTGCCCGCAGTCGACGGCGTGTTCGCGGATCTCACCCCGTACGTGATCGGCCCAGGCTTCCCCGCCGGTGAGCCGGCTGGTGCGTACGGCCTCGAAGAAGACCACGTCGCCGTCGAACCGGTCCGTCACGCGGTGGGCCAGGTACGCCGTTCGGTTGGCCAGCGTCGTGGCCACGACCGCAGCGACCTGCTCCGGGTCCAGCATGCCGAGGACCGGCTCGTTGGCCCGCAGCAGCGCGACGAGTTCCCCGTCCGTGGCCGGCTCCGGGAGGTCGCCCGGATCGCGGCCGAGGAGCACGCCCAGAGCCCAGTGCCGGTCTCCGGTCGCGGGCCGCCGCTCGGCCGGCGGCCGGGCGTCCAACAGCGCGAGGGTGGCGACGCGCTCGCCCAGCGAGGTGAGCCGGGTGGCCACCGCGTGGGCGAGGACACCGCCGAACGACCAGCCCAGCAGGTGGTAGGGCCCGTGGGGCCGCACCTCCCGGATCCGGGCGACGTGCGCCGTCACCAGCGCCTCGAAGTCGCGCGGCGCGGCGCCCGGGTCGCCCAGCTGCCCGGACTGCAGTCCGATGACCGGCCTGGACGCGTCGATGTGCGGGAGGAGCGCGGAGAACGCCCAGCTCAGACCGGAGATGGCCGGCAGACAGAAGAGGGGTTCGCCGGTACCCTCGCGCATCGTCAGTACGGGGTCCAGCGGGTTGCCCCGTCCGGCCCGGGCGCCCGGGCGGTCGAGGTGCTCGGCGAGCCGGGCCGCCGTGGGGGAGTGGTAGAGGTCGCGGATGGTGAGCCGGGCGCCCCCGGCCCTCAGGACGTCCTGGACACGGTCGAGGAAACGCACGGCGAGCAGCGAATGGCCGCCCAGGTGGAAGAAGTTGTCGTGCACTCCCACCTCGGGGACGCCGATGACCTCGGCCATGACGGCGCACAGCTCCCTCTCCAGCGCGGTGTTCCGCGACCGCCGGGTCGTCCGTCCGGCGGCGGCCGGTGCGGGGAGCGCACGCCGGTCGAGCGATCCGTCCACCGTCACGGGCAGCTCGTCGAGCAGGACGACGGCGGGCACCAGGTGGGCGGCCAGCCGCTCGCGCAGCCGGGCCTCCAGGCCGTCCGCCGTGACGGAGCCGTCGGCGGGAACCGCGTAGGCCACCAGGCACGCGTCGCCCGGCTCGTCCTCGCGGACGACCACGGCCGCCGCGACGACGTCCGGACGGCCGGCCACCTCTGCCCGTACGGCGCCCAGATCGACCGGGAAGCCGCGCAGCCGGACCTGTTCGTCCACCCTCCCGGCGTCCTCGATCACGCCGTCCGCCGTCCAGCGGGCCAGCCGGCCGGTGCGGACCATCCGCCGGCCCGGGTCGACCGGGCACGGCACGGACGGCTCCGCCGCCCGGTCCGCCCGGTCCGCAGAGTCCGCCGGATCCGCCGGGTCGTCGAGTGCCGACGGGGCCGCGCAGACGTGCAGTTCGCCGACGACGCCCGCCGGAAGGAGGCGCAGCGCGTCGTCCAGGACGTGGCTCCTGCGGCCGGTGGCGCCGTCGTCGCCCCAGGCGAGCACCCGCTCGCGTTCCCCGGCGTCGAGCAGCTCGATCGCCGTGACCGGTGCGTCCGGGTCCCGTGCGACCGCGCCGAGCAGCCGGGACAGCTGCCCCGCCATCGCACGGACGGTCTCCGTCGCGTACAGGTCGGCGCTGCCGCCGACGGCCACCACCAGATCGCCCGGCGTGCCCGCAGGGGACCGCCGCGGGGTGAACCCGAAGGACAGGTCGAACTTGGCGACGTCCGTGTCCACCCTCTCCTCGCGGGTGACGAGCCCCGGCAGCTCCAGCGCCGTGCCGCCCTCGTCCTGTGCGGTCAAGAGCACCTGGAACAGGGGGTTGCGGGTGGCGGAACGCTCCGGGTTCAGCGCCTCGACCACCCAGTCGAACGGCACGTCCTGATGTGCCCAGGCCGCGATGTCCGTCTCCCGCACCCGCTCCAGGAGCTCGCGGAAGGACGGATCGCCGTGCGTGCGGGTCCGCAGGACCACGGAGTTCACGAAGAAGCCGATCAGCCGCTCCAGCGCCTCGTCGGCCCGCCCGTCCACCGGCACGCCGATGGACACGTCGGAGCCGGCGCCCAGCCGCCCGAGCAGCGCCGCGGTCGCGGCGTGGACGACCGTGAACAGGGTCGTGCCGGTCTCCCGCGCGAGGTCGAGCAACCGGGCGTGCACCTCCGCCGGGCAGGTCACCCGGTGCGTCACGCCGCGGTGCGAGGCGACCGCCGGACGCGGGCGGTCCGTTCGTGGCAGGACCTCCTCGGGAAGGCCGGCCAGGGTCTCCTTCCAGTGGGCGAGCTGGCGCGCGGCCTCGCTGCCGGGGTCGGCGGGATCGCCCAGGAACTCCTGCTGGCGGACCGCGTAGTCGGCGTAGCGGACCGGCAGCGCGGCCCAGTCGGGAGCCCGGCCCTCGCACCGTGCGGCGTACGCGGCGGCCAGATCCGCGTACAGCACCCCGCGCGAGGCGCCGTCGGTCGCGACGTGGTGGATGACGAGCAGGAGCAGATGGCGCCGCTCCTCGACCCGCAGCAGATGGGCCCGCAGCGGCCGGTCCACGGCGAGGTCGAACGGCACTTGGCCGAGCCGGGCCAGCACGTCCGCCACCTCGGCGTCGGCGACCGGCACCACGGGCAGGTCCACTCCGCCCTCGGCCGGGTCGAGGACCCGCAGGTGCGGATCGCCGTCCCGCAGCTCGAAGACGCAGCGCAGGGTCTCGTGGCGCGCCACGACGTCGGACAGCGCACGCCGCAGCGCCTCCGCGTCCAGAACGCCCTCCAGCCACACGGCCGTCGGCACGTTGTACGTGGACGACGGGCCCTGTTGCCGGTTCAGGAACCAGAGGCCCTGCTGTCGTACCGACGGCCGGAAGACGCGGGGCCCGGCCGCCGTCGCGCCGGCCGCGCGGCGCGGTCCGCCGCCGGCCGCGGCCTCCTCGACGAGCGTCGCCAGGGCACGCACGGTGCGGTGTGTGAACAGGTCCCTGACCCGGACCGCCGCCGCCCCTTCGGGCAGCGCCTGACGGAGCCGCGCCACCAGCCGGGTGGCGAGGAGCGAGTCACCGCCGAGTTCGAAGAAGTCGTCGGTGACACCCACCCGGTCCACGCGGAGCAGCTCGCCCCACATGTCCGCGAGGGTCTGTTCCCAGACCGTCGCCGGAGCCTCCCGCAGCCGTGCCGGTCCCGCCTCGACGGAGTCCGCGGCGGGCAGCGCCTTGCGGTCGATCTTGCCGTGGCTCTGCAGCGGCAGCCGGTCGAGCGTCAGGAAACGGGACGGCACCATGTGGTCGGGCAGGCGCTCGCGCAGCAGGCCGCGCAGGTCCGCGGAGTCCTGCGGCGCCGCTCCCGGCTCCGCCTCCAGGAAGGCGACGAGCAGCTGCGGCCGGTCGGCCGGGTGTGCGACGACCACGGCCTGCGCGACGCCCGGCAGCTCCCGCAACGCGGCCTCGACCTCGCCGAGTTCCACCCGGTGTCCGCGGATCTTGATCTGGTGGTCGGTGCGGCCGAGGAACTCCACGCTGCCGTCGGGAAGCCAGCGTGCCAGGTCGCCGGTCCGGTACAGGCGGGATCCGGCGGGACCGAACGGGTCGGCGACGAAACGTTCCGCGGTCAGGGCCGGCCGGCCGAGGTAGCCGCGGGCCAGCCGCTCCCCGCCCACGTACAGCTCGCCCGCGGTGCCCGGCGGCACCGGCCGCAGGTGGCTGTCGAGGACGTGGACCCGCACGGAGGGCAGCGGGCGGCCGACGGGCGTCGTTCCGCCGCCGCGCCGGTCGGCCGTGATCTCGTGAACCGTCACGCCGACCGTGGCCTCGGTGGGACCGTAGTGGTTGAGGACGGCGCAGACCCCGTGCCCGGCCAGGTCCGCGGCCCAGTCCTCGGAGGAAGCCTCACCGCCCAGGAGCAGCGCCCGGTTCGGCAGCAGCCGCTTGGCCCCCGGGCCGGCCGCCAGCGCGGACAGGTGCGACGGCGTCATCTTCAGGTAGTCGAGGTCGGCCCGCTCCACGGCCGTGGCGAGGTCCTCGCCCGTCAGGTGCCTGGGCAGCAGGTGCAGGGTGCCGCCCGTGGTCAGGGAGAGGTACAGCATGGTCATGCTGAAGTCGAAGGCGAGCGACTGGGACAGCCCGTAGGCGGCCCCGGGCCGTACGTCCAGCCGGTCGAGCATGCCGCTGAGGTACGTGACGATCTCACCGTGCTGGACGGCCACGCCCTTGGGGCGGCCGGTGGAACCCGAGGTGTAGATGACGTACGCGAGGTGCCCGGCACCCGAGAGCTCCGGGAGCGCCGTCTCGTCCTCACCGGTGCCCGCGACGCCATGGGCCTCGTCGATCAGCACCCGCGCGCCGGTGTGGCCCGCCAGGCGGGCGCCGTGCTCCCGGTCGGTCAGGAGCACCAGCGGCTCGGCGTCCGCGAGCAGCGACTCCAGGCGGGCCGCCGGCTGGTCGGCGTTGAGCGGGATGTAGGCCCCGCCCGCCTTCAGCACCCCGAGGATCGCGACCACGCAGGCGATGGGATCGTCCAGGCAGATCGCGACCAGGCGGTCCGGGCCCACACCGGCCCGCCGAAGGACCCGGCCGAGCCGGCCGCTCAGGGCGTCGAGCCGCCCGTAGCTCACCCGCTCGTCGCCGTGCACCAGCGCGGCGGCGCCGCGGTGTTCCCGGGCGGCGAGTGCGAACAGCCCGGTCAGCGTGGCGGCCCGCGCGGCGGGCGGCGGGGCGGCGGTGCTCCACGCCTCGATGGTCTGCCGCTCCGCCGGCGTCAGCAGATCGGCATCCGTGTACCGGCCGTCCGGTGCGTCGGCCATGCCGGCGAGCGCCGTCTCGTACCGCAGGCGCAGCGTCTCGACGCGATCGGCGTCGAGGCGCTCGGAGTCGTACCGCATGCCGAGCGTCAGTTCGCCGCTCGCGCTGTCCACGCTGAAGGAAGCGCCGAAGCCGAAGCTGGTGGAGCCCGACCCGGCCGAGTCGAGCACCTCGACGGCGGTCTCCTCCGTCAGGGAGCGCTCCACATGGAAATGCGTGTAGTTGAAATACGTGTCGAACAGCTCTTGCTGACCGCTGCTCCGCCGGATCTCCGACATCGGGTAGCGCCGGTGCCGCTGGATCTCGTTGTCGAGGCGGGCGGTCTCCCGGATCAGCTCGTTCCAGGTGCCGCCCGCCATCCGCATCCGGATCGGGAGGGTGTTGAGGAAGAGGCCGAGGCACTTGTCCGCGTCCCGGGTCTCGGCCCGCCCGTTGTAGACGGCGCCGGTCACCACGTCGTCCGTGCCGCCGATCACGCTCATCACCCGCAGGTGCGCGGCCAGCAGGACGACGCGCAGCGGCACGTCCAGCCGCTCGGCGAGCCGCCGGACGGCCCGGCCGAGATCGGCGGGCACCACCCGGTGGCTGAAGGCCATGACCGGCTCCGGGGCCGCCGTGTCACCGTGGCGTGCCGTGCCGAGGGCCGGGGTGAAGGAGAGGCCGTCCAGCGACTCGCTCCAGAACCGGGCGGACTCGGGATCCGCCATCGCCGCCCGTTCCAGCTCCACGAAGTCCCGGAAGCGGGCCGACAGGCGCCCTTCCGGCGAGGACACCGCCTCTGCCTGCCCGGACGACAGCGCCTGGCCGTACCGGGTCAGCAGCTCCACGAACAGGGACCGCTCGCTCCAGCCGTCGAGGATCGCGTGGTGTTCGACGACGAACAGCTCGAAGGTCCCGTCCGTCAGCCTCTGGACGTGGAAACGGACCAGTGGGGGTCGTGACCACGAGAAGGGCGTGGACGTCTCCGACGCGAACCGAGCCGCCACGGCGGCGTCCCGCTCCGGCCCGGACAGCGAGCGCAGGTCTTCGAAGGTGATCGGCGGATCCGTCTGCCCGTGTACCAGCTGGACCGGCTCGTCGAACCCGTCGAGGGCGAAGGAGGTGCGCAGGATCTCGTGGCGCCCGCAGACCGCCGCCACCGCCGCCCGCCACGCGTCCGCGGAGAACGGGGCGCGGAGCCGGTAGTGCCAGGCGTTGTGGTACTGGCCGGTGCCGGAGTCGCTCAGATCGCTGTGGAACACCATGCCCAACTGCAGCTGGGTCATGGGATACGCGTCCTCCAGCCCCTCGGGAAGCCGGCTCCGGTCCGCCGCGGACAGCAGCGCGAACGGTTCCCGCTCCTCGGGCGACGGGGACCGCTCCGGGTCGAGCGAGGTGGTGACCTCGCCGAGCCGTCGGATCGTCTGGAGGCCGAGCAGGTCCGTGAGCGAGAAGCCGAGCCCGGCCTCGCGGGCCGCCGCCATCACCTGGATGCTGCGGATGGAGTCGCCGCCGAGTGAGAAGTACGTGTCGTCGATGCCCACCCGGTCGTGGCCCAGTGCCCGGCACCAGATCTCCGCCAGTCGGCGTTCGACGTCCGTCCGCGGCGCGGTGTGGGGCCGCTCGGCTGCGGCGGCCACGGCCCGCGGGTCGGGCAGCGCGGCCCTGTCGGTCTTGCCGTTCGCGGTGAGCGGGAAGGCGTCGAGCTCGACGAAGGCCGCCGGGACCATGTAGTCGGGCAGCCGGCCGGCCAGGTGTGCGCGCAGCGCATCGGCGAGCGGCTCGCCGGCTCCGGCCCCGGCTCCGGTTCCCCGGCCGGTGGCCGCGTGCGGGGCGCCCGGGACGACGTACGCGGCGAGGTACGGGTGCGCCTCGGCGTCCCGGCGCAGGAGCACCACGGCGGCGGAGACCCGCTCGTGGTCGGCCAGCGCCGCCTCGATCTCCCCGAGCTCGATGCGGAATCCGCGCAGCTTGACCTGGTTGTCGATGCGGCCGCGGTACTCCAGCTCGCCGTCGGGCAGGAGGGCGACCAGGTCGCCGGTGCGGTAGAGCCGGTCGGACGTACCGGGTGCGAACGGGTTCGGGACGAACCGCTCGGCCGTGAGGTCCGGGCGGTTGAGATAGCCGCGGGCGAGGCCCGCCCCGCCGACGTGGAGTTCACCCGTCGCCCCGGTGGGCACGGGCCGGGACCACCGGTCGAGGACGTACATCCGCAGGTCGGGGATGGCGACACCGATGACGCTGCCGCGCTCCGCCGCCAGGTCCGCCAGGGTGATCGGGCGGTAGGTGACGTGCACCGTGGTCTCGGTGATGCCGTACATGTTGACCAGCCGCGGAGCGGTGTCGCCGTGCCGGGCGAACCAGTCCCGCAGACTCGCGGGTTCGAGGGCCTCACCGCCGAACACGACGTGACGCAGGGCGAGTTCCGCGGGATGACCGGAGCCGTCGGCTTCGGCGTCGGCCTGGCTGAACCGGGCGAAGGCGGACGGCGTCTGGTTCAGCACGGTGACACCCTCATCCGCCACGAGCCGGCGGAAGTCGGCGGGGGTGCGGCTGGTCTCGTAGTCGACCACGACCAGACGCCCGCCGTGGACGAGCGCGCCCCAGATCTCCCACACCGAGAAGTCGAAGGCGTAGGAGTGGAAGAGCGTCCAGACGTCGTCCTGACCGAAGCCGAACCACGGCCGGGTGGCGGAGAACAGACGCGTGATGTTCCGGTGCGGGATCAGTACGCCCTTGGGCCGGCCCGTCGAGCCGGAGGTGTAGATGACGTACGCCAGATCGTCCGGGCTCCCGCAGGCGGCGGGCGGGGTGTCGGGGAAGGAGGCGATGTCGTCCGAGTCCTGGGCGAGGTGCACGAGGCGCCCCTCGAAGGACGTCCAGCGGGCGGCCGCGGCGTCGTCGACCAGGATGATCCCGACGCCCGAGTCCTGCGCCATGTAGGCGAGGCGGTCGGACGGGTAGGCCGGATCGAGCGGTACGTAGCAGCCGCCGGCCTTCAGGATGCCGAGGACGGCGACGACGAGCTCGGGTGAGCGCTCGACGGCGAGGCCGACCATGACGTTCGGTCCGACACCGAGGCTCCGCAGGAAGTGCGCGATCCGGTTGGAGCGGCGGTCCAGCTCCGCGTAGTCGAGGTGCTCGCCCCGGAAGGTGAGCGCGGGGGCGTCCGGAGTCCGCCGGGCCCACGCGGCGAACAGCTCGTGGCACTTCAGTGCCGTGCCGTCCGTGCCGTCCGTGCCGTCCGTCCAGTCCGTCTCGTCGGCGGCGGAGGCCTCGTCCGGCGCGGCGGGTGCCGCCGGTGCCGGGACCCAGCGCTCGTACTCGGCATCGGTGAGGACACGAAGGCCGGAGACGGGCGCGGAGGGGTCGCCCAGGATGCTGTCGAGCAGCCGACGGTAGTGCTCGGCGAAGAGAAGAATCGTTTCTTCGGTCAGGACGTCGCTGTGGTACTCCACGGAGCAGTGCACGCCGTCGGCGGACTGCTCGACGTCGAAGAGCAGATCGAACTTGGCGGTACCGATCTCGGGCGCCAGCTCCGCGACCTCGGCTCCGGGCAGGCTCCAGTCCTGGTCACGGCCGTGGTGCATGCTGAACATGACCTGGAAGAGCGGCGGCGTGCCCGGGTCCTGCGGCGCTCCCTTGAGGTCGGCGAGCCGCTCGAACGGGATGTCCTGGTTGTCCTGGGCGTCGAGGACGTCGTCCCGCAGCGTCTCCAGGAGTTCGGTGAACGGCGGATCGGCCGAGAGGTCCGCCCGGATCACGGTGGTGTTGACGAACAGGCCGACGGTGTGGGCGAACTCCTCCTGCTGCCGGCCCGCCACCGGCACTCCGACGGCGATGTCGGCCAGGCCGGTGTACCGGCTCAGCAGCACGTGGAACGTTCCCAGCAGACCGGTGAAGAAGGTGGCGTTGGAGCCGTCGCACAGCTCCTTGAGCCCTCGCACGGCACGGTCGTCGAGGGGGAAGCGGTGTACGGCGCTCGGACGGGCCCCGCCGGTGGACGGCCGCTTGCGGGTGGCCGGGTGCCGGACCACGGGCAGGTCGCCCGCCAGCCTCTCCCGCCAGTACTCCTCCTGCTCCAGAGCCGCAGGACTCGCGAGCCACTCCTCCTGCCACTCGGAGTAGTCGGCGTACTGGAATTCCGGGGGCTCTTGGTCGTCGGGCCGTCCGGCCAGGGCGAGTTCGTAGCCGCGGGCCAGCTCCGTGAGCAGTACGCGCAACGACCAGCCGTCCACGATGATGTGGTGCATGGTCAGCAGCAGGACCCGCTCGGTGTCCGACCTGCGCAGCACGGCGACCCGGAAGAGGGGCCCGTTCAGGAGGTCGAAGGGGCGTCCGCTCTCACGGCGGATCCACTGCCGGACCTCGTCGTCGGACCAGTCCCGGGCCGTCCCGGCTGCCCCGGCCGCCCCGTCCGTCCCGGCGGCCGCCTGGCCGGCCTGAGCCGTCCCGCCCGCCCGGACGTCCGTGACGCTCCAGCTCAGCTCCGCCGTGTCCGGGATCAGCTGGACGAGTGCGCCCTCGCGTACGGCGAATCGCGTGCGCAGCGCCTCGTGCCGGTCCACCAGACCCTGCGCGGAAATGCGCAATGCGGCCTCGTCGACGTCACCGTCCAGC
The DNA here is from genome assembly GCF_042890485.1 of Streptomyces sp. NPDC002181. NCBI lineage: Bacteria > Bacillati > Actinomycetota > Actinomycetes > Kitasatosporales > Streptomycetaceae > Streptomyces > Streptomyces sp. NPDC002181. The sequence continues at coordinate 16,064 of NZ_JBIASC010000018.1, read as the reverse complement.
CGATAGCAGACGGGCGTGTGATAAGTGGGCGCGCCGGCCGCCATCTCTTCCAGGAAGAACATTCTCCGCTGAGCGCGAGAAGCAGAGAAGGTCGAGACGGTGTCGTCGGAACAATGGACCGTATTCACATGGCCTCCCCCGTGCAAATTTCTAGCCACCCAAGATCATAACCATCATCCGTGATCACGGATCAATACATTCCGTTTCCGGCAAGCTCCGGACGGGAGCATCCGGAGGCTGTTGAACACCGCTCTGACCTGCGGCGATATCCGGATGTCGGAATCTCGGCCCGCGAGTCGGCGGGTGATCTAGAACTCTCCCGCCGTCTCAAATGGCAAGATGATGGACCGGTTTGGCCGAAAGGGTCGCGACAGGGCTAATGTCTCTGTTTCGTGCAAGATGTCCGTGACGTAATTGCTGGAGGTAATGGTTTGACAAAGATCCGGAGACCTGTGGACCCTTAAATGCATTCACGCGTGCAGCAGGTAGCCTGGCCGCCGTCGAGTTTCTTTCGGGATAGAGTCGGCCCCGATCGACATCGGCCGGTTCACCTACGTGATCGGGGTCGGCGTCGATTTGTTTCCGGCACGAGAAAAGGGGTGTACGTGCCCATCGCAAGCGAAGATCCGTGGTTGCGGCGCTTCCACCCGAAGCCGCGCGCCACGCGAAGGCTCGTCTGCTTTCCCCACGCCGGAGGGGGCGCGAGCTACTGGTACGGGCTGTCCCGGGCGGCCGGCCCGGACCTCGACGTGCTCGTGGTGCAGTACCCGGGGCGGGAGGACCGGCTCCTTGAGGAGCCCCTCGACGACCTGCACGCGGTGGCGGACGGCGCCTTCGAGGCCCTGCGGCCCAGGCTCGACGGCCACACCGCGTTCCTCGGGCACAGCATGGGAGCCATCGTCGCCTTCGAGGTCGCCCGCCGTGCCGAAGCCCAATCGGGCCCCTGCCTGTTGATCGCCTCCGCCTGCGAGGCGCCGTCCCGCGTGCGGCGCGACTGGGGCGAGGCGGACCGGGACGACGAGACGCTCTTCGCCGCACTCTCGGAGCTGGGCGGGACAGCCGCCGTCACGGACCCGGAGCTCCTCTCGATGATCATGCCCGCGGTCCGGGCCGACCTGCGGGCGGTCGAGCGGTACGCGTCCTCGCGGTCGGCGGTCGTGAACACACCGGTGGTGGCGCTGCTCGGCGAGCAGGACGCCCACGTCGACCGGGAGCAGGCCCACGACTGGGCGCACCACACCACGGCGGACTTCGCACTGCGCAGCCTGCCCGGAGGCCACTTCTATCCGACCGCGGACATCGGCCGGTTCGCGACGACGATCACGGACTGCATGGCCCGGTTCCAGGGGTGACCCGGGGCGGACCCGGAAACCGGTCGACTTCAGACACTGCACGAGCGCGCACGACGACGAACGACGCGCGGGAGCGCATCACATCGCCGTTCGGCGAACAGGGGGTACGGATGACACACGACATGGCGGTTGCTCTGCGGCTGCGCGGTCCGCTGGAGGAAGCGGCGCTGCGGGCCGCCCTCGAGGACGTGCTGGTGCGCCACGGAGCCACGGGCGCGTCCGAAACCGCCGCGACCGGGCCGGCGTGGACGTCGGCGGCGGTCGCGGAGGCCGACCTGCCGGCCGCACTGCGGGCCGAGACCGTCCGGCGGGAACCCGCCGACGGGTCCGAACCACCCCACCGGGCCTCGCTGTTCCGAACCGATGCCGACGAACACGTCCTGCTCGCCGTGGTGCGCCGGGACGCGGCGCACGGGTGGTCGCCGGACCGCCTGGTCGCCGACCTGGGAACGGCCTACCGGGCCCGGCTCGACGGCCACGCGCCCGAGTGGCCCGGTCGCCAGGCCCAGGACGGGCCCTCTTCCCGGGACGAGGACATCCGCCTCTCCCGGCACATCGACTTCTGGCGACAGGAGCTGGCCGGCCTGCCCGGGCAGCTGGAGCTGCCCACGGACCTCAAGCGGCCCGCCGTGCTGAGCCACGCCGGCGACGTCGTCGAGCATCCGCTCCCGGTCGAGGTGCGCGAAGGGCTCCCGGCCCTGGCCGAGGACACCGGCACCACACCGTTCATGGTGGTCCAGGCGGCCCTGGCCGCACTCCTGACCCGGCTCGGCGCGGGCACGGACGTCCCGATCGGCGCCGCGGCCCGGCCGGCCACGACCACCGGGCCGACGGACGCGTCCGGCTCCGGCCACGCCCACGCCCGCACCCACGGCTTCGGCTTCGGCTCCGGGGACGACCTGGTCGTCCTGCGCACCGACACCACCGGCAACCCCACCTTCCGCAGGCTGCTCGACCGGGTCCGGCAGACCGATCTCGCCGCCTTCGCGCACCAGGACGCCCCGTTCGGGCAGGTCGTCGAGGCAGTCGGCGGGCCCGCCCGCACCCGCTCCGAACACCCGCTGTTCCAGGTGTTCCTGGACGTGCCCGCCGGCCCGGTCCTCGACTTCGGCATCGCAGGCGGCATCGCAGGCGACATCGACATCGACTTCGGCGCGGTGACGGTCGAGGCCGAGCCCGTGGACGCCGTGGCCACCCGCCCCGACCTCGCCTTCCACGTACGCGAGCAGCGCGAGGCACCGGGGACCGCGGCCGGCCTGTCGCTCCGGCTCGACTACGCCACGGACCTGTTCGACCGCGCCGGCGCCGAGGCGCTGACGGCCCGTCTCGCGCGCGTCCTGGGGGCCGCCGTGAGCGACCCGGACCAGCGGATCGCCGACCTCGACGTGCTCGATCCCGAGGAACGCGAGCGGATCCTGTACACCTGGAACGAGACCTCTCGGCCCGCGCGGCTGCCGGGCTCCCTCCAGGAGGCCTTCGCCGCCCAGGCGCGCCGGACGCCCGAAGCCGTCGCCGTCAGCGCGGGCTCCCGTGCCCTGACCTACGCGCAGCTCGACGCCCGCGCCAACCGCCTCGCGCACCGCCTGATCGGCCACGGTGTGGGCCCGGGGACCTGCGTCGCGATCCTCCAGCAGCGGTCCGTCGACCTCGTCGTCTCCATTCTCGCGATCGTCAAGGCGGGCGGCACCTATGTGCCCCTGCACACCGGCTACTCCCCGGCGTGGATGGAGCTCGCCGTCCGGGAAACCGGCTCCACGGTGATCCTCACCGACCGCGCGATGGGCCGGCCGGCCTTCGACCACCCGGCGGTGGTCGTGGTCGTCGACGACCACGACGAACCGTTCGGCACGGAAACGGAGACCGATCCGGCCGTACCCGGACTGCCGGAGCAGCTCGCGTACGTGATGTACACCTCCGGCTCCACCGGTGTGCCCAAGGGCGTCGCGATCACCCACGGCGACGTACTGGACCTCGCCGCCGACGAGTGCTGGCACCCCGACGCCGGCCCGTGCAGCGCCGAACGCGTGCTGCTGCACTCCCCGTACGCGTTCGACCCCTCCACCTTCGAGGTGTGGGCCCCGCTGCTGAACGGCCACCAGATCGTCGTCGCGCCCGCGGGCGACCTCGACACCCGTGAACTGGAGAAGGTTCTGGTCGAGGGCCGGGTCACCGGCGCCCTCATCACAGCCGGGCTCTTCCGGCTGATGGCGGAGGAGGCGCCGCACGCCTTCGCCGGACTGCGCGAGGTGTGGACCGGCGGCGACGTCGTCTCGCCGACCGCAGTGCAGCGCGTCCTCGACGCCTGCCCGGACACCACCGTCACCGCCATCTACGGGCCCACCGAGATCACCCTGTGCTGCACGAAGTACCGGATGAAGCACCCGCACCGCGTCGAAGAGACCGTGGTGATGGGCGCGCCCATGGACAACACCCGCGCCTACGTCCTCGACGAGCACCTGAACCCCGTCCCGCCCGGCGTTCCCGGTGAGCTGTACATCGCCGGCAGCGGGCTCGCGCGCGGTTACGTCGACCGGGCGCCGCTGACCGCCGAGCGTTTCGTCGCCGACCCGTTCGGGCCCGCGGGCGAGCGCATGTACCGCACCGGCGACCTCGTGCGCTGGACTCCGGAGGGCAACCTCCTCTTCATCGGCCGGGCCGACGGCCAGGTCAAGATCCGCGGCTTCCGCGTCGAGCCCGGAGAGGTCGAGGCCGCCCTGGTGCGCCATCCACACCTCGCGCAGGCCACCGTCGGCGTCCGCCCCGACCCGCTCGGCGACAAGCGACTGGTGGCCTGGGTGGTCCCGGCCGACGGCGAGGACGTGCGCGTCGACGCCCTGCGCGAGCACGTGGCGGGGCTGCTGCCGGCGTACATGGTGCCGACGTTCGTCGTCGTTCCCGCCCTGCCGCTCACACCCAACGCCAAGGTCGACCGCAACGCCCTGCCCGACCCCGACTTCACGCCCCGGACCGACAGCCGGCCCGCCCGCACCGCGCACGAGGAGGTCCTCTGCCGACTGGCGGCGGACATCCTCTGCCTGCCCCAGGTCGGCCCGGACGACGACTTCTTCGCCCTGGGCGGGCACTCCCTGCTCGCGACCCGTCTGGTCAACCGGATCCGCACGGCCCTCGACCGCGACCTCGGCATCGAGACGCTGTTCGCCGCCCCGACGATGGCCGCCCTGGCGGAACACATCGGGTCGCCGGCCACCGAGGCCCGGACGGCGCTCTCGCCCCGCGACGGACGCGGTGACGAGCCCCTGTCGGCCGCCCAGCACCGGCTGTGGTTCCTGGACCGGCTGGACGGCGCGAGCCCGGCGTACAACATCCCGCTGGCGGTCCGGCTCTCCGGCCCGCTGGACGTGCCGGCCCTGCGAGCAGCCCTGGACGACGTGGTCGAGCGGCACGAGAGCCTGCGCACCGTCGTGCGCGAGACCGGAGGCGAGCCGGTGCAGCGGATCCTCCGCGCCGACGCCGTCCCCTGCGTCCTGGGCGACGTACTGGACATCGATCCCGCGGACGCCGGGGCCGCCGCCGAGAGGGCGGCGCGAGCCCCCTTCGACCTGGTGACGGACCTTCCCATCCGGGCGACCCTGTTCCGGACGGCCCCGCAGGAGCACCTGCTCGTGATCGCCCTGCACCACCTCGCGGGCGACGGCTGGTCCCTCATCCCGCTCTGCGAAGACCTCGGCACCGCCTACGCCGCGCGCATCACCGGTGCTCGCCCCGGCTGGGAGCAACTGCGCGTGCAGTACGCCGACTACACCGCCTGGCAGCGCCGACTGCTCGGCGACGAGAGCGACCCGGACAGCGTCGCCGGGCGGCAGCTCGCCTTCTGGCGCACGGCCCTCGACGGCATACCCCAGCAGCTCAACCTGCCCGGCGAGCCCGCCCCGGCCACCGCCGGTCCCGCCACGGACGAGGCCCGGCTCCACGAGCACCGGTTCGACGGCCCGCTGCACGCGCGGCTGGTCACGCTCGCACAGGAGAACCGCGCCACCCTCTTCATGGTGGTCCAGGCCGCCCTCGCGGCCGTCCTCACCAAGCTCGGCGCCGGCACCGACATCCCCCTCGGCGCACCCGTCTCCGGCCGCGCCGACGAATCCCTCGACCCGCTCGTGGGCTTCTTCGTCAACACACTGGTGCTGCGCACCGACACCTCGGGCGATCCGACCTTCCGGGAACTCCTCGGCCGGGTCCGCACCGCCGACCTCGCCGCGTACGCCCACCAGGACGTCCCCTTCGACCGGGTCGTCCACCAGCTCGACCCCGACCGGGCCGACGGGCGTACCCCGCTCTTCCAGGTGGCCCTCGCCTTCGACAACATCACCGGCCTCGGTCTGTCCCTGCCCGGCCTGCACGCCGAGGGACACGTGGTGGCCACCGGCCGGCCCAAGTGCGACCTCTGGCTGGGCATCGGCGAGACCCACGACGAGCAGGGCACGGCCGCCGGCATGAGCCTGGTCGCCGAGTACGCCGCGGCCCGGCTCGACGCCGGCACGGTCACCGGTCTCGTCGAGCGCCTGGAACGGCTGCTCCGCGCGGCGGTCGACACCCCGGACCGGCCCCTCAGCCGCATCGAGGTGCTCGCCGCCGACGAGCGGGCCGCACTGCTGGCCACCGGCGACGGCACCCGCACCGGGCTGCCCTCCGGCACGGTCGTGGACCTGTTCGAGGCGCGCGCGGCCGAGCGGCCGCAGGCCACCGCCGTGGTCGCCGAGGACGCGGAACTGTCGTACGCCGAGCTGAACCGGCGGGCGAACAGGCTCGCCCACCTGCTCATCGCGCGCGGCCTCGGCCCCGAGGACGTCGTCGCCATGTGCCTGACCAGGTCCGCCGAGCAGATCGTCACCCTGCTCGCGATCTGGAAGGCGGGCGCCGCCTACCTCCCCCTGGACCCGGCCTACCCGGCAGCGCGCACCGCGTACATGCTCGGCGATACGCGGCCCGCCCTGCTCGTCGTCGACGAAGCGACGGCCCAGCTCGGCGAGGGAGGCGAGGTGCCGGTGCTGCGCCTCGGCTCAGCGGACACGGCCGCCCACCCGGCGACCGATCCCACCCCGGCCGAACGGCGCGCCCCGCTGCACGCCGACCACGCCGCGTACGTCATCTACACCTCCGGCTCGACCGGCCGCCCGAAGGGCGTGGTGGTCAGCCACCGCGGCATCCCGAACACCGCGGCAGCGGCCGTCCACCACCTCGGCATCACCCCGGACAGCCGCGTGCTGCAGTTCGCTTCGCTCAACTTCGACGCGTCCGTCTGGGACATCGCCGCCACCCTCACCGCGGGCGCCGCGCTCGTCCTCGGCCCCCGCGACCGGGCCGAACTCGGACTGCCGTTCGCGGAGTTCCTCACCCGCAACCGCGTCACGCACGCCACGCTCTCGCCCAGCCTGCTCAGCTCCCTGCCCGCCGACGCCGAGTCCGGCGGCGCGGGCGAGATGACGGTGGCGGTCGCCGGTGAGGCCTGCCCCGCCGACATCGCCGCCCGCTGGGCCCCCGGCCGCCGGATGCTGAACGCCTACGGCCCCACCGAGACCACGGTCTGCGCGACCGTCAGCGATCCGCTGACCGGCACCGGTACCCCGCCCATCGGCCGCCCCATCCAGAACGCCCGGGTGTACGTGCTCGACGCGCACCTGGCTCCGGTCCCCGTCGGCGTCGTCGGCGAGGTGTACGTCGCCGGCGCGGGCGTCGCCCGCGGCTATCTGGGCCGGCCCGGCCTCACCGCGGAGCGGTTCGTCGCCGACCCGTTCGGCGAGCCGGGAACCCGTATGTACCGCACCGGCGACCTGGCCCGATGGAGCGGAAGCGGCGACCTGCTGTTCGCCGGACGCGTCGACCACCAGGTCAAGATCCGCGGCTACCGGATCGAGCTGGGCGAGATCGCCGACCGGCTGAACCAGCACCCGGCCGTCAGCGACTCCTTCGTCAAGCTCCGGGAGGACGGCAGCGGCGAACCCCGGCTCGTCGCCTACGTCCTGGTCCCGGAATCCGGGACCGGTCCCGGCACCGGCACCGTCGACCCGGACGAGCTGCGCGCACTGGCCGCCGCCGCCCTGCCCGAGTACATGGTCCCCACCGCGTACGTGAGCCTGCGGGCCTGGCCGCTTTCGCCCAACGGCAAGCTCGACGAACGCGCCCTGCCCGCCCCGGCCCCCGACCGGCCGGCCGTCGGCCACGCGCCGCGCACGCCACGGGAAGAGGTGTTGTGCCGGCTCTTCGGCGAGTTCCTCGATCGTGACGACGTGGGCGTCGACGAGAGCTTCTTCGCCCTCGGCGGTCACTCGCTGATGGCGACCCGGCTCGTCGGCCGGATCCGCTCCGAGCTCAAGGTCGAGCTGTCCATGCGCACCTTGTTCGCCCACCCCACCGTCGCCGGCCTGGCCGAGCAGCTGGAGGGCGCGAAGGCGGCCGCCCCGCGGCCGCGGTCCCGGCGCGCCGCCGGCGGACGGCCCTGATCCGGAGCCCCACCCCCCCGGCCACCCCCACTGCCACACGCACGTTCCGCGGCGTCAGTCCCGCGCCGTCATGCAGAAGGAGCACTCCATGACCAACCCGTTCGAGGACGACAGCGCCTCCTACCTCGTCCTCGTGAACGACGAGGGCCAGCACTCACTGTGGCCCGAGGGCAACGCCGTCCCGGCCGGCTGGACGGTCGCCCTCGCGGCCGCGCCGCGCGCCGAATGCCTCGCCTACGTCGAGCGGTCCTGGTCCGACATGCGCCCGCTGAGCCTGGTCCGCGCGACCGGTGCCGGGACCGAGACCGCGGCGGACCGGCCGTGAACCCGGGCACGACGGGGGCCCCGGCCGCGCCCGGGGCCCCGGCGCCGGAACCCGTCACGGGAGGCCAGGGGCCCGACTTCGGCGATCCGGACCTGTACGCGACCACGGACCGGCACGCCATGTGGGGCACGCTCGCGGCGGAGGACCGCGTGGTGTGGACCGGCCCGGGATCCTCGCCGAGCGGCTTCTGGTCCGTCTTCTCGCACGCGGCGTGCGGCAAGGTGCTCGGCCCGCAGGCGCCCTTCACGTCCGAGTACGGGATGATGATCGGGTTCGACGCGGCACACCCCGACCGGGCCGGCGGCCGCATGATCGTGGTCTCCGACGGCGCCCGCCACACCCAACTGCGCCGCGTCATAGCGCCGTTCATGTCCCGCTCGCACTCGGCCTCGCTGTCCTCGTTCATCGAGACCGAGACCCGGGCCCTGATCGCGCTCGAACGCGACAACCCGGTCGTCGACGTGGCGGCCGCGATCGGCCCGCGCATCCCCGCCGCCGCCGTGTGCGAGATCCTCGGCGTCCCGCCCGAGGACCGCGAATACCTCGTCGAGCTCACCAACCACGCCTTCGGCGGGGCCGACGACAGCTTCGCGGACATGACACCGTCGGAGGCGCACGCGGAGATCCTCCTCTACTTCGACGAGCTCATCACCGAGCGCCGCGACGACCCGGGCGAGGACCTCATCAGCGCCCTGCTCGCCGACCCGGAACTCAGCCCTGACGACGTGCTCATGAACTGCGACAACGTGCTGATCGGAGGGAACGAGACCACCCGGCACGCGATCAGCGGAGCCTTCCACGCCGCCGCGAACGCGCCGGGCTTCCTGCCGGCGCTCGCCGCCGACCCGGACCTCATAGCGGTGGCCGTCGAGGAGGTCATACGGTGGACCTCGCCCGCGATGCACGTCCTGCGGGTCGCCACCGAAGAGGTGACGATCGGGAGCCACACGATCGAGAAGGGCGCCGCGGTCGCCGCCTGGCTGCCCGCCGCCAACCGCGACCCCCGCGTGTTCGACCGCCCCGGGGTCTTCGACCCCGCCCGCCGGCCCAACCGCCACCTCGGCTTCGGCGTCGGCACCCACCACTGCCTCGGCGCCGCCTTGGCCCGTGTGGAACTCGCCATCCTGCTGCGCGTGATGGCCGAGACCTTCGCCTCGGTCGAACTGGCCGCGGAACCGCGGTGGCTCCGATCCAACCTGGTACAGGGGTACCGGCGGTTGGACGTCGGCCTGTCCTGGCGGGAAGGCGCGGGCCCGGGGGAGCGGGCATGACGGCCGCGCGCACCGCCGCCGGCCCCTTCGCCAGCACGTCGTTTCGGTACCTGTTCGCCGGGCAGGCCATCTCCATGGCGGGCACCGCGATCGCGCCGGTCGCCCTCGCCCTCGGGATCATGGAGCAGTCGGGATCGCCCTCGACCCTGAGCGCTCTGCTCATCGCCCAGACCGTACCGACGCTCGCCCTGCTGCTGCTCGGAGGGGTCTGGGCGGACCGGCTGCCGCGCCGGCGCATCGTGGTCACCTGCCACCTCGTGAGCGCGGCGGCTCAGGCGGGCACCGGGTACATGCTCATCAGCGGGAAGTTCGACCTCTACGGCGCGGTCCTCCTCCAGGTGGCGTTCGGCATGGCGCGGGGGTTCTACTTCCCGGCCTCCACCGGCATGACCCAGGAGACCGTCGAAGAGCACCAGCTCCAGTCCGCCGTCGCCTACATGTCGATGACCCGCAGTCTTTCGCGCTCGCTGGGCCCGCTGGTCGCCGGCGGCCTGCTGCTGACCGTCGGCGGCGGCTGGGCGCTGGTGTTCGACGCCTTCAGCTACGTGGCGGCGGCCGTCCTGCTCGGCCGGATGCGCACCGGCTTCACGCGCACGGTCCCCGCGAACTCCGTCTGGCGCGACTTCGTCGACGGCTTCGACAGCGTCCGCAGCCGCGGCTGGATCTGGCAGACCATCGTGCTGTTCTGCGCCGCGAACGTCCTCCAGGCGAGCCTCCAGGTGCTGGGGCCGTCCACGCTGGGCCAAGACCACCACGGGGTCATGGCCTGGAGCGCGATCGTGGCGGCGATGGGCGCCGGAGCGGTCGTCGGCGACGTCGCGGCCACGCGTTGGCGTCCCGCCCGCCCGATGATCGCCGTGCGCGTCCTCTCCCTCCTCTTCGTGCCCCTTCCGCTCCTCATCGTCCTCGACCCACCCGTCTGGGTCCTGGTCGCGGCCGCCGCCCTCGGCGGTACCGCCTCGACGCTCGCCGACACGGTCTGGCTGGCCACGCTCCAGGTCAACCTCGACAAGGACGTGATCTCGCGCGTCAGCTCGTACGACTGGATGGGCTCCCAGGTGCTGCGCCCGGTCGGCCTCGCCGCCGCGGGCCTCTTCGCCGCCGACTCCGCCTCGCCCATGCTCGTCGCCCTGGCGGCGGTCCTGTTCCTCTGCGCCACGGCCAGCCTGGCGCCGTCAGGCGTCTGGCGGATCACGAACAACAGGGTGGAGGCGGAGGCGAGCGTGTCCTGAGGCGGCCCGGGAAGGGCACCGGGCCGGGCCGCCGTCGTCATCCGCGGTGGGCGGCCCTCAGCGGAACGCGGCGACGTTGCGGGCGGCCCAGTCGGCGAACGGGCGCGGAGCGCGACCGAGGATCCGCCGCACGTCCGGGGAGACGCGCAGTTCGGCCGGGCTCGGAGAACCGAGGATGTCCAGGGTGTCGTCGGCGAGTTCCGCCGGCAGGCTCCGGGTCATCGCGGTCTTGGCCTCGTCGCGGGTGAGTTCGTCGAACCGGACCGGCGACCCCAGGGCGTCGGCGATGGCCTCCGTCTGCCGGCGCGGCGTGATCACCTCGGGGCCGGTCAGTTCGTACACGCCTCCGGCGTGCCGGTCCTCCAGCAGGCAGGCCGCCGCGACTTCGGCGATGTCCGCAGGGTCGATGACCGGCACCCCGACATCGCCGAAGGGCGCGGCGACGACCCTGCGCGTGCGGACGGACTCGGCCCACCACAGGGCGTTGGAGGCGAAGCCGCCCGGCCGCAGGATGGCCCACTCCAGACCGGACTCCCGCAGCGCGTCCTCCACCGCCCGCACCGTGATCCGTGTCGTACCGAAGGGCCTTGTCGCCACGCCCTGCGAGGAGAGCAGGACGATCCGGCGGACTCCGCTCGCCGCGGCCCGGTCGATCACCTCGATCGGCTTGGCCCCGTCGGCGTGCAGTTCGCCGGACAGCAGCAGGAACAGCGACTTCGCCCCGGCCAGCGCGGGCTCGACGCCGGCCGGCTCGCTCAGGTCGGCCACCACGTGGCGGACACCGTCCGGTGCCGCTGCCGCGTGCCGCGACACTGCGGTCACCTGCCGGCCCGCCTCGGCCAGCACCCGCGTCAGCGGCCGTCCCACATTCCCGGTAGCCCCGGTCACCACGATCATGTTCAGCTCCTCGTTCGTTGTTCTCGACGACGATCACGCTAGGAGCCGGGCTTACTTTCAGTAAGGACGTACCTGAAGGTAAGCTCCTCACATGCTGGAAGGCGCGCAGTTCACACGGACCGAGCCGGGCGGGCGGTATGACGTGTTTCACACCGACTGCCCCGCGCGCAACATGGTCGACCACGTGACCAGCAGGTGGGGCATCTGGGTGCTGATCTCCCTGCGGGGTAACGACCTTCGGTTCTACGAACTGCGCGAAAGCATCCAGGGCATCAGCGAGAAGATGCTCTCCCAGACCCTGCGCGCGCTCGTGCAGGACGGCCTCGTCTGGCGGAAGGTCGAGCCGACGACGCCGCCTCAGGTCACCTACGGGCTGACCGAGTTCGGCCGGGACGTCGGCGAGCCGCTGACGGAGCTGTTCGATCGGATCACACGGCAACTGTCGCCGCGCAGCCCGAACTAGGGCAGGTCCAGCCAGAGTCCGCCCCTGACGTACAGGGCCGGCGACTTGGGTCCGGCGTCGCCGGCTCACCACCGACCCCGTGCCCCGGCGGATGATCCGCGGCAACCGTCGGTGCCCGGGGGAGAACGGGGGCCGGCCCGCCGCCGCCGTGGGGCGGGACGGGCCGGGGGCCGGGGGGCGTGGCCGGCCCCGGGTCAGGAGCCGAGCACGAGAGCCGTGGCGACCGCCGGGCCGAAGGCGCCGCCGAGCTGGTAGCAGAGGGCGAACAGGCCGATGGCGGTGGGGCGCTGGTGCTCGGGGGCGCCGGACGCGGCGTGCATCGAGAGGCAGGCGTTGGCGCCGGTGGCGGCGAAGACCCCGCCGACGGTGGCGGCCAGCAGGAGCGGGCCCCAGTCGGAGAAGGCCGCGGTGGCGGCGGCCAGCGCCCCGACGCCGATCAGGACGGCCAGTACGGCCGGGCGGCCCATCCGGGCCGAGGCCGCGGCGAGCAGCCAGGACAGTGCCGATCCGACGAGCAGCGCGACCAGTTGGCCGGCGCCCGCGGCGCCGGTGTCCCAGCCGGCCCGGTCACCGAGCAGCCGCGGTACCGCGAAGAGCAGCGTGAAGTACGAGCCCGACAGTACGAGCGCCAGCAGTCCCGAGGTCAGGAAGACCGGCGTGCGCAGCAGGGCGGCCGGGACGAACCCCTCGGGGCGGCGGCGGATGTGCAGGGCGAGCAGGACCGCGGCGACGAGGGCGGCCCCCAGTGCGGCCAACGGGGCGTGGGGGAAGGTGACCAGGGCGGTGGCCAGCACCGTCAGCAGGGCGGCGCCACGGCCGTCGAAGCGGTCGGACGAGGGCGTGATGGCCCCGGCGTACCGGAGTACCGCGGGCACGGCGAGCACCGCGACCACCGACACGGAGAGGGACAGCCGCCACGAGGCGGCGTGTGCGAGCTGTTCGCCGAGGAGCGGTCCGGCCGCCCCGAGCATGCCGAACCCGGCGCTGATGACTCCCATCCGGCGGGCCGTTCCCGCCAGGCTCATCGCCGCCGCGACCAGTCCCGCGCCGCCCGCGGCCTGGGCGGCCCGGCCGGCCAGGGTGAGCGGGAGCCAGGGGGAGGCCGCGACGAGGAGGGTGCCCCCGAGGACGAGCACGGAGGCGAGGCGCAGCACGGGCCGCAGGCCGGTGCGGCGCAGGAGTCCGGCGAGCAGGGGGGTGCCGACGGCCATGGCCCAGGCGAAGGCGGAGACGAGCCAGGACGCGGTGGAGGTGGACACCCCGAGCGAGCGGGCCATGTCCGGCAGGATCAGGACCGGGGCGTTGGCCCCGGCGGCGATGGGGGTGGCGAGCAGCGCGAGCCAGAAGGCGGGGACGGGTCCGCGGGCCGCTGGGCTGCCGGGGGTCGCCGGGACTACCGGTGTGCGGGTGGCGGACGTGCCGGTCCCGGCACGGATGCCGGTGTCTGTGCCTGCGGGCGCGGTGGTCATGGCGCCGCTCCAATCCATCTGAAGGTTAACAATCTCAACGTTGAAATAAAATCACCGGAAGCCCCTGAACGTCAAGTCTCTTAACGTTGAGGTATTCGGGTTATGCTGGATCCGGCACGAGCGAGTGATCGACACGGGCGGAGGTCCGATGAGTGACGCGGTGGATGTGATCGTCGGTCAGTGGGCGGCGCAGCGGCCCGATCTGACGGACGAGCTGTGGCCCATCGAGGTCCTGGCCCGGATCCAGAGGATGAACCGGATCATCGAGAAGCAGCTCAAGGCCTTCGTCGCCGAACGCGATCTGGAGGTCGGCGAGCTGGACATCCTGACGACGCTCCGGCGTTCGGGGCCGCCGTACACGCTCACCGCCGGAGCGCTCATCCCGGCCGCGATGGTCACCTCGGGGGCCATTACCAACCGCATCGACCGGATGGAGGCCAAGGGCCTGGTCGAGCGGGTCCGCGACGGCCAGGACCGCCGCTCGGTCCGCGTCCGCCTGACCGGCCAGGGCCGCGAGGTCGCCGAGAAGGTGATGGCGGAGCATCTGCAGCACTTCGCCTCCCTCCTCGCTCCCCTGGACCGCGACACCTGTGACGCGGTGGCCGCGGCGCTGCGTACCCTCCTGGAATCCCACGGGGACACCTCGACCGGCTAGGGCGCCGGGGGTGCTGTGTCAGGTCCGCCCGACACATTCGGCCACGCCGCGCCCGCACCACCTCTGATCTGTGACGAGCCGCTACGGGTGGGGGAGTTGGAGTTCCGGCCTCCGTGCGGCCGGCGTGCGCGGGCCGCTGGTCCCCTCGGTCCCTTCCACCCGATGTGGCCGGTTTCGCCCCTTCCGCGGACGCCCGGCGATGCTGCCGTGACGCCTTCTGCGCGGCCGTTCGGCTCACGGTGGGGCGGACTCCGAAAACCGGCGTGACGCGCCTATGTGAAACGGCGTTACCTCCAGTAAGTTACCGCCAGGTAAAGCCACTGCGGCTCGACGTACGGGGGAGTAATGAACCGGAGAACCACTGCTCTGTTGTCCACCGCCATCGTGACCGCCGTCGCCGCCGGCGTCGGCGCCGTCACGGCACCGACGGCGGCGGCCGCGCCCAACGCGGGCGGTGCGCGGGGGGCCGGAGCGGCGTCCGACCCGTTCTACCGCTACGAAGGCGGCAAGCCGCTGGCCTCGTACCGGCCGGGTGACGTTCTGAAGAAGCGCACCCTGAACTACCACGTGTTCGGGATCCCGACGCCGCTGAAGGCCGTCCAACTGCTCTACCGCACGACCGACGCCCAGGGCCGGCCCTCGGCGAACGTGACCACCGTGGTCCGCAGCCCCCACGGCGACGGCGGCAAGGCGGTGTCGTACCAGTCGTTCTACGACTCCCTCAGCCCGGAGGACGGCCCCTCCCGGGCCATCGCGGGTGACGTCTCCCTCGGCGGCGTCATCGCCAACGCCGAATCCGTCATCCTGGCACCGCTGTTGCTCAAGGGCTACGACCTGATCATCCCGGACACGGAAGGCCAGAACGCCGACTTCGCCGCCGGTCCGGAGTACGGAACGAACACGCTGGACTCGATCCGCGCCGCCGGCCGCACCCAGGAGACCGGCCTGCACGCGGGTACGAGGATCGGCCTGTTCGGCTACTCGGGCGGAGCCATCGCCACCAACTGGACGTCGGCCCTGGCCCCCGCGTACGCGCCCGAGGTGAACAGGCAGCTGGTCGGCTTCGCCGAGGGCGGACTGCTCGTCGCCCCCGCGCACAACCTCAAGTACGTCGACGGCGCGCTGGCCTGGAACGGAGTCATCCCGATGGCCGTCATCGGCGTCTCGCGCTCGTACGGCATCGACCTCACTCCGTACCTGAGCGCCAAGGGCCTGGCGATCGTCAACGAGCTCGAACACGGCTCGATCGTCGACGCGCTGGGGCGCCACCCGGGGATGACCTGGAAGGACATGGCGAAGCCGGAGTACAAGGACCCGAACTCCATCCCGGTCTTCGTCGAGGCGGTCAACAAGATCAATCTGGGCCAGGCCGCCACTCCGACCATCCCGGGGTTCATCGGGCAAGGCAACGCGGGCTGGCTGGAGGGAACGTTCAACACCCCGCCGGGCATCGGCACCGGCGACGGCGTCATGGTCGCCGGGGACGTACGGGCGCTGGCCCGGCAGTACTGCGCCAACGGCAACGGCTCCATCAAGTACGAGGAGTACGGCCTGCTGAGCCATGTCGGCGCCATGCCGTACTGGACGCCGCGCGCCATGGCCTGGCTGGACGACCGCTTCGCGGGCCGGACCGCACCCACCAGCTGCGGCAGGATCCCCGCGGGCAACTCACTGGAGCCGCAGAAGCCGACCGCCACGCCGTGAGGCGGCAGCCGGACCGTGCTTGGGCTGATCGTCAGTGACGATCAGCCCAACACCGCGTGGGAGCCAGTGGCGGAGTGCCTCATGTGCGGCGCGTGAAAGGAGCAACGTCGGCGGACCGACGTCGCGTTGGCCGGCCCGTCAGTTCTTGACCAGGAGGCCGCGGGTGCGCAGGACCCATCGTTCGGCCGGGCTGAAGATGAGGAGGTCGATGGCGATGCCGACGACGAGGATGAGGATG
>NZ_JBIASC010000017.1:0-136016 GCF_042890485.1 Streptomyces sp. NPDC002181 | reverse complement strand
CGCCAGCCGAGCCAGTCGGTGTCGGTGATGACGCCTCCCAGGAGCGGGCCGGCGGCGGTGGCGACGGCGACGGTGGCGCCGGTGTAGCCGGAGTAACGGCCCCGCTCACGCGGGGAGATCATCGCGGCCGTGATCACCTGGACCAGAGCGGTCAAACCGCCCGCTCCCACGCCCTGCACCACACGGGCACTGATCAACATCGCCGGGCTCTGCGCCAGACCCGCGATGACCGAGCCGATGATGTAGACGACCAGGGAGGCCTGGACCAGCACCTTCTTGCTCACCAGATCGGAGAGCTTGCCCCAGATCGGCACCGACGCGGTCAGCGACAGCAACGCCGCCGTGACGACCCACGTGAATGCGGACTGGCCGCCGCCGAGGTCCTTGATGACCGCCGGCAGCGCGTTGGCCACGATCGTCGAGGAAAGGAGCGCGGCGAACAGGCCCACCAGCAGACCCGAGAGCGCCTTCATGATCTGCCGATGCGACATGGGCGTCTGCCCGTGGTCACCGCCGCCTTTTTCGGGCGCGCTCGCCGGTGTCGCGTGAGCGTGCACACCGGCCGGTGCGATCGTTGCCATGGTCTTCCCTCTTCAGAGTCTCAGATTCCCCTGAAGCGCGGTTCCGCGCTTCCCCGTGCCGGGCGTGCTTCCCGGCCCCACGATCGACCGCCGTTGCGGTGCCTCGTTCGGACAGACCGAGACTCTGACGGAACGCTGTCCACCTTCCAGAGCAAATGCGAACGACTACCTTTCACTCGTGTCCACTCATGTCCACTCCGCTGCAGCCGTTCACGCTTCATCAGGAGCACGTCCCCCGGTTCCGTGCCGTGCCCGTAGGTGCCCGATCGGACGGAGCCCTCGGCCCCGGGATGTGCCCCCGAGGCCCTGCCGTCGCCGGCCGCGGTCCGGTACAACGGCGGGACGGACGGCCTTGGTCTCCTCGTAAAGGGGTCGGGGCCCCACGCCTGTTGCAGGAGGAACCGCCGACAGGCGCCCTCGCTGCCGACCGGACGGACACGCCATGCGCGCACACGAAACAGCACCGGGCAACAAGGCCACGAACCCCGCGAAGACGCCACCTCGTCGTGCGACCGGCGTCGTTGGGCCGGGCCCGGGGCCGGGCCCGGGGCCGGGCCCGGGGCCAGGCCCGTTGAGTCCGGCGCAGGTCGTCGCGCTGCGCGGCCTGGTGGGCAATCACGCCATCGCGCGCCGCGTCGCCGAAGACCGGCACGTCCACGGTGCCGGCTGCGGGCACGGCACGGTGGCGGATTCCAGCCCCGAGGGGCAGGCGGCCCTGCTCGGCGCGGCGATGTCGTCCTCTCAGGGGCGCCCGCTGCCGGAGGACGTGCGCAAGGAGGCGGAGCCGTTCTACGGGAGGAGTTTTTCCTCCACGCGCCTGCACGACGACGCGGTGGCCCAGCGCGCGACCGCGGCGATGGGCGCCGAGGCGATGACGGTTGGCAACCACATCTTCCTTCCGCCCTCGGCCGTCCGGAACAAGAAGCTCATCGGTCATGAGCTCAGCCATGTGAAGAACAACCTCGACGGAGTGCGCGAGACCGGTCACGACAACGGTGCCGGGGTCCCCGTCACCGACCCCGGGCAGGGCTCAGAGCGGTCGGCGGAAGGCGATGGGGCCGCCTTCGAGGCGGGAGCGGTGCAGGCTCCGTCTCTCGGCGCGGGCCGGGCCGCTTCCGGTGCGGGACCGGGTTCCCCGGCTCTGCAGCGCATGGTCGGACGCGCCGTCGTGGCTCGGGCGAAGGACACCAAGGGCAAGGGCAGGGCCGAGGCGGCGGCGGGCGGTTCCTCCAAGGTCCTGGCCGAATGGGAGACGCGTTACCAGAAGATCGCGGAGCTGGCGAAGCAGTGCACCGAAGAACAGCCGGACTTCCGGTGGGGCCGGGTCACCGAAGAAGTGATCATTCGTTACGCGCACTCGTACGAGGGCCGGCGCGAAGAGCAGAGCCTTCGGCACTTGGCCCGCAGGGCGTACAGCAGCATCGGCCACCAGGAGAAGATGGCGGCGGCCGCCGGGGCGACGGCGGAGAAGGATCCGGCGAAGAAGCCGAAGAAGGAGGACAAGGAGGAAGAGGTCCAGGCGATGCTGGGCAACAACACCCTGTTCCTCTCCACCAACCGGGATCGGTCCGTCCTGGGCCTGCACCGGGCGCTCTTGGCCGCCGCGGGCCTGAGCGCGAGCGAAGAGGACGCGCCCGGCGCAGCGCTCTCGCAGATGCTGATCACCGATCACGACGGTCCCGCCGCCGTGGAGGACGAGCTGGAGGCGGTGCCGGAGGAGTCGGGCAAGCGGCGAGCCGGCGCGGCCGCCCCCCAGACCGGCAAGCGCCGGCAGACCGGCAAGGGCGCGGGTGCGGCGGCGATGCCCCAGCGGGACGAGGGGCAGGAACGCGACCGGCAGGCCCGCCTGAAGATCCGTCAGGGTCTGACGCCGAAGGGCATGCCGGCACTGTCACTGGACGCCGCGATGGACGTGGACGACCCGGCCTCCTCGTACAAGCGGGACAACGCGACTCTGCAGGCTCTGCGGAACGCGAAGTGGGTTCGTACGATCGACGTCTCCCAGGCGGCCGCACGGGACCCGAAGCACCGCGCCTATCTGGCCGATGTGGTGTCGGGCAAGTACCCCGGGTACGCGTATCTGCTGCACAACGGTGACAGCAGGGAGGCGCAGCACGCCGAGCAGAAGCTCCTGATGCTGCTGAGCCACGTCGGCCAGGACGCCGGTCAGTTCCTGATCCGCGGCAGGAAGCGACCGTGCCGGGCCTGCCTCGCGCTGCTCCGGTACTTCAAGGAGGAGCTGGGTTTCGACATCTCCTTCAACCCGCGGGGCAACCACCTCTTCGTGACACCGCTCAAGCATGCCTTCGAGACCTTCGGCAAGGACATCGGACCGGAGGCGCAGAAGCAGTTCGACGCACACTTCGAAGCGCACACGGGACCCGGGCAGCCGATGTACGCTTCCGCGCCCAGGAACGCGACACCCGCCGCCGCCTCGGCCGCGCACGGTATCCACGAAGCGGCGCGGGGGGAGGACGGCGGCATGGAACAGCGGCTGGAGCTCGCCAAGACCGACAACGGCAAACGGCGCTACCCCAAGAGCGTGCGTCCGACCGTGGACTCACCGTCCACCAGTGAGGCTTCGGACGACTCCGGCACGGAAGCGGTGAACGACCTGGCCACCCGCACCGGGGAGCTCAACCTCCGGACGGAGTCCAAGGCTCCGCCCGCGCCCGTCGGGGACAAGGAGGCGCAGGCCGCGGAGAAGAAGGAGAAGCTCAGGAAGGAGGTCGAGCGGCGGCTGATGCCGCTGATGGGAAACGACCTGCTGGACGAGTACCTGCAGCACCGGTCGCGCAAGGAGGCGCGGTCGGAGGGCGAGAAGGGCGATGGAAAACCCTATGCCACCCCGTTCCCGGACGAGTTGCTCGCGGGCATTCAGGCGTTGACGGCAGGCGCGGGTGCGATCGCCAGTCAGGCCTTCGTGGCTCGGGAGATCTTCGACATCATGCCGCCCGCTCTGGCGAACAGGCTGCGGAAGCGGGCCAGCGGACATGAGCGGAAGAAGCCACGTCCGATCAGCGAGCGGGAGAAGGAGCGGCTCGTCGCAGCGATGCCTGCCGACTACCGCCGGGCGTGGGACAGCGCTGCCCAGATCAAAAGTGCCCCCACGTTCACGAACGACTTCGAGGACCTGATCCACAGCATCATGTTCCGGGGCCCGGAGAGGGTCTCCGAGCACTCCATGGCAGAGGCCCTGCACCTGCACCCGTCCACGCTGAAGGGCAGGATGCCCGGGATCAAGAAGAGGCACGACCATCTCCTCGACGACCCCGGCGAAGGCCCGGCTCCCGCGTAACCCGCCTTCCCGTACGGCGGGATGACGGGAGGCGGGTGCCCGCGCGGGGTGACTGCAGCAGGTTCCTGCGAGACCGGTGAGCCCCCGCGCGGAAGCCAGGGGCTACCTGTCGCCCCGGCGCGGCCCGGCCCGATGACCTCGTGGCTTTGTTGGCGGTCTCGGCACTTGTGCGCGCCTGTACCCGAGACCGGCGGGCGGATCGCCGGGGAAAAGCGCCTCGCCGCTCTCCCACGGTCGATCACCATCCGGTGCCACCGAGTGCCTGCGTCCGAGTCGCCCATGACGAGTTGGGCATCCGGCTGCAATGGCAGATCGATTTGGGGCGTCCTCGTCCAGGCTCGACGCTTACCCTGCGTTCCATGGAACTGGATGCTGAACTCAGTGCTCTGGCGGCCCAAGAGGACCTGCCCGCTGACCTGGTGCGCCGCTTGCTCCAGTACCCGGGGGCTCGGCGCACGGTGGCGTTGCTGCGTCGGGACCTGACTGATGACCTGATAGCGGAGATCATCGACCTTGGCTCCGTACGGACCCTCGCCGCGAACTCCTCCGTGCCGTCCCAGATCAGGGCCCGCTTCGCGGAGCATCCGGAGCCGGCCGTTCGGTGTGCGGTCGCGGCGAGCGTCAGGGACGAACCGCTGGGGCTGCTCGCCCGTCTGGCGGCCGACCCGGACCCTTCCGTGCGGTCGTTCCTTGCGATGAACGAGCATCTGCCAGCGGAGTTGCTGGCCCTCCTGGCCTCGGACTCGGAAGCCAGTGTGCGGTCGTCAGTCATCCAGCGCTGGCGCGATGTTCCGGACGACGTCCGCAGGATGCTGCTGACGGACGCCGACCCGGGCATTCGCAGTGGCAGTGTTCGGGCATCCGTCCCTCCCGCGGACCTTCTGCCCGGACTGCTGGCAGATCCGGCGACCCGTGCTGCTGCGGTCGCCCATGCCGTACCGACTCCCGAACTGGCTGCCGACCCGGATTCCGACGTCCGGGAGGCCGTCGCCGCACATCCGGACCTGCCTGCCGGTCTGCGTGACCTGCTGGCAGCGGACCAGGACATCTCCGTCAGGAACGCGATCGCGGCCCGGTCAGACACCCCGCCGACTTTGCGTGAACAAATCGTGGCTACATTGGAGCCTGACGGTCCGGTCGCCGAATGGACGCTGTCGTTCCTCCGAGACACCCACACGTGTCCGCGGGCCGCACCGCCACCGCCGCGCCGCACACGGCAACAGGCAGAATCCCTGCTCGCTCAGGCTGGGCTGTAGCGATGAGCTCGTGTCGTCGAGCTGCCGGAGGGGTCGGGACGGCAGAGTCAGGCCACCGGTTTCCATGCGCGCCCTCCTCACAGCGCGGCGGCGGCGGTGCCTGCGGCAACCCCTACGAGCCGGCAGCGCGACAGCCTGCCCGGGGGCGGTCGATAACCGACCCATGTTTCCCTTCCGGCATGTCGAAGGTCGCAGCCTCCACCTTGTTCGTGCTGTTGCCGAACCGCTGCGGGTAGAAGTCTGCGAGGGGCCGCCGGTGGCCGGTCTTCGCGCCAGGTACGCAGTGGTCCCGGAACGGGGTGCACCGCTGCCCGCCGGCAACGGCGGGCAACGTCTCCCCCGCTGCGGCAGACGCCGCCCGCGTCGGCCTCTCCCTCCCCGGGGGAAGCCGCCAATTCATCGGCCGTGTCAGAAGTGGTCCGGGGCGGATGCTGTGATCAGAGCCGATGCAGCACAAAGGCCGGGTCCGCCGTGGCCGCCCCCCGGGGCAGGCCCGGCGGTGCGGGCCGGCGGGACGGCGGCAGCGGCCGCACCGCCGGGCACCCGTCCGTCAGATGCGGCTCCAGACCTGGGTCGCGGCGCCCGTGCAGACCGTCTGGCGCACTTCGCGGCGGCTGCCCGAGGGCTGCCCACCGTCGTCCAGGCACAGGCCGCTGGCCATGTTCTTGATCGTCACCGAGCTGCCGCCCAGTTCGACGAACTCCCAGCGCATGCTCGACAGGTTGTCGCAGTCGCGCTGGACGACCTGGGATCCCGGCGCCGTACCGGCCGACATCATGCACTTGTACGAATGCTGCGCGGAGAGCATCGAAGTCGGGTCGTCGACCTGGAAGTTCACGATGAACGTCTGGTTGCCCTTGCCGTTGCAGCTGAACTGCTGGAGCAGCGCGCCGTTGTCCTTGGAACCGGCGCGCACGTCCAGACACTTGCCGGTGGCCGCGTTCCTGTACTCGTACTGGCCGCTGACCCCGGCGTGAGCCGGTGTGGTGAGCAGGGCGGTCGCCGAGAGCGCCGCGCCGAGGGCGAGAGCGGCGCGGACGGCCGGCGAGGTGCTGACGGCGAGCGAGGTGCGAAACGTCATGGTGCGGTCTTCTCCCTGGTCCATGGTGTGCTGGGGAACCGGCGGGGCCGGCCGGAAGTCCGTCCGGCGCCCCGAAGGGCGACCGGACGGTTCCGCCCCCGTACGCGAGCCAGCTTCGCGGCGCCGCGACCTCGCCCTCAAGGCCCTTCGAGCTGGATCGAATCCGGACATCGGACAGCCCCGGCCCGTCTTCAGGCCAGATCTCCCCGGCCCGGCCCGTCGCCCGCGGACCCCGCTACTAGGCTGCTCGTACAGGTCGTTGGGGCGCGGACCGGGAGGGCTCGGTTCCGGCCCCCGCCTGCCGCGCCGCCCCGCTCCCGCACGCCGATCCCCTGGAGACACGTCGGTGTTACGCATCCACTTCACCGCCGAAGACCTCACCCGGGTCCGCATCGCCGATGCGCCCGACCCCCTGGCGGAGACGATCCTGAGCCTGCCGCTCCTCCAGGCCGGCGGGTCGGCGGGGGTAGCCCTGGGCGGATGGCGCGAGCGCACCCGCCTCGCATTGCAGCCGCAGATGCGGCCGCTGTTGGAACTGGCTCCGGCCGGCCCGGGCGAGTACGTACCGGAGGCGTTCATCCACGCGGCCGCCACAGACCTCGCCGACAGCCTGGACCACACCTGGTCCCTGCCGCGCGTCCAATGGTCAGCGGACTGGCTGGCCACCCGCATCCAGCGGCCCGCGGCCCCCCGCTGGATCCACGCCCTGCACCATGGCGACCGGGCCTGGGGAGAGCTCATCGGTCGCCGGCTCCACGACTACCACGCCCTGGCCGTCGCACCGTACTGGGCCCAGCTCGTGGCGACGGCGCACACCGAGCGCGTCCAGCGGGCCCTGGCAACGGTCGACTCGGGCGTCGAGGGGCTGTTCGGCACACTGCATCCGGAGATCGACTGGTCGGCCGGCGTCCTGTCGGTCCCCTGCGACCTGGACACCGACCTCGAACTGGCGGGCCGCGGAATCCTGCTCGTCCCGACGTTCTTCTGCCCGAGGCCCCTCGTCCTGGTCGACAACGCCGACGTCGGGCGTCCGCCCATCCTGCGCTACCCGATGGTCCGCTCCCTCGCCGACTGCGCGTCCGTGGTGGCCCCGGGGACGGCGGGTACGGGAGCGGGGCTCACCGCTCTGCTCGGCACGACCCGTGCCCGCCTCCTGCGCGCCGCCCAGGCCCCGGCCGGTACGACCGAACTGGCCCGCCGCACGGGCACCTCACCGGCCACGGCGAGCCACCACGCCTCGGTCCTGCGCGGGGCGGGCCTCCTGACGACCTGCCGGGACGGCTCCGCGGTCCGCCACAGCCTCACCCCGCTGGGCCGCGCACTCCTCGACGGCCATTGACGTCGTAGTCGTGGTGCGGGGGGAGCCTGGTTCTGGTGAGGCATCCGTCGAGCCGGAGATCCATAGGGACGGCCGGCCGCCCCCACATTTGCTGGTGCTCGCCCGGTCCGGCGACGATGCAGAGGCCGTCTCGCAGAACAGAAGGGCACTCGCCGGCTTCGGTGACGAGCTGCGCTTCGGCTGCCACGACCGTGCCGGGGCCGGTGGGTGCGGGCTCCACCTCGCTGGTGTCGAGCTCGAAGTAGGCGGTGCCGCACCCGCATGTGCAGCGCGCTCGCACGAGGAGGTACGGAATCTGCCGTCGGAGCGCGATGCGAACCGGGGTGTCCCCGTTCAGGATTGCCGCGAGCAGCTCGGCCACGTCGGCCGGCAGGCTCTCGTTCATCCCGGCACCGTATCTGACCGGCGACTTTGGATCAGCAGTGTTGGCCGGGCCGTCCGGATGGACGCGCCAGCCTGAATCGGGCCAGTCGCAGTCCGGGAACCGGCTCGATCGTGTCGACGCGGGAGAATCCGAGGCGCTCGTAGAGTGCGACGGCCGGGTGGTTGTCGGCGCCGGTGCTCACCAGTGCGTCGTGTTCGGGAGCGAGGTCGGCCAGGAGGTGCTGCAGCAGGGCCGAGGCCAGTCCGCGACGGAACCATTCGGGGTCCACGCACACGCGCTCGATGTCGATGAGGTCCTCAGCCACGTCCTGCCAGGCGACGAAGGCGGTGATCTCGCCCCCTGCCATGGCTCCGAGCCACCGCAGGGGCTGTGCGCGCATCTCTTCCAGGCTCTCCCGCAGCGGCGGGATGCGGTCGAAACGGATCAACTCGGCCTCGACCGCGTAGGCGCGGCGGCCGATACGGTGAACGGCTCCTGCCGTGGCTTCGTCGGTGAGACTCAGTTCGCCCATGACGATGCCGGGGTGGCGGTCGCTCTCGTATCGGTCGGCAGTCGGCATCTCCCCATGGTAGGCCGTCGGCCGTGGGCTGTTCCGCATGCGGTGGTGATGCTTTGGGGTGGGCCGGGGCGGGGTCTGATGCCATGAAGAGCGTTTCGATTCCCGGTCCCTACGTCGCCGTTGCACCGCCCGTCGTCCGCCACTGCGCCTGCTACGTCCGCTGCGTCCGCTGCGTCCGCTGCGTCCGCTTCAGCGGCCCCTCCCCTCGGCCGCCGCGATCGCGGAGAGCGGAGACCCCGGATCGCGTTCGACCTCCAGATCACCGAGGGTGACGATGCCGACGAGTTCGCCGTTCTCGGCCTGTACCGGCAGGCGCCGGAGCGCGTGCCGGCGCATGAGGTCGACGGCCTGATCGACGTTTTCGTCGGGCCTGACCGTGAACGGATCGCCGCTGCAGATCGCCCGCACCGTAGTTTTGGCCGGGTCCCGGTCCTCGGCCAGCGCCCGGACGACGATGTCCCTGTCCGTGAGGATGCCGAGAAGCCGACCCTGGTCCACCACCAGTACGTCCCCGATGCCGGCGTCCCGCATCACCCGCGCGGCCTCCGCCAGCGATGTCAGCTGTTCGACCGTTACCGGATTTCCCGTCATCACCTCGTGCACCCGTCGCGTCATCGATCCTCCCGATGCTCGAAGGGGTCTTGCACCGGGGCGCCTACCCGTCCTCGCCGGGGGTAAGCACGTGCTTCGGCGCCCGGACCTCGGGGGCCGGCCGCAGGTTCGCCCGGTATGCGCTCCCCGGCCGTTCGGGGGCGCGCAGGGCGCCCTGTCCGGCCTCGTCTCCAGGGGGCGCCCGCGAAGCCGTACGACGGGCCGAGCAGCACGGTCTCCCGACTGGTGATCGCCGCCCGGCTGCCCACGCTCACATGCGGCCGGCCGGATCCTGCGCCTGGTCCTTGAGGTCCTTCGGGAACCCGTGCGGGGAGGGCGCTGCGGCCCGGACCGGACCCGACGGGGTGCGGGGGCGCCCGAACCGGGCGGCCACGGGTTCGGTGTAGCGAGCGGTCAGCGGCCCGATCACCACGAGGATCAGCACGTACGCGGTGACGAGCGGGCCCATCGCGGGTTCGATGCCGGCGGTGACGGCGAGGCCTGCGATGACGATGGAGAACTCACCGCGGGCCACCAGCGTGCCGCCCGCCCGCCAGCGTCCCTTGACCCCGATCCCTGCCCGCTTCGCCGCCCAGTAGCCGGTGGCGATCTTCGTTCCCGCCGTGACCGCGGCGAGTGCGAGCGCGGGCAGCAGGACGGGCGGGATGCTCGCCGGGTCGGTGTGCAGGCCGAAGAAGACGAAGAACACGGCCGCGAACAGGTCGCGCAGCGGGCTGAGCAGGGTGTGGGTGCCCTCGGCGACCTCGCCGGAGAGGGCGATACCGACGAGGAAGGCCCCGACCGCCGCCGAGACCTGGAGCTGCTGGGCGATGCCGGCGACGAGCAGGGTCAGGCCGAGGACGACGAGGAGCAGCTTCTCCGGGTCGTCGCTGGAGACGAAGCGGGAGATGTGGCGCCCGTAGCGGACGGCGACGAACAGGACCGCTCCGGCGACGCCGAGGGCGATGGCCAGGGTCGCACTGCCGGCGGCCAGGCTCACGCCGGCGAGGAGGGCGGTGATGATGGGCAGGTAGACGGCCATGGCGAGGTCTTCGAGGACCAGGATGGACAGGATGACGGGGGTCTCGCGGTTGCCGACGCGGCCGAGGTCGCCCATGACCTTGGCGATGACACCGGAGGAGGAGATCCAGGTGACCCCCGCCAGGACCACGGCGGCAACGGGACCCCAGCCCATCAGGAGTGCGGCCACGGCGCCGGGGACGGCGTTGAGGGTGAAGTCCACCAGCCCGGCCGGATATTGGGTCTTGAGGTTGGTGACCAGGTCGCTGGCCGTGTACTCCAGACCCAGCATCAGCAGGAGCAGGATGACGCCGATCTCGGCGCCGATCGCGACGAACTCCTCGCTCGCCCCCATCGGCAGCAGTCCGCCGGTGCCGAAGGCGAGGCCGGCCAGCAGGTAGAGCGGTATCGGGGAGAAGTGGAAGCGGCCGGCCAGTCTGCCCAGCAGGCCCAGGCCCAGGATGATCGCACCGAACTCGATCAGGAACACAGCGGAGTGCACGGGCGTCTCACTCCCGTCCGAGTATCGCGGCGGCGGCGTCGACTCCCTCGCGGGTGCCGATCACGATGAGGGTGTCCCCGCCCGCGAGGCGGAAGTCCGGCGCGGGAGACGGACGGGCTTCCGCCCGGCGGAGTACGGCCACGATCGAAACGCCGGTCTCGGTGCGCATCCGGGTCTCGCCCAGCACCCGGCCGTTCCAGTACGAATGCCCGGACAGCTCGATCCGCTCGGCGACCAGGCCCAGGTCGGTGGTGTGCAGCACGTTGGGGCTGTGGTGGGCCGGCAACAGCGCGTCGATCAGCGAGGCCGTCTCGGCACCCGTCAGGTGCAGGGACTGTGCGCAGGCGTCGGGGTCGTCAGCCCGGTAGAGGTTCACCGTCCGGGTGCCGTCCCGGTGCGCGACCACCGACAGGTGCCGGTGCTCGCGGGTGGTGAGGTCGTACTGGACCCCGATGCCGGGCAGTGGCGTGGTGCTCATCCGTGGAGCAGGCACAGCTGTCCCCCTCGTGTTCGCTCTCGTACGTGGCGCCGCTGCGGCGGACAGTCGGTCTCGGGCAGGAGAAGGGCCGCGCGGCGGGGCCCATCGTGCCACTTTTCGCGTGTCCGAAATATGGGTGCCGGCACGGATGGACAGCAGCCTTCACCGGCGTGAGGATGGGGGCGGGGAAGTAGGTTCCACTGCAGGTCACAGCACCTGGATACGGGGCGGCCGGGCGGCCGTCGAGGATGCTGGGGGACCGGCTGGAAAGGCGTGTGGCCGTGTCGTTGTACTGGCGGATCTTCCTCCTGAATGCCGGTGTTCTCGCCGTCGCGGTGGCCCTGCTGCTGGGCCCGGTCACCGTCTCCACGCCGGTCCTGTTCGGGGAGGCTCTCGTGCTCCTCGGCGGGCTGGCCGCGATGCTCGTCGTCAACGCGGTCCTCCTGAAGGTCGGCCTGGCCCCGCTCGCCCGTCTCAACCGGGCGATGGCCACCGCCGACCTCCTCAAGCCCGCCACCCGCCCGACGGTCAGCGGTGGCGGGGAGGTCGCCGGACTCACCCGGACCTTCAACGCGATGCTGGACCGGCTCGAAGCGGAGCGGGCGATCAGCAGCGGCCGGGTACTCACCGCGCTGGAGGCCGAACGCAAGCGCATCGCCCAGGAGCTCCACGACGAGATCGGCCAGACCCTCACCGCGGTCCTCCTCCAGCTCAAGCATGCCGCCGACCGTGTTCCCGAACCGGTCCGCACCGACCTGCACCAGGCCCAGGAGACCACCCGTGCCAGCCTGGACGAGATCCGCCGCATCGCCCGCCGCCTGCGCCCCGGTGTCCTGGAGGAACTCGGCCTCCACAGTGCGCTGCGCTCCCTGGCCGCGGAGTTCACCACTCCACGCCTGGGCGTCACCGCCCACATCACCCCAGGCCTGCCCCACCTGGACCCCGCCGCCGAACTCGTCCTCTACCGCGTCGCCCAGGAAGGCCTGACCAACGCCGCCCGCCACTCCGGAGCCACCCGCGTAGAGGTCCATCTGCGCCCCTCGCCCCGAGGCGGCGTCGGCCTGCTGGTCCGCGACAACGGACACGGTCTCGGGGAGGCGCCCGAGGGCGCCGGCATCCGCGGGATGCGCGAACGCGCCCTGCTCATCGGCGCCGGACTCCACGTCGGTGCCGGCCCACAGGGCGGTGCCCAAGTCCGGATCGAAATCACCGACCCCGCCGGTATCACGGACATCGCCAACATCGCCGACACCACGAGGGCCACCCGATGACCCGGCCCGGCCCCGGACTCGAACCCGTACCCGTACCCGTACCCGGACCCGGACCCGCCCGCATCCTCCTCGCCGACGACCACACCCTCGTCCGCCGGGGCGTACGCCTCATCCTCGACGCCGAACCCGACCTGACCGTCGTAGGCGAAGCAGCGGACGGAGCCGAAGCCGTCGCCCAGGCCCGCAGCCTCGACGTCGACCTCGCCGTCCTCGACATCGCCATGCCCCGCCGAACCGGCCTGCAAGCCGCCCGCGAACTCGCCCGCACAAGACCCGGCCTGCGCATACTCATGCTCACCATGTACGACAACGAGCAGTACTTCTTCGAAGCCCTGCGCGCCGGAGCCTCCGGCTACGTCCTCAAGTCCGTCGCCGACCGCGACCTCGTCGAAGCCTGCCGCGCCGCACTGCGCGACGAACCGTTCATCTACCCCGGGGCGGAGACCACCCTCATCCGCACCTACCTCGACCGCGCCCGCAACGGCGGCCCGATCCCGGAGCGGCCCATCACCGAACGCGAGGAGGAGATCCTCAAGCTCGTCGCCGAAGGCCACAGTTCCAAGGAGATCGGGGACCTCCTGGTCATCAGCCCCAAGACGGTCGAACGCCACCGCGCGAACCTGCTCCAGAAGCTCGGCCTGCGCGACCGCCTCGAACTCACCCGCTACGCCATCCGCGTCGGTCTGATCGAGCCTTAGCCACCGGGGCCGCACCGGCTACCCGGCAGCGTTCAGGGTGTGGTTGTTCTCGTGTCGTCGAGCCGTTCGACGCGCGCTACGTTCTCCCGGTCCTCGGCGTCCTCACTCGCCTCGGCGGCGAACCACGCGTCGAGGATCTCCTTGAGCAGCGGTTCCGAGGTCAGGCGCAGGCTGAGCGCGAGCACGTTGGCGTCGTTCCAGCGGCGCGCACCGTCCGCCGTGTAGGCGTCCGTACACAGGGCCGCGCGTACGCCGGGAACCTTGTTCGCGGCGATCGAGGCGCCCGTACCGGTCCAGCAGCACACGACGGCCTGGTCGGCGTTCCCGGCGGCGACCTCGCGGGCCGCCGCCTCCGAGCAGGCTGCCCACTGCCGGTCGTCGCCGGGCCGCAGCGCCCCGTACGTCACCACTTCGTGTCCGCGGTCGCGCAGCTGCCCGAGGAGTGCGCGAGCCACGGGTTCGTCCATGTCCGAGGAAACGGAGATCCGCATGCCCCAAGGCTAACCGGCCGCGGAGGGGACGGCGGGTGTCCGCCCCGGCGCCACCGGCGGCGCCGAAGCGGCCGGCAAGGCGCAGGGCGGCAGTGGACGACGCGGTTCGGGAACGCCATGGCGGTCCGGCAGCCGGCCCGCCCCGTCTCTTCGTCAGCTGTGGTTCCAGGCCGGCCTCGTGGGGTTCGGCGAAGGAGTCGGCGTGACGCCGGGGTTCGGTGCGGCCGTGGGGGCCGGCGTGGCCGTGGGGGCCGGCGTGGCGCTGGGGTTCGGTATCGGGCCGGGGGTGCAGGTCGGGCTCGGCGTGATGGCGTCGCTCGGGACCGGGTCGGGTACCGGTACGGGGGCAAATGCGGGAACCGGTGTGGAGGTCGGGACCCGGGTGGGGGTCGTGCTCGGCACGCGTGTCGGCGCGGGCGTGGGGGCGGCGCTCGGCGTGGTGGCCGGGGTGCAGGCCGGCCCCGGCGCACAGGTGGGACTGTTGGTCGGATCGGGCGTGACGGCAGGACTCACGGTCGCGTCGGGCACGGAGGCCACCGCCAGCGGTGCGCGGGCCGGAGCCGGCGCGGATCCGGGCTCGGTGGTCGGACGCGGAGTCCGGGTGGGACTCGGAGTGGGAGTGGGAGTGGGGTCCGGCCCCCGGCTCGGGTCTGGTGTGCAGGTGGGACTGCCGGTCGGCATCGGCGCCGGTGTCACCGATTCGGCTCGGGCCATGCCGGTCGCAAGGGTCAGGCCCGCGACTAAGCCGGATGCCGCGACCACGGCCGCCAGTCCACGAATTCGCTGAGTGCGCATCTGGTCTTTTCCCCCCGGTCTTGCTGCCCGGCGCTGTCGCCGGACAAGATCAGGAGCAAGCCAACACGGTTCGCCGGCGCCCCGCAAGATCGTTCTTCCGCCCTCCGTGATTCGTTCCTCTGACCGGCCATCACGCCGGGCGGGGCGGGCACGGCCGTGTCCGGGTGACGGGGCGACGAAAGGTCCATGCACAGCGGGGGCTCAGGGGCGCGGGTAGCCGTGGCCCGGTGGCGGATACGGCCGGCCCGGCGCTCGGGCCAGGCCGTGCAGCACGATCCGCTCGAACTCCGACAACTCCCCCACCCTCCCCGACCCGTCGCCACCCGCGGCGGCGTCGATCGCGTACAGCAGCCGCACCGACCGCTCCCGGTCCGCCACCGCCCCCGCCTCCTCCCCCGGCGTCGGCGCAGCGGCGTCCAGTAGTGGCGGGTCCGCGGGCCAGGAAAGGTGCAGGGCGCCCGTACGCCAGGAACCCGCCAGCACCGCCGCCCCGGCCGACACCCCCAACACCGTGCCCGCGGTGTCGTACCCCGCCCAGTCCGCCCACCAGCCGGCCGCGCCGAACGCCAACCCGGCCAGGACGCTGTACCCGACCCGGCGCCGCCTGCGCGCCGTCACCCCCTGCACGGGGTCGAAGCCGCGGGCGCGGTCGGCTCGGCGGCGGTCGGCGGGGTGTAGCGGGTCGACGCGGGCGCGGGCCGGGCGGTAGGGAACACCGGCCCCGAGCCCGGCCGCCGATGCCGCGCCGGACGGGGCCGGGAGAGCGGCAACCGCCCCGTCGACACCGCCGCCCCTGCCGTGCGCGGCAGGAACCCCTCGGCATCGACACCGTGCCGGCCGAGGAGGGTCATCCGGGCCGCCGGCCGGGCCGGGGAGGCGAGGATCGCATCGCGGACCGGACCTTCGGGCATCGCCGCCGTGAACAGTTCCGCCCCCGGTCGGTGCCCGTCGCGCTGAACCGGGCCTGGACGGGCAGGGCCTGCGGGTCCGCAGCCGCATCGGCCGCAGGGGCATCCGACCGGGCCCGTGACGGTGCGCCGGGTCCGGCCGACCCGAGACCCGATAAGGCACCCACCCGGAACGAACGCGACTTCAGCGACACCCGACCACTCCCAGGACGAAATCGACTTCCGCCCTGGTAACGCACCCGCCACGGCGAAGACACGCCGCCCGCCGCCCCCCGGTGGCGTCCGCCGTGCGTAGCCTGCGCCGACGGCGGCATCGGCTGGGCGCAGCCGGACGTCGGCCAAGCGTGCGCGAGCGGCTGGGGCGCACGGCGCTGACACCGCCGCTCGCGTTCGCCTGCCGGCGGTCAGTCAGCCTTCCTCGGGCACGTCCGTTCGCTCCCTCCGTTCCGGGTCGGCATCCGCACCCTCTGGACTTGCGGTCTCGCCTTCGAAGCCGGACGAGAGCACTGGAACGAGGCCCACGAGCACCGTCATCATTCCAGGTCAGCGATGTGCAGGACGTCCCGTCCAGACGTGCACCGCCTGCCCGTTCAAACATCGATGGCACGCAGGACAGCCGCGCGGCGTGACGGATTCCGAACGACCGTTGTCAAGCGTCGAGCCGACCTACTGGGTGGCTCGAGACGAGTGATGGGCGGCTCGGGTTGGTGTGCCTCCTGTGGCACGGGCCGCTGTTGTGCCCGTCAGGGCCGCAGGCCCGCCCGTGCGAGTGCGATCTCGGACAGGGCGGCGATGACCTGCTGGTCACCGCGGCGCCAGGCATCCGCGAGGCCACCCGGCGGGGCGGGGACCGCACGGAGGTCGCGCGGCGGCCCGGTGAGGGCGCGCAACGCGAGGAGGTCGGCGCCCCCAGGTCCGTCGAAAAGGCTTCGGACGGTGGCACTGCGGCGGATCCAGCGCAAGCGCAGGGGAAGCCACACCAGGAGTACGAAGACCACCGGGACGACGATCAGAACGACTGCGACAAGGGTGGCCAACTGGCTGATGGCGTCCTGCAAGGACTGCCCGGCGTCGGCAAGCCCGGTGCCGGCGTCGGCCGCGGACTGGAACGGCTTCTTCAGAAGGCCGCCGACCAGCGGCACGTCCGAGGCTGTTTCGCCGGCGTCGTCGAGAGCGCTGGCGAAGCCTTCGCCGGCGCTCTCCACCTTCCGTCCCGGCTCGGCCAGCAGCATGATCGCGTCGTGGACGGCCAGCGCGATCCACACCGCGACGGCGATCACGGCCACGGCGATCAGGTCCGCGAGGATCTGGCGGTTGCGCCGTGCTGGGGTCTGGGCGTAGAGAAGCATCGCCTGCTCCGCTCCTGTTCCGGTCATGGCGTCGAGGGCCGAGCCCTGCGGCCGACGCCAGGGTGTGCGGTGCCGGCCGCAGGGCTCGGCCCGTTGCTCGACCGTACGTCGGCTCCGGCCCTTCCACCGGCGTTCACGGGTACACGTCCGCACCACGTGGCCGGGTTGGCGCAGCAACGGCGTCCGCCGGCGGGCGCGGACCAGGGAGCGCCGTTGCAGTCGCCGCGCAGCACGATGTCGGTTTCGAGTCTCTGCCCGGTGACGGGCGTGACCCGGTTGCGTCGTGGGTCGAGTGCCCGGTCTCGTGAGGGCCGGGCCGAGGAAGCGGCCGGCCGAGGTCAGCCGGACGGAGAACGGCGCCCGGATGGGCCGTGCGCCACGCCTGGACGGACACGTCCCGTTCGTCGCCCGTCAGGGCGGTGAGGGCGGAGGGAAGAGGCCGTCCTCCTCCTTCGCGATGTGTCGGTGCAGGTCGTCCATCGCGGCCCGGAACCGGTTCGCCCCAGTCCCGGAGGAGAGGTCCGCCAAGGCCCATTGGAAGGGCGAGGAGGACTGTCCCTCGGCCGGTATGTGCTGCGCTTCGGCTCCCGCTCCGCCCGTCCGTGTCCCGTTGGACCCGGTGCCGACCGGGACGTCATACCGGCCCCGACAGCCGCCCCCACCAACCCCGTCCCGGCCCCGGCGGAGATCCCGCGACAGGAGACGCCGTGTGCCACCCCGGCACGTACCCGAACTGCCGGACGGTGAGCGGTGGGCGGACCGGGGTGGTCGGGTCTTCCGTACGGCCCTCGTTCGGGGGCGTCGCCCGGGGCGGACGAGGGCAGCGTGCCTTCAGGCCTCCGAGATGTTGACCATCCAGGTGATGCCGAACTTGTCCACGCACATGCCGAACTCGTCGCCCCACATCTGCTTCTCCAGCGGGACGGCCACCGTGCCTCCCTCGGACAGCTTCGCCCAGTAGCCGCGCAGTTCATCGGCGTCCTCGCCGCTGAGGCTGACCGAGATGTTGTTCCCGGGCCGGTGTTCCATCCCGGGCGGGGTGTCCGCGGCCATCAGGGTCAGGCCGCCGCCGGTCTCAAGCATGCCGTGCATGATCTTGTCGTTGTAGTCCGGTGTCGGGGCGCCGTACTGCTCGTAGGTGTTCAGGTCCAACGTGCCCCCCAGGGCGGCCTGGTAGAACTCCAGGGCCTGTCGGGCGTCACCGGCGAAGCTGATGTACGGGTTGAGACGAGAGCCCACGGAACGCTCCCCTTTCATGGCGGTATCGGTCCGTGCATCGTAGGGACGCCGCGATCCGCACCAGGCGGTCCGTGGGGCGTGTCGCCCCACCAGCCGCCCAAGCGCCACCTGGTGACGGGCGAAAGGCGCTGCGGGAACAACCGCCACGGAGCCCGTCAAGTCAGGCTTCGACGTACGCCACGATCGTGGTCGTCCGGAGCGCGGTCACGTAATAGATGACCCGCACTCCGTGACGACGCGCCAGCGGCGTCCTGCGGGGTCAGGCGGCACGAGGCTGCTCACCCGCCAGTCGGGCCGGATGGGCGTCGCGAGCGGTCTCCCGCGGCACCCCGGTTTCCGGGGAGGGGCAGCCGTTCACTGCGATGTCCTCCAGGACGCGGCCGCATGTCCGTCAAGGGGCTGACGTTGGGCACGGGCGCGGTGGCCGGCCGCTCGCTCATCCCTGAGATCCCTGACATCCCGGACTCCTCGGCTGTCGTCTGGCGTGGGATCACCACGGGATCGCTGCTTTCGGAGGGCCGGATCAGCTCCGGCGAAACCGGAACCACCCGGGCAGAGTCAGACCGGGGTGGGAACCGTACGCCTGGCCAGGGCGTCGGACGTCTTCACGGTGACCCAGAGGGAGGCCGCCAGGGTGAGGACCAGGAGCGCCCCCACCGCGAAGACGCTGCCGCTGGAGACGGCCGGCGGGCTGCCGGCTTCGGAGCGGGCCGAGCCGCTGAGGAAGGGGACGACGGCCAGGACCGCGATCCCGAGGGCGACCTCGCCCCAGACCACCTTGGGGAAGTGGCTCAGGGTGAGGTGCAGGAGCGAGGAGGCGTCGTCGTCCCGACGGGCCTGGACGATGCGGGGCGTCAGCCAGAACTGGTTGACGGCGCCCGCCGCCACCATGCCGAGCACCAACAGGATCTTGATGAGGACGAAGAGTCCGTAGGTCGTGGTCCACAGCTGGGTGATCGAGCCGACGTGCTTCCAGCTCAGCCACAGACCGGAGGTGAGCACCGCGCCCACGCAGACCAGCGCGACGAAGGAGAAGTAGCGCCAGATCTCCGCCCAGAGCATGCCCGCGCTCTCGCCCAGGCGACGGCGGGAGGCGGCGAGGCCGGCGAGGAAGGCCAGTCCGCCGATCCAGACCACGCCGCTGATGATGTGGACTTGGTCGAACACGAGGTCCAAGACCTTTTCCGCGTCCTTCGGAGCGGTGGCCGGCACCGCCGCGATGAGCGTCACGGCGAGGCCCATCGGCAGTGCCGTCAGCGCTATGACGTTCAGGTGTCGCCGAGCGCGTGGCAGGAACAGAGCGATCAGCGTGGCGGAGGCGACGAGCAGGACGAGGTTCTGGACCAGGTAGATCGTGCCCTGGGCGATCCAGGCTTCCTTGCCCGCCGGGGCGCGGAGGAAGTCCCAGATCCGCGCGGGCGAGAGCGCATCGCCGAACGGCATGCCCTTGCCGGCCCGGGCCAGTCGGGCGGCGAGCTGGAAGTACCCCGCGACGAGCAGGACCACCCCGGACCAGGCGAGGTAGCTCGCCGTTCTTCGCCTGATCACGTCCACGTCGCCGCCGTGGCGCGTTGGTTCGCGCAGAGCCGGGCGCACCGATGCCGCGTACGTGACCGTCGAGCCGATGACACCGGACAGGCCGACGAAGTAGCCGGTCTTGGTCAGGACCCGCCAGGACGGAGGCGTGGTGTAGCCGGCCGAGGCGGCCATATGTATGAGATTCATAAGGTGAGGCTAGCCTAAGTATTTCTGGCCCCATCCATGGCTTTCCAGACATGGTTGAACCTTTACCTATCGCCACACGGGCCCCCGGTGCCCCTCGTTCCCCTATGGTCGGGCCGCTCCCGGCAGGACGGCCTACGCGTCGGCCACCGGCTGCCCCGCGCAGTTTTTCTTCGTCTCCGGAGCTCTCGCCGGGGAAAGTGACACCGGCGCCCGAGCGCCGCCGCGTGCCGGGCAGGACCCTCCGTACCCCGGCGCGCCCCACACGCCCACCCTCCCCGGCGCGGTGGACGCTCCATCCGTCAAGGCGGCCCGCTCGGCCGGATGACCGCCTCGCCCGGCCGATCCCCCTGACCAGCGTCCGGCGCGGCCGACGAGCCGTCATCTTGGGGCAGGGGGAGGTGATGTCGGCAGGACACCCCGGTCGTCCACCGTCATCGCGAAGGGGCTCTGCATGCGCAAGAAGGCCGCGGCCGCATTGGGCAGCGCCGCGCTGCTCGCCGCCACAATGCTCACGGGTACCGCGTCGGCAGCTCCCGCAGGAGCCACCTGGCAGTGCGGGGAAGCCTGGCCGGCCGGCCGGCCGTGGGGAAGGCCACGCCTGGATCCAGTACTGCGAGGACAAGAACGTCATCGTGGCGACCGTCACGGACGACAGGGCGGACGGTCGGTGCCCGCGGGTTTCCGGCTACCTGTACCGCAACCAGTACCACGTCCACTCCGCGTCCGCCGGACCGAAGGGCGCCTCTCGGAACGTCGTCATCTACACGCCCGACGGCGACTTCTTCTCCACGGCCGGGGTGTCCTGGGTGAGCCGCTGACCCACGGCGGCTGACTGCCGGCCGGGGCATCGGTCGCCAGTCCCCGGCGGGCCTGACAGCCCGGGCGCCGGGGTGGCCGAAGGCCAGCTCCAGGCCGCGCTGAAGGCCGTCGACGGCAAAGCCCGCGCCGCAGCCCTCCGCGGCGGACTCCCGACTGCGCCGAGCCTTGGTGGCGGCTCAGCCTGGAACTCCCCCGAGGGCTGATGCTCGCCCGCTCCGGCGACCCCGCTCGGGGCCACAGCCGTCCTCAAGATCGACGTCCCCTCCCGGTCGGCCTGCCGGCCCGACGGGTGAATGCGTCGAGCCTCTCGTCCGATCGGACGAGAGGCTCGACGTGAGGACCGGCGCCCGAATCGGCGGCCCGCTCACCGGCCACGAGGGCGGGAGCGCGCGAGGGTGGTCCGGTGGAAGAAGCCGGGGTCTCGTGGGCACTCGTGCAGAGTTGGAGGCCCCGGCTCGTAGAGGGGGCTGCGTCAGCTGCCGAGGCTGGCGTTGCCGGAGAGGACCGGGATGTTGTCCAGGATGTGGGAGAGCGGCTCGTCGCCCTTGGCCTGGGTGGAGTTCTCGGTGCACTGCTGGTTCATCGGGTTGGACAGGACGTTGATGTCCTGGACGCCGATGTTGAGGGCTGCCAGGATCGACTGGGCGTTGACCTTCGCCGGGAGACCGATGCAGGGCTTGTTCAGGGTGCCCTGAACCAGGCCGAGCTGCGGGCTCATCGCGCCTGCCGTCTTCTGGTTGCCGTAGATCTGCGAGGCGCCGTTGCCGTTGACGGAGTTGACCCCGTTGTCGTTGCCGATGGCCATGGCCGGGGCGGCAACCGCGGCACCGGCGCCGAGGATGGAAGCGGTCGCAGCGGCGGTGGCCATCATCTTCTTGATCATCACGAGTCTTTCTGTCACACGACTGCACGGAAGTGGAGACTCCTGTTACAACGCCCAGCCCCACCGAACGTGACGATCATTCACCTGAACGGCTCCATCCGCGCCCTGGCACCGCGGTACTCCCCCGGGCGTTCCGAACCGGCCCCTTCGGCTCGACAGCCCGGCACCGCCGCGGTCAGCCGTGGGCCGCCGTTGGCACGACGCGGCGCTCAGTCCGTGTACGTGAAAGGTCACCGGGCTCGTGAGCCGGCGCAAGCGGTCGCGGCGTAGACGGAGACGGTCTCGGCCTGCGGCCATTCGGGGGTGGTTGCAACCAGGGCTGAGTCGCTGAGGACCACCACGTCGACGGCCTGGCGTCCCGTGAAGCAGCCGTCGGGTCCCAGGGTGCCGAAGAGCCACCCTGGCGCAGGGGGCAGACCGGAGCCGTTCAGGGTGACCTGCGTGCCGCCGCTCATGCGCCCGGCGTTCGTCTTGACTGCCACGAGCTCCTGTCGCAGCCGATCGGTGGCCGGCGCATCGTCTCCGGCTGACGGTCCCGGCGAACGAGTCGAACCGCGCACCCTCCCCTCACGCGGACTTCCCCACCAACCCGTCGTCCACGAGGTCGGCCGGGCCGAACCAGCGGGTGAGGGTCTCGGTGAGACCGGCGCCTCCGGCCCAGCAGACGTATCCGTCCGGGCGGATGAGTATCGCCTCGGCGTCGAGCGAGCCGGACTCCAGCCGGGCCCGCATGTGAGCGACCCTGTCGCTCCAGGGCGCCGCGGAGGCGAGGGGGGCGTCGGTGAGGTTGAGCAGGACGCCGCGTCCCGTGCGCATCAGATCGCTGAACCGGACCCGCTCGCCGTCCCCGAGGTCGAGGGCGAGGTCGGGCATCCGCAGGCCCAGCAGCGGATGTGCGGCGGCGTCAGGGGACGGGAGGCAGAGGTCGAGCCCGGCCATCACGCCGGCCATGTACCGGTTGGCTTCGGGCAGGCGGAGCAGGTCGGTGAGCACGTCGCGCAGCTCGCCCAGCCCGCCATCGCGCTGCGGCCCCATGACCACTCCCTGGGCCCGGGTGAGGGCGAGCACCCGCGCGGCGACGGGGTGCCGCTCGGTCTGATAGGTGTCCAGCAGTTCCTCGCCCGCCTCGCCGCGCAGGACCGCGGCGAGCTTCCAGCCGAGGTTGAACGCGTCCTGGACTCCGAGGTTGAGCCCCTGGCCTCCGGCCGGGGAGTGGATGTGGGCGGCGTCTCCGGCGAAGAACACGTGCCCGTGGCGGTACTGCTCCAGCTGTCGGCTGGCGTCGCTGAAGCGGGAGGCGTAGCGGATCTCGGCGACATCGAGCGCTCCGCCGTGGGTGGCGTGCAGCACCTCGCGGACCTCCCCGACCGTCACCGGAGCGTCCCGCTCGGCCAGCATGGTCCGCGGACCGCTGAAGATGATTTTGTGGAGTCCGTTCGCCAACGGCGTGATCATGGCGAAGTGGCCCTCGGGTGAGGTGTGGATCCGCGAGCTGATGTGTCCGCCGGGACGGTCGTCGATGTCGCCGGAGAACAGCAGATCTGCGGTGGCCATGCGGATCGTGGCGGGCAGGCCGGGGAAATCCGCTCCGACGATCTTGCGCACGGTGCTGTGGGCGCCGTCGCAGGCGACGAGGTAGCGGCCCCGCAGCGACCGGTCGCCGTCCGGTGCGGCCACGGTGACCGTGACGCCGTCGGCGTCCTGGCGGAGGCCGGTCAGCCGGTGCTCCCTGAGCACTTGGCCGCCGAGCTTGGCGAGCCGCTCCTCAAGCACCGCCTCCAGCTGGTCCTGCGGGAGCAGGACGGGGTTCGGATAGCGGGTGTCCCACGCCGCGTAGTCCAGCGCGACGGGCAGTCCGGCGAAGTGGCCGCCGACGAGCTGGTAGTCGATCGACCGCCCGAGAGCGTCGTCCAGCAGACCGCGCAGCGCGAGCATCTCTGCGGTGCGGGGCTGGATCGCCCCTGCGCGGGACTGGAGGTTGCGACCGGGCAGCTGGTCCAGCACCACGGCGGATGCACCGACGAGGGCGAGCTCGGTGGCGAGCGTCAGTCCGGCGCCGCCGGCCCCCACGACGATGACGTCAGTGACCTGCGTGTTCATGAAGCCTCCCAGGACGATTCCTTCACCTGGTCGATAACTATACCAGGTGCAACTTTCGCCTGAGTACCCCAATTGCTATCGTGGCTGCATGGCTGAACAACTTGGACTCCGGGAGCGCAAGAAGCAGCGCACCCGTCAGACGATCTTCGAAGCGGCTCTGCGACTGTTCCTGAGCCGCGGCTTCGACGACGTGTCGATCGTGGAGATCGCCGAGGCTGCCGAGGTGTCCAAACGCACGCTGTTCACGTACTTCCCCACCAAGGAGGACCTGGTCCTGCACGTGTTCGCCGACCACGAGCACGAATCGGCCCGCGTGGTCCGCACCCGCGCGGCCGGCACGAGTCCGCTGGCCGCCCTGCACGCGCACGAGCTGGACGCCCTGGCCCGGCGGGAACCGAACACCGGGCTCACCTCCGACCCCGAGGCCCTGGCCTTCGCCCGGCTGCTGAGCACGACGGCGAGCCTGAGCGAGCGACTGCTCCGGTACGCGGAGCGCAGCATCGCAGCCCTCGCCGAGGCTCTGGAGGAGACCGGCGTCGACGAGCTCACCGCACGGCTCGCCGCGGTGCAGATCGTCACCGTCCTGCGCACCCTCGCCGACCGCAACAGCGACCAGGTGCAGGCGGGCCGCCCGGCCGACGACGTCTACCCCGAGGCGGTGGCCGCCGCCGACCGGGCCTTCCGACTCCTCGGCGCGGGCCTGGCCGACGCTCTTCCCGCCTGAACACCGGCCCTTCGGGACGGGCACGGCAACGCTTCCGTACCGCGCCCTCGATCGAGCCGTCCGAGGGGCGATGGTCAGCGGTGGCCGGGGTTGAGCAGAGCGGCCGCTGCCGCGATGAAGGCCGTGGCCGCTTCCCTGGCCGTGCGCCGCGGCGCGCGCCGGCACCCACGACGTGCCGGGGGTTCCGGCCGATGGGTTTCGCGCTGCCACTTGAGTCGTCCTGTGCGGGCATCACACGAGCCCGAACGCGAACCCGCACGCGAACCCGAACGCGAACCCGAACGCGGCGGGGTGTCGCGCGCCGGTCAGCGGGTCGGGCCGAAATAATCGGGCGGTGAGCAGTGGTGGCTACTCGACCCTCGTGCGGACCGCCATGGCGGGCGCGCTCCTCGTCATCGGCTTCGCACTCGTCTCCTGCGGTGGCGACGACGAGGGGGACGAGCCGACCGGCAAGGTCACGGTCGTCTACGAGGACGCTGAGATCGCACCGAAGAACAGGCGTGTCGTCGAGGTGATCCGCAAGTCCCGCGTCCTGGAGCAGGCGGCCGACTGGGTGAACACGTCACTCGCCCTCCCGCACGACTTGGCGGTGAAGGTCACCGACAAGGTCCCGCCCGGGGTCGAGGACGCGGTGACCCAGCCCGACGGCAGAACGATCTACGTGCCCCCGGAGTTCCTCACCAAGGTCGAGGGGGTGGCCACGGACGTGGCCAAGACCGTCGAGCGTCCCGCCGTGTTCCCCCAGGACGAGTACAACGCCGACGACCTGACCGCGCTGTCGACCCAGTTCATCTTCGGTCACGAACTGGGCCACGCCCTGCAGCGTCAGCTCATGCTGGCGAACCTGGGACTGGAGGAGGACGCCGCCGACGGGTTCGCGTCGTTCTACACCGTCAACGAGGTCGGGCCCGCTCCCTCGCTCGCGGCGGCGCTCGTCTTCGACGAGCTCGCCCGCAAGGAGGGCACGACGACCCTGGAAGGGCTCTCCAGCGATCACCCCGTCACCCAGGCGCGGGTCTTCAACTTCCTGTGCTACCTCGAAGGAAGCGACCCGAAGAAGTACGAAGGCCCCCTGGTCGGCGCTGGCTACCTGCCCAAGACCCGCGCCCCGCTGTGTCCTCAGGCCTGGGCGATGCTGGACCAGGGCTGGTGGACCCAGCTCCAGCCGCATTTCGCGGCGGCGTTCAAGAAGGAGGGCGACAAGAACCAGGAGGACGCCCGCGCGCACCTGATCGCGGAGACGAAGGCCTTCGCGGAGAAGCTCGACGAGCTCCGCAGCGGCCAATGAGCGTGCGCCGCCCCCACCGCGCGCGTTGGCCCCTGCCGAACGGGCAGCAGGTACCGTCCCGTAGCGGCCCGTCCCGAGTGAAAGGGCCCCACCATGATTGAGATCTCCCCCGGGGATCCGGAAAGCGCGGAGCCCTACCGCAGCCTGCTGCCCGTGGTCGAGCTGCTGCTCGCGCACGGCAACCGCTACGTGCCGGGCCGCGAAGGCTTCATCGTGGATCCTCGCGGCGGGGCCGTATGCGAGCTGGAACTGCCACTGGAATTCGACCTGTTGGCCTCCGAGGTGACGTTCCCGCCGACGGTGAAGGCGAAGCCCGGCGGAGACGGCATCCTGGACCGCGAGACATGGTGCCTGATCTCGGGACCCGGAGAACGCGCGAGCCGGATCGTGATGCCGAAGCGGCTGGAGTGACTTCGCCACGTCCGGGCCGTCCGCTTCTCGGCAGGCCCGAAGACGTGGACACGGCTGCGGCGGGCCTTCTGCATGCGGCCGCAGCCGCACCTCCGGCGGGATCCAAAGCCGGCCTGCGGTGCGAGAACCGCGCGTTCCGCCCCACGTTCCGGGGAGCGGCACCGTCCAGGAGGAATGGTCCTTTGACTCCACACGCATGGCGGCGGCGCGCTGCGCCGACCGGAGCCGCCGTATTCGCGCTGAGTACCGCCCTGGCCCTGCAGGGGCCCGCCGCCCAGGCCGTGGTGGGCCTGCCCGGCGCGCCCACGGCGGACCGCGGTACCGCCCATACCGACGTGCTGTTCGTCGGGGCCCATCCCGACGACGAGTACCAGTCGCTGGCCACCTTCGGCCAGTTGAAGGAGCGCGAAGGGCTGAGTACGGGCGTCGTCACCATCACCCGGGGCGAGGGCGGAGGCAACGCCGCCGGCCCACAGGAGGGAGCCGAGCTGGGGTTCCTGCGGGAGACGGAGGAGCGCAAGGCCGTCGCCCTGGCCGGAATCCGCAATGTCTTCTACCTCGACAAACCGGATTTCTGGTACACGCTGTCCGCTCCGCTGACCGCCGAAGTGTGGAACAAGGCGGCCGCGCGGCCCACGGACACCCTGGAACGGATCGTGAGGCTGATCCGGGCGACCACTCCCACGACGGTGGTGACCACGGAGGTACGCCCCTTCCACCAGCACGGCGCGCACCAGGAGGCCGCGCGCCTGACGATCGAGGCGTTCCGGCTGGCCGGTGACCCCGCCGCATTCCCCGAGCAGATCTCCCGCGAGGGGTACGAGCCGTGGAAGCCCGCGACGCTGCTGACGCAGAGCTGGGGGTTCAACGGGCCGGTGGGGCCCGGCTGCGGCACGGACCGGGTACGAGATCCGCACACCGGCCTGCCGCTACGGGGGTACTGGAGCGGCGTGCGTTCGCGCGCGCACGCCGGCAAGACGTGGGCCCAGGTGGAACGCGACGCGGCACGCAGCTACACCTCGCAGGGCTTCGGCGTCCTGCCGGCGACCGTCACCACGCCCACCGGGCAGCTGCCGTGCGAGTGGTTCACCGTGCTGGCCAGCGAGGGCAAGGCCGTGACGGCGCCGGTGCGTGAGCAGAGCGGGCTGCTTCCCCTGTACGCGGAGTTCAGGGACTGGGCACGGCAGACGGGCCTGCCGTGGCTCGCCAACGGCGCACAACCCGCCTACCCGTCCCACCCCGCCACCAGCGTGCCGGCCGTCGCAGTGGCTCCCGTCGTGGACGGGAAGGCGGAACCCGGTGAGTACCCGGGACCGCCGCTGACGCTGCAGCACTGGGAAGGCGGTGAATGCGCGACGCCGGCCGACTGCTCGGCTGCCGTCCACCTCTCCCGCCACGCGGACGCCCTGTACGTCTTGATGCGGGTCTCCGACGATACGAAGGGCGTCGCGCTGGACGGCGCAGGTGACTGCAAACGCCACTGGCGCACCGACTCCGTCGAGATCGACCTGGACCCCGGCGG
The DNA here is from genome assembly GCF_042890485.1 of Streptomyces sp. NPDC002181. Classification (NCBI taxonomy): domain Bacteria; kingdom Bacillati; phylum Actinomycetota; class Actinomycetes; order Kitasatosporales; family Streptomycetaceae; genus Streptomyces; species Streptomyces sp. NPDC002181. Next base: position 108,703 of record NZ_JBIASC010000017.1, on the reverse strand, counting down.
TGCCTCCGACGACACCTCGACCACCTTCAAGGCCGGCGTTCTTCCTTACACCGCCGGCCAGGACGGCCCGTGCGCCGGACGGGACGGCGACAACCGCCAGGGCCCGGCCGCCCGTACGGCACCCGGCATGGCGGTCGCCGCCACCCTCACCCAGCCGTACACCGGCTACACCGTCGAAGTGAAGATCCCCCTGGGCGATCTGCCCGCCACCGCCGACCCCGCCCGCCTGCGCGCGAACTTCCTGGTCTACGACTCCGACACCCAGGACAAGACAGGGCACAGCAGGCTCGCCTGGTCACCCTTCGGCAGCGCCCAGGCCGACCCCTACGTCTGGGGAGCCCTGCGCCTGCCCGGGTACACGCCGGTCCGCCGCCCGCCCACCCCGGCCGAGATCCCGCTCGAAGCCGCCGGGAGCCGGGACTCACCCGCCTCGCTCGCCCAGTACCGCCGCACCGGCGTCCCACTGGCCGCAGGCTCAAGGCGAGAACCGGCCGCGGGCGCATGAGATGGAGCCGGTGAAGCATGCGCGGGAGATGGAAGCAGTCATCTACGACCAGGGCTCGGGCCGGTCGGAGCATGTGGAGTGCGACCCGGCGGGCGATGGCGGCCAGAAGGACGAGGCGGGCTCAGTCCATGTCCTCGCCCGCTCCGTCGAGGACGGCCAGCTGTTCCTCGGTCAGACGCAGAGTTCCGGCAGCGATGTTCTCTGCGAGGTGTGCCGGGTTCGTGGTGCCGGGAATGGCCAGCACGTGGGGACCACGGTGGAGCGTCCAGGCGAGCCGTACCTGGGCCGGCGTCGCATCGTGAGCGCGCGCCACGGAGTGGACGCGCGCGTCGTGTTCCCGGCCCGCGGCCGCCTCGCGCCGTAGGCCGGAGACCGCGAAGAACGGGACGAAGGCGATGCCCCGCTCCCGGCACAGGTCCACGAGCCCGCTCTCGTCAGCGCGGCGCCAGTCCAGGCCGTAAGGGTTCTGCACACAGACCACGGGTGCGATCGTCAGTGCTTCGGTCACGTGTTCCGGGCGGACGGCCGAGAGCCCGAGGTGCCGGATGAGGCCCGCCCGGCGCAGCTCGGCGAGGGCGCCGAAGTGCTCGCTGACCGAGGCCGTACCGGGGCCGCCACAGCGCAGGTTCACCACGTCCAGGTGGTCGCGGCCGAGCTGGCGCAGGTTCTCCTCGACCTGTCCGCGCAGCTGGTCGGGGCGGGCCATGTCGAGCCACTCACCGGAGGGATCGCGCGCCGGGCCGACCTTGGTCACCACGGTCACGTCGCCGGACCAGGACGACAGGGCGCGGTTGATGAGCTCGTTCGCGGAGCGCAGCGGCGAGAAGTAGAAGGCGGCCGTGTCGATGTGGTTGACACCCTGCTCGAATGCCGTGTGCAGGAGGCCGACGGCGACGTCGCGGTCGATCGGTGTGCCATCGGAGTTGCCCATCATGCCGTTGCCCGTCAGCCGCATCGCGCCGTAGCCGATGCGATTCACCTCCAGGTCGCCGAGCTTCCAGGTCCCTGCTGCCGCCGCTGCGCTCACCGTGCTCCTTCGTCGTCCGTCTGCTTGTCGGGTCCTGGAGTATGGGGTGATCGAGACATGCCGCGAAAGGTCAACGGACGGGGCGAAACGTCACATCCCCGTGGGGAACCAACGCTCGGCATCCAGCCGTTGGACCTACCGGGACAGCGTCGTTGAGCACATGTGACGGCCCATCCGGCAGGGGCTGCCGGGGCCGCGGGCGCTCATGGCGATGCGCCCGGGCGACCGCCGTACTTCCCCGCGCCGCCGGCGGGACCGGTCTCACGGCCCTTCTTCGCCCTCCTCGCCGAGCTCCTCGATCTCGCGCCGCACCTCGTCCGCCGCGGGATCGCCGGCCGCCTCCAGCAGGGCCAAGGCGTTCAGCAGCGTGGCGTGCGCGTCGTCTGCGCGCCCCAGATCGCGGAAGCAGCGCGCGCGGGAGCGCAGGGCGATGGCCTGACCGTACGGATGGCCGGACTCCGCAAACGCGTCGGCGGCTTCGCCGAAGCCCGCCTGCGCGGAGTCCGGATCGCCCCGCAGCAGTGCGACCTCGGCCAGGCCGGTGAGGGCGAACCCGATGCTCTGGCGGTCGGCCGAGGCCCGCAGCCCCAGGCTCTCCCGGTAGTTCTGCTCGGCCGCCTCCAGGTCGCCCTGTGCCAGGTGCAGGTCACCGAGCAGTTGTTCAGGGTCTTGCCCTCGCCCTCGGCATCTCCCAGTCCGCGCCACAGCGACACCGCTTCCCGGTTCTTCTCGGCGGCCTCCTCGTTCAGGCCCAGTTCGCGCAGCGCGCCCCCGAGGCTCATCAGGCTCCACGCCTCGCCCCAGGCGTCACCGGCCCTGCGGGCGGCGTCCAGCCCGATCTCGCAGACCTCACGGCGGTCCGCGTGGTAGGAGGGCAGGACGAGCGGGGTGATCAGGGCCATGGCGAGGCGCCAGCACAGGCCGTCCTCACCGATCGCCGCGGCCTCCCGGACCATCGCCACGGAGTTCAGCCTCTCCGTGTCGCACCAGGCGAGGGCCTCCTCGTACGAGGCGAACGGTTCGCCCGCCGCCTCCTCCGGCAGCACGTGACGGCGCCCCGGAGCGAGGACGCGAAGGTGTCCAGAGCGGCACGCGCGTCCTGTAGTTCTCCGATGATCGCCGTGGCGTGGTCGCCGAACGAGCCGATGCCTCGGCTCGCCAACCGTTCGAGAGCGAGCCGCAGTGTCAGGGGGAGGCATCCGCACTTGCGGGCGATGTCGTCCGCCAGCAGCAGCTCGTTCTCCGGTAGGCCGTCCCGGTCACCGACGAGCGTCTCGACCGCGACGCGGCCGTCGAACGGTTCCAGGGCGATGCGGAGCGCCCCGAGCTGGACCGCGAGTCCGGCGAGCCTGTTGCGGCTCGTGATGACGGTGAGCGAAGTGCCGGCCGAAGGGATCAGCGGCCGGACCTGGCGGGCGTCCAGGGCATTGTCGAGGAGCAGCAGGAGCGACCGGCCATGGGTGACCGATCGGAAGAGGGCGGCGCGGCCGTCCTCTTCGTCGGGGATCTTGTCCACGGGTACGTCCAGCGCACGCAGGAACTGTTCGAGCACCTGGCTCGCCGTGGCGTCGGGTCCGTCCGAGAATCCGCGCAGGTTGGCGTAGAGCTGGCCGTCGGGGAACCGGTCGGCGATCGCGTGGAACCAGTGGACGGCGAGCGATGTCTTGCCCACGCCGCCCATGCCGCTCACGATCACGACGGCGGGCTACTCGTCCACCCGGCGCCGCTCCAGCTTCACGTTCAGGCTGCTCAGGGCCGCCTCACGGTTCCTGAAGCCGGCGACTCTGGGCGGTAGCCGATGCGGCATCGGCAGAGGAACCGCCGCCGTTCCCGCGATCGTGAGCCGGTTGATGACTGCGGCCTGTACGACGGTGTGCGCGGTCCCCGAGAACTGGCCGTCGATGTGGAAGTGTCCGGTGTTGGCGATGCTCCCTGCGGCTGCGTTCGCGTCCCCCGTGTCGCTGACCTGTCCGCCGGCGGCAGGTTCCACAGCCGTTGAACGGAAGCCGGTCACGGCAGTCGATCCGTCCGCGGCGTGGGCGTCCCCGGTGTCGGTGACGGTCACGGGAACGCCCTGTCCGTTGCGGCCTCCGGCCCCTTCCTCGGCACCGGCGCGGCGCTTCCACCAGCGCATGGCAGACAAGCCCCCTTGTTCTCGCGAACGTGACCGGCGGCCAGCCTCGTGACACGCTGACCCCTCCCCCTCACCAGGGCGCACCCGGTCGGTGCATTATCAACTCTATTACCTGATAACCGAGTTGCATCACCTTTGGGCCGCGGCTTCAGGCGGGGAGGGCCATCAGGAGCAGGGGGACGGCGGTGGGTTGCGGGGAGCCGGCGGCTGGTTCGAGGGTCAGACCGACGGCGGTCGCGCCGGCCGTGTCGCCGTCGAGCACGACGGTTCCGTCCCGGCGGATGAACCCGGCCGGGCGCATGGTCCCGTCGTGGTCGAGCCACAGCTGGTACGTCTTGCCCCTGGGCGGCGCGGGCAGGCCGGAGGCCGTGAAGACGGCCCTGTTCCGCAGGTCGGAGAAGACGACCGAGGTCAAGGCCCCGTTGGCGGCCCGGCCGTGGACCGTGCGCACGTCCGGCGCGGCCAGGACGCCGCCGACGGCGTCCACATGCTGCTCGCTCCGCCGGGCCCGCTGCTCCAGCCGCTGCTTCTCCTGGTGCTCCCAGGCGGCCAGACCGGCGAACGAGGCCGCCGCGACCAGGCTCGCGGCCAAGGCCATCGGCAGCACCTTGCGGCGCAGCACGCCACGCCAAGGGACCGGGGCGTCCGCGGAAACCCGCAGCGGGAGCTGCCGTACGTGATCGACGGCCGCCAGCGTGCGCTGTTTCATCGGGTCGGGAGCGGCCCGGGCCGCGGAGGCCGCCAGGCGCGCGGCGGTGGCCAGGAAGTCCGCCACGTCCTGCCGGCAGGCCTCGCACGCGGTCAGGTGGGCGGCGAACTCCGCGCGCTCGCCGGGGTCCAGCGCGTCCAGCGCGTACGGGGCGGCCAGGCCGTGGACATCGGATCCGTGCCGATTCACGCGGTCACCCCCATGCAGTCGCGAAGCCGGATCAGCCCGTCGCGCATGCGTGTCTTGACGGTCGGGAGCGGCGTGCGAAGCGTCTGGGCGACTTCACGGTAGGTCAGACCCCCGAAGTAGGCCAGGGTCACGGCCTGGCGCTGGAGTTCGGTCAGGCCGCGCAGACAGCGGCGTACCTGCTCGCTCGCCAGGCGGGTCTCGACCTCCTCGGCAACCTCGTCGAACGCCGTCCGGTGCTCGCGGGCCGCCTGGGCCTGTTCGCGGTCGGCGGCGGCCTGTGCCGAGCGGACGCGGTCGACCGCCCTCCGGTGGGCGATGGTCGACGCCCAAGTGGTCACGCTGCCCGCCTCAGGCCGAAAGCGGGCGGCCTGACGCCACAGGTCGATCATGACCTCTTGGGCGACCTCTTCCGACTGGGCACGGTCCCGCACCACCTTGACCACGATCCCGAAGACCATGGGTGCGAGAGCGTCGTACAGGGCCGAGAAGGCCTGCTTGTCGCCGCGCGCGACCTGTTGCATGAGCTCGGCGTGATCGGTGTGGTCTGCGTGGTCGGCGGGGCGGCCGGGGCCGGCCTCCCGGAGACGGGGTGTCCATGGCATGGAAGTCCTTCGCGAGTCGGGCGCCACCGGGCCGCTCGTTGGCGCGGACCGGCCGCAGAGCCGTACGGATGGCCTCCCGCCCGGACTTCGTGGCGGGGCGGGGGCGGGTCCGGATGGGGTGGCAAGGGCGTCACCGTCGCAGACGTGCAGGGGCCCTGGTGGCCACGAGACGGCGGCTGTCACTCGTTCGGGTGAGGGGGGCAATCCGCCCGGCGCGTGGGGGCGAATGCCGGGTGTGAGCAGCCTCCGCAACACCCTCCTCCGTACCGCCCGTGGGGCGTCGACCGGGCTTCTGGCCGGGTTCAGCGCGCTGGCCGTCGCCGAGCTGACCGCCGGTCTCGTGCGGCCGGCCGCCGGACCGGTGACGGTGGTCGGTGGTGCGGTCATCGACCGCACGCCAGCGGGGATGAAGGACTTCGCGATCCGCACGTTCGGGGAGAACGACAAGACCGTCCTTCAGGTCGGCATCCTGCTCCTGCTGGCACTCTTCGCGGTCGTCCTGGGGGTCGTATCGCTTTCGTACCGGCGCGCGGGGGCGGCAGGGGTCCTGGCCTTCGGGGTCCTCGGCGCGGCCGCCGCCCTGAGCAGGCCCGATTCCGAGGGTGCCGGTGACGCCCTCCCCTCCGCCCTCGGCGCCCTCGCGGCCGCGGCCGTCCTGTACGGCCTGGCCGCCAAAGCCGCCCCCGTCGGCTCCACTTCAGGTGACACGGGCACCGGGAGCGGCTGGAGCCGACGGGGGTTCCTGACCGTGGCGGCCGTGACCGCCGCGGCCGCCACCGGAGCCGGGGTGGCCGGCCGTGCCCTGTCCGGGCGGCGCGGCCGGGGCGCCGCGGCCTCCCGCGACAGCCTCGCGCTGCCCGCCCCCTCGTCACCGGCGCCCGCGGTGCCGGCCGGAGCGCGGCCGGGGGTTGGGGGCATCAGCGCCTTCACCACACCCAACCGGGACTTCTACCGGGTCGACACCGCCCTCGTCGTACCCGAGGTCGACGCCGGCTCCTGGCGGCTGCGGATCCACGGGAAAGGCATCGCCCGGCCGCGCAGCTACACCCTCGCCCAGCTTCTGGCCCGACCGCTGATCGAGCGCGACATCACCCTGACGTGCGTGTCCAACGAGGTGGGCGGGCCCTACGTCGGCACCGCCCGCTGGCTCGGTGTCCCACTGGCCGGCCTGCTCGCCGAATGCGGCGTCCGAGCGCCGTCGAAGGGCGGCGGGGCCGACCAGTTGGTGGCCCGCTCCGTGGACGGCATGACCCTTGGATCCCCCGTCGAGGACGTGATGGACGGGCGCGACGCGATGCTCGCGGTCGGCATGAACGGCGAGCCCCTTCCCTTCGCGCACGGCTATCCCGTCCGGATGCTCGTACCGGGCCTGTACGGCTACGTGTCGGCCTGCAAGTGGATCACCGAGATCGAGCTGACGACGTTCGACGCCTACGACCCGTACTGGGTCAAGCGGAAGTGGGCCCGCCGGGCGCCGGTCAAGACACAATCCCGGATCGACACCCCGAAGCCCTTCGCCCGCCCCGCCGCCGGCACCGTCGTGATCGCCGGTGTGGCCTGGGCGCAGCGCCGCGGCATCACCCGCGTCGAGGTCCGTGTCGACGACGGGCCCTGGAAGGACGCGGACCTCGCCGCGCAGCACTCCCCCGACACCTGGCGCCAGTGGTCGTACCGCTGGCAGGCGGCCGCGGGAGGGCACACGCTCACCGTCCGCGCCACCGACGGCACCGCGGCGGTGCAGACCGAGGAACGCGCGCGGACGATCCCCGACGGTGCGAGCGGCTGGCACAGCGTCTTCGTCACCGTCCCCTGAGACCACCGGACCGCCGGCCCCGGGCCGCGTCCGGCAACCACCAACCATCGATGCGAACCGTTCCTCCAAGGAGAAAACGATCATGAACAGCATGCAGATCCGTCGTACCGGGATCACCGTCGCCGCAGCCGTCCTGCTGCCCTTCTCGCTGGCCGCCTGTTCCGATGCCTCCGGCGACGCGAAGGCGGCCCCGGCAGCGGCCGGCGATGCGGCCCGGGCGGGCGAGAGCACCCGCGGCGACGCGATGACCATGGACCAGCCCTTCGGGCCGGCCTGTGCCGGCGTTCCCAAGGAGGGCGCCGGCTCCTTCGACGGCATGGCCAAGGACCCTGTCGCCACCGCCGCGTCCAACAACCCGGCCCTGTCCACGCTGGTCGCCGCGGTCAAGCGGGCGGGGCTCGTGGACACCCTCAACAACGCCAAGGAGATCACGGTCTTCGCCCCGACCAACGACGCCTTCGCGAAGATCCCGAAGGCCGACCTCGACAAGGTCCTCGCCGACAAGGCCACCCTCACCAAGATCCTCACCTACCACGTCGTCGGCCGGCGGCTGACGCCCGAGCAGCTGGGGAACGGCTCCTTCGAGACCCTGGAGAAGGGCATGGTCACCACCAAGGGCTCCGGCGAGGCCTACACGGTCAACGGCACCGCCGGTGTGGTGTGCGGCAACGTGAAGACCGCCAACGCCAACGTGTACATCGTCGACACCGTCCTGATGCCCAAGTAGCGGCGGGCGAACGAGCCTCGAAGCCACCGGGAGCGCCGCCACGACGGCGCTCCCGACCGGGCTCGGCGGACCCGCGTCGTCCGTGACCATGGCCCCCCTGGACGCCTCCTGGTTCACACACGTCACCCTGACCTCCCCGCTCACCGCCGTTGTCCGGCCGGGCACGTCTCGCGGCACGAAGCGCCGGGCCCGGAGGTGAGGGGCACCCCGGATCACCGAGGACCGTGTCGGGGCAGGACCATGTCGGGATGGACCACTTGTCATCCGTGCCACCGACAGCGGTGCGCCTCGCGCGATACACGACGACCGAGCAGGCGGAAATCCTCGGCGAGGGGGCCGATCCGTTCGGTGTCGCCGACACCGGCTTGGCATGGCTGCCCAAGAAGGAGCACTTCGGCATCACGCTGGAGGGCCGACTCGTGGCGCATACGGGCCTGCTTCGGATACCCGTGTCGGTCGGTGGCGCCGGGATCGAGGCGGTGGGGGTCGGAGGGGTGGCCGTCGCAGCGGACGTACGCGGACGGGGACTCGCCCGCCTCGTCATGGCTGCCGCCCTCGACCACGCCCGGACGATGGGCCCCCGGCACGGACTCCTCTTCTGCCGGCCGCCGCTCGTCGCCCTGTACCGGCGACTGGGCTGGCGGGTGCTGGAGGGGGACGTCAGCGTGGAACAACCAGAGGGTCCCGTGATCATGCCGTTGCGCACCATGTGGACGCCGCTGCACGACGGCGCGGACTGGCCGGCCGGAGCGGTACGGCTGCTCTCGTACCCCATGTGACCGACCACCCCGCGCACCCGGGTGGGGAAACGTCTCCCCTCGTGCGTGTCCGTCTCCGCGCCGCGGCGATGACGACGGTGGTCACGGGGTCCTCCCGATGGGGTGCGGGAGCGAACTCGGTCGTCCGCACACCCATGAGAGGCGCGGCGGGCGCAAAAGGATTCAACCCGATGAGTCGGCCCAGGGGCCTGGACCGACCCAGACGCAACTCCTTCGCGTTAAGCTGTGTGCATGAGTGCCCGTGCGACCACACGCCCCGGCGGGCGCAGCGCCCGCGTCCAGCAGTCCGTACACCAGGCCGTCCGCGATCTGGAGGCGGAGGCGGGGCGGGACGCCCTCACCGTGCCGCTGATCGCCGCCCGCGCGGGAGTGACTCCCTCCACCATCTACCGGCGCTGGGGGGACCTGCGGGAGCTGCTGTCCGACGTGGCCGTCGAGCGGCTGCGCCCGGACACCCCGCCGGCCGACCACGGCGTCCTGCGGGCGGACCTGGAAGCGTGGGCGGTGCAGTTCGCGGAGGAGATGTCCTCGACGGCGGGCCGTACGTACATCCGCGACGCCCTGCTGGGCGACCCCGGGCAGGGCAACGCGGTTCGGTGCTCCGACTACGCCGCCGAGCAGTTGAAGGCCATCGGTGTGCGCGCGGCCGGGCGCGGAGAGGCCGTACCCGATGTGGAGACCATGCTGGACGCCCTCGTCGCGCCCTTGATGTACCGCATCCTGTTCCGTCCGTCGGATCTGTCGGCGGCCTATACCGACCGCCTCGTGGCGGCTGCCCTCGGCCGGGGCTCCGGCCACCCCTCAAGCTAAAAGCTAATCGTTTGCGTTTTGTGCGACGCGGGGCCTACTCTGCCTAAAGCAAAGCGTTTGCCTTTAGGCATGAGAGGTGCTCCATGCTCAGCGTCGTAGCCACGCCGTCCCCTTCCCGCCGTCTGCCCGTGCTGGGCCGCCGCGGCGCGTTCCCCCTCCACGCCTCCGTCCTCATCGGCCTGTTAGGCGCCTCAAGTGCGCCGACCCCCCTCTACGCGCTCTACCAGGCCGCATGGCAGTTCTCGGCCATGACGCTCACCGTCGTGTTCAGCGCCTACGCGATCGCCCTGCTGGTGGCGCTGCTGACCGCGGGAACCCTCTCGGACCACCTCGGCCGGCGCCCCGTCCTCGCCGGGGCTCTGCTGGCCGAGGGCGCGGCCATGGCCGTCTTCGCCACCGCGCAGGACGTGACGGCGCTGATCGCCGCCCGGATCCTCCAGGGCCTGGCCACCGGCGTGGCCACCAGCGCCGCCGGAGCCGCGCTGCTCGACTTCGAGGACCCCGACCGCCCGGGCCGGGCGACGCTCGCCAACGGCATCACCCCCGTGGCCGGCATGGCGGCCGGCGTGCTGGCCTCCACCGCCCTCGTGCAGTACGCCCCCCGCCCCCACCCGCACGGTCTACCTCCTGCTGCTCGTGCTGTTCACCGCGCAGGCGGCCGCGGTGCTCCTCACCGCCGAGACCGCACGCCCCCACTCCGGCGCGTGGCGCTCCCTGCGTCCCGGCATCGCCGTCGCGCCCGCCTCCCGTCCCGCCATGGGCCTCCTCGCCCCCGGCATCGTCGCCGCCTGGGCACTGGGCGGCTTCTACTCCTCCCTCGGCCCCTCGCTCGCCCGGCTCATCGACCCGCACACCTCCCCGGCAACCGGCGGCCTGGTCTTCTTCACCCTGACGGCCGCGGCCGGCCTCGCCGTCCACGCCGCGCGGCGACTGCCCGCGGGCGCCGCGAGCCGGGCCGGCAGCGCGCTCCTGATCCCGGGGGCCCTGCTGACCCTGAGCGGACCCCACCTGCACAGCCTGCCCGCGCTGTTCGCCGGCACGGCCCTGGCGGGCGCGGGCTTCGGCGCCGTCACCCAGGGCGCCCTGCGCCTGCTGCTGCCGCCGGCCGCCCCCGGCGAACGCGCCGGCACGCTCGCCGCCTACTACGTCCTGAGCTACCTCGCCATGAGCGTCCCGGCCGTCCTCGCGGGCCTGCTGACCAACCTGTACGGCCTGCAGACCGCCGTCTCGCTCTACGCCGCGACGGTCGTCCTGCTGGCCCTGACCGGCCTCGCACGCACCGTGCGGCAGCCGCGCACCGACTGAGCGCGTCACGCCCCGCCGACCGAGTCCTGCCTTCCCGCACCACCGTGCCGCATCCGAAAGGCCCCACCCATGAGCACCGCCACGACCCGTACGGCCACCTCCCCCACCAGCACGGGATGGAGCCTCGGCGACATCGCCGTACGCCGCGTAGACGAGATCGAACTCCCGCGCCAGACCGGACCCTGGCTGTTGCCGGACGCCACCAAGGAGGTACTGGACGAGGCGTCGTGGCTGCGCCCGGACTTCGCCGACGCCGACGTCCCCCGCCTGGCGAGCCACGGCTTCGCCGTGGAGGCCGGCGGACTGCGGATCGTCGTCGACACCGGCATCGGCAACGCCAAGCCGCGCGCCAACCCGGCCTGGAACGGCCTCGACACCGACTTCCTGCAGCGCCTGGCGGCGGCCGGCTTCCCGCCCGAGTCCGTGGACCTGGTGATCACCACGCACCTGCACACCGACCACGTCGGCTGGAACACCCGCCTCGCAGGCGAGGACTGGGTGCCCACCTTCCCCAACGCCCGCTACCTCACCAGCCGCACCGAATGGGACCACTGGGCCGGCACCGAACTCGACGAGGCCCGCCGCCAGATGTTCCGCGACTCCGTCACCCCCGTCCGCGACGCCGGACAGTACGACCTCGTCGACGTGCCCGAGCAGGGGTGTGAGGTGGCGCCGGGCGTCCTCCTGGTCCCCGCCCCGGGCCACACCCCGGGGCAGGTGGCCGTGGAACTGCGCGGAAGCCACCGCCGCGCCCTGATCACCGGCGACAGCATCCACCACCCCGTGCAGCTGTCCCACCCCCACGTGAGCAGCTGCGTCGACATCGACCCCGCCCTGGCCGTCCGCACCCGCGCCCGGCTGCTCGACGCCCTGGCGGACTCCGATGCGCTGCTCCTGGGCACCCACTTCCCGCAGCCCACCGGCGGCACCGTCCGCCGGGAGGACGGACGCTACCGGCTGCTCGCCGAGCACGGCGTCGAGATCCCGGCCACCGCGGCCTGACCGCGCGACCGGCCGGCTCGACCTGCACGCGCGGCGGCCGCCGCGCGGCAGCTGCGGCCCGTGCGGCCCGTGCGGCCGCCCTAAAGCGAATCCTTGGCCTTCAGGGTCTCGCCCACTCCGCCGCTCCGGCTTGCCGCTTCCCCGCTTCCCCGCTTTCCGGCTTCCCGGCTTCCCGGCTTCCCGGCTTCCACTGAGGGAGAACTTCCATGTCCGCCGTCGTACTCACACCAGCCGAGGCCGCCCGCTGGGCCGCCCGCGCCGGTCTCCTGCTGCCCGCCGAGCGCCACGCCGCGGTCACAGCGGTCGCCAACCACATCCACGACGTCGTGGCGGTCCTGCGCGAGCTGGACTTCGCGGACGTCCCGCCCGCCGCCGCCTACCGCGCCGGAGAGGAGAAGCACGATGGAGCCGTATGAACTGTCGCTCGCCGCCGCCGCGGACGCGATACGTGCCCGGCGGCTGTCCCCCGTCGAACTGGTCGACTCCGTCCTCGATCGCATCGAGACGGCGGAGCCGCATCTCGGCGCCTACGTCACGGTCACCGCGGAGCGGGCGCGCCGGACGGCGGTCGAAACCGAACGCGAAGCCGCTCAAGGCCGCTACCGGGGGCCTCTGCACGGCATCCCGATGGCGCTCAAGGACCTGATCGACGTCGGCGGGATGCCCACCACGGCCAGTTCCCGGGTACGCGCCGACCACCGCGCGGCAGCGGACAGCACGGTCGCCGCGCGTCTGGGGGCGGCCGGCGCGATCCTGCTCGGCAAGACCCACACCCACGAATTCGCGTTCGGCCTGACCACCCCGCAGACCCGCAACGCCTGGGACCGAGGACGCGTCGCAGGCGGCTCCAGCGGCGGGTCCGCGGTCGCCGTCGCGTCGGGCACCGCCACCTTCGCCCTGGGCACCGACACCGGCGGGTCCATCAGGGTGCCCGCCGCGCTCAACGGGGTCGTAGGCCTCAAGCCGACCTACGGCCTCGTCCCCCGTCACGGCGTCACCTCCCTCTCCTGGTCACTGGACCACGTCGGCCCGATCACCCGCACCGTCGAGGACGCGGCCCTGGTCCTCACGACGCTCGCCGGGCACGATCCGCGCGACCCCGCCTCGCTGTCCGTGCCCGCCGCGGACTACCGGCCCGGTGCCGGCACGGACCTGTCGGGACTGCGCGTCGGCGTGCCGCGCAGCTACTACTTCGACCACGTCGACCCCCAGGTGGAGGCCGCTGTCAGGCAGGCCATCGGCCGGCTGGAAGCCCTGGGCGCACGACTCGTCGAGGTCGACATCCCGATGACCCGCTACATCCGGGCCACCCAGTGGGGCCTGATGGTGCCCGAGGCCGGCGCCTACCACGAGGGCAGCCTGCGCACGGTCCCCGAGCTGTACCAGGAGGACGTCCGCATCCTCCTGGAGGCCGGCGAGCTGATGAGCGCCGGCGACTACCTGCGCGCTCAACGCTCGCGCACGCTGATGCGCACGCAGTGGGCACGGATGATGGAGGAGGTCGACGTGATCGCCGCCCCGAGCGTCCCGATGCCCGCGGTCGGGGCCGACGAGGAGACGGTCACCTGGCCCGACGGCACGGCGGAGAGCGTCTCCGACGCGTACGTGCGCCTTTGCGCCCCCGCCAACATCACCGGAGTACCCGCCCTGACCGTTCCGGTCGGCCACGACGCGTCGGGCATGCCCCTCGGCATGCAGCTGCTCGGCCGGCCCCTCGGTGAACCCACGCTCCTGCGGGTCGGCCACGCTTACGAGCAGACGCAACCCGCCCGGGCGCTCGCCACACCGGCCTGATCGTCCGCACCACCCGGCCGACGGGCGGGACCTCGCCGGGTCGTCTTCGGCCCGACGCGCCGTGTCCGCCGCATGCACGTTCGGTTAGGCTGGCCTTGCCTGGCGTGCGGACCCCGGCATGCGGGTCCGGGCCCGGGTCCGGGTGTCGCAGGTGGCAACCCATAGGGCGGAACAGGCAGAGGCAGGCGCAGGTGGGAGACGGTGACCGGGCTCGTGCGCAGCGCGCGCCGGGCGGGGCGGCGGGGGCACCCGTGCGGGTGACGGAGGACGCGGGTTTCGGCTCCGTGCCCGGGACGAGGTGCCGTGGATAAGATCGCGCTCACGGCCGGGGCCTTGTACGTCATAGTCCTGCTTCGCGCGGGAGGAACCTTTGCCGTCGGATGGCTCGCGGGCGCCGGTGCCCGGCGCAGCAGGTTCGCCGCTCGGATCTCCTCGGCGAAGTTCCGGCGCGCCGAGGAGGCGATCCAGCGGTGGGGCGCACCGGTGGTCGCCGTTTCCTTCCTGACCGTCGGTTTCCAGACCGCCGCCAACTTCCTCGCGGGCAGCATGCGCATGCCGTTGTCGCGCTACCTCCCCGCCCTCTTCCTGGGCGGAGCGGCCTGGGCGCTGCTCTACGCGACCGCGGGGCTCGGCGTGCTCGAAGTACTCGGGCGGCTCTTCGCCGAGCACACGGCCCTCGGAGTGTCGGCCGTGGCCGTCCTCCTCCTGACCGTGTGCGGGGTGTTGATCCATCGCAGGAGGGCTGTCCCGTCCTCCGGTGACGCCGTGACCGACGAATCGTGAGCTCGTGAGCCCACGAGCAGGTGAGCACGTGCGCTCGTCCCGCGACGGCTGGGCAAGCGGCGGGCGAGATCGTCGGCGCCGAGCGCGAAGCGGGGCCTCCTGCGAGGGACGATGGTGGAGACGAGGCCCGCGACCGGGGCTCGCTGCCGCGCCCCCCGGAGGGCCGGCCACAGACGGCAGGAGGCCCGATCATGCAGCTCACCCTCCTCGGCGCCACGGGCCCCATCGGCCGGCAGGTACTGGAGCAGGCCCTCGCGGCCGGGCACCGGGTCACCGCACTGGTCCGCGACGCGGCCCGGCTGCCGCAGCGTGACGACGAGCGCGTCACCGTTCTCATCGGCGACGCCGCCTCCGCCGCCGACGTCGAGCGGGCGGCCCGGGGCAGCGGGGCCCTCATCTGCGCCCTGGGGCCGGGCAAGGACTACAAGTCGACTCTCGCCACCCGCACCGCCGGCCCCGTCCTGGACGCCATGGCCGCGGCCGGTGTGCAACGTCTCGTCTGGCTCTCGGCCCTCGGCTCGGGCGACACCCACCGACGCCAGTCCCTCTTCCAGGCAGGGGCGTCGAGGCTGGTGATGGGCACGCTCATGGCGGACAAGGGCGTCGCCGACGAGACCATCGCCCGCAGTGACCGCGCCTGGACCATCGCCCTGCCCGTGATGTTCGCCGACGGCCGGACAACGGGCGACTACGAGACGATCCCGCTGGACGGGACCCGAGGACGCGTCGGCGGGCGGATCAGCCGCCCCGACGTCGCGGACTTCCTCCTCTCCGCCGCGACGAGCGGCCTGTGGATCCGCCGGCGCGTCATCCTCACGCGCTGAGCCGCCGCGTCCGAGCCGCCGGGTCCTCCAACGGCGCTTCCGGAAGCCGCCGTACGGGCCGGCGGAGCCGATGCCGGAGAATGGCGATTCATGATCGAACTCAAGCGCGGCATCACCACCCTCGCAGTCGCCCTCGCAACCGCCCTCGCAGGCACCGTGGCCCTGGCCTCACCCGGTACGGCCTCTGACCGCGCACGGCCCGAGGCCGCCGACGCGGGACCTCGCGCGACGATCGGCGTGGGGATACCCGCCAGGGCGACGATCACGGAAGGGCAGGTCAAGGAGGTCGCGCCCGGGGGCGTGATCACCTATCCGAGCGTCACCAGCTGCCTCACCGTGACCGTGCGCCTGCGCGACGGCGGCCTCGTCGGCGCCCACGCCAGCCTGTTCCAGGTGCCGGGCGAACTGCGGTCGGACGAGATCCTGGCCGCGCTCAAGCAGCTCACCGGCACGCGCCCCGTGATCGCCGTCCAGGTCAAGGGGGCCGTCGGCGCCTGGCACCCCGGCTACTTCGTCAAGGCGATCGAGAGCTACGGCGAGGAGGAGCAGCCGCCGTACCCGTCGCACCCGGACCCCGAGGGACTCGCCGCCGCGGTGTCACGGGGCCTCTCGGTGCCCGGCGGCCTCGTCACGGTCGAGGACGTCCCCGACGGGGACCAGACCGTCGGCTGACGACGCGATCGGGCATCCGCCGGTCACGGGTCGCGGCCGCCCCGGTACGGGAACCGGCTGCGCACTGCCCGCCGCGCCGATTGCGGAGCGGCGGCGCCGGTCGCATAGTCCGAGGTATGGACGCGCGACAGGAAGCGCTCCGACGGGCGTACGACCACGCCGCCCGGTGGCTGGCGAGCCTGGACGGCCGCCCGGTACCCGCCCGCGCTTCGGTGGGCGAGATCGTGGGCGCGCTGGGTGCGGAGCTGCCCGAGGGCCCGAGCCCTCCGTGCGACGTCGTCGATCTGCTGGCCACGGCCTGTGAGCCGGGGCTGACCGCCTTCCCCGGCGGCCGCTTCTACGGATTCGTCGTCGGCGGCACCGAACCGGCCGCACTCGCCGCGGACTGGCTGGTCAGCGCATGGGACCAGAATTGCGTGATGCGCGCCGCCTCCCCGGCGTACGCGGCGGCGGAGGACATCGCCGGCGGGTGGCTCCTCGACCTGCTCGGCCTGCCGGGCGGCAGCGCCGTCGGCTTCACCACCGGTGCCACGATGGCGAACTTCACCTGTCTCGCCGCGGGACGCGACGCCGTGCTGCGTCGCGCGGGCCGGGACGTCGCCCGCGACGGGCTCGCGGGTGGGCCGGCGGTCCGCGTCCTCGTCGGCGAGGACCGCCACATGGCCGTTGACCTGGGGCTGCGCTATCTCGGGCTGGGCGGGCCGGAGCCGGTGGCGGCGGACCGTCAGGGACGCATGGTGCCGGAGGCCCTGCGCCGGGCCCTGGCGGACGGCGGACCGCGTCCGACGATCGTGGTCCTCCAGGCCGGAGACATCCACTCCGGTGCGTTCGACCCCTTCGCCGAGACGATCCGTACCGCCCGGGCGTCGGACGCATGGGTGCACGTGGACGGTGCCTTCGGCCTGTGGGCGGCCGTGTCCCCGCGCTACGCGCATCTGACGGCGGGCTGTTCGGAAGCCGACTCCTGGGCGACCGACGCCCACAAGACCCTGAACGTCCCCTACGACTGCGGGCTCGCCGTCGTGCGTGACCCTTCCGCGCTCCGGGCCGCCATGGGAATGCGCGGCGATTACCTCATCCAGGACGAGGAGGGCGACCCGATCGACAAGGTTCCCGAACTGTCCCGGCGCGGCCGGGCCTTCACCGTGTGGGCGGCACTCAGGTCCCTCGGCCGGTCGGGCGTCTCCGACCTCGTCGAGCGGTTGTGCCGGCACGCCGACGCGTTCGCCACGGGCATCGCCGGGATCGACGGCGCGCGGGTCGTCAACGACGTGGTGTTCACGCAGGTGTGCGCCGAGTTCGGCAGCGACGAGCGTACGGAACGGGTGCTCGCCCGGTTGCTCGCCGACGGCACGGTGTGGATCAGCGGCTCGACCTGGCGCGGCCGCCGTGTCATGCGGATCTCGGTGAGCAACTGGTCGACGACGGACGAAGACGTGACCCGCGCCCTCACCGCGATCCGTCGTGCCTGCGCCGGCTGAGACCCCGCCCGCCCGTTTGCCCGGTGTCGACCGCTCCCCGGTGGGCACACGCGGTTGCATGACTCTGTTGCTGCTGTTCCTGCTGCCTCTCGGGCTGGCCCTCGTGCTGCTGACGACCGGCGAACCGCACAAGCACGGCCGGCACCGCCACACCCGATGACCGCCGGCCCGACCCGGAATCAGTGAAGGCAGGGGCATGACGGGTGCCAGGCCGGGCCGTTCGGGCGGCCGGTGGCCGTCCACTCGCGCGGACGTGCCGGCGCGCCGGCTGCTCCACCCGCTCCGACCGCTCCCCGTTTGACATGCCTCCGAGGGGTGGGAGGGTGGATGGACGGGGGTCATCGCTGGGAGGCTCGGCATGGTTTCCTGTGAGGCATGGAGTTCGGCGGCACGGCAGCTTCCGCTCAGGCTCACTGCCGGAGCGTTCTTCCTGAGTTCCGGGCTCTCGAAACGCGGTGCGGACGAGGCCACGGCCGAGGGACTGCAACAGTTCGCCGCCGGGACCTACCCGTTCCTGGGCGAGCAGGACGCCCAGAAGTTCGTCCGCCTGCTCTCCGCCGGGGAGCTGGCCATAGCCGCCGCGCTGCTCGTGCCGATCGTTCCCGCCGCTGTCGCCGGGGTGGCGCTGACCGCGTTCTCCGCCGGCACCCTCGGGCTCTACCTCCGTACGCCGGGCATGCGCCAGGAAGGCAGCCTGCCTCCCACCGAGCAGGGGATCGCGCTGGCCAAGGACGTCTGGCTGCTGGGCATCGGCGTTTCGCTCATCGCCGAGGGCGTGACGGAACGGCGCCGGTGACGCTCCCGAGCGCGCCGGCCCGCGCCGGCTCCCGCTCCCAGGAGTGACCGTCCGCTCTGGGGTCGGGAGCCCTGAGGGGTGAGTACGGCTACTCATGACCGGCGCTCGGCAGCGGCCGACGATGAGGGTGTCAGTGCGGAACCACCCGAACGAGGCCCTCCATGCTCAGCCGAATCGCCGCCGCAGTCGTCCCCGTCGCCGGCCGACTGACCGTCACCTCCGAAATGGGTGCGGGTCCCCGCGCCGGCAGCATCCTGGTGGCCAACCACACCTCGCTCGCCGATCCGGCCGTGGTGATCGCGGCGCTGCGACGGTACCGAATCGAGCCCGTCGTCATGGCCGCCGCCGGCTTGTGGCGGCTGCCGGTACTCGGAGCGGCGCTGCGCCGCGAGGGGCACATCCCGGTCCGGCGCGGGACCGCCCGCGCCGCCGAATGCCTCGATGCCGCGGCGGCCGCCCTCTCGGCCGGGCGCTGCGTCCTGCTCTACGGCGAAGGCCGGCTGCCCGAACGCACCGATGCGGGCGAGACCGCACCAGGGCCCTTCCGCAGCGGTCCGGCGCGACTGGCCGCCATGACCGGAGCGCCGCTCGTCCCGGTCGGTCAGGCCGGTGCCCGGCGGCTGTGCTCCGGCGGCCTGGTCAAACAACTCGCCGGAGCCGTGACCGCGCCGCTGCGGCGGCCGGGCCTGCACGTCCACATCGGCGCACCGATGCACGTTCCGGGCCCGCTCCCGGAAGCGACGCTCCGTATCCAGGCCGCCGTCAGCGCCGCGTGGCAGAGCGCGATCCGAGCCCGGCAGCCGGGCCCGGAATCGTCCTACAGGGCGGTGTGACGCCTCGTCTCGTCGCGGATCACGTTGCGGTGTTCCTCGTAGACGAGTCTCGCGTCATCGCTCGGGAGCGCCTCGGTGGCGAGGCCGCAGGCACACGTGACGACGGTGAGACCGCGGGGCGTGCGCGACGTGGGCCCCTCCGGAGTGGTCCCGGCGTCACCGGTGGGGCTCTCGTACCGGAGGCTGTGGCGGTACAGGGGCTTGCGGGTGTCGCTCGGGGTGCTGCCGGTGTCGTCGCGGCTGTCGGCGCTGTCGGCGCTGGTCAGGTCAACGGTGAAGCGGTGCTCGGTCATGTCCCCAGTGTGGCCGCCCGCGGGCGGCACCGGCTGCTTCGACCCCACGGCACCGTCATCCGCGCGCGCGTGTTCGGTGCGGTGCGCACCTCCCCCGCTCCCGTCTCAGAGGTGCTGGACGACGGCGGACGTGAACTCGGCGGTGGAGGCGGAGCCCCCGAGGTCGCGGGTGCGCAGCGGGGTGGTGGCCAGGACTCGGGCGATGGCGTCGGTGATGTCGGCCGCGGCCCCGGGGTGGCCGAGGTGTTCGAGCATCATGGCGGCGGACCAGATCGCGCCGATCGGATTGGCGATGCCCTGCCCGGCGATGTCGGGGGCCGATCCGTGGACCGGCTCGAACATCGAGGGGTACTCGCCCGGCGGGTTGAGGTTGGCGGACGGGGCGATGCCGATGCCGCCGGCGACCGCCGCGGCCAGGTCGCTGAGGATGTCCCCGAAGAGGTTGGACGCGACGACGACGTCGAAGCGGGCGGGGTCGAGGACGAACTTGGCGGCCAGCGCGTCGATGTGCTCCTGGTTCCACTCGACGGCGGGGTGCGCGGCGCCGCGTTCGGCCACCAGCTCGTCCCAGAACGGCATGGTGTGGACGATCCCGTTGGACTTGGTCGCCGACGTGAGGGGGCCGCCGCGCCGTTCGGCGAGGCCGAAGGCGAAGTCGAGGAGCCGGGTCACTCCCGGGCGCGTGAACACCGCCTGCTGTACGGCCATTTCATCGGGGAACCCGCGGTTCATGCGACCGCCGATCTCGCTGTACTCCCCTTCGGTGTTCTCCCGGACGACCACGAAGTCCACCTCACCGGGCAGGGCCGTGCGGACGGGGCTGGGAAGGCCCTCGAAAACGCGGATCGGGCGAAGGTTGACGTACTGGTTGAAGGCCCGGCGGATCGGGATGAGCAGCCCCCACAGGGAGACGTGGTCCGGCACGCCCGGGTAGCCGACGGCGCCGAGGAGGATCGCTTCATGCCGGCGCAGCCGCTCCAGTCCGTCCTCCGGCATCATCGATCCGTGGCGGAGGTGGCGCTCGCAGGACCAGTCGTAGCTCTCGTAGGTGAACGTGATGCCGTGGCGCGTACCGATGCTGTCGAGGACCTCGCACGCCGCCGGCAGGACTTCGGTGCCGATGCCGTCGCCGGGGATGAGGGCGATGCTGTGGTTCGTCATGGTTGGCATTCCAGCAATCAGGGGTCGGCCGGGTCCAACACGTATCGCCGATGTCACTGATAGGCCGGCCCTATGGGTCGACGGCTTGCGGGTCGACGGCCGGCGGGTCGGCGATCTCCAGGAAGGCTTCGGCTGCCGGCGTCAGCTGCCCCTTGCGGCTCACCAGGACGTTGTGCTGGACGCGGGCCGGTTCCAGATCGAGGACGAGGGCGCCGGACCGCTCGGACAGGGCGGCCCAGGACTGCGTCACGACGGCCAGCCCGACTCCCCCGAGCACCAGGGGCAGGAAGGCCATGCGGTGTTCGGTCTCCACCGCGATGCGGATGTCGATGCCCTGCGCCTCCAGGTCGTCGACGTAGGAACGGATCCCGGTGCCCCGCTGCCCCACGATCAGCCGGTGTCCTCCCAGCTGCTCGGCCCGCACCGCCCGCCCGGGCGGGAAGGGGCCGTCCATCGGGGTGACCAGGACGAGACGGTCGTCTCCGACATGGTGCGGGACCACGTCCCGGCTCGCCAGCGGCGACGAGGTGACCAGCAGCCCGAGTTCGCAGGCGCCGGTACGGACCATCTCGACCACCGCCTCGGGGGTGAGGGCTACGCGCAGACTGAGCGACACCGCCGGAAAGCGCTCGGTGAAGCGCCGGATCATCGTGCCGAGGGGTTCGATGGTGGGAGAGGCCATCGTGGCCATCTCCAGGCGGCCGCCGCGCAGTTCGCGGACGGATGCGACGCCGGCCCTGGCCAGCTCCAGAGCGTGCAGCGCTTCCCGTGCCCGGGGGACCAGGGCGGTGCCGGCCTCGGTCAGGACCACGCGCCGGCCGATCCGGTGGAACAGGAGGCCGTCCACGTCGCGTTCCAGGGCCTGGATGGCCTGTGACAGGGAGGGCTGCGATACGTAGAGTGCCGCGGCCGCGCGGTTGAAGCCACCGTGGTCCACGATGGCGAGGAAGTACGTCAGCTGGCGGAAGTCCACGGTTCAGCGTAGGCCGTCCGCGCCGGGCCGGGACGCGACCGGGCGGGCGGGCGGGCGGTGCGCCGGCCGACACGCTCACGCAGTGACGGGAAGACGTCCGACGGGAGCGGGACAAGTGCTCCGGCGCTCCGGCGCGGGACCGCGCGCCCCTGGACGAGCGGCTCGCTCGTTCGCATGGCGTGCCAGCGGGTCGGAACGACTCCAGCGGACCGATTCGTCATGGTGGGAGACGGATGTGGTGGTGGCGCAGAAATGCTGTCACGTTACTAAGCGGTAAGGCTGGAAATGGAAAACGAGAAGCCGAAAAGCCCCGACGACCCGGAGACGCTGTCCGACGAGGAGATGATGAGACTGATCAATGAAATCCTCGACAGCGTCCCGCCCGAGCAAGCGGAGGACTGCCTCCTCGCCATCGCCGAGGGGAGAGCGGCTCCCCACAGCGTTCCGGTTGAACTGACCCCCGCCCAAGCGGACAACCTCCTTCTCTTCCTCCACAGAGGCGGCGGCTGATTCCGCCCACGATCGCGACGACCCGTACGGCCACCACCCGCGTGGCGGGCGCGCCACCGGGCGGCGGCCGGGGCGGTACGTCATGGTCGTGTCACCGGAGCGGCACAGCACCGTAGCCACGGGAACTCCCGCCGCCGCTGCGCCGTGGCTGTCGGCGTGCGGGCCGGCACGGCACCGGTCGCCATCCCAGGGAGGTTCCCCATGCAGTACACAGCAGGCGTCCGACGGACCGCTTCCGCACTGGTGGTCGCAGCCGCGGCTGCCGCCCTGATGACGGGCTGCACACCGTCCGCCGACGCCGGCGCGGCCGACGAACCGACACGATCCGTACAGTCGCCGGTCCCCGGGGCCGCCGCGGGCGGCAGCGGCTCCGGAGGCACCGGACAGCCGAAGCCCGCCGAACCGGTCTCCCCCTCCCCCGTCAAGTCCGGCGGCAAGACGAAGCCGTGCACGATCGACGACGTGAAGGTCGCGGAGGCCCGCCAGGCCTCCGTCCGGCCGCCGGGCACGGGGACCGGCGCTGCCATCGTCGCCGTCGCCAACGTCTCGAAGAGCGCCTGCACTCTGCAGGGATTCCCCACCGTGGCGGGTGCGGGCAACGGATCCCCGGACAAGAACGTACCGCTGGCCACGACCCACAGCGGCTCGGCGGCCACGGTGTCCCTTGCCCCGGGTACCCGCGCCTGGACCAAACTCACGTTCGTGAACGTGCAGGGCGAGGCCGACGGGTACTGCGAGTCCGGGGCGGCGCCCGCCTCGTTCCCCACGCTCGTCGTCGGCGTCCCGGGGGCGGGCGCGCACCAGACGGCCCTCGATGACGGAATCCTCGCCCTGTGTGACAACAAGGCCACGGTCACGGCCTATTCGGCGACGAAGCCCTCGTGACCCGCCGGCGGTCCATGTGCCTGTCTTCTCCGCAGCCGCGGCTCAGCGGCGCGAACGTTTGGAATCGCGAGCAGCGTGCAGAAGCGATCCGACACTGACACCGACCTCGCAGGACAAGGCAGGAGACACACCATGGGCATCATCGCTTGGATCCTCATCGGACTGCTGGCCGGCCTCATAGCCAAGGCGCTCATGCCGGGCAAGGACCCGGGCGGCATCATCATCACCACGCTCATCGGTATCGCGGGAGGCCTGCTCGGCGGCTGGCTCGGCAAGGTCGTCTTCGGCGTCGACTCCATCGACGGCTTCTTCGACCTGTCCACGTGGATCGCCGCCATCGTCGGCTCGGTCATTCTTCTGGCCGCCTATCGGCTCGTCACCGGACACCGGCACTCCCGCCGGCACGCCTGACCCGCGCACCAGGCACCAGGGAGCAGGCCGGCACCACCCCGAGGACGCGGTGCCCGGGGTGGTGCCCCCGCACGGCGAAGACGTGGGCGCCGGGAAGGCCGGCAGCGGGAAGGCCGTCAGCGGCAGGCGTAAAATGAGAGGCCTCGGGAGCGGACTGATTCCTGAAGGGGAACGTGATGATGCCCCGGAACCGAGGACGCGTACTCGCTGCGCTCTCAGCACCCCTACTGGCCATCCTGGCGGTCTCGCCCGCCCCGGCGGCCTCCGCACCGGCTCACCAGCATGCGCCCTCGGGGTCGGCCGCGGCGGCTCCGGAGCCGTGTCACCTCCTGGGGCGCGGCCCCGGGGACGCCTACCACAAGGGCTGTCGAGTCGGTTACCTGCTGGGCAAGTCCGCGGGCGTGAAGGCCGGCAGTCCTCCGATCTGCCAGAAGCTGCCGCCGCCCCTGTCGCCCGTGAACCCCAACGATTACGAGCGGGGCAAGACCCAGGGGTACCGCACCGGCTACGACGAGGGCTTCGCCAAGGCCTACCCGCTCAATTGCAACAAGCCGCCGGAGCCGCCGAAGAAGCCGGACGCTCCGCCGCCCCAGCAGCAGACCCCAGACAGCATGTTCGCGGCGGGCAAGACGGCCGGCGAGGGATGGGGGCGGGAGGACGCCAAGCAGTGCAACCCGCCGACGCGCGCCCACTCGGACCTGGTACCCCCCAGCCAGCCGAACACTCTGATCCTCTCGTACCAGAACGGCTACCGTTTCGGCTACCAGACCGCCTACGACGAGGCGTTCCGGGACAACTGCCTCAAGCCCTGACCGGAGCGGCGAACGAGCCCTCGCCGGATCCGTCAGCCGCCGTCGGCCGCCGTGCGGGCCCTTACCTCCTCCCGGGTGAGGTATTGGTCCGTGTATTCGAAGTCGCGCAGCGTCCCCGGCTTGTACGTCTGGAAGCCGGTCCGGACGAAGTCGTCGCCGGCCACGGCGTTCAGGAGCCAGTTCGTCATCACCCGGGTCTTCGCGGCCCCGGTGCGCAGCGCCGCCCAGTGGTAGCCGCGTGCCACGGCCTGGGCGGGCATCCCGCGCAGGCCGATGCCGAGCGGCCGGGAGACACCGTCGCGGCCGCCGAGGTCCACGACCAGCCCGAGGTCCTTGTGGACGTACGAACGCAGCGGCGTGCCCCGCAGCGTGGCGACCACGTTGTCGGCGGCGACCCTGCCCTGGCGCTCGGCGTGCTGCGCGGTGGGCGGGCACACGGTGCCGTCCCCGCCACCGGCGAGGTCGGGCACCGCTGCCGCGTCACCGAGCGCGAACGCGCCGTCCGCGCCCGGCACCCGCAGATCGGGAGATACGACGAGCCGTCCGCTCTTCGCGGTCTCGGCGCCGAGGGTGGCGACGAGCGGGCTCGCTGCGACGCCGGCGGTCCAGATGAGGGTGCGGCAGGGCAGCACGCGCCCGTCCGAGAGGGTGACGTCCTCCGGGCCCGCCTTGGCGAGGGAGGCACCGAGCGAGACCTCTATCCCCCGGCGGCGCAGCACGTCGAGGGCTGCCCGGCCCAGCCGGTCACCGAGCTCGGGCATCAGCTTCGGGGCCACGTCCACCAGGTGCCAGCTGATCTCGCGCCGGTCGAGCCGGGGGTAGCGGTCGACGGCGTTGGTGGTGAGCCGCTGCAGGGAGGCGGCCGTCTCCGTACCCGCGTATCCGCCGCCCACAACGACGAAGCCGAGCCGTGAGGCCCGTTCCGCGGAACCCGGTACGGCGGCGTCGGCCAGGTCGAGCTGGGCGATCACGTGGTCGCGCAAATGGGCGGCCTCCGCCAGCGACTTCATTCCGCGGCCGTGCTCCGCAAGGCCCGGGATGTCGAAGGTGCGGGTCACGCTCCCCGGCGCGAGCACCAGGTAGTCGTACGGCTGGTCCACCAGCTCCCCGGTGATCTTCCGGATGACGCAGATCTTGGCCCGGGTGTCGACGCCCACGGCCCCGCCGGGGACGATCCGGGTCCGGTGGTGGCGGCTGCGGCGCAGCGACACCGCCACGGACTGGGGGGTGAGTACCCCGGACGCCACCTGCGGCAGCAGGGGCAGGTAGAGCTGGTAGGAGAACGGAGTGACCAGCAGGATCTCCGCCTCCCCGGGTGACAGCGTCCGCTCCAGGCGGCGTACGCAGGAGACGCCGGCGAAGCCCGCGCCGACGACCACGATCCTCTGTCGTGCCATGGTTCCGTCCCTTCTCGGGTGTACGGGTCTCCCGCACGCTTTCCCCGACAGGCCGTTCCATGCACGCGGAGGCCGCCGACTCGTCACGGAGCGCCGCTCCGTGACCATTTGCCGGACGGGTCAGGCTTGTGTCGGGTCGCCGGGAATCGCGTGCACCTCGATGGGCTCGTTGCCGGGCTTCCCACCCGGGCCGGGGCACGCCGACGCCCGTGCGGCGATCTCCAGGGCCCGGTCCTCGCTCGTGACGTCGACCAGCCAGTAGCCGGCCAGGATGTGCCCCGGCCGCGCCGGTCCGTCGCTCACCTGCGGCCGTCCGTCGCCCGCGGCCCGCACCGTCTTGACCCGTGAGGGTCCTCCGAGGCCCTGCCCGTCCAACCACTCGCCGGCGGCCGTGAGCTCCGAGTTCAGGGCGTTCATGTGGGCGAACATGGCCTGCATGTCGTCCTTGGAGTAGGAGGACATGATGGCGTCCCACTGATCGGCCGGCACGTTCATCTGGATCATGTACTTCATGGTCTTCACCCTTCCGGGGCGGCTACGGCTGATTTTCGGTTTGCGGGAAGGCGGACTTCACCTTCGCCAGAACAGGTGGTGCGTCACGCCGCTCGGGCTGGGCACGACTTCCATGTGGAACCGGTCGAGCAGCTCGTCGGGGGAGTCCCAGAGCCGTACTCCGGACCCGAATTCCAACGGCGAGACCGCCACGTGCATGGTGTCGACGAGGTCGGCGTCGAGGAACTGCCGGATGGTGGTCGCCCCGCCGCCGAGGCGGACGTCCTTGCCCTGCGCCGCCTCCCGCGCCTGCTCCAGGACCGTGGCCGGGTCGCCGTCGACGAAGTGGAACGTCGTGTCGGAGAGCGTGAACGAGGGACGCTCGTGGTGGGTCATGACGAACACCGGGGTGTGGAACGGGGGCTCGTCCCCCCACCAGCCGCGCCACTCCTCGTCGGGCCAGGGCCCGCGCTGGGGTCCGAACTTGTTGCGGCCCATGATTTCCGCGCCGATTCCGCGTGCGAAGTCCCGCGTGAAGTAGTCGTCGAGACCCCGGCTCCCTCCGGGGTCGGTGCGCATGGGCCAGCTCGCGGTGGCTCCGGCCCATCCGAACAGCCTCTCGGCGCCGGGGAGACCGAACGGATTCTCCAGACTCTGGTCACCGTCGGCACCGGCGCCGATCCCATCGCTCGAAACGTTGAAGTTCTGGACCCTCAGCAGCTGAGCCACGTGTTCCTCCTGTGCTGTCGACGGTAATGAGACCCTCAGGGCCGGGAAAACTCATCGCTCCTGCCGTGAGAACACGGTCTCCGCCACGGGCGGGCATCTCACTATCCGCTCCACGCGACCGACCCGGGCAAGGCCTCGCCGCCGCCCGTGCGC
Organism: Streptomyces sp. NPDC002181; assembly: GCF_042890485.1. Classification (NCBI taxonomy): domain Bacteria; kingdom Bacillati; phylum Actinomycetota; class Actinomycetes; order Kitasatosporales; family Streptomycetaceae; genus Streptomyces; species Streptomyces sp. NPDC002181. The sequence continues at coordinate 82,102 of NZ_JBIASC010000017.1, read as the reverse complement.
CAATGGCTCGTTCGGGTGGTCCCCGAGGGCCTCCCGCGCCCTAGACTTCCCTGCACACGAACGCCGAGCGGGGGCAGGCAGCGTGACACAGGGGGCACAGCCCGGCGACGTGGTCGGCGGTCGCTATCAGTTGGTCGAACCCATCGCCTCGGGCGGCATGGGCCGCGTCTGGAGGGCCTCGGACGCCCGGCTCCAGGTGGAGGTGGCGGTCAAGGAACTGTGGCTGACCGGCCCCATGTCGCCCGCTCAGCGGGCCACGCTGCTGCGGCGCGCCGAACTGGAGGCGCTGAGCGCCGTCCGGCTGCGCGACCACCCGCACATCGTCACGGTCCACGACGTGGTCGTCGAACACGACGTTCCCTGGATCGTGATGCAGTACGTCTCCGGCGGCACGCTCCAACAGCGTCTGGCAAACGGCCCTTTGACGGTGTCCGAGGCCAGAGGGCTGGGGGCGGCCCTGCTCGGCGCACTCCAGGCCGCGCACAAGAAGGGCATCGTGCACCGCGACGTCAAACCCGCGAACGTCATGATCAGCACGGCCGGCCAGTTCCTGCTCGCCGACTTCGGCATCTCCGCCCCCGAGACGGGCACCGGGCTCACCTCGACCGGCATCGTCATCGGCTCCGCGCCCTACCTCGCCCCGGAACGCGCCGTCGGCCAGCCCGGCAGAGCGAGCAGTGACCTGTTCTCGCTGGGCGTGACGCTGTACGAGGCGGTGGAGGGCGTCTCGCCCTTCCTCCGCGACTCCCCGGTGGCGTCCGTCCACGCGGTCCAGTACGAGCCGTATCCGCCCATGCGCCGTGCGGGCCCGCTGAAGCCTCTGATCGCCGGCCTCCTCGCGAAGGACCCGCAGGCCCGGCCCACGATCGACCGGGCGCTGACCCTGCTCGAACGCGGCGCGCAGCCCGAACCGCCCGAGCGGCCCGGGGCTCCCGACGCGCCCACGCAGGACGTCGGGCCGGCTGCGCCGCCCGGACCCGGGCGGGGCGCCGCCCTGTTGGCGCTGCGCATCACCAACGCGTCCCGGACGCCCGTCCGGGCTTACCTCGGCGTGAGCGACCTCGGCGAGATAGCCGGCGGGACCATCGCCGGTTACGAGGTCGAGCCCTTCTCCGCCCGCACCCTGAGGGTGAAGGCCTCCGGTCTGACCACGGGCTCCTGCGTACTGCAGCCGAAGACCGGAGAGCCCCTGGAGGTCACCGTCCGCAGCGAGGGCACCGGACTGCGCCTGACCGGCGCCGGGATCGCGGAGCGGTCCGCGCGCCGAAGGCCCGCGCCCGTACGGCCGCCCGCACCGGCGGCGGCGCCCCCGCCCCGGAAGCGCCCGGCAACGTCCCCGCAGACCTCCCCCAACCCCCCGAAGTCCCCCGGCACCACGATCGCCAAGGCGGTTGCCATCACCCTGCTCCTCACCATCGCGGGGTACACGGGCGAGTCCGGCTTCTCCGGCTGGGTCAGCCACTACCTCCACGGGTCGGCCGCGTCCTCGCAGACCGGCGACTGCCTCTACCTCGACACCCGGCAGAAGTCGGGGTCCGGCGCTATGCCGATGCTCGACGGCCACGTGTGGGTGATGGTGCCCTGCTGGTCCGCGGCCGGCCAGTACGAGGCGCGCACCGGCCCTCTGTACACACCGGACACCAGCCGGACCCACTGCCCGTCCGGATCGAAACCGATCTGGCTCTCCGCCAGAACCGGCGGCGCCACTTCCACGGACGCCCTCTACTCGGGGACGTACGTGTGCGCAGAACCGACATGAGACCAGTCCCCAGGAGGCCCGCGAGACCAGGAAGGACAGTGGGGCCCGGCTGAGACGTCAGCGGCCGTCGCGGCGCCACTCGTAGCGCCACACCGCGTCCAGGTAGCCCTCCTCTTCCGCGGAACCCCGCTGCGGCGGGCCGAGCAGGCGTGCCGCTTCCACGCACCGCTCGTCGTCGTGGAGGGCGAGTCCGTAGACGGCCGCGAGCCGGACCATGCGATCCGCGTCGTCCAGCAGAGCGGCCATGGCCTCCGCGAAGACGCGATCGTGGTCCCTGCCCTCGGCGACCTTGTGACAGGCGGTCTTCCGTACCACCGCGTCCCGATCGGCCATCAGCCGGAGCAACGCCGTGCGGGCATCGCCGGAAAAGGCGGGCGGCGAGCCCAGGTCGCTGAACCCCTGCGCCACCGCCCGCCTCACCCGGGCGTCGGGATGGCCGGTGTGCGGCAGGAGGGCCGCCTCGGCGCGGAGGTCGCGGTGTTCTCCCAGAGCGACCAGTACCTCGGTGAGTACGGCCACGTCCGTCTCCGCGGCCGACCAGGGGGTGAAGATGTCCAAGGCCGGCACCGCGTAGGCGTCCTCGTCGCTGTCGTCGAAGAGATGGGTCAGCCGCATGACCTCGGCGCCGAACAGCCGGCGGGAGGGGTCCGGGTGCGCCCGCAGGGCCGCGGCGGTCGTCCAGGTCGCCCGGTCGCGCCGGTTGGCCAGCTGGATGGCGGCCCTCCCCCAGGCCGGGTGGTCCTGGCGGGCGTGGGGCAGCGCGCGGTTCATCAGCCCCTCGAACGGGGTGTGGATGCCGAGCAGCTCCTCCAGGTGCGTGAGGATCGCCCCGTGTCCGTCCCGCACGCTCATGCCGCCCAGGGTGAACTCGTCGACGCTGTTGTACTCGTCGTCCGGGAGCCGGGTGCGGACGACGGCGCCCCGGGACCCCGTGCGACGCCGCAGTCCGGCTTCGGCTCCGGTCTCGTGCCAGTGGCGCGCGAGGTCCCGCACGTCCAGCAGCTCGGGCTCGGGGTGACGTTGCAGGATCGAGTCGTCCAGGAGCGCCTCGACGAGCGCCGGCGAACCCTGTTCGACCGCCTCGTGCAGCGGCAGCAGGTCGTCCGGTGCGCACCGGGAGGGGTCCGCACCGTACTGGAGCAGCAATTGGGCGATGTGTCCGTCGTACGAGCGGACCGCCAGGCAGAACGCCCGCTCCCTCTCCCCCGGATTGACGTCATCTCGGAGCAAGGCCCTCACCAACTCCGTGTCCCCGGCCCGGACCGCAGAGATCAGGCGGCCGTCGCCGTCCTGTGCGTCCTTCGTCCCCGTGTCCCCCGCCGGCGCCATCCCCGTGTCCCTGCTCCCCCGTCGCGTCCTCGCAGCTCGGCCGAGGTCTGCCGGAAACAGTCTGCCGCACGGGGCCGGCGGGGCCGCTCGTCCCTCCGCAGCGCGAGCCTTCGCGGTCGCTGGTGGCGCGAGGCGGTGTTCCTGGCGGTCTCCGTCGCCGCGCAGTCCGCCGTGTTCGTGCTCGTCACGCTCGTGGTGGAACGGCCCCGGCCCGATGTGCCCCACCTGGACGCGGCGCCGCCGACGTCCAGTTTCCCCTCCGGGCACGTCGGGGCCTCCGTGGCGCTCTTCGGAGGGCTGGCCGTGCTCGCGGCGGGGCTGCTGAACGGGGCGTGCACCCTGCTCGTCGTCGCGTACGCGCTGCTGCCGGGCGCCGGGGCCGCACCCGGCCCCGGCGGCCGGTGGCGCTCTGCCCGCGGCCCGGCCCGTCGGGGGCGGCAGGACGCCGTCCGGGGTGCGGGGCCGGGTCGTGGTGGTCCGTCATCCGCACGCCTGCGGCCATGGAACGGCGGCGAGCGTGCGGGCCGTGCTTCGCCGTCACCGGTAGCGGACCAGGTGTGGGCGCAGCCCTCCGCCGATGAGCCGTGCGGCGCGCCGGCCGCGCGCACTGTCCGGTCGGACCGTCGGGCTCGACGTGGGCCGGGTCGACGGCGACGGCTTGACGCCGAGGCGGGCTGCCGCTCCTCCCGGATTTCTCCTTCCCCTCCGGGCACGCCATGACGGCCACCACGTCCTGCGCCGTGCTGCTGCTCGTGCTGCTCCCCCTGGTCCCGCCGGTCTGGCGGCCGCTGCCGTGGGTGCTCGCCGCGGCTTCGGTGATCTGCCTCGGGTTCGCTCGGGTCGCGCTCGGCGTGCACTGGGTGAGCGACCTGGCCGGCGGCTGGCTGCCCGGCGTCGCGGTGGTCACCGCCACCGCATTCGCCTTCGAGGCATGGCGCAGCGACATCGGCCGGACGCGCACCACGCCGGCCCAGGGCCTGGAGCCCGAGATCGCGACGGCCGATCCCGAACCCCCGGCCGGGGCGTCAGCGTCACTGCGCGCTCGCCGCAGGCCGGACGACGAGCTCGTTGACGTCGACCTCCGGCGGCTGGGACACGGCGTACGCGATGGCCTCCGCGACGGCGGAGGCGGGCAGCGCCACGGCGCGGTAGGCCTTCATGGCCTCCCTCGCCACGGGATCGGAGATGTGGTCGGCGAGTTCGGACTCGGTCACCCCCGGGGAGACGAGCGTGACCCGGACGCGGCCGTCGGACTCCTGCCGCAGCCCTTCGGAGATCGCCCGCACCGCGAACTTGGTGGCGCAGTACACGGCCGCGGTGGGTGAGACCTCGTAGGCGCCGACGGAGGCGATGTTCACGATCTGCCCGGCCCCCTGGGCGCGCATCACGGGCAGGGCGGCGGCGATCCCGTGGAGCACTCCCCGTACGTTCACGTCGATCATCAGGTCCCACTCGTCGACCGCGAGCGCGTCCAGCGGCGAGAGCGGCATCACTCCGGCGTTGTTGACCATCACGTCCAGCCGCCCGTACCGCTCGCACGCCGCCGCCACGAAGGCCCGTACGTCGGCGGCGTCCGTGACGTCGAGCCGCCGGAACACCGCGGTCCCGCCCGCCGCGTTGATCTCCTTGCTCAGCGCATCCAGCCGCTCCGTGCGCCGCGCCCCGAGGAGCAGCACATGCCCGTCGGCGGCGAGCCGTCTGGCGGCCGCCTCCCCGATCCCGCTGCTCGCTCCGGTGATCGCGACGACCTTGGGTTCGTTCCTCATGACTGCCCCACTCCTCGACTACGGGCGCAGGTCCGTCCTGCCGGACCGAGTCTTCGCGAGCCGAAGGGGAGCGCCCAGGACGCGGGTTGCCCGGGTACGGGCTGCCTGGGTACGGGCTGCCTGGGTGTGGCACACCCTGGCAGGGCACATCGCCACGGCCTAACCTGTGGCCATGACCACGACCTCGGCGGACCGGGCCCTCGGAGAGTTCCTCCACGCGCGCAGGGCGGCCCTGCGGCCGCAGGACATCGGTTTGGCGAGCTGCGGCGTGCGCAGGGTCTCCGGGCTGCGCCGCGAGGAGGTCGCCGTCCTGGCCGACGTCAACGTGGACTACTACGCCCGCCTGGAACAGGGCCGCGAGCGCCACCCCTCCCCGCAGGTCCTCGACGCGCTCGCGCACGCCCTGCGGCTGCGCCCCGATGCCCACGCCCACCTTCACCGCCTGGCCGGCTCCGCGCCCGCCGACCGTCCGGCCACCGACCAGCTGGATCCGGCGCTGCTCCAGCTCCTCGACGGCTTCGCCGGCTCTCCGGCGTTCGTCGTCAACGCCGCGCTGGACATCCTGGCCGCCAACCCCCTCGCCCGGGCCCTGCATTCGCCGTTCTCACCGGCGGACAACCTGGCCCGCATGGTCTTCCTCGACCGGGCGGGCCGGGACTTCTACACGGACTGGGCCTCGGCGTCGCGGGGCACGGCGGGCCACCTCCGCGAGGCCACCGGCATGGCCCCGGACGACTCCCGCCTGCGCGAACTCGTCCGTACCCTCACGACGCGGAGCCCGGACTTCGCGCGCTTGTGGACCACGCACGAGGTCCTGGCCAAGACCCGGGACGCCAAGCACCTCCACCACCCGGTGGTCGGACCGCTGACCCTGACGTACCAGTCCTTCGACGTCCGCGCCGCCCCGGGTCAGCAGCTCATCGTCTACCAGGCGGCCCCCGGCACCCCGACCGACCGCGCCCTCACCCGGCTGGCGGCCAGCACCGGCAGCCACGAAGGGCGGGTGTGATCCGCCGGTCCTCGGGGAACAGCTCTCGGGCGGCCGGGGCGGGCTGCGGCTCGCTGACGGCTGAGAGCCGGAAGCCGGCGGTGGTGAAGGCGTCCGCCATCGCGTACAGGGGTTTGCGCCGGAACCTCATCGGGACGGACTGCCCGTTGAAGGTCCAGTCGAAGGAACAGCTGGTGGTCGCGAAGCAGTCGGGCCGGGGACCCGGGAACGTGTAGGCGACGAAGGGGTGGTCCACCGACGCGATCAGCCGGCCGCCGGGCCTGATCACCCGCCGCAACTCGGCCAATGCCGGAACCCAATCCTCCAGGTAGTGCAGCACCAGCGACGCGACCACGTCGTCGAACGCACCGTCGTCGAACGGCAGGGGGTCGCGCAGGTCCGCCACGTGGAGCCCCGCGTCGCCACCCAGCCGCCGCCTCGCCAGCGCCGGCATCCCGGCGCTGGAGTCGATGCCGGTGACGACTGCACCGCGCTCGCGCAGCGCGGCGGACAAGGGGCCCGAGCCGCAACGGCTCACTGGATCAGGCTGGTGTGCGGATGGTCCGGGGACTGCGGGCAGACGTAAAGCTGGAGGCGATTGCTCCTGGAGACCTCGACCTTGGGCGGGTTCGCGGCGTCGGGGTCATCGAGGGAGGTCGTGTCCCGGTCTTCGTACGGGACCCAGCCCGTGTTGCTCCTGTCCCATTCGCTCGAGGCGATGGTCAGCAGCGGTACCGTCTGGGCACCGCAGGCGGTGCAGAAGCGGGCCATGGGATCGGTGAGACCCCAACGGGGCCAGCCACCGACCTTCCAGCCCGGGGCCACGGACAACTCGCTCCCGTAGTACGCATCAGGGTGGCGGCCCCAGGAGTCGTCCACCGCGACTCCGGCCGCCCGCCAGTTGTCCCAGTCTCCGAGCTGCTGCCGCAGCTCCTTGCTCAAGTCCATGTGGTGGGGGTACTCGGTGACCTGCTCCGGCGCGAGCGCGCATGGCTGCGGCCTGTAGCCGTCGTACTCCTCCTCGATCGGCTCCGGTGGCTCGGCGAGGACATCGGTGACCTCGGCCGCGGATCGCCAGAACAGCACGGTCGGAGGCTTGTAGTCCGGTTCATGCTCGAAGGGACACCACAGCACCTGGAGCACATCGGCCTGCCCGGGCGGTCGCAGCAGGGGTACGTCCCGCACGTACAACTGGGTCACGGGCAGCATGGCGTTCAGGTCCTCTTCGGGCCACCCGTGCGGCTCCGCGCAGTGCGGCCACGGCTCGTCGGCGGGCCACAGCAGTGGCCCGCCGACCGAGCTGTCGTGCGGAGTCGGAGACCCGGGGCGTGGATGCAGCCGGATCGCCGGACGGGCCAGCGGGGCCAGTTGAGGAAAGGCCGCGGTCACGTCGACCGGCCGCGGCGGGGTGGTACGGCTCATTCTGGCTCCCGATGGCACGAATCGGATGGGACTAGTTTCCGAGGTTCAGCTGTCCGGTGTTCCTCTTGGTGTTGAGGATCTCGACCTGGGGGAACAGCGGCTGTGTCTTTCCGTCCGACCGCTCGACCCTAGCGTTCATCACGACCTTGTCGGGAATCGTGCTGTCGGGGGTCGCGTAGTGAGGCGTCACCTCGTAGAAGATGGCGTCGTTCGGCCCGAGGATGCCGCCTTCCGCGAACTCCCTCACCGCCTTTTGAGCCACGGCCTCGTAACTGCGCATGCTGGGCGTTCCGGTGTTCATCCCCACCTGCCAGCAGGGGACGAGGTTCGCACCGTCGTCCTTTCCGCCCAGGCCGCCGAGGATGTTGGGTATCAGATGGCACCGGGCGAGCCCGGTCCCGGGCGAGTTGGCGTCGCGGAACAGGTTGGCGTCCTGCCAACCGGTGATGTCCCCTTCGGCCTCGGTGCCCTTCGGGGGCTTGATGCCCACGCAGGCCTGTGCCGCGGCCGCCCGTTCGCCGGGCAGCCCCAGCGTGGGGGTGGTCTTGTTGACGTGCGGAACCGGATTGGTGGTGTTCTTGATCCAGCCCTTGCCGTTGGGGAACGACCCGGCGGGAGCCTTCTGGAGGCAGACGGCCTGCGGCTCGGCGGTCGATCCGGAGATCTCCACCTTGAACTGGTCGCCTTCCACCACTCGCTGGCCGTCGAAGGCTTCGGCGAGCCGGGCGTCACCGGCCTGCTTGTCCCCGAGCGGAACGTGGGCGCGCGCGCAGGGGCTGCCCGGCCCGCCGTGCACGACATCGGTGACCCATCCGCCGCCGGTGCTGCTGCGGGGAAGGATCTCGGCGCACTGGGCGCCGTCGACGCCTCCTTCGCGGGTGACCGCGAAGGGAAACTCTCCGCAGCTGTCGTCCGCGACGAGGTCCGTGCGGGCCTGGAAGGTTCCACAGGTCCGGGCCGTCCGGCCGGCTACGTCACCCTTCGCGCGGGTCAGCGGCTTGTCGCGTCCCCAGCCAGCGAGGTTGCTCTGGGCCCACAGGTAGCCGGCCGCCGCGGCACCCGCGCCCGACGGGGCCGGCTGGTCGCTCATCTTGACGACCGGCATGATTCCGGGCACGACACAGCCGGGGTCGGGCGTGCCGGTGGCGGTCGTGTCCCGGACGGCGTCGTCGCAGCGGATCTTCTCCGGGTTGCTCCACGAGGCGCTCGGGTCGACGATCTGGGCGCCGGGAGAGGACACGTACAACTCGTACGACGTCGTGAAGTCGACCTGCGTCCCGGGAGCCGGGGTGGATTCGTAGAGCACGTCGCCGGAAAGGATCTGGTCCGGGATGATCGTCTTGCCCGTCCACCGGGGGGACTTGGTGACCTTGCAACCGGCCGAGCAGGCAGGCTTGAACCGCACGTTCAGGGACTTGACGGTCCCGGTCGCACCGGTCATGGTCACCCGGACCAGCTCGCTCCACGTCGTGCCCTTGGCGGGCAGGGACGCACTGCTCGAAACGTCCAGCGTTCCGGTGCCGACCACCGTGCCGTTGGTGTCCTTGAGCGTGTACAGCACGGTCAGGCCGTGGACACAGTAGGCGAAGCGGTTGTGGTACCAGGTCCGAGCGGGTGCGATCGCGCAGCTGCCCGTGTCGGCGGCGGCGGCGGGCGCCGCCGCGGGTGCGGCGGCGAGGAACTTCCGCCCGACCGGGGCCGCCGGAGCCGCCGGGGTGGCGACCATGGTGACGCAGCTCTTCACGGCTCCCGCCTTGCGCTCCCGGGAGCCGACAGGCGTGGGCTCGCACTTCTCACCGGGAGTCAGCGTGGCGGGCTGGAGCTTGGCGGGGACGGGAACGCCGGACGGGTCGACACCGGCAGCCTTGCCGGCCGCGCCCGGGGCGGGGACCTCGCCGGCGGCGGCGGTGCCGGTCGCGGTGAGGCTCAGTACGAGGAGGAGACCGGGAAGTATTCGTCTCCAGCGTGGTGAATTCATGTCTTCTCTCGGTGGGAAGGCGCCCCGGGCGACATCCGGCCGACTGTGCGATCAGTCGAGCCGGAATGCCTTCTGCCGCCCGGGGCGATGAGTGGATGTGCTGCTGCCGCTGAGGGATGTGCTCCCGGAGCGGATTCGGTACGGCGCCGGCCTGCCGGGGCCGGCCGGCGCGGAGTGCCCGCCGTATCGGGCGGCCGTATCGGGCCGAGCGATCGCGGAAACGTTTCACCGCAGGCCGAACCACCCCCCGCGGCCCGAAGGCCGAGGCAATGGGCCCGGCATGGCCGGGGGGGGCGGTCAGGTGGATCAGCTGTCAGGCGACGAGGTCGTAGAGCAGCTTGGACGCGGTCCCGGCGACCTTCTCCACGGTCTTGACGACCGGCTTGGCCACCGCGGAGGCCGCGCGTCCGCCGCCGCGCGTGACGAGTCCCAGTGCCGCGCGGCCGGCGGAGGAGACGAATTCACCGCTGGTGAAGCCGTATTCGATTCCGGAGGCGATCGCGCTGACTCCGGCGGCGACGACGGAGACGCCGAAGCAGACCGCCGCGATGCTGCCCAGAACGGGCGCCGCCGGGAAGAACACGCACGACACGGCGAAGCCTGCCGCCAGGAGGCCCGCGGCGGTGCTCACCTTGTCGGCGCTGTCAGCCCACCACTTGGCGTCGTTCCACCACTCGTCCTTGCCGGGCTGGCTCCCCTTGGGGTTGACCTGGTCGTTGTTCGTCGTGTTGGAGGGGTTGCGGTTGGCGTCGCGGTCCTTCTGTGCCTGCTCGGCGGCCACACGCGCCGCCTCCCGCACCTCGGCCGTCCGCTTGTCCGCGGCGATCTGGCGTGCCTCGGCAGCCGCCGCGGCGGCCGTCTTGGCGTCCCGGCCGGCGGCGAGCTCCGCCTGGTGGGCGTTGGCGGCGGAGGCCTGGGCGCTGTAGGCGGAGGCCTGGGCGCTGCGGGCCGCGTCGATGGCACGGTTGGCGGAGTAGTTCGCGGCGCGGGAGGCGCTCTGGGCGGTGGCCGCGGCGTCCTTGGCCTTGTTCGCCGAAGCCTGGGCGTCGGCCGCGGACTTGTCCGCGGCGTCCGCGTGCTGGCGGGCCTTCGTCGCGTAGTCGTCGGCCTGCTTCGCCGAGTCCAGCGCCTTCTGGGCCCATTCCTGGGCCTTCTGGCCGGCGTCCCGGGCCACGGCCGCCACCTGGGAGGCGAGTGCCGCGTCCCGCTGCGCCTCCTGGGCGATCTTGGCCGCTGCCGCGATGGTCGCCTGCATGGCGGCGGCGTGGCTGAGGGAGTCGTAGTCGAGCTGGGCGGCCTTGTGCAGGACGGATTCGATGAAGTTCCGGCGCATCCAGGCGGGGCCCTCCATGGCCACCTCGGCGTAGGCCTTGGAGTACGCGTCACCGCTCGCGATGACCTTCATGGTGGCGACGGCGTCGTCCTGTTCGACCGCCTTGGGGAGGTCCTCGTCGAAGAACTTCTGGAGGGCTTCCGGGGTGTTGGCGTTGAGCGCGTCGTTGGCCGCCTTGGTGACGGCCTTGCCGGGCTTCTCGTGCAGGATCTTCAGGATGTTGACCCGGTTGTCCTCGGCGCGCGACCTGATGACGCCGGAGGTGTTGAAGTCCCCTTCCGCGGGGATGCCGCCGGCGAGGGCCTGGACCGCGGCCTTCGCGACGGCCGGTTCGGAGACCTGGGCGATGAAGAGGATGGTCTCGCGGTTGTCCTGGGACTCGGCGATCTGCCGGTCGATGTCGATCCAGGAGTGGACGTCGTAGTCGGATCCGGCGAGCGCGAAGCGTGCGGCCTGACGGGTCCAGGTGCCCTTGGAGTTCAGCAGGGCGACGGCCGCCTGGCGGCCGATGGTGGCGGCCGCGGGGAGGTCGTCGTTGCCGAGGGCCTGCTCCGCCTTGGCGATGAGGTCCTTGGTGGCCTGGGCGGTCTGCTGGGCCTGGGTGCGCTTGTTCAGGGCGGCCGCGCGTTCGCTCTTGTCCACCAGGGCGAGCTGCGCGGCTTCCTTCATGCCTTCCAGCTTGTCGGCCGCCAACGCGGCGGCCTCGGCCGCCCGGGCGTTCTTCTCCACGGCCAGCGCGTCGACGATGGCCTGCGTCGCGACGTTGGCCGCCTTGACCGCTTCGTCGGCGTGCGCGGTGGACTTGTTGGCGAAGTCGATGGCCTGGCCGGCGTACTTGACGGCCTCCTCGGCGGCGTCGGCGGCCTTCTCCGCGTGTCCGGCGGCGGACTTGGCCGCGGCGTTCGCCTTGCGGGCGGCCTGCGCGGCGGTCGAGGCCAGTGCCTGGGCCGTGGAGGCGGCGTTGGTCGCCTGGTTGGCGGCGCTGGAGGCGATGTCGGCCTGGCGCTTGGCCTCGGCCGCCTCGCCCTGGGCCACGCCGGAGGCGGCGGCCGCCTGGGCGGAGGCCTTGGCCGCTGCCGCGGCGTCACGGGCCGCGTCGGCGGCGGCCAGGCCGGCGTTCGCGGACTGCTCGGAGGCGACGGCGGCGTCGTCGGCGGCCTTGGCGGCGGAGTACGCCTTCGCGGCGGCGTCGCGGGCGGCGACGGCGGCGTTCTTCGCCTCGTTGGTCTTCGAAGCGTCCTTCGACGCGGCGATCGCGGCGTTGTAGGCGCGGGTGGCGGCCGATCCTGCGGCGGCGGCCGCCTGGGAGGCCGCCGTGGCCGCCCAGGACGCCCGCTGCGACGCCTGGACCGCGGCGGAGGAGGCACGGATGGCCGTGCGGGCCGCGGACGCGGCGCCGCTCGCGGCGGTGGCGGCCTGGCGGGCCGCCTCGGCGGACCTCCGGACGTCGTCCCGTGCCTTCTCGGCCTCGGCCGCGGCCGTTTCGGCCTTCTCCTTGGCCTTGCTCGCGGCGGTCGTCGCCCGCTCGGAGGCCTCGACGGCGAGGTCGGTCTGCTCCCGGGCCCGGGCGCTCTCCCGCTCGACGACGGCGACCAGCTGCGCGATGGTGGCGGCCTCCTGGTCGCGTGCCCGTGCGATGTGCTGGCCGGTGTCGAGGTACCACTGCACGTCGTCCGCGGTGCCGCTCAGTGCGCGGTTCGCGTACTTCTTGAGCTCCGGGCCGGCCGTGGCGAGACTGCGGATGATCTCCACCCGCATGTCCTCAAGCCTGGCGTTGTACTGGCCGCCCAGCAGGAACTGCTCCAGTGCCTGGTCCGTACCGGCGGTCAGCGCGGCGTTGCCGTCCCGCTTGACGCTCTTTCCGCCGTTGGCCATGACGGAGAGGGTCGAGACCCGCATGTCCTCGGTGACCGAGGAGCGGAAGCCGTCCTTGACGAACGTGGATATCGCCTCGTCGCCACCGCCCAGGGCGGCGCCCGCGTCCCTCCGGACGCTCTTGCCCCCGTAGCCCAGGTAGGTGAACGTGGCGACACGGTTGTCGATCCGCGTGGCCTTGGGCAGCTGCTCGGTGAGGAAGGCAGTGATCTCCCCGTCGGTGCCGGCGAGTGCGTAGGCGGCCGCTTCCTTGGCCGAACGTCCGCCCAGGATCCACGCCTTGACGGCCTTGGCCCGGTCCGTGTCCGGAAGCGCCAGTGCGTCACCGGCGGGGGCCGCGGCGGCGGTGGCGCGGGTGGCTGCCCGTACCGGCGTGGTGAACAGCAGGGGTGTCGATACGGCGGCTGCACTCGCCGCGAGAGCGGTGGTGAAACGACGCCGGCTCCAAAACGTTTCCTGCACAGAAGAACCTCTCTGATTCCGATTCCTCGATGTCGAGGTCAAATCACGCCCGGAAAAACTTCACCGGGACGGCGATGACCCGACCTTATGCAGCGCAGACGCCCGGAACATACCTGGGCGGAACCCAACGGGCACCACGACCGAAAGATGGCCGAATCTGGCCCCCAACTTTTCGCAAAACCGTCGCAACCATTCCACAGCGTGACACAAGTCACCCCATCGACAGGTGATATGTCCCTTTATGTAGCTATTTATTCTCTTGGCTGGATGACACATGGCTTGGTTTCATTCGAAAGATAGCCAGCAAGTGCGCAACGCCGCCGCATTTCTCTTTCGATGGCATCGGGCAGCCGTGACCGGGGGGCACGAGAACCCGGACGATCCCCCTTCCTTCATTGCGCACTCACGCATGCTCGCGAACACCTTGAATCGACACTAAGGACGAAAATGAAGGCACGTACCGCAATCCTGCGAATCGCCGGTGCAGCTGTGGCCGCAGGCGCTCTGACCTGGGCTGCCGTCACGGGCGGTGTGACCGGCGGATCCACCACGGAAGCCATCGCGACGAAGGCGATCGCCGATGAAGGCCCGGGCTACGCCATCGAGGACTTCGCTTACCCGAACGCCGACAAAATCCTCGCCGAGCAGAAGATCAAGCTCAAGAGCGGAGACGGTCACATCCTCCTCGCGGAGTGCACCGGCGCACCCGAACTGATGGAGGTCTTCTCCCACAAGAACGAGAAGATCTGCTTCCGCGTCACCGGGGACAAGGGTTACCTCAGCCTGGAAATCCCGTCGGTATTCGGAGTCAAGGGCAACAACTACGCGGCTCAGGTCGAAATGTCTGCCGGCGCCGAACAGAAGTCCTTCACCGTCGACAAGAACGCGTGGACGGCCGTCGGCGAGACCGCGGACGACCAGGGCCGCGATTTCATGCTTCTGGAGATCAGGACCTCCAAGTAATCACCGCCGGGGATCCGCCCTTTTTCCTGCTCCGAAAGAAGACCATGCCTGAAACTCGTCCCCTCCCCGCACGGGCGACCGGTCTGCTCGTCACGGCCACCGCCGTCGCGGCGGGCCTCGTCTCGGCCGTGCCCGCCCAGGCCGTCACGGGCCCCGAAGCACCGGCCGGCCGGTACGCCTTCGCCGCGGCCCTCACCGTCGGCAACGAGACGAACCCCCGCGGCTGCACCGCGGTCCTGGTCGACCCCCGTTGGGTCCTGACGGCCGCCAGTTGCCTGGCCACCACACCCGGCACCCCGGTCCCGGCCGGGAAGCCCGCGCTGAAGACCACCGCCACGTTCGCCCGGCAGACCCGCGACATCGTGGAAGTCTCCGCGAGCGCCACCGATCGGGACCTGGTCCTGGGCCGGCTGGCCACCCCGGTCACCGACGTCGCTCCGGTCAAGCTCGCCACCGCCGTCCCCGCGGCCGGCGCCGACCTGGTCGCGGCCGGCTTCGGGCGGACCAAGACGGACTGGGTGCCCGGCAAGGTGCACACCGGCGCGTTCACCACGAACTCCTCCGACGCTGCCACCCTCTCGATCACCGGCAAGGGCACCGACTCCCTCTGCAAGGGGGACACGGGAGGCCCCCTGCTCAACGCCAACGGCGAGCTCGTGGGCATCAACAGCCGCTCCTGGCAGGGTGGCTGCCTCGGCACCGACGCCGCCGAGACCCGTACCGGCGCCCTGGCCGCCCGCACCGACAACGTCGGTGCCTGGCTCGCTTCGGCCACCGCCCCGCGCACCGGCAACCAGGTGTCCCTGCTGGCCGGCGGCGGCGGTGCGATGTGGTCCCAGTTCGGGGACCTCGGCTACGGGGAGTACGGCCAGTCCTGGACCAAGGTCGACGGCAAGGACGTATCGCGGGTGGTCACCGTCCGCGACGGCGACACCGTGCGTGCGTACGCGATCGTCGGCGGCCGGGTGTACGGCCAGGACCTCGACCTGGCCGCGAACGGCAGGTGGTCCGGCTGGGGCGAGATCCCCGGTGGCGCCGCCGGTGCCAAGGACATCGCCGCCTCCCTGGTCGGCTCCAAGGTCCACGTGCAGATCGTCGGCTCCGACGGCAACCTGTACTCGCAGGTGGCCGACTACAGGGCCGGTCGCTGGAACGACGTGTGGACCTCGGTCGGCGCGTCCGGGCTGACCCGCGTCACCAGCGCTCCCGCCGGTCCCATCGTGCGCGTACAGGCCGTCGCCGACGGGCACGTCTACGGCCGCGACCTCGACACCCGCAACGGCAACTGGTCGCCCTGGGGCGAGATCCCCGGTGGCGCCGGCGGTGTCAAGGACATCGCCTCCAGCATGATCGGCAACAACGTCCAGGTCCAGATCGTCGGCGGTGACGGCGCCCTGTGGACCCAGTTCGGCAACTACGACGCCGGCCGCTGGAACGACGCTTGGACCAGGGTCGGCGGAGCCGGCCTGACGAACGTCACCAGCGCCCCCTCGGGCAACGCCGTCGAACTGTACGCGACCGACGCCGCGGGCAAGGTGAACAACGCCCGGCTCGATACCGGTACGGGCACGTGGAGCGCGTTCCAGGAGCTCAGGGGCGGCATCTCCGGCGCCACCGACGTATCGGCCGGGATCCTGGCCGCCCCCTCCAGGGTGACGCTGGCCGCGACGGTGAACAACGCACTGTCCCTGCAGACCGCCACCCTGGCCACCGGCGCCTTCGGGGCCCAGTGGAACACCGTCGGCGGCCTCCCGGTCACCAACCTGACCAGCGTGGACACGGGCAGCACGATCCGCTACGTAGGTGTCGCCGGCGGTCGGGTCTACGACCGCGAGTACAACCCGTCCACCAACGTCTGGGGCGCCTGGACCGAGGTGCCGGGTGGCGCCGCCGGTGTCAAGGACCTCTCCGCCGCCATGATCGACAACGTTCTGTACGTGCAGATCGTGGGATCCAACGGCGACCTCCACACGCAGGTCGGCGACTACAACGCGGGCCGCTGGAACGACCGTTGGACCGCCGTCTCCGGCTTCACGGGACTGACCGGCCTCACCTCCGTGAAGGCCGGCCCCTACGTCCGCCTCTACGGCATCGCCGGCGGCAAGGTCTACGGCCGCGACCTCGACACCCGCAGCGGCACCTGGAGCAACTGGGGCGACATCCCGGGTGGCATCACCGGCGCCAAGGACATCGCGGTCTCCCGTGTCGGAGCCACCGTCCAGATCCAGGTCATCGGCTCCGACGGCGCCCTCTACGGCCAGGCGGGCGACTACCTCGCCGGCGCCTTCAAGCCGTCCTGGACCAAGATCGGCGGCACTGGGCTGACCCGCCTCTCCAGCGCGTCCGCCGCCGGCAACACCCACGTCTACGCGATCGGCGCGGGCGGCAAGGTGCAGGGCACGACCCTCGACACCGCGCTGGGCAACTGGACCGCCTTGCGCCAGGTTCCCGGCACTCCCGCCTCGCCGACCGACCTCACCGCCACCGCCACCCGCTGACACTCCGCACGGCCGACCCGTCCGCGCCGCGACCGCCTTCCCGGCGCGGACGGCGATCAGCGCCACCCGACACCATAAGGATCAACATGCCCGTAAAGGGTTCACGCACCGCGTGGGCTGCCGCCCTGCTCTCCGCCGCAGCGGGAGGCGGACTGCTCACCGCGGTCCCCGCCGCGGCGCTCGGCGGCAGCGACGCCCCGAACACCGGCTACGCCTTCGCGGCGAAGCTCAACGTGGGTGACAAGGCGGCCTGTTCGGGCTCGCTGGTCGACGCCCAGTGGGTTCTCACCGCCGCGTCCTGTTTCCGCAACGGCTCCGCGCAGGTGCCGGCCGGCAAGCCGGCCCTGAAGACGACCGTCACCGTGGGGCGCACCGACCTCACGCAGTCCACGGGCACCGTGGTCGAGGCGGTGGAGCTCGTTCCGCACGCGGACCGTGACCTGGTGATGGTGAAGCTCGCCTGGCGGGTCGTCGGAGTGGAGCCGGTGAAGGTCGCCACCACCGCCCCGAAGACCGGTGAGCAGCTCACCTCGCTGGGGTTCGGGCGGACGAAGACGGAATGGGTGCCCGACAAGGCACACACGGGCGCGTTCACCGTGGCCTCCGTGGACGGCGGCACGATCGGACTCGGCGCGTCGGGCGACTCGGTGGTCTGCAAGGGCGACACCGGCGGTCCCGCCCTGCGCGGGAAGGACGGCCGCCTGGAACTGGCCGCGGTCAACTCGCGTTCCTGGCAGGGCGGCTGTCTGGGCACGGACCCCGCCGAGACCCGCACCGGGGCGCTCGGTGCCCGTGTCGACGACGTCGCGGCCTGGGTGGACCAGGTCCGCGGGACCACCCCCGCGGTGCGTCTGGCGTCCGTGGTGCCCAACGTCACCAAGGTGATGGGTACGGGCGACTTCAACCAGGACGGCCGTACGGACATCGCCGCCGTCACCGCCGACGGCAACCTGCACACCTTCGCCGGCCGCCCCGACGGCACCTTCGAGTACGGCCGCCCGCTGTGGCGGGCCGACGGCAGCTGGGGTCCGGCAAAGAAGATCATCGGGGGTGACTTCAACGGCGACGGGATCACCGACATCGCCTCCGTCTGGAGCGACGGCGCCCTGCGCCTGTACGCGGGGCGCTCCGACGGCAGCCTGGCCGCCGGCAAGTCGATGTGGGCGGACGCGAACACCAACTGGGACGCCATGCGCCAGCTGGAGCGGTACCGCGCGGCGGGCTCCGACCGCGACGGGCTGATCGCCGTCTGGGGTACGGGTGACGCCAAGGGATCCCTGCACGCCTACTCCACCACCCCGGACGGGGTGCTCACCAACCAGAACCGCAAGATGTGGGCGGACAACACCTGGCTGGGCATCCAGAAGATCACCACCGGTGATTTCAACAACGACGGCCGAGACGACATCGTCGCCATCGCCTCCGACGGCGCCCTGCGCCGCTACAACGGCAACACGGCCGGCGGCCTCGACGGCGGTGCCTCCGTCTGGCCGGACAACACCTGGAACAACATGCCCGTCCTGTTGTCCGGTGACTTCAACGGCGACGGCAAGACCGACCTCGGCGGTCTGTGGAGTGACCAGCAGCGCTTCAACTCCTACAAGGGCAACGGACAGGGCGCCTTCGCCCTGGGCGCGAACGCCTGGCCCTCCCCCCTGCCGCTGCCCGCGGGCGGTCTGATCCGCAACGTGAACAGCGACAAGTGCCTGGAGATCACCAGCTCCAGCAAGGACAACGGGGCCCCCGCGCAGCAGTGGGCCTGCGTCGGCCAGGCAGGCGCGAAGTGGGAGTTCCGCCCGACGGCCACCGCGGACGTCTACCAGATCGTGAACGTGAACAGCGGCAAGTGTCTGGAGATCGTCAACTCCAACAAGGAGAACGGGGCCCGTGCGCAGCAGTACACCTGCCACGACATCCCCACCATGCAGTGGACGATCAAGCAGGCCGGCAGCACCGTCGGCCTGAACATCAGCAACGTCAACAGCGGCAAGACCCTGGAGATCAGCAACTCCAGCAAGGACAACGGCGCCCCCGCCCAGCAGTGGCAGCACGCTGCCGACCCGGCCTTCGCCACGCAGAGCTGGTACCTGTGACCAGCGCCGCCGACCAGCCCGCCCACCGTTCCGAGGAAACCCACATGTCCGTATCCCGTCCGCGCCCCGCGCGGATGACCGGCCTGCTCGCCGCCGCCATCGCCGTGGCCTCCGGTCTCACCTCCGCCGGAGCGGCCCAGGCCGTCTCCGGTCCCGAGGCCGCGGCAGGCCAGTACGCCTCCGTCGTCAGGCTGAACGCCGGCGACGGAGCGGGCGGCCGCGCCTGCACCGCGGCGCTCGTCAACGAGTGGTGGGTCGCCACCGCCGCCAGTTGCTTCGCGGCCGTCCCCGGCCAGCAGGTCGCGGCGGGGAAGCCCGCTCTGAAGTCGACCGTCACCCTCGCGGACGGCCGGACCCTCGACGTGTCCGAACTCGTTCCGCGCACCGACCGTGACGTGGTCCTGGCCCGTCTGGCGGCGCCCGCCCGCGGCGCGGCCCCGGTCCGGCCCGCCGCCGCCGTCCCCACGGCCGGCGCTGAGGTCACGGCCGCCGGTTTCGGCCGGACGAAGACCGAGTGGGTGCCCGGCAAGCTCCACACCGGGGCGTTCACGGTGGATTCCACCGACGCCGTTTCCCTGAAGATCACCGGCAAGGGCTCCGACGCGATCTGCAAGGGCGACACCGGCGGCCCGCTGCTGAACGCGGCCGGCGAGCTCGTCGGAGTCAACAGCCGGTCCTGGCAGGGCGGCTGCCTCGGTGCGGACCCGGCCGAGACCCGCACCGGCGCGGTCTCCGCGCGCACCGACGACCTCGGACAGTGGATCGCCTCGGTCACCGATCCGCTGGTGGTGCGCCCCGGCCAGACCATCGAATCGGGCACGACCCTCGTCGGCAAGGACCTGAAGCTGTCCATGCAGGCCGACGGCAACCTGGTGATCTACCACAACAGCGGTGGTGAGGGTAAGGGCGCCGCGCTCTGGTCGTCCGACACCTACGGCAACCCGGGCGCCTACGCGATCATGCAGGCCGACGGCAACTTCGTCGTGTACAAGAAGGACGGTGGGGACGGCAAGGGCGGCCACCTGTGGTCCACCGCCACGTTCGGCAACGCGGGTGCGTACCTGCGCTTCCAGAACGACGGCAATCTCGTCGTCCACCGGAAGGACGGCGGCGAGGGCGCCGGCAGCGGCCTGTGGTCCTCGGAAACCGGTCTGCGACCGAACACCCTGGCCAGCGACGGCCGTTACCAGGCCGGTTTCTGGATGGACGGCCCCACCAAGATCTTCGTGATGGCCCGCGACGGCCGCCTGTACATCTGGGACAAGCTTCAGGCCAAGCAGGTGTGGAGCTCCGACGTCGCCGGCGGTGAGGGCTCCTACCTGTCCATGCAGCGCGACGGGAACCTCGTCGCCTACCGCAAGGGCGGCGGCGACGGCGCGGGCAACTCCTACTGGTCCACGGCCACCTTCGGCAACGCCGGCGCCTACCTGACCTTCCAGAACGACGGCAATCTCGTCGTCTACAAGAAGGACGGCGGCGAAGGCAAGGGCGGCGCGCTCTGGGCCAGCGGAACCGTGCCCACCGACCCGCGTCCTTCGGCCGCGGTGAACGAGGCCGGCGGAAGCGACCGCGTGCGCTGGGCCGACTTCGACGGGGACCGCAAGCCCGACTACTTCACCATCGCCGACAACGGCGCCGTGTCCGTGTGGCTGAACCGCGGCGGCGACCCGGCCGGTGCGAACGGCTGGCAGGGGCTCGGCCAGGTCGCGACGGGTACGACCACCGACCGCTCCCGGGTGCGTCTGGCCGACTTCGACGGGGACGGCAAGGCCGACTACCTCGTCATCAACGCCAATGGCTCGGTGAACGTGTGGCTCAACCGCGGCGGCGACAAGGTCGCTCCGTGGAAGGCACTCGGCCAGGTCGCGAGCGGCCTCACCACGGACCCGGGCAAGGTCCGCTTCGCCGACTGGGACGGCGACGGCCGCACCGACTACCTCGTGTTCAACGACACCGGTGCCGTCGACGTGTTCCTCAACCGCGGCGGCGACCAGGTCGCCCCCTGGAAGGGCATCGGGCGTGTGACGTCGGGGGCCACCACGGACCGCACCCGGGTCCGGTTCGCCGACGGTGACGGGGACGGCAAGGCGGACTACTACGCCGTCAAGCCCGACGGAAAGGTCGACCTCTACCTCAACCGCGGTGGCGACGTCGTCCCGAACAACGGTTGGAGCGTCGTCGGCCAGGTCACGAACGGACTGACCGCCGACCACACCAAGGTGCAGTTCGTCGACTTCAACGCGGACACGCACGCCGACTACGTCCTCGCCGGTACCGGCGGCAGCGCCTCCGTCCTGGCCTGGAACGGTGGTGACCCTGCCGGCGCCAAGGGCTGGACCGACCTCGGCAAGGTCGCCAGCGGCGCCTGATCCGGGTAGGCCGTGCCCGCCGTCCGCCCTCGCCACAGCGCCGGGGGCGGGCGGCGGGCTCCTTCGTTTTCCGATGCCCGTCGGGCCTCCCGGCTGCCGACGGCTCCGCCGATTACACTTCCACCCCCTCCCAGAAGGGCCGTCACCCATGACACGGCGCATCACCCCGCTCGGCCTCGTCCTGCTGGCGGGCGCCGCCACCGCACTCGGCCTCGGCTCCACACCGGCCGCCGCCGCCGTCCAGCCCGCCCCACCGCTGGTGAGGATCATGCCGCTGGGTGACTCGATCACCGCCGGCGCGGGCAGTTCGCAGGGCGCCGGATACCGCTCCGAGCTCTGGCACCTGATGGGAGGCCAGTCCCGCTACACGCCCGACTTCGTCGGCTCCGGGTCCTTCGGCAACGTCGGCGACCCCGACAACGAGGGTCACAGCGGCTGGACCATCGACGACGTCCGCTCGAACATCGACCGGTGGCAGACCGCCGCCGACCCGGACGTCGTCCTCCTGCACCTGGGCATCAACGACCTCAACACCCACCACGCGGACCCCGCGGACGCCGCACGGCGACTGTCCGGACTCGTCGACCGCATCGTGGCGAACAGGCCCGGCGTGACCGTCATCGTCCAGGGCCTGCTCGTCGACACCCCGGGGCTCGAACGGCAGACGCACGAGTTCAATGCCGCCGTCCGCGGCCGGGAAGCGGAGCGCCGCGCCCGGGGCGAGCGGTTCCGCTTCGTCGAACCGCCCCGCCTCGACGTCGCGGCCGAGCTGCCCGACCACCTGCACCCCAATGACGCGGGCTACCGGAAGATGGCCGCGGCGTACCACGACGGGCTGGAGCAGGCCGTCACCGAGGGCTGGGCCGTACGGCCGAACCCGCCGCGGGCCGGTACGGAGGCGGGCGGCGCCGGCCCCGTCCGGTGGGCGGATTTCGACGGCGACGGACGCCTCGACCACCTCACCATCGCGGACGGCGGTGAGGTACGGGCCTGGCTCAATCAGGGCGGGAAGCCGGGCGGGGGATGGAAGGCACTCGGCGCCGTCGCCACCGGCACCACGACGGACCGTACCCGGGTGCATCTTGCCGACTTCGACGGCGACGGCAGGGCCGACTACTGGGTCGTCGACTCCGACGGGTCCGTCCGTGTATGGCTCAACCGCGGTGGCGACCCTGCCGGAGCCGGCGGGTGGCAGAGCATCGGCAAGGTCGCCACCGGCACCACGAACCGTGCCGAACAGGTCCGCATCGCCGACTTCGACGGGGACGGCAGGGCCGACTACCTCACGATCGCCGACAACGGCGCCGTCCGCGCCCACCTCAACCGCGGTGGCGACCCGGCGGGCAACACCGGCTGGCGTGACATCGGCCAGGTCGCCACCGGCACCACGACGGACCGGAGCCGGGTGCGCCTGGCCGACTACGACGGCGACGGCAGGGCCGACTACTGGATGATCGGCCCCGGCGGCGGCGTCACCACCTACCTCAACCGCGGCGGGGACGGCCACGGCGGCTGGCAGTACCTCGGCCAGACGGCGACCGGCCTCACCACCGACCACGGCAGGGTCCAGCTGGCCGACTTCGACGGGGACGGCCACGCCGACTACCTCCTCACCGCCTCCGACGGAAGCGTCGGCGTCCACCTCTTCGACGGGGGCGACCCCTCCGGGCCGCACGGCTGGAACCCCATCGGCACGGTCGTCGACGCCACGCCCCCGGGAGCCCGGCCGCTCTCCCGGCCGGCCGGCTGACACGACCGGGCCACGCCCCGGCGTGACCCCTCCCCGGGCGGCGGCCCCGCGCCGTCCGGGCCGTCAAGGCCTTCGCGCGTCGGCTTGACCGATGGACCTGCGGCGACGTAACTTCTGGCGCACTGACTCGTGAGCTGATGGAAGGGGGCGAAACCGGATGTCGACCGTCTCCGAACTGCTTCGCCCCGCCCACCAGGTCGCCTGGGCTCCGGGTCGTGTCGCACACGGCTGCTAGCAGCCCTTTCCCGGTGTGCCCGATCGCGGCCCCGGCACCTCGCAGTTTCTGTCACCGCCTCGGCACCCGTTCGCGTGCCGACGCGCGCACTCCGCGTTCCGGAGCTGCGCCACCAAAACAGAAGGCTCCTGACATGGCGACTAGGAAAACCAGTTCCCCCGCACACCGGAACGGGGACGAACGATGGTAGCGGCGCGGATCACGGTCAACGGGAAAGAGGCGCCGATCTCACCCGTGGAGCCCCACACCACGGTGCTGGACTTCCTGCGCGAGCGCGGCCTCACCGGCACCAAGGAAGGGTGCGCCGAGGGCGAATGCGGCGCCTGTTCGATCCTGGTGGCCCGCCCCGGGACGGACAAGCCCACCGACTGGGTGGCGGTCAACGCCTGCCTCGTCCCGGTCGCGGCGCTCGACGGTCAGGAGGTCATCACCTCCGAGGGTCTCGCCACGGCCGGCGAGCCCGGAACCCCGTCCACGCTGCACCCGGTGCAGGAGGAGATGGCCGTCCGCGGAGGGTCCCAATGCGGCTACTGCACACCGGGGTTCGTCTGCAGCATGGCCGCCGAGTACTACCGGCCCGACCGCTGCGCCAACCCTGACCCGGGGCCGGAACCGGCCTCGGGCCCGCACTCGGGCGACGGCGGTGATGACCCCGAGCACGGGCCGAACGGCTTCGACCTGCACGCGCTGAGCGGGAACCTGTGCCGCTGCACGGGATACCGCCCGATCCGCGATGCCGCGTTCGCCGTCGGTTCGCCCGCCCAGGACGACCCCCTGGCGCAGCGCCGTGAGCGACCCGCGCCGCAGCCGGTCGCCACCGAATACACCCGGGACGACAGCGCGTTCCTGCGTCCGGCAACCCTGGCCGATGCGCTGCGCCTCCTGCACGAGCGGGCCGACGCGGTGGTCGTCGCCGGAAGCACCGACTGGGGCGTGGAGGTGAACATCCGTTCCCGCCGGGCGAATTGCGTGGTGGCGGTCGACCGTCTGCCCGAACTGCGGGAGCTGCACGTCGAATCCGACCACGTCCGGATCGGGGCGGCACTGACGCTCACCGAGATCGAACGCCGCCTCGGCGGCAGCGTCCCGCTGCTCGCCGGCCTCTTCCCGCAGTTCGCGTCGCGGCTCATCCGCAACAGTGCCACCCTCGGCGGCAACCTCGGTACCGGCTCCCCCATCGGTGACAGCGCGCCGGCGCTGCTCGCTCTCGAGGCGTCGGTGGTGCTCGCCGCCGCCGACGGAGAGCGTGAGGTCCCCCTCTGCGACTACTTCACCGGATACCGCCAGAGCGTACGCCGGCCCGGCGAGCTGATCCGCGCCGTACGCGTCCCCCTGCCGCTGTCGCCGGTCGCGGCCTTCCACAAGATCGCCAAGCGGCGCTTCGACGACATCTCCAGCGTGGCCGTCGCCTTCGCGCTCGACATCGAGGACGGGACCGTCCGCAAGGCGCGCATCGGCCTGGGCGGGGTGTCCGCCACCCCGATCCGCGCCCTCGCCACCGAGCGGGCCCTGGAGGGCGAACCGTGGTCGGCGCCGACCGCCCTGGCCGCGGCCCGGGTGCTGCAGGCCGAGGGCACACCGATGGACGACCACCGCGCCAGCGCCGACTACCGCTGCGCGATGCTCCGCCAGAGCCTGTTGAAGCTGTACGCACAGACCACCGAGCAGACCACCGAGGCCGTGTCGTCATGAGCCAGTTGTCCCAGCGTCCCGAAAAGCCCGTCGTCGGTGTTCCGATGCCGCACGAGAGCGCCGCCCAGCACGTCACCGGCTCGGCGCTCTACACCGACGACCTGGTCCACCGCACCAAGGACGTCCTGCACGCGTATCCGGTCCAGGTCATGAAGGCCCACGGCAGGATCGTCGCGCTGCGCACCGAGCCCGCCATGGCCGTGCCCGGTGTGGTGCGCGTGCTCACCGGCGCCGACGTGCCCGGTGTCAACGATGCCGGAATGAAGCACGACGAACCGCTGTTTCCCGACGAGGTCATGTTCCACGGCCACGCGGTCGCCTGGGTGCTCGGCGAGACCCTGGAGGCGGCCCGGCTCGGCGCCGCGGCCGTCGAGGTGGAGCTCGACGAACGGCCCTCCCTGATCACACTGCGGGAGGCGATCGCGGCCGACAGTTTTCACGGTGCCCGGCCCGTGATGCTGGCCGGTGACGTCGACGCCGGGTTCGCCGAGTCCGCGCACGTGTTCACCGGCGAGTTCCAGTTCTCCGATCAGGAGCACTTCTACCTCGAAACGCATGCGTCGCTGGCCCTCGTCGACGAGGCGGAGCAGGTCTTCGTGCAGAGCAGCACCCAGCACCCTTCGGAAACACAGGAAATCGTCGCGCACGTGCTCGGCCTGCGCAGCCACGAAGTGACGGTCCAGTGCCTGCGGATGGGGGGCGGCTTCGGCGGCAAGGAGATGCAGCCGCACGGATTCGCGGCCGTCGCCGCGCTCGGTGCGAAGCTGACCGGCAGGCCGGTCCGGGTGCGGTTGAACCGGACCCAGGATCTGACCATGTCCGGCAAGCGGCACGGGTTCCACGCCACGTGGAAGATCGGCTTCGACTCCGAGGGCCGCATCCAGGCCCTGGACGCCACCTTGACCGCGGACGGCGGCTGGAGCCTGGACCTGTCCGAGCCGGTGGTCGCCCGCGCGCTGTGCCACATCGACAACACCTACTGGATTCCCCACGCGCGCGTCGCCGGTCGCATCGCCAAGACCCACAAGGTCTCCAACACCGCGTTCCGCGGGTTCGGCGGACCGCAGGGCATGCTGGTGATCGAGGACATCATGGGCCGGTGCGCGCCGCTGCTCGGC
Source organism: Streptomyces sp. NPDC002181 (assembly GCF_042890485.1). Lineage (NCBI taxonomy): Bacteria > Bacillati > Actinomycetota > Actinomycetes > Kitasatosporales > Streptomycetaceae > Streptomyces > Streptomyces sp. NPDC002181. The sequence continues at coordinate 56,472 of NZ_JBIASC010000017.1, read as the reverse complement.
CTCGATCCGATGGAGCTGCGGGAGCGCAACTTCTACCGGCGGGGCCAGTTCACACCGTACGGCCAGCAGGTCGGCCAGCCCGAACGGATCGCCGCCGTCTGGCAGCAGGTCAAGGACAGCGGCCGTCTCGCCGATCGCCGGCGCGAGATCGAGGCCTTCAACGCGGCACACCCGAACACCAAGCGGGCCCTTGCGATCACCGGCGTCAAGTTCGGCATCTCGTTCAACCTCACCGCCTTCAACCAGGGCGGCGCGCTGGTGCTGATCTACAAGGACGGCTCGGTCCTGATCAACCACGGCGGCACCGAGATGGGCCAGGGCCTGCACACGAAGATGCTGCAGGTGGCCGCGACCACGCTGGGCATCCCGCCGCACAAGGTGCGTCTGGCCCCGACCCGCACGGACAAGGTGCCCAACACCTCCGCCACCGCCGCCAGTGCCGGGGCGGACCTCAACGGTGCGGCGGTGAAGAACGCCTGCGAGCAGTTGCGCGAGCGGCTGCTGCAAGTGGCCGGCACCCGGCTGGGCGCGAACGCCTCGGACGTGCGCATCGTCGAGGGTGTCGCCCGCGTCCTCGGCAGCGAGGCGGAGCTGGCCTGGGACGACCTGGTGCGCACCGCCTACCTCCAGCGGGTTCAGCTGTCCGCGGCCGGCTTCTACCGGACCGAGGGCCTGCACTGGGACGCGAAGGCGTTCCGGGGCTCGCCGTTCAAGTACTTCTCCCACGGCGCCGCCGCGGCCGAGGTGGAGGTGGACGGCTTCACCGGCGCGTACCGCATCCGGCGGGTGGACGTCGTGCACGATGTCGGCGACAGCCTCTCCCCGATGATCGACATCGGTCAGGTCGAGGGCGGCTTCGTGCAGGGCGCGGGCTGGCTCACGCTGGAGGACATGCGGTGGGACAGCGGTGACGGGCCGGGCCGCGGCCGGCTGCTGACCCAGGCCGCGAGCACCTACAAGCTGCCGAGCTTCTCGGAGATGCCCGAGGAGTTCAACGTCACGCTGCTGGAGAACGCCACCGAAGAGGGCGCCGTCTACGGGTCCAAGGCGGTGGGCGAGCCTCCGCTGATGCTGGCGTTCTCGGTGCGGGAGGCGTTGCGGCAGGCCGCCGCGGCCTTCGGGCCCGCCGGAGTCAGCGTGGAACTCGCCTCGCCCGCGACGCCGGAGGCGGTGTACTGGGCGATCGAGGCGGCCCGCGCCGGCGGCGTGCGGGGCGAAGGCGGCGGCGTCGGCAACAGCGGCGAGGTTCCCGTCGACACGAGTGCTGTGAGCCATGCCTGACATGAGCTGGGTGGCCGCGGTCGCGCGGTTGCGGGCCCGCCGGGAGCCCGGCGCGCTCGTGACCGTCGCGACCGTGCGCGGCCACGCGCCCCGCAGGGCCGGTGCCAAACTCGTCGTGGGGCGGACCGGGACCTGGGGTTCGATCGGCGGCGGCAACATCGAGGCCGTCGCCATCGACCGGGCCCGTGAGGCGATCGCGGAGCCCGATCCGCAGCCGGAGCTGATGGAGTTCGCCCTCAACGACAAGGTCACCGGCCCGCACGGCGTTCAGTGCTGCGGCGGAACCGTCAGCGTGCTGCTGGAGCCGCTCCCGGTGGTCCCGGCGGTGGCGATTTTCGGCGTCGGGCACGTCGGCTGGGAGCTGGCGCGCATCCTGGCCCGCCACGACCTCGATCTGCACCTGATCGACACCCGCCCCGAGCAGCTCGCGGACGAACGGCTCGGTGTGCTCGCCGATGCGGTGGCGCAGATCCACGTGCACCACACACCGCTGCTGCCGGAGGACGTGCTCGCGAAGCTGGCACCCGGGACGCACGTCCTGATCATGACCCACGACCACGCCGAGGACGCCGCACTGTGCGACGCCGCGTTGCGCACCGCCGGGCTCGGCTCGATCGGACTGATCGGCTCGGCCGCCAAAGCGGCCCGGTTCCGGCGCCGCCTGACCACCGAGGGCGGCCACGAGCCCGCCGCCATCGACCGGATCAAGACCCCGATCGGGATGACCGAGATCACCGGCAAGGAGCCCGCCGCCATCGCCGTGAGCGTCGCGGCGGACCTGCTCCTGACCTTCGAACGCGACAAACGCTGAAGGGTGCCGTCGCCAAACCCTCGCGTGTTACCCGACGGTAGGCAATGATGGCGGCGACCATCCACGAAGCCGGGGGCTGAGACAGCGGTGACGAGTTTCGACGAACAGACCATCGTGCACGCCTTCTCGGACGACGCCCTGGGGGAGCACGACGCCGTCGGTCTCGCCGCGGCGATCCGGCGGGGCGAGGTTTCCGCCGCGGAAGCCGCCCGGGCCGCCGTGGAGCGGGTACGGGCGGTGGAGGCACGGCTGGGCGCGGTCCAGGCACACGTCGACGGCCCGGCGCCCGCTGCGGCGACGGGCGGCGCCTTCGCCGGGGTGCCGACCTTCGTCAAGGACAACACCGACTACCTCGGCCTGCCCACCGGGCACGGCAGCGCGGCCTTCCGTCCGGGCGCGGCGCGGCGGCACGCGCCGTTCACCCGACAGTTCCTGAGCAGCGGCGTCACGGTGCTGGGCAAGACCCGGCTGCCCGAGTTCGGATTCAGCCCGACCACCGAGTACGAGGGCGCCGAACCGGTGCGCAACCCGTGGCACACCGGATACTCGGCGGGCGGTTCCTCGGGCGGCAGCGCGGCCCTCGTCGCGGCCGGGGCCGTACCGATCGCGCACGCCAACGACGGCGGTGGATCGATCCGCATACCGGCCGCCTGCTGCGGACTCGTCGGCCTCAAACCGACCCGGGGCCGGGTCGTCGCGAACGCCCAGAGCCGTCAGCTGCCCCTCGACCTGGTCTGCGACGGAATCGTGAGCCGTTCCGTGCGGGACGCCGCCGCGTTCCTCTCCGCCGCCGAGAAGTACCGGCCGAGCCCCGGGCTGGCGCCCTTGGGCCTGGTCGAAGGCCCCTCGGGGCAGCGGCTGCGCATCGGGTTCCTGCTGGACTCGCCGAACGGGGTCCGCTCCGACCCCGCGACGCGCGCCGCGCTCACACGGACCGTGACCACGCTGGAGCGGCTCGGCCACAGTGTGGAGCCCGTGGAGTTGGCCATCGATCCGAGTTTCACCGACGACTTCCTCGCGTACTGGGGGATGCTGTCCTTCCTCATCGGCCTCACGGGCCGGACCCTCGGCGCGGACTTCGACCGGCGCCGCATGGACGGCCTCAGCCGGGGACTGCGCGAGGAGTACCTGCGGAACTGGCGGCGCACCCCCGGAGTACTGCGGAGGCTGAAGCGCACGAGGGAGGCGTACGCGGCCTCGTTCCGCGGGCTCGACCTCATGCTGTCGCCCGTACTCGCCCACACCACGCCGCCGATCGGTCATCTCAGCCCGGCCGTTCCCTATCCGACCCTGATCGAACGGATCCTCGCGTACGTGGCGTTCACCCCGGTCGACAACGTGGTCGGCACGCCCTCGATCTCGGTGCCGTCCGCGAGCGCCGCGGAGGGCGGGCTGCCCATCGGCGTCATGTTCTCCGGCCGCCCCGGCGGTGAGGGGAAACTGCTGGAGGTCGCGTTCCAGCTGGAGGCCGACCGCCCGTTCCGGCGTATCCAGGACCTCTGACCCCACCGCGGACCGCGCCGGAGTACGGCGTACGGGTCCGAGCCGCCGGCCGGGTGCGGGGGCCCCGACCAGCCGGGGGGGGGAGGCTGGCCGGGGCCGGGCCCTGACCCAGCCGGGGGGGGTGACTGGGCAGGGCGTATGAGGGGCGAGACGCGCGGGCGACGGAGCTTCCCCGCCGTCGACACGTCCGCCGGACCCCTGTCACGGTACTCCTCGCAGGTGCCATTGCCCCGCCGCCGCACGCCCTGATGTGGCCAGGTCTTTCGGATCAGTGGCCGCCGGGGGTGCGGCAGCCCTCGCGGGGCACGGGCACGGGGCGCCCGCCATCGGCGTCAGGCGGTGGGGTGAGGCGCGGTGGAGGGGGTCGGGGCGGGCTCCTGCGCGGGTCCCTCCTCGGGGGTGCGGGCGCCGGAGCCGGACGTGAAGTGCGCCAGCGTGCCGGTCTGCGCCAGCAGCTTCTCCAGCTGCGGTGGCCGCCCGTCGAGGTGCAGTGCCGAGCCGGCCGCGTCGGTGCGGCGGCGCACCATCAGCAGGGCCGACAAGCCGCCCGGGTCGACGCGGATCATGCCCGTACAGTCCAGCCTCACCTCGCGCGGCGCCCCGAGGTCCGCCAGTGCTCGGCCGACCTCGTGGACCAGGAGGTCGGCGTGCCGGTGGACGAGGTCGCCCCGCAGTTCGATGCGGAGGATGCCGTCGGCATGGCGGCACGACAGACGGAGCGGGGTGGAGGGCGCGCCGCTCATCGGGCGGCCCCGGCGGCGGTCAGGGGGGCGAGGGTGAGGCGGTCGGCGCCGGCCCGGAGCACGGCGACGGCCCGGGGGAAGTCCACGAGCCGGCGGCCCAGCAGCGTCAGGGCGGGCAGCAGGGAGGCGGACGGGACGCCGCGGGCGGCCAGGACGTCGGCGGTCCAGAGCAGGAAGCCGCTGAACAGCTCCTCGTCGTCGGTGTAGAGGGCGGCGGTGAGGAACTCCACGATGTGGGACAGGTCTTCGGCGGTGCGTTCGCGCTGCGCGTCGGTGTAGTCGCGCACGGCGGGGTAGGCGTCCTCCAGTTCGGCCAGGACCTCGCGGACGAGGCGGGGCCGGTTCCGGGCGACCAGGGTGTACTCCTGGTCCTTGAGGTGGGGGAGGTCGTCGATGGCCTGGTGGGCGGGCCCGGGCCGGGGCAGTGGTCCGCGGGCGAGGTCGTCCGCGGCGGTGCGGGCGTCCGGGGCCCACGCGTCCGCGCCCAGCAGGCGGGCATAGCGGCCACCGGCGCCGAAGGCGGCTCCACCGACCATCACCGGGGTGCCGACGGCCTGGCACGCGGTGATGGTGGCGTGGGCGGCGGGAAGGCGGGTGGGGAGGGAGCTGGAGAGGGCCACCGCGTCGGGGCCGGTGCGGTGCAGGTGCGCGATGAGGTGCGGTGCGGGTACCTGGGCGCCGAGGTAGTCCACGTGCCAGCCGCGGATCCGCAGGACCTCGGCGAGCAGACGGGCGGGCAGGGCGTGCCATTCGCCGTCCACGCAGGCCACCGTGATCCGTCCGCGGCGGGGCTGCGTCCGCGCCGCGGGGTGCAGTGCCAGCGCCGCCACGGCCCGGTCGTTGATGGCGGTCGCGGCGTGTTCCTGGGCGACGCTGATGCGGTTGGCGGCCCATTCCTCGCCCACCCGCCCCTGTACGGCGCCGATCACCTCGATCAGGACGGCCTCCGGGTCGAGGCCGTCGTCGAGCGCCCGCAGGACGGCCCGCACCGCGGCGGGTTCGTCGAGGGCCATGACGGCCTCCCATACGCGCTCGGCCAGAGCGCCCGTACGGGTGAGGCCGGTCACTCCGTGCTGAAGACTCATGCGGTGAACCTGCCCCGTGTGTGGCCGTCCACCGCACTGAGGTGGTTGGTGCGCGGTGCGGAGATCACCACGATGGCCATGTCGTCGTGCCGGCCGCGGCCCACCCACCGGGCGGTGAGCATCTGCACGTGGTCGACGACGGTCTGGGCGGGCATGGCCGCGCATTCCGCCAGAGCCCGGCCCAACCGCTCCTCCCCGAACATCTCCCCGCCCAGCGGGCCGCCCCGGGCCTCGCTGATCCCGTCCGTGTACAGGACGCAGGCGTCGCCCGGCGCCAGCGTCACCGACGCCGTCTCGGCGGAGAAATCGGGGAGCGCTCCGACCAGGGTGCCGTGCGTGGCGGCCGCCTCGATCCGGCCGTCGGAGCGCAGGACCAGCGGAGCGGGGTGACCGGCGCTGGTCAGCCGCAGCCGTACGGAGTTTCCGTCACGCGCCGCGGAGGCCAGCACCATCGTCGCGAACCGGGTGCTCTCGGAGTTCAGCAGGGCGGAATTGAGCAGGCTGAGCATCCGGTGGTGGTCGTCCGCCATGGGCAGCAGGGCGTGCAGCGTGTTGCGGATCTTGCCGGTCATGACCGCGGCTTCCAGGCCCTTGCCGCATACGTCGCCGAGCACCACGAGCGACGCGTCGCCCTCGCCGGTGGCGGGGTGGACGTCGTAGAAGTCACCGCCCACCCGTTCGTGCTCCTTCGACGGGCGGTAGCCGCCCGCGTACTCCACCCCGGCCACCTGGTGCAGGGCGGGCGGCAACAGCTCGCGCATCAGGGTGTCGGTGATCGACGCCTGCTCCGCGTACAGGCGTGCCGCCGACATCGCCGCGCCGGCGCGGGCGGCGAAGAGCCGCGCGAAGACCTCCTCCCCCTCCGTGAAGGCGGCGGCGCCGGTGCCGCGCAGGAGGACGAGGGCGCCGGCCGGCACACCGTGGCCGGGCAGCGGGGTCACGACGACGGACCCCACGGCGTCCAGGCCCTCCGGGACCAGCCAGGCCGGAGCGCAGGCGGAATCGATCCAGCGGGACGGAACGGGCGGGAAACCCTGGAGCGCCTCCGCCAGGCCCGGCACCTCCTGGGGATCGACGGGCAGGAGCGACGCGGACGGCGTACCGCCGCGGACGCAGCTCACCACCGGCAGTTCCGAGCCGCGCGCGGGGGCGATCACCAAGGCCGCGTCCGTGAGGTGCTCCGCCGCCAGTTGCGCCGTGGCGGCCATGCAGCGGTCCGGGTTCAGGGAGGACAGCAGCAGGTTGGAGGAGCGGACCAGGAACGCCGTGCGCTCCTGTTCCGTCCGCAGGGCCTCCCGGGCCAGCCGGTGGTCGGTGTCGTCCACCAGCCACCACACCACGGTGCCGTCCTCACGGACGGTGGGGTGCGCCTCGAACGACCCCTCGCCCACCAGGCCGTGCGCGGGCCGGCGCGCCCCGGTCGCCGGCCGTCCCGCGGGAACGGCGTCGGCCACCTGTCCTGCGTGCGCAGTCGCCAGCCAGGCGGGCACCACGTCGGCGAGGGCGGCACCCGGGCGGGCCCGCGGGAACACCAGCCGGGCCGCCTCGTTGGCGAACACCAGGTGCGCACGGGAATCTGCCGCGAGCACGGGGTGCGGGGCCTCGTTCCACGGGAGGTCCGTCGCCGGCGAACCGGATGTCATCTGCGGGGAAGGAACCACACATCGAAGGCCCGCTGCGCGAACCCCTCACCTCTTCGTCAAGACGGAAACATCGTTGCCCTACGGCAACCATCCTCCATGGACCGCACCGGCCGCAACCGGGCCTTGGTCCAACGGCATGACGAGCCGTCACCCGGGAGGTTGCGCGGTCCCGCCCGAAAGGGCCCGCCGCTCCCCCGCTCCCCCACCCCCTTGCCCCCTTCGGCTCCGGCTGTAGGAGGATGTCCGGGTGACCGGAAACGAAGCGGTCGTCACGACGACCACCGACCGAGGCGTGGCAGTGGTCAGCCTGTGCGGCGACATCGACGAGGAACACGCACCCGCGCTGGCCCGCGCGCTCGCCGGCACGGCGGTGAACGGTCTGGTGCGTACGGTGGTCGACCTGTCCCGCACGCGCTTCGCGGACTCCTCGGTCCTGCACGCCCTGTTCGACGCCCAACGGGCCCACCGGGCCGCCGGAGAGGTCCTCGTCCTCGCCGGCCCGCTGCAGGCGGCGGTGCGCCGGCTGTTCGAAGTCACCGGAGCCGCTTCCGCCTTCCGGATGGCGGACAGCGTGGAGGCGGCGCTGAAATCATGAACACCTCACGGGATTCCGACGACGTAGCGGTCCCCCGGCAGCGGGGGGAGGGCGAACTCCTGCCCACTGGGCCGCCCGGCTCCGCGGCCGATGCCCGCGCCCGGGTGTGCGAGGTCCTGCTGCTCGCCGGGGTGAGCCTCGACAGCGTCACCGCGGCGGACGCCCTGCTGGTCACCTCGGAACTCGTCAGCAACGCGATCCGCCACGGCGGCGGCGTCACCGCCTTCCGGGCCGGCGTCGCGGACGGCCTGCTGTACCTTTCCATCGGCGACGCCAGCCCCCTCCTTCCGGCCCCGCGTACGGGTACGGTCGAGCGCCCCGGGGGCTACGGGTGGCCGCTCGTCCAGCGCCTCGCGGAGCGAGTGGACTGCCGTACGCACCCCGAGGGCAAGACGATCAGTACCGTCCTGCGCCTGGCCTGACCCCCCGGGCGGCCCTCACCGCCGGGGGTGCGGAGCCGGTGCGGTGCGGGTCACGGCGACGGCGCCCGGGCCGGGTCCTCGCAGGGCTTCGATGCGGGTCCCGGGCGGCAGGTCTCCCACGGAGGGGGCTCCTCCTGTTCCGTCCACGCGGCCAGGGCATCGCCGTCGACGCAGACGATCCCGCAGGTCGCGGCGTACTCGGCCGCGGGAGCCGTGAACGTACTGGTCGTGACGAGGACCGCGATGTCGGCCTCGTGGACCGCGAAGCAGGTGCCGCCGAAGCGCTGGAGGTCCTGCGACCCGACCCGGTTGTCCGCCGCGTAGTGCTTGCACTGGAGCACCACCCGCAGCCCCGCCGCCGTCGTCGCGAGGACGTCGGCCCCGAGGTCGCCCGCCCCGCCGACCACTTCCACCGAGGTGCACCCGTCCCGGGCGCACAGGGCGGCCACCGTGTGCTCGAAGCCGTCCGCGTCCGCCGCGGCGTGGTCCAGGGCCCCGCCCCCGACTTCGGGGAGGGCTGCCGGCGGCGCCTGGTACGCGGCGGTCGGCGCCGCCGCGGGCCCGGGGGCGCGGACGCGGCGCCGGTGGGGTGCGATGCTCCACTTCGCCAGTGCGACGCCGAGCAGCGATATGCCCAGCGCGGCGATCGGAGCCGCCGGCAGCCCGGATTCCGCCGTCCGCGCGGCCTTCAGGAACGCCGCCAGGCCGCCGATGCCGATGGCCAGCAGCCCGATCGCGAGGACCGCGTCGCGCCCCGTGGACCTCATGCCCCGTACGGAGCCCGGCAGTTCTTCTTCCGGTGTGGCCATACCACGCCCCCTCCCTTGGCGCGCCGGGGTCCCCGGCCCTGGTCGGACCGGGGACCCCGGCGGATGCCGAACGTTGTTCGACCTCGTATCGCCGGGATTCGGGGGCTCAAACCGAGGGGTTCGGTCCCCGCGGTGGCACGGCCATCGTCGTCGCCCGGGCCACGTCGGGCGCGGTGGCGAACGCGACGTCGGCGCCCGTGATCTCCAGGAGCCGGGCCAGGCGGGCCGGTACGGTACCGGCCAGGACCACCGGCCGCTCCAGAGCGGGTTGCAGCATGACGCTGAGCGCGGTCGAGTCGACGAACGTCACCCCGGCGACGTCCAGGACGAACCGGGCGACGCCGGGCGCCAACGGGTCCATCGCGACCCTCAGCGCGGCCACGTTGTCCATGTCGAACTCACCCGCCATCACCACGATGCGCACGTCCCCTTCGGAACGCGTTTCCACGTGGCTGCGTGCTTCGGCGTCGTACGTTTCCCTGCTCATGGCCGGCTTCTCCGCCTCTCTCGCCCGGTTTCGATGGTGCTCCGTCCGCGTCCGGCCCTCACCGTGCGCGGGGCAGTTTGACGACGGTGATGAAGAAGTCGTCGATCTGCTGGATCGCCCGCATGAACTGGTCGAGGTCGACCGGCTTCGTCACGTAGGCGTTCGCGTGGAGCTTGTAGCTGCGCAGGATGTCCTCCTCGGCGGCGGAGGTGGTGAGCACGACCACGGGAATGTGGCTCAGCTCCGGGTCCGTCTTGATCTGTTCGAGGACCTGACGGCCGTCGTACTTGGGCAGGTTGAGGTCGAGCAGGATCAGGTCGGGTCGGGGCGCGTCCTTGTGCTCACCGCGGCGGTAGAGGAAGTCCAGGGCCTCCAGACCGTCGCGGACCACGTGCAGCACGTTTCCGATCTTGTTGTCCTCGAACGCCTCACGGGTCATCAGCTCGTCGCCCTCGTCGTCCTCGACCAGCAGGACTTCGGCGGGGGCGGCCGGGGGCCGGTGGGCGGGGATGCTCGTCAAAGGATTCCTTCGGTAGGCGCTTCGGCGGGTACGGGGACCGGTGGGGCGGCGAGGGGGAGGGTGAAGACGATCCGGGTGCCCGGCTCGTACGCGGTGTCGATCCCGATGCGGCCGCCGGCGTGTTCGACGATCTTCTTGCAGAGCGCGAGACCGATGCCGGTTCCCCCGTAGGTCTCCCGGGCGTGCAGCCGCTGGAAGATGACGAACACCTTCTCGGCGAACTCCGCCGGTACGCCGATGCCGTTGTCCGTGACGGCGAAGGAGGCGAAACCCGGTTCCGTACCGGGGTCCTCGACCACCTCGACCTCCACCCGCGCAGGACGGTCGGGCGAGCGGAACTTGACCGCGTTGCCCACCAGGTTCTGGAAGAGCATGGTCAGCAGCATGGGATCGCCCACCACGTCCGGGAGCCGCTCGGGCCGGGTGACCTCGGCTCCGCTCTCCTCGACGGCGGTGGCCAGGTTGCGCAGCGCCCGGTCCAGCGGGCCGTCCAGCGGAACCGTTTCGCGCGCGTCCTGGACGCGGCCCACGCGGGAGAAGTCCAGCAGGTCGTTGATCAGCACCTGCATCCGCTTGGCGCCGTCCACGGCGAAGGCGATGTACCGGGTGCCGCGGTCGTCGAGCTGGTCCCCGTAGCGCTTCTCCAGCAGCTGGCAGAACGAGGCCACCTTGCGCAGCGGTTCCTGGAGGTCGTGGGAGGCCACGTACGCGAACTGCTCCAGCTCTGCGTTGGAGCGGCGCAGCTCCACCGCCTGCGCGTCGAGTTCCGCGGCCGTCCGGTCGAGTCGCTCGGCGTTGCGCCGGGACACGGTCAGCTCCGCGACGGTCCGGTGCCGCATGGCCTCCACCGCGCGGGCCAGCTCCTTCAGGTCGGAGGGACCGCGCAGCGGGATCTCCTCGTCGAAGGCCCCGTCCGCGACGCGCCGCGAGGCCGTCCGCACCAGCGCGAGCGGCCGCAGCACGCCCACGTGGAGGAGGACCGCGAGAGCGGCGCCGGCCAGCAGGAAGGCGGCGACGATCGCGAGGAGGATGTGGTCTCGCTGCTTTCGGGCGTCACCGAACGTGCTGCGGGCGTCGGCCTGGATGCGGTCCAGGCGTGCCTGCTGGGCGGCGATCCGCCGGCGGACCTCGTCGAAGCGGTCCTTGCCGATCTGGAGCGAGGGCGGGGGGCCGCCGCTGTCCACGGAGGCGATGGCGGGGGTCGCGAACTGTTCGCGCCAGACGCGGGCCGCTTCCTCCACGGCCGCGAGGTCGTCGCGTACGCCGGCGTCGTCGTCCAGGAGCGTCGACAGGTGCCCGGCGGCCGCGCGCTCGTTCACCAGGCCCCGTTCGTACGGCTCCAGGAGCGCGGGTTCGTCGGCCAGCAGGTAGCCGCGGATCCCGGTCTCCTGGTCGAGCAGGGAGCTCTCCAGCCGCAGCGCGTCCCGCTGGGCGGGGAGGATGCCGTCGACGAGCCGGTTTCCGGCCGTGGTGGTGTGCGAGAGGAGGGCTGCTCCGATGGCGCCCGTACCGACGACCATGAGGGCCAGGACGACCAGCACCGTGGTCAGCCAGGACTGCAGGCTCGGCCCGCGGCGCTCCGGGGCCCGCCCTTCGGGCGGCCCTGCCGTCGGCTGTGCGGGAGAGGTCACGTGGGTGGGTTCCATTCGAGGTGCAGTACGGCGACGTCGTCGGCCAGGCCGCCCCAGTCCGCGGCGAGGCCCTGCGCCGCCTGGATGAGGGTGTCGACGAACGGTTCGGCGGGCAGGTCGGTGTGGAGCCGCGCGATCCGGAGGAGGCCGGATTCGTCGAGGCGGTCGGAGCCGGGCCCGATGCGCCCTTCGATCAGGCCGTCGGTGAAGAGCATCACGGCGCCGCCCGCCTCCACCGGGACCTCGGTGACGGGCCAGCCGGCGCCCCAGCCGGGCATGATCCCCAGCGCCGGGCCGCCCGGGACGGTCCGCAGCTCCACGCCTGCGGGGGCGCGGACCAGGAAGCCGGGGTGGCCGGCGCGCTGTACGGAGACGGCGGCGGTGCCCGGCGTGCGGGTGAGGGAGACCAGGGTGGCGAAGATCTCCGGGCCGGAGCGCTCCGCCAGCAGGATCCGCTCCAGCAGGCCGAGCAGTTCGGCGCCGCGTGCGCCGGCCATGACGAAGGACCGCCAGGCCACGCGCAGGCACACGCCGAGCGCCGCCTCGCTCGGGCCGTGGCCCGAGACGTCGCCGACGACGGCGTGCGTCGCTCCGTCAGGGGTCTGGACGACATCGTAGAAGTCCCCGCCGAGGAGCGTCTGAGCGCGACCGGGGTGGTAGCGGGCGCAGACCGCGACGGCCTCGACAGGAGCGTCGAGCAGCAGGGGCGTGGGCAACAGGCCCCGTTCGAGACGCGCGTTCTCCTCGGCGCGGAGTCTGCCCGCTTCCAGGGCGACGGCCGCCAGTTCGGTCCGCTTGCGCTGGATCGCGTACCGGATGGCCCGTATGAAGACGTCGGGCTCCAAGCGGCCCTTGATCAGGTAGTCCTGGGCCCCCGCTGCGACGGCGGTCAGCCCCGCCCGCTCCTCGGACAGTCCGGTCAGGACGACCACGGCGACCTCGGCCGACACGGCGAGGACCTTCGTCAGGCCGTCCAGGCCCTGGGCGTCGGGCAGGTGCAGGTCGAGCAGGACGCACTCGGGCGCCTCGGCTCGCATCAGGCGCAGGGCCTCGGCCAGGGAGGAGGCCCGGCCGAGGCGGACGTCGATCCCGCTGTCCTCGACGAGCTCCTCGACGAGGAGGGCGTCGCCCTCGTCGTCCTCGATGAGGAGCACGTACGGAGGTACGCCGTCCCACAGCGCGAGGGAGTCGTCCGCTTCCGCGGAGGGGGCCTGCCGCGGCGGATTCACCGCCTGCCGCGGTGGCGTGCCGGCGGCGGGGTGCGGTGGCCCCAGCCCGAGAGTGCTCGCCATGGCGTCGCGTCTGTCCCTTCTCACCGCAGGAAGCGGACGTCACCGCCGGAAGCGGACGCCCGCCGGACGCCCGGTAGCGCCGAACAAGCGTAGAATGATCATTGCCGTGAGGCAATGTTTTACGAACTCAATGATTATGCCCTCCCCGACAAGGGCGTCGGGACCCGCCCCGGGAACCGCTCGCCGTCAGGCGCTGTCCTCGATCCGCTCGGACCCCTGGGCCCGGCCGGGCAGCGGGTCCGAGGGCCGGCCCGCCGGGAACAGCGCGGCGGCCGCCTCCCGGAAGGCCGCCATACCCGTCACCAGGGCGTCCACCGCCTCCGGCGTCATCCGGGCGAGCACCGCCGACAAGGCGCGCGCCCGGATGGCCCGCTGCTCGTCCACCACGATCCGGCCGCGGGGCGTCAGGCGCAGCTCCACCTCGCGCCGGCTGCTCGGGTGCGGCGAGCGGGTCAGCAGTCCCATGGCCTCCAGCCGGTCGCAGAGCCTGGTGACCGACGGCGGGCGGGAGCCGAGCACGGCGCCGAGGGCGCGCAGGTTGATCCCCTCGGCGCCCTCGACGGCGAGCAGCGCCCGCATCTGGGAAGGGGAGACGGCCGCGGACGCGCCGTCCTGGCCCCGGGCCTGCAGGAGTGCGAGGACTTCCGCCGCGGCGCCGAGGGCCGCGGCCGGGTCCTCGGGCGCACTGGCCGGGCCGGGTCGGGGCATGCCACCACTGTGCCACCGTCCCGTCCGGGCCGCTCCTACGGCTCGCCCTGCTCCGTACCGGCCCGGCCGTGCCAGTCGAGGCAGAGGGCCATGGCGTCGTCGGCCGCCTCGATACCGCCCCGGTGTTCGGCGAGCAGCTCCAGGAGCGCGCGGGGCACTTGTGAGGGCGGAAGCAGCCGGGTGTTCATGACGGCCCGGCTCAGCGCGTGCCGGCCGTAGGGCTCCCCGGCCGGGGACATGACGTCGTAGACACCGTCGCTGAGGAAGAACAGCCGGTCTCCCGGCAGTACGCGAAAGCGCTGGCAGGTGTAGACGGAGTCCTCGAACATGCCGAGCGGCAGCTGCGCTTCGAGCGCGACCTGCTCCACCGCTCCCCCGCGCAGGCGCCACAGGCGCGGCGATCCGGCGTCGATGACCTCGACCTCGCCGGTGTCCAAGGCGAAGCGGAGCAGCAGCATCGGCAGGTGCAGCCGTCCCTGGTACTGACCGTACAGGGCCTGGTCGGCCAGGGCCGCCTGGTCTTCGAGGCCGAGTCCGGCCCGCCGGGCGTTGCGCAGGGCGCTGACGGCGAGGCTCGTGAGGAGCGCCGCGTCGATGCCCTCGCCCATGCCGTTGTTGACGGTCAGGGTCAGGTGGTCCGCGGAAGCCGACCAGTCGAAACAGTCGCCGAAGATGGCGTAGGCGGGTTCCAGCTGGGCGCCGAGGTCGTACTCGGGCCGGGAGCAGGCGCGTCCGGGCAGCAGCTGCCACTGCATCTCGGCGGCCAGGGTCAGCCGCTTGGCCCGTCTGGCCTGCAGGAAGACGTCGGTGTCACGGTCGGCGACGAGGATCTCGTGGCCCAGCGCGGCCGCCACGTCCATCAGCGGGCCGAGGAGGGCGGGGTCGTAGGCTCCCGCCGCGTAGCCGACGCTCAGGACTCCCTGCCGGTCGCCGCGCACGCTCACCGGCAGGTGGACGACGACCCCGTCGCCCACGTCGGCGACGTGCGGCTGCTGCGAGCCGAAGGCCCGTCCCTGGGGGCTGTCGAGCGCGGAAACGGACTCGGCCGTGAAGGGCTGCGCCGTGACGGGCTGGAGCCGTGCCGAAGCGTAGTCCGCCATCAGCAGTTCGGCGCTCCGTGCCCCGTGATCGCGGGTCAGGACGTGACGGACCTTCTCGAACAGCTCGTGCGGGGCCGCGTCCCTGAGTTCGCGCCCCACTGCGTCGCCTCCAGCCACCGGACCGCTACCTGCCTCTCTCCGGCTGTCAAGATGGGGACCACGAAGCCGCCGGTTCGGTGGGAAGCCGGCTCGTATGCCCGGTAGGGAGTGTCACATGAGTCAGCGGCCGATCGGCTCTCCCAAGCCGGTCATGCCGGCGGTGGCGGAAATGAGCGAGCTGATCGAGCTGTTGGAGGTGGTCTGGGAGCGGGGCCGCGACACGGTCAGCGCCCCTCCCGTCTCGTCCGCCCAGGCCAGGGTGCTGTTCCTGGTCGACGGCAACGGTGAGATGAACCTGCGCGAGCTGGGCAGGCTGCTGGAGGCGGCCCCGCCCTCGGTCACCCGCTTGTGCGACCGCCTCCAGGCCGTCGGATTCCTCGACCGGCACCCCGGGTCCGACGACCGCCGCGAGGTGCTGCTGCGGCTGACACCCGCCGGGCGGGTGTACCTGGAGCGGTTGCGCGCGAGCCGGCAGGAGGCCCTGGCGACGGCGATGGCCGCGATGTCGCCGGCCTCCCGCACTGCTCTGGCAGCGGGCCTGGCCGGCTTCTGCTCGGCGGTCACGACCCCTCTCAGGCTGCCGCCGGCCCGGCAGCCTCCGCGGACGGCCTGACCCGAGCCGTTGCCCGGGGCGGGTCAGGCGTGCGCGTTCAGGCGGTACGCGGTTCGCCCGATGCCCGGCCGGCCGCCTCCCGCAGGGTGTGGGCCCCCGCGGTGCTCAGACGGCCGCCGCCGGACTCCAGGTGGGCCCGCACGAACCACTGGAACTGCTCCAGGCGTGCCAGCTGGCCGATGAGCATGTCCTGGGTGACCGGGTCCGGCTCGTCGGTGGCCTTCACCGCCCTCCGGTGGTCTTCGATCAGACCCGTGTAGACCAGGTCCAGGGCGCCCAGGTGGGCCACGGCGTCCGCCCGCCCCACGTCGTAGTCGTCCCAGGTCCGGCCGGCGACGATGGCGCCCGGGGTGCCGGCCGGCACCCCGCCGAGGGCCGCGATGCGCTCGGCGGTGGTGTCCGCCATCTCCCGGACCGCGTCCACCTGCGGATCGAGCATCTCGTGGACGGCGATGAAGTGGGGGCCGACGACGTTCCAGTGCACGTGCTTGAGGGTCAGGTGCAGATCGTTCAGCGCGTGCAGCCGCGCCTGCAGGAGGTCCGCGACCTGCCGCGCCTCCCCCGGGTCCATGCCGGGCACGGTGTACGGGGCGGCCTGCTGCTCTGCGTTCATGGTTCGTCTCCCCACGGCGAGTGGATCTTGTCTTGCCCCCTCGTCTGCCCCGTCGGCCGACGGTCATGTGCGGGTCGGAGTTCCCTCCGGGGTGAACGAGCGGCGGAAGGTGAAGGCGTGCGGCGCGGAGCCGTGCTCGTGGAGGTGTTCCAGTCTGGACACCCCCTCCTGCCAGGTGGGTGTCGCGCCGTCGGAGACCCACCAGAACACGTGGTTCGGATGTGCCGTCTTCTCGAACCAGTCGGAGCGCCTGTTCAGCGCCTCACGGTGCAGACCGGTGTAGACGGCGTCGAAGGCGGGGCGCAGGCCGGTCCAGAGTGAGAGGGTCGTGGCCAGGGCGGTGGTTTCCACCGTACGGCCCTTGCCGTACCAGGCCGGGACGGCGAACTCCCCCCATGCGCCCCAGTCCGCCCCGAAGAGCATGCCCCGGTCACCGTCCACCGCTTCGGCACGAGCGAGGTATCCGGGATGCCGGCTGATCTTCCGGTACACGGCCTCACCCCGGTCGTAGAACTCGCGGGTGAGGGGTCCGGGATCGGCGAGAGGTGACTTCAGGACGCCGAACGTGTACAGCGCGAGATGGGGCATGCGTCTCCCTGGTCGGGGGTGCCGGAAGTGGACCCGTTTCGTGGACCCGTTTCGTGGACCCGTTTCGGTGGCTCGGGCCCGGGGCGGGGATGCGCGGGGCGGGACCCACTCATCCCGGCGCGGGTGGCTCAGGCTGAAGGAACTCCGGTGCGACCGTGGGCGATCGCCGGAGACGAGGTGAAGGTAGCCGTCTGCGCGGGCCTTGTCGAAGTTGCGCTTTTCCCGTCCAAGTGGCCTCTTGCACCGGTCATCACGGGGCCGTGGCCGGTCATGCCCGGACCCGGTTTCACGGCGCCGGCCGGAAGGGGACTCCGACGACACCGCTTAGGATGCCGGGCGGGCGGAGCCGTAGCGCAGAGGTCGACGCGCGCGGTCTCCAAAACCGCGAGGACACCGGTTCGAATCCGGTCGGCTCCGTCCACGGCCGGCCGCGGGCCGGCCCGGGCCCGGCCCGCGCAGGGCTGCCGGAGGGAGCCTCGTCGCTCCGGCGGGCGATCAGGTCGGGCAGGAGGAACGCTCGTTCATGTCGCCCTCGGATGGGGTGAACGCGTTCCACGTCGTGGGAAACGCCTGGACCACGTTCCCCAGCCGGGACTGGAAGTCCTGCTTCCACTCGCCTCGTACGTACGCCTGCAGGGCACGGAACACGTTCCTGCACGACTCGTCCGGAGTCCCCTGGGGCAGCGCGATGGCGTAGAAGCCCGCCTGCTGCCCGTCCGTCGCGGCCGGCGGCACTTCGAAGTCGTCGAATTTCTGTGTGTAGCCGTAGAGGACGACTTGATCGTCGATGACCGCGTCCACCTCGTGGACCCGGAGGGCCTCGACGCAGTCGCGGGTGTCCGGCCGGGTCACGATCACGGCCTCGTTGTTCCTGAGCAGTGCTTCTTGGGAGCTGGAGTACGCGCGCGTGCAGACCCTTCGGCCGGCCAGGTCCTTGAAGTGCGAGATGGTCTTGTCCCCCTTCCCGACCAGGACTCCGTGATAGGTCCTCAGATACGGTCCGACGAGTTTGACCTCCTTTCTCAGTGCGCTGGTCACCTCGACGCGGGCGATTACCACATCGACCTGCCCCGTCCGGACGGCCGAGGCACGTTCGTTCATGTTCAGCGCCACCAGGCGTGCGCTCCCCTCGTCGAAGCCGAGCTCCCGGGCCAGGCGCGTGCCCATGTCCACTTCGAACCCGTGGAGCCCGTTGTCCTGCAGCTCGCTCAGACCGGGGGCGTCGACCGCCACGCCGATCGTCAGGTGGTTTCCATGGCCGGCCCGCAGGGGATCGCGCGTCGACGTACCGGGAGGCGGCGGATCCCAGGCCAGTGACACCCCGAGCGTCGTCACGAGGGCGAGGCTCACGGCGATGGTCCTGCGGCTGCGGCGCCCCGCCACCGAACGCCGTCCATCGCCCCGGCCGTCCCGGTTGTCTTCGCCGTCCGCGTTGTCTTCCGCCAAGACGCGGACAACCCCGGAAGACGGGTCGGCCCCCTTCTCCACCACTCCCCGCACGATCCGGGAGTCGTGCGCCGGACGGTCCGCGGCGGGGAGCCGCAGCGCGGCGCGGAGCGCGTCCATCCCCTGGTCGTTCTCGTCCAGCTCCTCGTCGATGGCATGCAGCGCGGGCGCGACGTCCCCCAACGGAGTCAGGTAATCGGCGCCGTCCGCCGGCGCGACGAGGGGAGCGATGTCCTCGACCTCTGCTCCGCTGCGCCGGCGGACGTCCAGCTTGGCGCGGGTGACCTGTGCCTCGGCCGCCAGCCTCAGCTCGTACGCCTCTTCACGCGCGCGCCGGGCGCGCTTCAGTTTGACGTCCGCCTGGCGCCGGTACTCCGCCGACATCTGCACCTGGCCCTGCAACTCGGCGCGTACCTCGTCGCGCGCCCGGTCCCGCTCGTGCTCAAGCAGCGTGCAGCGCTGCTCAAGTGCGGACACCAGGTCCTGGAGCCGGTCGCACCGCCGCTCGGAGGCGTTCAGCCGCCGTATCGCCTCGATCTGGCGCAGCCGCGCGTCATCGAGCCTCAGCAGAGCGTGCGCGACCGCGTCCGCGGGCCGCGGACGAGCGGTGGGCGCTCCGTCGCGCTCCGCGGTCCGGGGTGACGCCGCACTGCGCAGCGCCTCTTCCAGGAGCCGGCGCCCCTCGTCGAGCTGGCGTTGCCGCATGGCCGGCTCCCGGAGGTACCGGCTCACCACCTGGTCCAAGAGGTCCCGGGGGATGAGGCGACTGCCGTTGCGGAACTGCGTCCACAGCGACTTGCTGTACGGGAAGTCGGCCTCCAGCTGCCGGACGCCCACCCCGTTCGTGATCTTTCTCAGCCAGCGCGCGAGCTCGTTCGCCTCCTCCGTCCCGCCCTGCAGTTCCCCCAACGGTCGTGCCATGCGCCCCGCCCCCCGCCTTGTCTCGCAGACAACCGGGGCGTTGTCACCGACGTGCGGCCCGTCACCTGCGCAGCGCCCCCAGGCCCAGGCGGACAATCCCATCACGGGTCAGCCTGGGACTTCAGCCGATCACCGAACCTGGAGGCCCTCATGTCGAACTTCACCCGGCCGCCGCGCCGTTCATGGCCGTACGCCTTCACCGCCGTCCTCGTGGTCGCCGTGCAGCAAGGGTGGGCCGCCCCGGAGATCGTGCGACTCGCCGCGACCGTGCTCGTGTTCATCGCCGTGATCTACTCGGTGGGCGAAGGCGGTGACCATTGACGCGTGACCGTCCCACCCCTCCAACCGGAGTTGTCGATGACCGTTCGCCGTGTCGTGCCCAACATCCAGTCGCAGGCCGCGCAGGAAAGCCGGGAGTTCTACGGCCTCCTGGGCTTCGAGGAGGTCATGAACCACGGCTGGATCATGACGCTCGCCTCCCCGGCCAGTCCGGCGGCCCAGATCAGCTTCATGACCCGTGACGAGACCGCCCCGGTCGTCCCCGACATGAGCGTCGAGGTGGACGACGTGGACGCGGCCTACGCGGCCGTGCGGGACAGCGGTGCGGAGATCGTCCATCCCCTGCAGGACGAGGAATGGGGCGTGCGGCGGTTCTTCGTCCGCGACCCCAACGGCCGGGTCGTCAACGTGCTCGCCCACCGGTGACCTCCCGCGGGCCGGGCACATCGGGCCGCTGATCGGGACTCGCCTGCATCCGGCGGGACGGTGGCCCCCGAAGAGAGGGGTGGAGGCAGATGTGACTGATTCGTCCTACCGCGTCACGACCGGAGCCGTGGCCCGGCGCCTGGGGGTCTCGCCCACCACGCTGCGGTCCTGGGACCGCCGGTACGGCATCGGCCCCTCGGTCCGCGAGGGCGGCCGGCACCGGCGCTGGGCACCCGAGGACATCGCGATGCTGGAGGAGATGTGCCGGCTCACCACGTCCGGAGTGCCACCGGCCGAGGCTGCCGGCGCTGCCCTCTCCCGAGCCGGGCGCCCGCCGGGAGCGGGCACGGCCCCCGTGCCCGCCGAACCGCCGCCGCGGCCCCCCGCCGCCGTGCGGCGAGGCCGCTCCCCCGGTTCGGGCAACGGCCTGCCGCTCGATGAGGTCAGGCACGAGTTCAGAGGGCTGGCCCGCGCGGCGGTCCGGCTGGACGGCCCGACCATGGACAGGCTCCTCGCGGACCTGCTCGCCACCCACGGGCTGGTGACCGGCTGGGAAGAGGTCATGGCACCCACGCTCCACGCGGTCGGCCGCAAGTGGGAGTCCACGGACGAACGCTACGTCGAGGTGGAGCACCTGCTCTCATGGCACATCTCCACCGCCCTGAGACGCATCGCCTGCGCCCCGCCGACGGCCCCGGGGGCAGCGCCCGTGCTGCTCTCCTGCGTTCCGGGTGAGCAGCACACCCTTCCCCTGGAAGCACTCGCGGCGGGCCTCGCCGAGCGCGGACTGCCGATGCGCATGCTGGGCGCGGACGTGCCGGCCGAGGCACTGAACGCCGCCGTACGGCGCATGGGCCCGTCAGCCGTGGTGCTGTGGTCCCAGTCGCGCCACACCGCCAGCCCCGCGCTGGCCCGCATGGTCGCGAAGACCGGATTCGGGATCAAGGGAGCGCGGACCCGTCCGCTGGTGGTGCTGGCCGGCCCCGGCTGGGCGAACCGCCCGGCGGCTCCGGGCATGTTCTGCCCGGCCGGTCTGCGCGAGGCCCTGGACCTCATCGGCCGGCATTGCCGTCTTTCGTCCTCGCCCTAGCCACCGGGGGGCGGGGGCGGCCGAGACCCGATCCTGGTCGTGGTCATCGGGTCCCGCGCGCGGCAGCGGCACCGCGTGGCGGGCGGGGCAGGAATCCGCCGGTACGGGCCTTGTAGTCGGCGTATCCGGGGCGGTCGGCCATATGGGCCTCCAGGAGTCGTTTGCCGCTGCCCCAGACGAGCAGCCCCGTCATGGCCAGCGGTGAGACGAGGGTGAGGGCCGCCGTCTGCCAGGTCGCGCACGCCGTCAGGTACAGGCCCCACCAGACGAGGAAGTCGCCGAAGTAGTTGGGGTGTCTGGTCCAGGCCCACAGGCCCCGGTCCATGATCCGGCCCCGGTTGGCGGGGTCGGACTTGAAGCGGGCGAGCTGGTGGTCGCCCACCGCCTCGAAGCCCAGGCCGGCCGCCCACAGCACGAGGCCGAGCACCATCGGGGCGTCGGGACCGCCCGGCAGGTAGGCGGCGGCTTGCACGGGCAGCGAGACGATCCAGACGAGGAGCCCCTGGAGGAGGTAGACCTTGCGCAGTGCGTACCAGGCGGGGCTGCCGGGAGCGCGGGCGAGCATCCTGGCGTAGCGGGGGTCCTCGCCGTGGCCGCGGGCACGGCGGGCGATGTGCAGCGCGAGCCGCAGCCCCCAGACGCAGGTGGCCGCCACGACGAGGAACCTGCGCAGTTCGTCCCCGTGACCCGCGGACAGGACCCAGGTGACGAGGGCGACGGCGGCGAAACCGACGCCCCAGGCGATGTCCACGATCCGATGGACCCCTGCGCGGAACGAGATCACGAAGAAGGCCACCATCACGGCGAGGGCCGCGCCGGCCGAGGCGGCGAGGTTGATCGTCAGCGCGCTCCAGTTCACCGCGCCCTCCCCGGTACGGCGCGGTCGGCCACCAGGCGGATCTGGCGCACGTCGAGGTAGTGCGCGCGGAACCCCGCCTCGGAGTAGGCCAGGTACAGCTCCCACATGCGCCGGAACACCCGGTCGAAGCCCAGTGCGGTGACGGCCTCCGACTGCCGCAGGAAACCCTCCCGCCACAGCCGCAGGGTTTCCGCGTAGTGGTCGCCGTACCCGGCGTCATCGGTGATGTGCAGGCCCGCGGCGGCGCTCTCCCGGGCGATGGCCTCCCGGGAGGGGATGAGCCCGCCGGGGAAGACGTACTTGCCGATCCAGGTGTGCGTGCGGGCCGTGTTCAGCATGCCCGCGTGCGGCATCGTGATGGCCTGCAGCGCCACGCTGCCCCCGGGTGCGAGCAGCCGGCGCAGCGCCGCGAAGTACACGGGCCAGTATTCGGCGCCGACCGCCTCGATCATCTCGACGCTGACGACCGCGTCGAAGCTGCCCCGGACCTGCCGGTAGTCGCTCAGCTCGACGGTGACCCGGTCGGTCAGTCCGGCGGCGGCGATCCGCCGTACGGCGAGGTCGCGCTGCTCGGCGGAGAGGGTCACGGTCAGGACCTCGGCGCCCCGGGCCGCGGCGCGCAGGGCGAGTTCGCCCCAGCCCGTGCCGATCTCCAGCAGGCGGGTGCCCGGACCGACACGGGCGAGGTCGAGGAGCCGGTCGATCTTGCGGTGCTGGGCGGCGGTGAGGTCGTCGTGCGCGGCGGGCAGCGCGGTGAAGACGGCCGAAGAGTAGGTCAGGCTCGGATCCAGGAACAGGGCGAACAGGTCGTTCGACAGGTCGTAGTGACGGCGGACGTTGTCGCGGGCCCCGTCCGGGGTGTTGCGTTCGAGGGCGGGACGCCGGTGGACCCAGGCGCCCCGGAGCCGGCGCAGGGGCGCGGGTACGAGGGCGTCCACGCGGGAGGCCAGGATCGTGAGTGCGGCGACGAGGTCGTCGGCGTCCCATTCGCCGGCCATGTACGACTCACCGAAGCCGATGAGGCCGTCGGCGCCGATCCGGCGGTGGAAGGCGGCCGGATCGTGCAGGAACAGTGTCGGAGCTCCGGGACCGCCGTCGCCGGGCGGGGAGGCCTCGGCGTGCTGCCGACCCCCCTGCCGGATCCGCAACGGGGTCTTGGCCAGGGCGTTCTCGACGATCCACCGGGCGGAGGCGGTCCGCAGGGCCGAGGAGCGGGGAAGGCGGGCGACATCGGGCCAGCGCCCCGGATCGACGGGCGCGGCGTCGGCGCGTACCCGCGTGCCTGGGCCCGGGCCTGGGCCTGCGCCAGCGCCAGCGGACGTACTGTCGCGGGTCGGGCACGCGGTTCGGATCGACGGCGGCGAGCTGGTCACAGCATGCCCTCTCGGGTCGGGTGTACGGGTCGGGGGCGGACGGGAAGCCCCTTGAGGCAGAGGCGTACGCCGTGCCAGCGGATGCCGAGGGTGACGGCGAGCGTCGACCAGGGGTGGCTGAGCGCCGCGGCCAGCAGCCCCGGCGCGCCGGCCGCGCGGCGGCGGCCGCGGACGGTGGCGGTCAGGGGGCGGCTGCCGTCCCCGTGCCGTAGCTGGACGCTGAGGTCGAGGCGCTCGCCCGGCAGTGGCAGGCGCATCCGGTAGGAGCCCTCGACGTCGAAGAACGGCGATACGTGGAACGTCTTGGCGGCGTCCGCCCGCCCGTTCGCGTCGGGCCGCAGCAGGTAGCAGTGGCGGCCGCCGTACGTGTTGTGCACCTCGGCGACCACGCACACCTGGCGCCCGGCGCGGTCGTGGCACCAGTACAGGGTCAGCGGGTTGAACACGTGGTGGAACACCCTGGCGTGCGCGAGCATCATCACGCGTCCGCCGGCGTCCGTCACCCCCTGCCGCGCCAGGAAGGCGTCCAGTCCGGCCCGGATGGTGGGAGCCCGGCCGCCGAAGTGATCGCGGGCGTCGAAGCGGGCGAGGGGGCGCAGGAAACGGGGCAGGCGCGGCAGGTCGTCGAGGTCGACCAGCCACAGGTAGGTGCGCCGGCGCAGGGAGTGGCGCACCGGCACGGTGCGGACGTGGGTGACCTCGCAGGCATAGATCGAGGGGGTCACGGGCGCGGGGGTCACGGGCGCGGGGGTCACCAGTTCACCCCCAGAGCCCGGGCCGCTTCGACTCCGGAGCGGCAGCCGTCCTCGTGGAACCCCCAGCCGTGGTAGGCGCCGGCGAACGCCGTCACCGAGGTGGTGAGGCCGGGCAGTTCGCGCTGCGCGGCGACGGAGCGGTGCGTGTGGACCGGGTGTTCGTAGACCGTGCGGGCGATGACCGTTCCTTCGTCGACGCGGCCGTCCTCGTTGAGGGTGACGATGTGCGGCTCGTCCCCGGCGAGCCTCTGCAGGCGGTTCATGTCGTAGCTGACCTGCACCGTCCCGGGGCGGGAGCGGCACGAAGGCAGCCAGTAGTTCCAGCCCGCGCGGGCGTGCGGCAGAGCGGGCAGCACCGAGGCGTCCCGGTGCAGGACGGTCGGGTTGCGGGTGTACGTGAACGCCCCGAGGATCCTGCGTTCGGCGGGCGTGGCGTCCGCGAGGAGGCGCAGGGCCTGATCGGGGTGGACGGCGATCACGACGGCGGCGTGGTCGGCGCTCTCACCGTCGCCGGTCGTCACCCGTACGCGGTCCGTACCGCGCACGACCGCCCGGACGGGGGTGGTCGTCCGCACGGAGAACAGCGTCTTGGCGATCTTCTCGACGTAGGCGGAGGAGCCGCCGGTGACCGTCTTCCACTGCGGGGAGCCGGTGACGGACAGCAGGCCGTGGTGGTCCAGGAACCGGAACAGGTAGGCCGCGGGGTGGCGCAGCGCCGTGTCCGGCGGACAGGACCAGACCGCGGAGACGAGGGGAAGTGCGAAGTGCCCCGCGAAGTACGCGGTGAAGCCTGCGCGTTGGAGGAAGGAGCCGAGGGTGGCCGTCTCGTCGCCGGAGGCGAGGAGGCGACGGGCGGCCCGGTGGAAGCGCGGCACCTCGGCGAGCATCCGCAGGTACCGGCCGCGCCGGAGGTTGCCGCCGCCGAGCAGACCGTACGGCCCGCGGGCGCCGGCGTAGGCGAGGCCGCAGCCGTCGCAGCGGACGGACATGCTCATCTCGGCGTCCTGCGTGGCCACGTCCAGCTCCCTGAACAGCCGGAGCAGGTACGGGTACGTACGCTCGTTGTGGACGATGAACCCGGTGTCCACGCCGATGGTGCCGCCCCCGCGGGCGGGTAGCCGATGGGTGTGGGCGTGGCCCCCGAGCCGGTCGTCCGCCTCGTACAGAACCACGTCGTGGCCGCGCGAGAGCACGTACGCGGCCGACAGGCCGGCCACACCCGCTCCCACGACGGCGATGCTGCGCCCACTCATGGTCTCCCTCTCGCGCTCGGCGGAACCCGCGTGCTCCCCCGCGCCCTTCGGGTTCCGATTCGGTGCCGACGCCTTCCCGGATGGGCCGGGCCGCTCGGTCGGGTCCGGCCGTCCGAGCGTGCGCCGGTCGGAGCCCGCGCCTCAAGTCGCACCGGTTCTGCATCGAATCAGGGGGCCGGTCGTGAGCCGGTCGTGACGGCGGGCGCGCCGAGGCGTTCCGGGCCTTCGGCGGGCGTGACGGGCCGGGAGGCGGGCGTCAGGCGCCGCGGCGAGGCTGCGTACGCGTACCCGCGCGCAGATCCGTCAGGACCTCCCGGGCGGCGCGGGCCCCGGAGGCCATGGCTCCCTGCAGGGAGCCGGTCGCCCGGTGGTCACCGCACACGTAGCGGCCCGGGGAGAAGCGGGTGCTCCGCGAGAGCGGCCAGGGCGGGGTCATGGCCGGGAGGGCGTCGCGGACCGTGACCCGGTGAACGGCTTCCCAGCTCCCGGTGTCGGCACCGTACACGTGGCCGAGAGCCACGCGCACGGCCGCCTCGTCCGCCGGCCCGGGCGCGCCGAGTACGGAGGTCGACACCAGTGCCCGCCCGTCGACGGAGTAGCCGGGATGGACTTCGGTGAGCACGCAGGTGTTCAGGAACCGCCGGCCGCCGTCGACCACCAGCGTGGGCTCGGCCAGCGGCGAACGCCCGGCGGCGTGATAGAGGGTCGTGACGGTTCGAGCCCGCGGTACGGCCAGTCCGGGGAGCAGCCGGGCGGCGGCGCTCTGCCCGGTGGCGACGACGACCGCGGCGGCCGCCAGGTCGGCCCCGTCCGCCAGGAGGACGCCGTCCGGCGTCAGGGAGGCGACGGGTGTGGCGGTGCGCACCACGGAGCCGGGAAGGGCGTCGGCGAGCTGGGCGGGGATGGCGCCCATGCCGTCGGCCGGCAGGCAGGCGGTGCCGCGCAGCATCGAGCGCCACACGAGGTGGAAGAAGCGCGCGGAGGTCTCCAGTTCGTCCTCCAGGAAGACCCCGGACAGGAAGGGCCGGAAGAAGGTCTCCACGAAGGCCGGCGAGAAACCGGCGTCGGCCAGCGCGGTGAGCGTGGTGCCGTCCTGCCGGCCCCGCAACCGCGCGGCGGGCGCCAGCATGTCGCGGGCCGACAGCACGCCCAGCGCCGCGAGGTCGCGGGCCGGGGCCAGGCGGCCCGGCAGGAGGTCGCGGCTGTCCCGGAGCCGGCGGGTGGGGTCGGTGAACCGGCGCAGGCCGTCGCCGGTGTGCACCAGCACCCCCGGAGTGAAGGGCCGTAGCTTCAGGGCCCGCAGCTTCAGGCGGCGTTTGACCTGCGGGTAGGCGGTGTTGAGGACCTGGAACCCGCGGTCCGTCGTGAAACCTCGGACGCGGTCGGTCGCCACCCTGCCACCGGGGGTGTCCGCCGCCTCCAGCAGGCTCACCCGTACTCCGGCTGCGAGGAGGTCGGCCGCGCAGGCCAGTCCCGCGACGCCCGCGCCGATGACCACCACGTCCGCGTCCCTGCCGTCGGGCTTCCGCATGGCCTTGGTCGCTCCTTGCCGAACGGGGTGGTTCGCGGGCTCGCCACGCTACGCCAGTCCCCTGCCGGCACCGGGCACGGCGCGCCCACCGGGCCGGTGGGCGTGCCGTGCCCGGTGGCACGGCGCGGTCACGGCCGCGCGGTCTCGGGGCGGCCGGGCCACCAGAAGCGGCGCCCGGTGAGGAGGACGAGGGCGGGGACGAGGACGGTGCGTACGAGGAGCGTGTCGAGGAGGACGCCGATGCCGACGATCACGCCGATCTGGGTGAGGGTGATGAGGGGCAGGACGCCGAGGACGGCGAAGACGGCGGCGAGGAGGATGCCGGCGCTGGTGATGACGCCGCCGGTCGAGGCGAGGGCGCGCAGGACGGCCCGGCGGGTGTCGTGGCCCGCGAGGGTGTCTTCGCGGGTGCGGGCGATGAGGAAGATGTTGTAGTCCACGCCGAGCGCGACCAGGAACAGGAACGACAGGAGCGCCACGTTGGTGTCGAGGGCCGGGAAGTCGTAGACGGTACGGAAGAGGATCCAGCCGGCTCCGAGGGCGGCGAAGTACGAGGTGATGACGGTCGCGACGAGCAGCAGCGGGGCGACGAGCGCCCGCAGCAGGGCGACCAGGACGAGGAAGACGATGGCCAGGACGAGCGGGACGACGACCCTGGTGTCGCGGGCGTTGGCCGTCGCGGTGTCGTACGCCTCGGCGGTCTGGCCCCCCACGAGGGCGTCGGCGCCCGGCACGGCGGCGATGGTGTCGCGCAGGCGCTCGATGGCCTGGTCGGAGGCGTCGGTGCCGGGCGCCGCGGTCAGGACGACGTCCGCCCGGGCGTAGCGGGCGGTGGCGGGGCCGGCGGTCACGGAGGCGACTCCGGGGACGTGGCGGGCGGCGTCGGCCACCTGGTCGCGGCTGCCGGGCGAGGAGACGAGGGTGAGGGGGGCGGCGGCCCCGGCGGACTGGACGGACGCGAGGGTGCGCTGTCCCAGGACGGCTTCGGGCGTCTTGCGGAAGGAGTCGTCCTGGGCGAGTCCGGTGCGCAGGGCGAGCGTGCCGGAGGCGAGGGCGAGGAGTACGGCGGTCCCGGCGAGGGCCACGTGTGCGGGCCGCTTGGCGACGGACTGTCCGATACGGGACCACAGGCCGCCGCGGTCGGCGGTGACGGGGTCTCCGGTCCTGGGGATCAGGGGCCAGAAGAGCCATCGTCCCGGCAGGACGAGGGCCGCGGGCAGCACGACGAGGCCGAAGAGCATCGCGGTCAGGATGCCGACCGCGCCGGCGAAGCCCAGGCCCCGGTTTCCGGTGAGCTGGGCCGTCAGCAGGGTCAGCAGGCTGAGGACCACGGTGGTGCCGCTGGCCAGGACCGCGGGCGCGGTACCGCGCCAGGCGCGGGCCATGGCGGTGAAGCGGTCGTCGGTGAGGTGGAGTTCGTCGCGGTAGCGGGAGACCAGCAGCAGGGCGTAGTTGGTGCCCGCTCCGAAGACCAGGACGGAGAGGATGCCCGCGGCGGAGGCGTCGACCTCGACTCCCGCGTGGGGGGCGAGGACGCCGACCAGGATGCCGGCCACGCGGTCGCCGGCACCCACGACGAGGAGGGGTACGAGCCACAGGACGGGGCTGCGATAGGTGACCAGGAGGAGCACGGCGACCACCGAGGCCGTGGCGAGGAGCAGGTTTCCGTCGGCTCCGTCGAACACCTTGGCGATGTCCGCGCGGAACGCCGGCCCGCCGGTGACCTGCGCCTGGAGCGGGGTGGCGAGCCCGTCGGAGGCGGTCCTGCGGATCCGGTCGACCGTCGCGGAGTTCTCGCTGTCGCCCGCGCCCGTGGGCAGCAGGACGGCGACGGTGGCTACCCGGCGGTCCACCCACTGCGGGCGGGCCGCCTGCGGGAGGAGTCCCAACGCTCCCAGCCGTGCGGAGCGTTCGGTGATGAGCCGCTGCTGGGCTTCGCCGAGAGGAGCGCCGTCCTTGTTGCTGTAGACCACGATCGCGGGGGCGGCCGCACCCTCGGGAAAGGATCTGAGGGCCTCTGCCGCCCTGGCCGACTGCGCGGTGGCCGGCAGGGACGTCCCGGTCGCCTCGGTGGTCGTGGCGTCGCCGGGGCCCAGAGCGAAGGCCGCCGCCAGCCCGATCACGGTCAGCAGCAGGACGAGCCAGGCGGTGCGGCGAGGGCTCTCCGGCCCGCCTCGGGCTCCGTCCGGGGCGGCGGGAGCTGGTCGCGGGGGACGGCCGGTCTGCGCACGGGACACGGGAACGCACTCTTTTCGTTAAGTAGCTTAGCGATTTCCACCGTGGCAGAATCCTGGCCATGGCGCAACACCTCCCTGAGACCACAGGGGCATCCCACTCCTCCGGGGGACACCCGCCGGCGCGGCCGGGCGGCGCGCCGGCGGGCGATGAGCTGTCCGAGGCCCTGCGGAAGGTCCTGACCCTCACCCAACTGGCACGGGGCGTACTGGCCGAACGCCTCGAGATGCCGCTGACCAACGTCGAGGCGGTCGAGCACGTGGTGATGGCGAAGGCCGCCGGAGAGCCGATCGGCCCCGTGGAGCTGTCGCGCAGGCTCGGGGTCACCAGCGCCGCCGGCACCCAGTCGGTGAACCGCCTGGTCGCCGAGGGACACCTCACCCGCGATCCGCACCCCCGCGACCGGCGCCGCCAGGTCCTCGACGTCACCGACAGCGGCCTCGAACACGTGATGGGCGAACTCGCCCCTCTCCTGTCACTCATCCACGAGGCCGGGCGCGACCTCGAAGACGACGAACGGGCCGCCGCGTCCCGCTACCTGCACAAGGTGGCGGAGGCCTGCCTCGCCTACCTGGATCCCCCAGTCGAAGGCCTGCCGACGGAGGGGGCGGACTGACCGGCTCGCTCCCACGCGCCACGCCGAGGGGTAGGTTGGACGGGTGATCGACTTTCTCAGGGGTGCCCCGGTGTCCGGCAGTCTCGACGTCGACTGGCACGCGGGCTGGCCCTCCCCGAAACACGACCCGGCCCCGGAGATCCAGGTCCACGCCTACTCCGAACACACGGTGCTGCTGCGCCAGAACAAGTCCGTGCACTACGAAGCCCCGTTCCTCTTCCTCCTCTTCGGCAACGACCGGGCGCTGCTCCTCGACACGGGCGCCTGTGCCGACCCGGCCCACTTCCCCCTGCGGGAAACGGTCGACGGGCTCGTCTCGGACTGGCTGGAACGCCATCCGAGGCCCGCGTACTCGCTGCTGATCGCCCACACCCACGGACACGGTGACCACACCGCGGCGGACACCCAGTTCGCGGACCGGCCCCTCACCCAGGTCGTGGGACCGGAACTGGAAGAGGTCACGGCGGCGTTCGGCCTCACCGACTGGCCGCACCGCGTCGGCACGCTCGACCTGGGCGGCCGCGTCCTCGACCTGGTCCCCGGACCCGGCCACCAGCGGGCCGCCGTGGTCTTCCACGACCGCCACACCGGTCTCCTGCTGACCGGCGACTCCCTCTACCCCGGGCGGCTCTACATCGAGGACCGGACCGCCTACTCGGCCACCGTGGACCGCCTGCTGGACTTCTGCGCCACCCGGCCCGTCCGTCATGTACTCGGCTGTCACATCGAGATGACCACCACGGCCGGCGAGGACTACCCCCGCGGCACCACGTACCAGCCCGACGAACCGCCGCTCCAGCTCACCACGGACCATCTGCGCACCCTGCGCGCAGCCCTCGACGAGACGGCCGGCCGGCACGGAAGCCATCCCTACGGGGAGTTCATCCTCGTGTACCGGGACTGACCGGCCACAACCGGCTCCGGGTGACGACTGCCCCGGCTCGGGCGCACGCGCGGCCTGCGGCCCGGCCGTTACCCGCCGATCCGGGCGGCGACTTCCGACTCCCCGGCACCGCCTTCCGTTTCCAGGCCCGCGAGCAGGCGCAGCCCGTCCTCGGCGGGGCTGCCCGGGGCGGCCGACAGCACCACCAGCTCCCTGCCCGACTCGTCCGGCAGGGCGAAGTTCTCCTGGTGCAGTTCGAGCGGTCCGATCAGCGGGTGGCGGTACGCCTTGGGCCCATGGGTGCGGGCGCGTACGTCCGCACGGGCCCAGAGGAGGCGGAAGCGCTCGCTGCCCATCGCCAGTTCGCCGATCAGCGAGGCGAGGCGGGGGTCCTCGGGGTGCTTTCCGGCGGCCAGGCGCAGGTGTCCGACCACGTCGAGCGTGCACCTCTCCCATTGCGCGTAGAGGCCGTGTTCGGCCTCCTCAAGGAAGAGGTGCCGGGCGGTGTTCAGGCCCGGCACCGGCCGGCCGAAGAGCAACCGGGCGAGGCGGTTCCCGGCGAGCACGTCCATGCGGTGGTCCATGATCAGCGCGGGTGCGCCGGTGACCAGGCCGAGAACGCGCAGCAGCTCCGGCCGGATGCGCCCGCCCGGCGCCTTCGCCCGGCGGCGGCACTGGCGGGCGAGCCGGTCGAGGTGCCCGCGTTCGGTCTCGTCGAGGCCGAGGACGCGGGCGAGCGCGTCCAGGACCTGCTCGGAGGGCTGGGTCGCGCGCCCCTGTTCCAGGCGTACGTAGTAGTCGACGCTGACGCCGGACAGGTGCGCGACCTCTTCGCGGCGCAGCCCGTCGACCCGGCGGCGGCTGTCGACGGGGATGCCGACGGCTGCCGGGTCGACCCTGGACCGCCGCGTCCGCAGGTAGCCCGCAAGATCGTCCATGCCCCCAGTATGGGGTGGGCGGAGCCCGCGAAGGTGGCCCTGTCAGTACCAGGAACTCCCGTCCTACGGCAGAGGCGTCCCTGAACGCGGGGCGCCGCGGAGCCCAGGATCGAAGGCATCCGATCCGAAGGAGTTCCGATGAAGACGCTGATCGTCCACGCCCACCCCGAGCCTGACTCGCTCAACGGTTCGCTGAAGGACCTGGCGGTGGCCACACTGGAGAAGGCCGGGCACGAGGTACGGGTGAGCGACTTGTACGCGATGGGCTGGAAGGCGGTCGTGGACGCCTCGGACTACGGCCCCCACGCGTCGAGTCCGCTCAAGGTCGCCCGGGACTCGGGCCGGGCCTTCGACGCCGGGACGCTCACCCCGGACGTCCTCGCCGAGCAGGCGAAGCTGCTGTGGGCCGACACGATCGTCTTCCAGTTCCCGCTGTGGTGGTACACGATGCCCGCGATCCTCAAGGGCTGGGTCGACCGGGTATTCACCTACCGCTTCGCCTACGGCGTGGGCGAGCACAGCGACACGCAGTACGGCGAACGCTTCGGCGAAGGCACGCTCGCGGGCAGGAGGGCGCTGCTGTCGGTGACCGTCGGCGGCCCCGAGTCGCACTACGGCCCCCGCGGGATCAACGGCCCCATCGACGACCGGCTGTTCCCGATCCATCACGGCATCCTCTACTACCCGGGCATCGAGGTGCTGCCCCCGTTCGTGCTGTACGGCGCGGACGGCCTGACCGGCGCCGACTACCCGGACGTCGCCGCAGCCTGGGAACGGCGCCTGCTGGCGCTGGAGTCGACCGAGCCGATCGCGTTCCGGCGGCAGAACTCCGGTGACTACGAGATCCCCTCGCTGCACCTGAGGCGGGGACTGGAGCCGGCGGGCCGCACGGGCTTCGCGCTGCACGTGCACGGCTGACCCGCCGGGCGGAACCGCTGGCTACCGGCTGCCGGCTGCCGTGCGGCACGGTCAGGCCGTCGGCGGGGCGGGAGAAGGCGGGGGCGAAGGTGAACCCCCGCGCGGAAGGCCCGTGCGCCCGAAGGTGGGCGGTACGCGGGCAGCGGCACCGACCGCTCGGTCCGAGCCCGCGTGTACACCTCGGCGGGGCGGCCCGCGCCCGGCCCCGGGCGGCCCGTCAGGCGACGGCTGCCGCTCTCCGCACCGGTGGTTCAGTTGCCGGTCGGGACGGGTGCCGGACCGTCCTTTCGCATCGGGTTCCAGCAGTCGAACATCACCTGTCCGCTCCGCTTGTCGTAGTAGAAGGACCCCGAGTAGAGGTCCTCGGTGATGTCCTTGTTGACCCGGTCGCTCATCATCCACTCGGCTTGCTCCGGCAGGAGCTTCGCGATCTCCGGCGGCACGTTCTCGGGTACGACGGTCCGGAACCCCAGTTCGGGATTGTCCAGGTCCTTCAGCACGGCCTGGTCGTCCACGGCGTTGAGCACGCCCACGAGGCGGATCTCGTTCTGCGAGGGCAGCCACCGGGAGGGCTTGTCCGGGTCGATCCCGCACCACGACGTGGATTCAAGCTGCCTGAACGACGGGAACCGCGAGGTGATCTGGTCGAGTTCGTGCCGTACCTCGCAGGCCCCGGCCTCGTCGCTCCCGCCCGTCGTGCAGGACGACACCGTGACCGCGGTCAGCAGCGCCGCCGTGGCGGCGCCCCGGAACGGCATCCGTGCCGTCATCGCCCGCTCCCTCCCCCTCCAGAACGTTCGCGTCGAGGATGCTACCCCCGGTCCTGGTCCGGGTGGCGCTCCCGGTGGGCAGTCCCGGCCTTGCGCGGCTGCCCGCGGGAGCGATACCGGGCGTGTCCTCAGGCGGTGAGCCGGGCGGCCAGGGCGGGCAGCAGCCGAAGGGCGTTGGTGCGGCCGATCTCGGCGCGCTGGGCGTCCGTCCAGCCGTCGAACTCGGCGAAGCCGTTGGTGTTCTCGGTGGTGTGGGCGGCGGGCATGAAGGGGTAGTCGCTGCCGTAGAGGATGTGGTCCGTGCCCGTGAGGCGGGTCAGGGCAGGGAGCGCGAACTCGTTGGCGGACATCGCGATGTCGAAGTGGAGACGGCCGAGGGTGCCGATGACGTCCTCCGGGGCGCGGTCCTGGAGGTAGGCGCCGATGGTGGCGCCGTAGGTGAGGCGGCGCGCCAGGAAGGGGAGGGTGCCGCCGGCGTGCGAGAGGATCATCCGCAGGTCGGGCAGGCGGTCCAGGACACCGTTGAAGAGCAGGCTGGCCGCGGTGCGGGTGGTCTCGAAGGTGAACTCGTAGAGGGAGACCGGCAGGTCGAACGTGGCCAGGTCGCGGCTCGGCGGGGCGGCCGGGTGGACGTGGACCGCCGCGCCGCGCTCGGCGATCTCCGCGAAGAGGGGCTCGAACTCGGGGTCGCCGAGGTAGCGGTGGCCGTACGAGGTCAGGACGCCGACGCCGTCGAGGCCGAGCTCGTCGAGCGCGTAGCGGAGCTCCTCGCGCGCGGCGGCCACGTCGGGGAGGGGCAGGATCGCGAAGGCGCCGAAGCGGGTGGGGTGCTCGCGGACCAGCTCGGCGAAGTACTCGTTGACGCGGCGGGCCAGCTTCGAGGCGTCCGGTCCGTCGAGGAAGGTGACACCGGGGGCGGTGACGGACAGGACCGCGGCGGCGATGCCGTGGGCGTCCATGACCTCCAGGCTCTGCTCGGGGGTCCACGTCGGGTAGTCCACGCCGGGGATGGCCTTCCGGTCGCCGAGGGCCTCGGCGTAGAAGGGCGGGATGGCGTGGTGGTGGACGTCGATCAGACCGGTGGGTGCGGACATGCGGAGGCTCCTGGCGTGAGGACGGGTACCGGCGAAGCCTTCGCCGTTCGACGGGCTTCGCGTGGACCATAAGGCCGCGCGGGGCGGCCGCCCTCGGGGCACGGCCTTCACCTGTCAACTCCGGAGCGGCGCGCTCACGACGCGTCACCTCACGGACCGCCGCCCCGTCCCGTCACCGCGGACGGCTGCCCGGTACCTGCCACCACAGGAGCCACGCGCCGGTGGCGAAGATCAGCATGCTGATGGCGGTCAGCCCGGGGCTCCAGGAGGTTCCCAGGTCCGTCAGACCCGCTCCGGAGGCGAGGAGTCGCTGAAGGAGGAGCCACAGTACGGAATCGGCCACGACGAGCGCGGGCAGGACCCACCCGGGGTGCCAGCGGGGGCGGGGCAGGGCATGGCCGAGTGAGAACAGGATCAGGACGACCAGGGTCGGGATGTTGAAGGCCTTGAGGTAGTGCTCCATGAAGTTCCACGGGAGCAGGGTTCCGATCAGCAGCAACAGGGCGAAGCAGCCGCCGAAACGGATCAGCCGGGCGCGGGACGGGCCGGGCGACGACGGACCGGGGGACGATGGACCCGGCGACGATGGACCGGGTGACGATGGCGCGTCCACCGGGCCGTTCGTCGGGAGGTCCGCCGGGACGTCCACCGGGCCGGACCGGCCTCCGTGTGCCAGCCGCTCCAGCTCGGCCAGGGCCGCCTCCGCCGTGGCCCGGCGAGCCGGTTCCTTGGTCAGGAGGGCGGCCAGCAGCGGCGCCAGCGCGCCGGCCCGCAGCGCCGGGCGCGGGTCCTCGGTCGCCACGGCGATGCACAGCGCGCTGAACGTCTCGCCGCTGAACGGTGCTTCGCCCTCCACGGCGGCGTAGAGCGTGGCCCCGAGGGCCCACAGGTCGTTGGCCGGGGACGGCGGCCGTCCGAGTAGTTGCTCGGGCGCCATGAAGGCGGGAGTGCCCATGACCGTGCCGGTCCGGGTCAACGCCGTGGTGGCGTCGGCCATGTGCGCGATGCCGAAGTCGGTGATGATCACCCGGTCGTCCATCAGCAGGACGTTGTCGGGCTTGAGGTCCCGGTGGACGATCCCGGCCTCGTGGGCCCTGCGCAGCGCCTTGAGCATCGCCAGGCCGATCCCGGCGGTCTGCGGCACCGGCAGCGGTCCGTTCCGCGTGAGGGCGGTGCCGAGGGAGACGCCGACGACGTACTCCATGACGATCACGGGCGCGCCCGCGTGCTCGACCACGTCGTGCACGGTGATGATCCCCGGGTGGTTGAGGCGGGCGCTGGCGCGGGCCTCGCGGAGCACCCGCTGTACGAGCTCGTCGCGTTCGGCGTCCGACACGCCCTG
The DNA here is from genome assembly GCF_042890485.1 of Streptomyces sp. NPDC002181. Taxonomy (NCBI): domain Bacteria; kingdom Bacillati; phylum Actinomycetota; class Actinomycetes; order Kitasatosporales; family Streptomycetaceae; genus Streptomyces; species Streptomyces sp. NPDC002181. Next base: position 21,200 of record NZ_JBIASC010000017.1, on the reverse strand, counting down.
CGGGAGCAGGACCTCCTTGACCGCGACCTCACGGCCCAGCGTCTCGTCGCGCCCGCGCCAGACCCGGCCCATGCCGCCTTGGCCTATCAGTTCCAGGAGCCGGTATCGGCCCCCGATCGTCTCCCCGCCCGTAGCGTTCACGGGGATCACCATAGGCCGGGAGCGGGTGGCTCCGAGGCAACTACGGTTACCGTCCGGTCGACTTGGGCAACCGGAACGCGATCGGACCTGACGCCCGCCGGCGACCGGCGCGCGGGCCCGCCCCGCCGCCGCACTCCGGTCCCGTCGCGGACCGCGCCACCTCATCGGCGGCGGATGCGGATCGGACCGCGAGCCGCCGCCGGATCGACGCGGCGGCCGGCCGGTCGGCGCGGCGGGGTTCACGGCCGCGCCGCCCTGGACAGGATCGACGCATGTATTCCGTGAAGACCGTCCTGACGGCCACCACCGCGATGCTCCTCGCCCTCGCCGCTCCGGCCGCAGCGGCTCCCGCGGCTCCCACCGCCGCGGACCTCCCCTCCTCGTCCGCTGCCGCCCGCCCCTGCCGCGCCGCCCCGACCTGCTACGTCGATGTGACGGTCGCCCAGGTCTGGGTGAGCCCCGAACAGGTCCGCCCCGTGGACGCTCCGGCGACCACCGATCCCGCGGACATCCGGGGCTGGCTGGCCGGCATGTCCCTGGACGAGCGGCGCGACGTCGCCGGGGAGACGCAGGCTCTCCACGGCACCCGCGTGACCGTCGACCGCACCGAGTGGCAGGGCGGTCTGCTCTGGGACCACGTATGGGTGCACGGCCAGCCCACGCCCAGGGACCAGGCGGGGCTGGGCGCCTACCCCGGCTGGATTCCCGACCGCCAGCTGACCTCGGAACACCGGCGCGCGCCCGGCGGTACGCACGAGGAGCGCGTCGCCCGCCCCACGGCCCGGGGCTACGCCACCGCCAAGGCCGCGCGGGCAGGCGGCGAGTCGGGGCAGGCGGGCGAGTACTCGTACAACACCGCCTTCCCGGTGAAGGCCGGTCCGCTGCCCGGAGTCGTCACGGCCTACTCCCCCAGCGGTGGCCGGCTGTTCTTCCGGGCCGGCGACCTGGCGAGGGTGCCGGCCGCACCGAGCGGCGCGGACGTGGTCGCCGCCGCACGCGCCTTCCTCGGTCTGCCCTACCTGTGGTCGGGAACCTCCGGCTTCGGCTACGACTGCTCCGGTCTCACCGGCCAGGTGTACTCCGCGCTCGGCGTGACGATTCCCCGGGACGCCCAGCCGCAGTTCGACGCGGGCGGCGGGCAGGTTCCCGCCGGTTCGGCCGCCGGAGTGCGGATCACCGGTACGCAGGACCTCAGGCCCGGCGACATCGTCGCCTTCCGCCCCGCCACCGGCACCGAGGTCACGCACGTCGGCATCTACACGGGGACCAGGAACGGCGAACCGATGATGATCAACTCGCCTCGTACGGGGGACCCGGTCCGGGAGGAGCCCATCGGCTCCACCGGCCGCGTCTACGTGGGCGCCACCCGGTTCCTGGCCCGCTGACGCGGCGTAGTGGCGCGGAGCACTGACGCGGAACCGGCGCGGAAAAGGGGGAAGGAGGTCCTTCCGGACCTCCTTCCCCTCCCGTCCCGAGGGCCGCGAGCGACCCTCGACCGCGCCGCGGGGACGGTCGGACTCCCCGTCTCACCTTCGTGGAGAGGCCATCCGCCGACGGGGCGCGTGCGGTGTGATCACACGCCGGTTTCCAGGATCTTCTTCAACTGTGCGAGTTCGATGTCGACGAGCGCGATCTGCTCGTCGAAGAAGGCGTCGGTGAACGTCGGCGGCTGGAAGAAGGTCATCATGAACTCGGAGCCGTTGCCGTTGGGCACGACGCGGGCCGGAACCTGCCAGGCAGCCTGTTCGTCGAGGTAGTCGTGGTCGAGGATTCCCAGCTCGGCGTTGCCGCGGATGCGCAGCCTGGCCGGTCCTCGGGGCGTGGTCATCAGCCACCAGCCCTCCTCGGGGGCGGGTTCGATCGCCTGGATGTTGACCACGGCCCAGGCGGGCCAGTTGGCGGCGTCGGCGAGGTGGGCGAAGACTTCGGCGACCGGCCGGTCGATGGTGACGGTCTTGGTGACCGAACGGGCGGGGGTGTCGGCGTTGCTCATGATGGAACCTTCGGTGTGTCGGTGGAATCCGGGCGGCCCTCGTCGATCAGGCGTTTCACCCAACCCTCCAGCTGCTGTCGCTGGCCGGGTTCCAGGGCGGAGAAGAAGTGGGCGTCGTTGGCATCCGCGATCTCCGCGAGGCGGGGGACGAGATCACGCCCGGTGGGGGTGAGTGTCAGCCGCAGGCTGCGACGGGATGCGGGGTCCGGTTCGCGCGTCATCAAACCCTTGGCGACCAGGCGGTCGACCAGGCGCGAGACGGCTCCGGCGTCGACGTTGATGTACCGGCCCACTTCCCGGGTGGTTACGGCGTCGCCGCGGTGGACGGTGATCAGGACCGCCCACTGGGCGACCGTCACGTCGTACGAGGCGAGCTGCTGCTCGAACCGGCCGTGCACCTCGTCGGAGAGACGCCGGATCCAGTAGCCGAGGTGGTCACGCAGACCGCTGGAAGATGCTGTCACTCGTCCAGGATCGATGACTAGGCAATCGTTGTCAAGGCATCAATCGAGCCCCGGCGCTCCCGGAGCTTCACCGCGGACTCCGAGTCCTGACCGTTCGCGCCAGAGCCGGCCCCTGTCCGGACGGGCTTCTTCGTGACCATGTTCCACCTTGATCGTTGGCCGGCCATGACTGCCGTCGGGCGCTTTGCCCGGCCCGCCAGCCTGGACGACACCCCTCTGCCGGCATACCGCCAGAACCGACTACGACGCCCAGTCACGCGCGCCGACGTCCCGGGGGCCGTCTACTCGGCGCGGGGGCCTGCGGCGGACGGGGGCGCCGATCCTTCGGACAGTTCCTTGAGCGTCAGGAGTTGCTTGCGCATCATGACGAGATCGCCCCAGGCCAGGAGACGGCGCCGGAGCCGTCGGCCTGTCGTCGCCCCGGTCTCGGCGACGACCTTGACGACCAGGCGGCAGCCCGTTGCGCCGTGCGGGCGCAGGGTGTAGCTCACGGCCATGTGCCCGTGCCGCCCGGCCAGGGCTTCGGGGAGCACGCCGGTGATGTGCACGTCGGTGGTGAAGCCGGCGATCTCGAAGACGAGGAAGGGCTGTCCGAGGGACAGGACGGATGGGGCGGGGAGCAGCACGCGCGGGCTCTTGCGGCCCCGGAAGCCGATCCAGTCGTAGCTGTACGGCGCGATGGTCAGCTGGCGGAGCCATCTGAAGACGAGGCCGGGCGGGGCGGCGATGTCGACGGCCCGTGTCCAGCCCTCGGACCGGCCCGGCACGAGCAGGTCACACGGGTACGACGCGCTCTGCTCCGCCCGCGTGGCGCCCCAGACCCTGCCGCTCACGTCCATGCCGCGACCCTACGTCCGCTACGCCTGTTCCACCTCGCGATCCTCGTTCACCGCCCTCGACCGGTCGCTCGGCGTGAGCCGGTTGACGCGGTGTACGTCCGGGACGCAGAGGTTGAGGACGGTCGTGAGGGCGATGATGCCGGCGCAGGCCAGGAGCGTGCCCTCGCTGCTCCACGCGTCGGCCGCGAAGGCGGCGCCGAGGTAGCCGAGGGGGATGGCGAGGCGTTCGCCTACGCCGTTGAACGCACTCATGCGGCCCTGTTCCGCCGCGGGCACGTGCTGCTGAAAGGCGGTGTTCCAGGCAACGACCGCGACATCGAGTCCGATGCCCGCCAGCAAGGCGGCCACGAGGACGAACGGCAGGGGCATGCCGCAGGCCATGGCGGTCAGGGGGAGCACGAGGGCGCCGCCCGTGGCCACCGCGACCGCGAGCAGCCGGTAGGCCTTCCAGCGAAGGCACACGAGGGTTCCCGCCAGCAGGCCGCAGGCGAGGGCCGCCTGGATCAGACCCCAGTCGCGCGCTCCGGCGTATTGCCGCGCGGCGACGAGGGGGCCGAGGAGCTGGAAGCCCGCCAGCCACGCGGCGACGAGGACCGTGCCGGCGGCCGTGTAGGTCCACAGCCAGGTGCGGGACCAAAAGCCCGTCCAACCCGCCCGCAGATCGACCAGGACGCCTCCGGGCGCGGCGGTCGGGGCCTCCAGGCGCATGCCGAGGAGCAGGACGGCCGCCACGGCGAACGTGACCGCGTCCCACGCCAGTGCCCACGCCGCGCCGCTCGCGGCGACGACGAATCCGCCGACGACCGGGCCCAGCACCCTCACCGCGTTGCCCGGGAGCCTGAGCAGGGCGTTGGCCTGCTGAAGGTGCTCCTCGGGAACGATCTGCGCGACGGCACCTTGAGCGGCCGGAACGATGAACGACGCCGCCGTTCCCGAGACGAAGCCGCACGCCGCGATGGACACGGTCGTCGCATGTCCGGTGGCGACGGTGACGGCCAGCGCACCCTGCGCACACGCGGCCAGCAGGTTGCCGAGGAACAGCAGCCGGCTGCGGGACAGGCGGTCGGCGAAGAGGCCGCCGATGAGCAGGAACACGATCGTGGGAACGGTGTTCACGGCAAGGACCAGGCCGAGGGATCCGGCCCCTCCACCCTGCTCGATGACGGAGTACGCCAACGCGAGGGGGGCCATCGCAGACCCTGTCGCCGAGATGAGGGTGGCGGACGCGAACCGCTGGAAGGGCCCGTTCCGCCACGCTGTGCCGACCTGCTGCGATGACTCGACGACCGTCTTCATGATCTCCCTTGGCTCGGCGCAGCGAGCACTCTAATGCAGGGGTGCGCCATGCCGGACGGAGCGTCACGCGTTTCGGACAGCGGGGCGATCGCCCATGCCCGCAGAGGACTTGAGCCTCAGGTTGCCGGCCGGTCGTCGACCGGAATGCCCAGTCGGTCGGCCAGGGCGGTGAGGGTCGGGCCCAGGGGGAGCGCGACCCGGGTGAGGGCGTGCTCGTCGCCGCGGGTGGGGTCGTGGTTGACGATCAGTACGGGCTTACCGGCCCGGGCCGCCTGCCGGACGAACCGGAGCCCCGACATCACGGTGAGCGAGGAGCCCAGGACCACGAGCGAGCGTGCCCCGTCGACCAGTTCGCGGCAGCGCACGACCCGCTGGGGCGGAACGGACTCGCCGAAGAACACCACGTCCGGCTTGAGGACGCCGGCGCACCGCGCGCACGGCACCACACGGAAGCCGCCGACCTGCCCGTCGGTGAGGTCGGCGTCACCGTCCGGGTTCAACCCGGCGGCGACGGGCTCGAATCCGGGATTGGCGTCCGCGAGCCTCCGGGCGACTTCTCGGCGCGATTCGAAGGTGCCGCAGGAAAGGCAGACGACCCGCTCCAGGCTCCCGTGCAGTTCCACCACCCCCTCGCTGCCGGCGGCCTGGTGCAGCCCGTCGACGTTCTGGGTGATCACGCCCGAGAGCAGCCCGCGACGCCCGAACGCCGCCACGGCCCGGTGCCCGGCATTGGGACGGGCCCGGCCGAACGTGCGCCAGCCGAGGTGGCTGCGTGCCCAGTACCGGCGTCGCGCCTGGGCGCTGGCGGTGAATTCCTCGTAGGTCATGGGGGTGTGCCGACTCAGGCTCCCGCCCTTGCCCCGGTAGTCGGGGATGCCCGACTCCGTGGACAGGCCCGCCCCGCTGAGCACCAGCACGTCGCCGCTGCGCAGCGCGTCGGCGACCGGCTCCGGATCGGTGGTGCCGGGCCGTAGGCCCACGGGAGGCGTCCAGCTCAGAGTGGGGCGCGTGCGCATACCTGCCAGCGTACGCAACCGTCGACACGCCTAGCCGTCGTCGCCGTCGTCGCCGTCGTCGTCGCCTTCACCGTCGTACGTTCCCGCTTCCACTTCCAGCGCGAGCTGCTGGAGGACCTCGATGGAGGTGATGTCGGTGCGGCCGGCGTCGTGGGCCATGGCGAGGCTGGTGAACGCCAGGCTGAAGCCCGCGACCATGGTGTGGAGGGCCGGGCCGAGGGCTCCCGCGACGAGACGGGCCACCTGCTGCGGGGAGGCGTCGGCGGGGACGCTGATCGAGGGCAGCATCTCGTTGAGCAGCTGGGTGACGACCCCGGCTTCCGTTTCGGGAGCGTCGTCGCCCTCGCCGGCCTCGGCTGCCCGGCGGATCTCCTGGGACTCGGTGAGGATGCCGATGACTCGCTTGAGGACCTCTGCGCGTTCCATCGTCGGAGCGTAACCGGCGCCGGCCCGGGTGCGGGCTCACATTCGGGAGCCGGGTACGTGAACCGTCGCCGCGTCTCCATGGGCCGGGATCCCCGTCGCCCCTTGACCCCGATCACACACATAGCGTATTGATTGCGGTCGTCAAAATATCTCCATAGCACCCGAGTCCCGTAGCGCGACCTCTCCGAAGGAGCCCCCATGGGTGCCACCGTCCAGATCTCGACCGGCAAGATCGCGGGCACGGCAGAGAACGGACTGTCCGTCTTCAAGGGCATTCCCTACGCCCTCCCGCCGGAAGGGCCCCTGCGCTTCGGGGCGCCGGTCCCGGTCCCGTCATGGGACGGGGTCCGTCCGGCGGCGTCCTTCGGCAGCGCTCCCCCGCAGCTGCCCCTCGTGCCGGGGATGCCGGCTGCCTGGCGGCCGGAGGAGGGCCTGGACTGCCTCAGTGTCAACGTGTGGACCCCGGGCGGTGGCGGTGACCGGCTGCCGGTCATGGTGTGGATCTACGGCGGCGGGTGGAAGTCCGGCCACTCCGCCGACCCGGGATACGACGGCGAGGTACTCGCGCGGGGCGGCGTGGTCATGGTGACGTTCAACTACCGCGTCGGCTTCGAGGGATTCGGGTACGTGCCCGGAGCGCCTGCCAACAGGGGGTTCCTCCACCAGGCCGCCGCACTCGCCTGGGTGCACGAGAACATCGCCACCTTCGGCGGCGACCCGGACAACGTCACGCTCTTCGGCGAGTCGGGGGGAGGCGCGTCCACCGCCGCCCTGCTGTCCGCGCCCGCCGTCCGCGGCCTGTTCCGCCGTGCCATCGTCCAGAGCATGGCCGGACGGTTCCTCCCCGAGGAGGAGGCCCGGCGCATCTCCTCGATGACCGCGCGAGCGCTCGGCGTGGGTCTGGACGGGCTGGCGTCCGCGACCCCACGGGAACTGCTGTCGGTCCAGGACGTGTCCCTGCCCGCGATGCGGGCGGATCCGGCGGACTGGACGACCCCCGAGGCGATCACCTCGTTCTCCCCCGTCATCGACGGCGTCACCGTGGTCGACAAGCCCTGGCTGGCGATCCGTTCGGGCTGCGCCCGCGACATCGACCTGATCGCGGGCTACACGCACGATGAGTTCACGATGTTCGCCATGCAGCGCGGCATCGTCAAAATGGGGATCGGCGCCATGGTCAAGGCCGCGCCGATGATGCTCACGGCCGCACGGGAGGGATTCCGGGACCGGGCAGCCGGCAAGCCGTCGCTGCCCTCGGCGCGGATCCGCCGCCTCGACCTCGACGCCGTGGGCGAGGAGCTGCGCCTCGGTCGCGGGGCGGCCGCCGGCTACCGCGCCGCTCACCCCGGCCTGACCGATGCCCGGTTGTACGTCGAGATGTACTCCGACGCCCTGTTCCGCATGCCCTCCACCTGGCTGGCGGAGGCGCACGCCGCCGCGGGCGGCCGCTCCTGGCTCTACGACTTCACCTGGAGCAGCCCGGCCTTCGGCGGAGCCCTGGGCGCCTGTCACACCATGGACATCCCCGCGACCTTCGGTCACACGAAGGGCCACCTCTCCGCTTTCCTGTTCGGCGGCAAGCCCCCCTCGCAGGATTTCGTCCGGCTCTCCGAGCGGCTCCGCTCCTCGTGGATCTCGTTCGCCGCCTCGGGGGACCCGGGCTGGCCGGCCTTCTCGGCGGACCGGCCGACGACCCGCGTCTGGGACGTCGAACCGGCCCTCACCGAGGACCCGCTCCCGGCTTCCCGCCGGATCTGGCGGGAGCATTCCGGCCTCTGACCCGCGCGGAGCGCGGCCCGGCGGGTCAGCCGACGCGCTCGATGCGCGCCCGGCGGATCAGGTTCTTGCCCGGCTCCCGCACCTTGTCGAAGGCCGCGTTGTTCAACAGCACGCAACTACCCGACGGCCCGTTCACCGCCACCGTCGTCGACTGACCGTTGTCCAGATTCGTCACCTTCAGCTTCGCCCCCACCGGGAACGTCCCACTGCTCGCCGCCGGCGCACCCCCCTCTCCGGACAGAGTCACCGTCGATCCCTGGCACACCACTTCCCCGGTGGCAGGCGGCACCTTCACGCCGCTCGCGCCGGCCGCACCCGTCGTACCGGGCGCACCTGTCGTACCGGCCGGTGCGGCACCGCCGCCCACGCGCTCGATGCGCGCCCGGCGGATCAGGTTCTTGCCCGGCTCCCGCACCTTGTCGAAGGCCGCGTTGTTCAACAGCACGCAACTACCCGACGGCCCGTTCACCGCCACCGTCGTCGACTGACCGTTGTCCAGATTGGTCACCTTCAATTTCGTCCCCACCGGGAACGTCCCGCTGCTCGCCGCCGGCGCACCCGCCTCCCCCGACAAGGTCACCGTCGACCCCTTGCACACGACGTCGGGGGCGGCCGCGTTGCCGGTCGCCATCGTCGTGACGACCACTCCGGTCACCAGGGTTCCCGTGGCGACAGAGAGCACGAGCTTCTTCTTGAGACTCACGGTCCGCTTTCGCGACATTGACACTCCTCGATCGATGGATGCTGGCCTCCCCCCTCCTGCTTACGGCCTGCATCCCGTGCGATTTCAATCCTTGTCGCCGTCTTACAAATACCTCCGCGAGGCGGTTTGAGGTCTTCCCCGGTCCCGCCCCGATGGTCCGGTCACCTGTGGAGCACGATCAAAGCGCAGGTGAGCGCCTTGCCGCCGACAGCGGTCGATGGGCGCGCAGTGCTGATGCCGAACGCCGCCCGATGCCGATGCGATGCGAGTACAGGCAGGTTTAAGGCTCAGCTGACCTCCCCTTAAGGTCCCGGGCCGACGTTGTGGACGGGTACCCGACAGGTACCGGTCCGTTCGTCGGTTTTCAGGCCGGTGCCGCGTCCGACAGCCGTCCTCCGGTCATCCAGATGCGCGACATCGCATCGGCCAGGGCGGGATATCGGGCAGCCTCGCAGATCATTTCCGACAGCACGAGAAGTCCGTGCGCGGTGCACCGCGGATCCCGGTTCCGGTGCAGCCAGGTAACCGCGTTGCCCAGTTGCCGGCGTCCCAGCGAGATCCCCAAACGCCGCACCGCCGCGGCCGTCTCCAGATCGGAGCGGCCTCCGCCGAACGGCAGGACTTCGGTTCGGCGGATGCCGGGTGGCGCAATGGAGTCGCGCACGTGCCGGACGGACGCTTCCCTCGGAGCCTGCCCGTTCTCGAGAGTGTTTCGGAATCCGACCATGCGCATGCCCGCGTCCTCCAGGCGGAGTTCGATGTAGAGGTCCATGGACAGACCCCGGAGCTGCATGTGCAGGGGCAGGTAGGCCAATTCCCCGGGCCGTCTCGAAGCCCCGCCGAAGAATCCCTGAGCATCCTCCGCCCTCGACCGGATGGTCGAGGTCAAGAGCTGGTACTCGTCCGCCGATGCGTGCGCCGGGGAAAACGAAACGGGTTTCAGCATCGCCGGCCGCATCAGGGGAGACCTCCTGATATCCGCCTTCCCGGAATTAATCCGGCCGCGCTCGGTTCGATCCTGCTGTGTTCACGCATACGCAGACACCGCCTTCGGAATTCTCCCCATCGCAGGGTTTCGGATCGGTCCGATCCTTTGTAGTCGCCCCGACGACAACCGGGCGAATAATTGCCCCCTGATGCTAAGAAATCGGCGCAGGCGTGCGAAGGGCCGACGAACGCGGCTGAAGGCGGCTACCGGCTGCTACCCCTTGACGGGGTCGGCTCCGGGCCGCTTGACGATCCGGTCCCCGACCTCGATCGACTTCCAGAGGCCGCGGCCGATCCGGACCTTGATCGTTTCGCCTTGGGCGAGGCGGATCTCGGCGAAGTGGTACATGTTCGAGCCGTCGAGCATGCCCCTTGACAGGTTGACCACGACACCGTCCCAGGAGTCGTCACGTCCGATTTTGTGTGAGTTCGACATGTCGTGAAGCCTAAGGAGACCGGCAGGCCCTCCGGTAGGGCCGCCCATCCCCTCTCGGACCGTACAAATGTCATGCCGGGACGGCCGCACACCGGTGACCGCCCTCAGTACGAATGGTCGACCGTGACGTCCGCCGACAGCCGCAGCGCCGCTTCGGCCGGCGCTCCGCGCAATCCCAGCAGGGTGAGCGTGAGGGCATCGATCACGGTGAGGTGGGCCAGCCGGCTGGCGACGGTTTCGAGCCCGAACACCAGGTCCTGACCGCCCGCGACCAGCGTGCGGTCGGCGGACTCGCTCAGCGGCGAGCGGGCGTAGCTCGTCAGGGCGACGACACGGGCTCCGGCCCGCCGCGCCCCCCGCGCGGCGTCCACCGTGCTGCGCGTCGCGCCCGTGTGGCTGATCGCCAGGCAGGCATCGGCGGACGTCAGCTGCGAGGCGGCCAGCTGCGCCGTCAGCGGGTCGGCCGGAGCGTCGACCGCGCAGCCGAGCGCGCGGAGCCGGTAGGCGGTGTCCAGCGCCACCGCGCCGGACAGTCCCGCGCCGACGACCAGCACCCGGGCCGCCGTGTCGATCAGTCCGGCCGCCGCGCGCAGCAGCTCCGGGGTCACCGTCGCCGCGACCCCGTCCAGCGCCTCCCGGGCGGCACGGAGCGTGTCGTCCAGGGCGCGGGCGGCCGGGTCCCGGTCCCGGGAGGGCTCCCGGACGGGGGCCTGCCGGGCGGCGGCGATCTTCAGTTCCTGGTACCCGCGGAACCCCAGCCGCTGGCAGGCCCGTACGACGGTGGACGGCGCGGTGCCGGCCAGCGCCGCGACGTCGCTGACGCTGAGGTGCACCAGATCGGCGCCCTTGTCGAGGACGACCTGCGCGACCCTGGCTTCGGTGTCGCGCAGCTCGGACAGGTGCGCCCGGACGTAGGCGGCGAGCCCGCCCCTGGTCGCGGAATCAAATTCCATGGAGTTACCCTAGCAAGGAAATTCATTCCACAGCTCCGGGGAGCGAACGTGCCAGCACACCTGCCGTCCATGACGGGGGCTGCCGCCGTGCCCGCCGTCGTCCTCGCCTCGGCGGTGCTGCACGCCACCTGGAACGGCCTCACTCACGGCCTGCGCGACAAACTGGCCGGCTTCACTCTCATCAGCCTCGCCTCCGCCGGGTGCGGAGCGGTGCTCGTCTGCCTCGCCCCGCTGCCCGACCCCAGGGCCTGGCCGTACATCGCCGGCTCCGCCGCCCTGCAGGTCGCGTACCAACTCCTGTTGCTGCGCTCCTACCAGCTGGGGGACTTCGGCCAGATGTACCCGACCGCCCGGGGTACCTCACCCGTCGTGGTGGCCTTGGTCTCCACCGCCTTCCTCGGCCACTCCCTGCCCGTCGGGCAGGCCCTCGGCATCGCGGTGGTCTCCTGCGGGCTGGCCGCTCTCGCCCTGGCCGACGGGATCCCCGGCCGCGCCCAACTCCCCGCACTGGCAGCCGCGGTCGGCACCGGCGTGATGATCGCCTCCTACACCCTCGTCGACGGCAGCGGCGTCCGCGTCTCGGGCAGCGTCTTCGGCTACATCGCCTGGCTCTACCTCTGCCAGGGACTCGTCCTCCCGCTCATCGCCTGGGCCCGCCGGGGCCCCGCCCTGCTCACCGCGCTGCGCCCGCTGTGCGGCCGCGGGCTGGCCGGCGGGCTGCTCTCGCTCCTCGCGTACGGGCTCGTCGTATGGGCACAGTCCCGCGGCGACCTCGCCACCATCGCCGCCCTCCGGGAGACCAGCATCGTCTTCGGCGCCCTGATCGGCGCGGTCGTGTTCCGCGAACGCCTCGGCCACCGCCGCATCGCGGCGAGTGCCGCCGTCCTGGCCGGCATCGCCGTGCTCCAGCTCACCGGCGGCGCCTGAGTGCCCGGTCCGGGTCAGGGCCGCCGGTGGCCGCGGTGAAGCTCCCGCGACGCCTGCCGCGGTCAGTGGGGGAACCCGTCAGCTGTCGGAGCGGAACGCCCCGTGGACGCGCAGGTCACCGTTGATCGCGACGAGATCGTCCCGGGTGTGCATGATCCACCCGACGTCCTTGTTGCGAACCGACAGGTGTCCGTTGGCGTTGACCTTTCCGATGAACAGCGAGTCTCCCTGGACGCGCAGTTCGCCGTTGACCGATATCTCGCCGTCGTTCGTGTGCATGACCCAGGCACCTCCGCCCCGGACCGAGAGGTGTCCGTTCGCGTTCACCTTTCCCTCGAACTGCGACTCCCCGCGGACGACGAGGGCCCCGTTGGCGTTCACCTCGCCCTCGGCGTCGAGGCGGCCGCGGACGATCAGCCGCGGCGGGCCGTCCTGCGTCTCCAGCACGTTGTCGATGGTCAGACCGCCCTGGAGGGTGAGGCGTTCCTTGACCCGGGCCCGCTGCGCGGTCACGTCGTTCAAGTCCGCCTTGTCGGCCGCGACGGTTCCCCACTGGCGGTTTCCGGCGCCCTGGAACACGTTCAGCCCGGCGGCCGGGAACTCGATCCATCCGTCGGCGGCCGTGCGGCCCTGCACCCACTTGGTGTTGATCCCGTTGAGGTCCGCCTTGTCGGCGGCGACGGTTCCCCACTCCTGCTTCCCGTCCCTGCGCACGTTCACGCCGGACTGCGGGAACTCGATCCATCCCTTGCCGGCGTCGCGGTCCCCCACCCACGGGGCGCGCACCCCGTTCGTCGCCGTGACGCTCTCGAACTCGGGGCTGCGCAGGTGGACGGTGGTGGTGAGGAAGGACCCCGGCTGTTGCGAGCCCGGGGAAGTGGCCATGAGGGTGTACGTGGCGTCCCGCTTCGGCTCCTGGCCCGCCTTCGGCGACCACTCCCAGCCGGAGGCCCCGCTCCTCGACGTGACGGTCTCCGCGGAACCGTCCGGACCTAGGATGCGGTACGTGAGGGTGTCGGGCCCGTCCCACCTCAGGACCACGTCCTTGCCCGAGGCCACCAGGGAGTCCTTCGGGCGGAAGTTGCGCGGCACCCTGGACACCTGTTTCAGCAGGCTCAGCGTCACGGGGTTGCTCTGCACCCTGGCGCCGTTCGCCGCCCTCTCCGTCACGTGCAGGAGCACCAGGCCCGGCACGGCGGAGACCGGGAAGCCGTCCAGTACCAGGGCCAGTGAGCCGGCTTGCCGGAACAGTGTGTTGGGGCGGGCGGTCACCGTGAGGACGCTCGTGTCGCCGTCCCAGACGACCGCGGGCTCCTCCCCCTGTTTCGTCGCGGTGTTGTGTTCGACCCGTGCGTTGATCGTCTTCGGATGGAGGGTCAGATCGCCGTCCGCCGGGCCGGCGGGTACCCGTATCTCGATCGAGTACCAGATCACCTCGTCCATGGTCGGATTGGAGACGACGACGTGGACCGCCCCCTGGGTCTCGTCCCCTGCCCCCGGTACCTGGAGCGGAGCCGGGTCGGTGAGGATTTCGTAGTGCAGAGAAGCCATCGCTGAAGACCCCCTGTGTCTGCCGTGCGGACGCTCGCCCCCCAACGGACGCAGCCCCTGTAGCACAGCACTCGCCGCACGCCCGTCGGCCCCGAACCGGCCCAAGCGGCGCGAATCCGTCCCACGCTGGCCGAATCGGTGATCCTTCGCCTTTCCGGCGGCCCGGGCTCCGTGGCCCGCGCCCGCGGCCGGCGCCCGCTGCCCCGCACCGGCCGCCCCCTGGCCGCCCGCTGGTCCGGGCGCTGCGCGCGGTGTTCCATGGAGGTGTGGGCTCCTTGCGTATCGATGTGCACGCGCATCTGTGGACCGCCCAGTACCTCGACCGCCTCGAACGGCTCGGGAAGACGGACACGGCCACCCAGCGCGGAATCGGCGCCGATGTCACCGGCGCCGACTTGGAACACCGTTTCGCGTTGATGGAACGGGCCGGCATCGACCTGCAGGTGCTCTCGGTGGCCCCGCAGTGCCCGCACGTGGAGAAGGAGTCCGAGGCGGCGGATCTGGCGCGGGCGGCGAACGACTCGTACGCGGAGGTGGTGGGCCGCTACCCGGATCGCTTCCGCGCGTTCGCGGCGGTTCCGCTGCCCCACGTCGACGCGGCCCTCGACGAGACCGCCCGGGCCCTCGACCGGCTCGGCGCGGTCGGCGTCGGAGTGACCACGACCGTACTCGGCCGTACGCTCGCGGATCCGCTGCTGTGGCCCCTCTACGAGGAACTCGACCGGCGGGCAGCCGTTCTGTACGTGCACCCGTCCGGCGAGGGCGCCGCCAGCCCCCTGATCACCCGGCACGGCATGACGTGGATGGTGGGGGCACCGGTGGAGGACACGGTGGCGATGATGCACCTGGTCCTCGCGGGCATCCCCGCCCGCTACCCCCGGATGCGGGTGCTCGCCTCACACCTGGGCGGAGCGCTGCCGCTCCTGCCGCGCCGCCTCGACGACCACCTGGCCTTCGAATCCCCCGACACGCCCGAACTGCCCTCCGTGGCCCTCGGGCGGCTCTGGTACGACACGGTCAGCCACGTGCACCCGCCGGCACTGGCGGCCGCCGCCGCGACCTTCGGCGCGGACCGCCTCGTCCTCGGCACGGACTACCCCTACGAGGACGGGGAGCGCTTCGTGCAGGCCGTGGAGTACGTGGGCCGCTCGGGCCTGGCACCGCGGGAAGCCGCCGAGATCCTCGACGGAAATGCCGCCCGGCTGCTGAACCTGAACGGTTCGGAGTCGGGTGCCGGTTCCCCGTGACCACCGGGCCCGAGGTCGTGAACGGCCGCCCGGCGTCCCGGGAGACCGCTCAGGCCCCGTTTCGGACACCGCGATCGGGCGCGCTCATGTCCCCCGTCGCGGGCGTGCCGCCGGCGAGCCCGTAACGCAGGTGGACGGTGCCCTTCGGCCCGGCTGCCGGAGGTTCGAGCAGGGCGAGGTTGGTGGGTACCGTGCCGCCGTCGAACACCTTCTTGCCCACGCCGAGCAGGATCGGGTGCACCCAGAGGTCGAGGCGGTCGAAGAGCTTCTCGCGCAGGAGGCTCTGCACCAGGTTCAGGCTGCCGACGACCTTCACGTTCTCGTGCCGGTCGCGGATCTCACGCACCGCGGCCGCGAGGTCCGGGCCGAGCTGCGCGGACCCGGCCCACGAGAGGTCGGGCTTGCCGCGCGAGGCCACGTACTTCGGGACGCTGTTGAAGAGCGTGGCGATCTCGCCGTCCTCGCCGCCCTTCTGATGGGGCCAGTAGGCGGCGAAGAGGTCGTAGGTCCGCCTGCCGAGCAGGAGGGCGTCGGTGCCCGCGTACGCGGCACCGACCTGCGCCCCGCTGACCTCGTCGAGCAGGGGCGCCTGCCAGCCGCCGTACGGGAACCCCTCCGGGTCTTCCTCGGGGCCGCCGGGCGCCTGCCCGACGAGGTCGAGGGTCGCGAACATCTCGATGTGGATGAGGCCCATGGCTTCCTCCGGTGAGTCGGTTGTCTCCGTCAAGAGATAGACCGGCGGACGCCCGCAAACTCATCGACACGACGGAACCCGGCGCCGACGGGCCGCACGGTGCCCGCGTGGCGATCTGCCCCGGCCTCGTCACCGGTCTACCCTTCAGGCGCAGTACCCAGGAGGGAGCGGCGAATGCCCGACACGACGGCTGTCGATCTCGGACCGCAGGCCCGGATCGTGGCCCGGCTCGCGAGGGGCGTCCCCGACGCGGCGCTCGCCGGCCGGACGCCGTGCCCCGAGTACAGGGTCCGCGACCTGCTGGGCCACCTCGCGGGCCTCGCCGTCGCGTTCCGCGACGCCGCCCGCAAGGAGCTGGGCCCCACCACGGACACGGCCCCGGGCGCCACCTCGCCCCCCTTGCCCGCCGACTGGCGCGAGGAACTGCCCCGGGCCCTGACCGAGATGGCCGGGGCATGGAGGGAACCGGCTGCCCTGGCCGGCATGACCCGTGCGGGGGGCGTGGACCTGCCCGGCGGGATCGCGCTGGTGGTGGCCGCCGACGAGCTGGTCGTCCACGGCTGGGACCTGGCCAGGGCCACCGGCCAGGAGTACACGCCCGACGACGCCGCGCTGCGCGTCGCCCACGCCTTCCTGCTGCGGGCCGCCGAGGACGAGGACCGCGGCGGGGGCATCTTCGGAGCCGTCGTGCCCGTGCCGGACGACGCCCCCCTCATCGACCGGACGATCGGGCTCAGCGGGCGCGATCCCCGCTGGACGGCGCCGCCGGCTTCCTGACTGCTCGACGGCCGGACCTGGTCTACCGGTGGTCGGGAACGTACTTGTAGCCGACGCGGCGCACGGTGGAGATGCGGTCCCGGTGGGCGGGTCCGAGCTTGCGGCGCAGCCGGGCCACGTGGACGTCGACCGTCCGGCCGTCGCCGATGTGCCCGTAGCCCCAGATGCCCGTGATGAGGGAATCACGCGTGTGGACCGTGTACGGGTGGGCCACGAGATGGGCCAGGAGGTCGAACTCCAGGTACGTGAGGTCCAGTTCGTGCCCGTCGACCTCGGCCAGCCGGCGCGCCGGGTCCACCCGGATCGCATCGTCGGGCCGGACGGGGTCGGGCTGCGGGGCCCGCTCCGGCTCGGGGGTCCGCGGCAGTCCGAGCCCGAGGGGATGGATCTCCGGGCGGATGCCGTGCGCCTGCATCAGCGCGACCGGGTCCACATCCGCCGGCAGGAACACGAGGTACCCGACGCGGCCGCCATCGGTCCCGCCGACGGGGACGGCCGGGGCAGCGTGCGGACGGTCGCCGACCAGCTGGAGGCGGGGAGCGGGGGAACGGCGGACGGCGGTTGCGGGGATTGCGGTGGTCATGATGAGCCCCTTCGGCTGCGCGGAGTGAGGTACGGATGCCGGGTGTTCGGGCGCGGCAGGGCAGGGCGGTTCCGTTGACCGTGTCGACCGGGAGGGTCGGCGTGGCGCATCCCGGATCGAAGCGCACGACCCTGAGGGCCGGGGCCACGGGAAAGGCGCGACGCACGGAGGAAGCGGCGCCGGGAGATCGGCGCGCACTGGAGGAATGCCCTGACGAAAAGCCCTAGAGGGGGCGGCAGACGGCGCTGGCGACGCGACGGAGGTCAACGTGCCTGCGGCGTACGAGCAACGGCTGCGACGGGGACATGGGCACATCCTGAGGTGCGCGGCGGATGCTCGTCAACACTTCCCTACTCGTTGCGTAGGAAATGGCTGGACCAACCGCATGGGGGCTGCCCCGCGCCAGGAGGGCGCCGAGGCCCAACTTCCCTGTTCAGCGCAGTGCTTGACGGTGGATCCGGCCTCGACCCCAGCTGTCGGGCACCCATCTGCGGCGTCTCTCATTCCGAGATGCAACTGTCCATGATGCGGTCACACCCTTGCCGGGAGGGTCGCTTCGGGCGAATATCCCTATCAATCCGATGGGAAAGGTGGGGATTCGCCGCCCTGCCCGGTCGCCACCCAACAACGTTCCGGAGTAGCCGACATGACCACCTCCAGCCCCGCCGGCCGCCCCTCCACCGACGAGCGCCACCGTGCGCTCCTGCGCACCGCCCGCGACGTGGCGGACGACCTCGCCGCGGACGCCATCGCCCGGGACCAGGCCGGCAAGCCGCCGACCGACGAGACGGCCCGGCTCCGCGAGGCCGGCCTGCCGGCGGCCCTCACCCCGCCCGGACCCGACCGGGGGGCGGACTGGCGTACCGGTTGTGCCGTCGTACGGGAGATCGCGGCGGCGGACAGCTCCGTCGGCGACCTGCTCGCCCGTCACTACGTACACGCCTGGAGCGGGCGCTTCTACGCGGACCACGAGCTCGCCACCGCTCTCGAAGAGCAGTCGGTGCGCGAGCGCTGGCTGTGGACCGGGGCGGTCCGCACCCCCGCCCCCGGCGGCGACACCGAGGGACCGGACCTCACCCTGAGGCCCCGCCCCGCTGGCCAGGTGCTGAACGGACACCGGTACGTGGACACGGCGGTGGACGCCGCCGACCAGATCGTGGTGGACGCCGTCTGCGCCGCGACCGGCGACGTCCTGGTCGTACGGATTCCGGCCGACGCGCGGGGCCTGAGCGTCGACCCCGCCCACGATCGCCTCGGACAGCGGGTCGCCGGCGCGGGCCGGGTCGTCCTGGACCGGGTCGCCATCGCGCCGGAGCAGGTGCTGGGCCGCCGACCCCACGACGAGGAGTCGACCCCGCCCGTCACCGCGCTCGCGGAGCCGGCGCTGCGGCTCGCCCTGTGCCACGTCGGCCTCGGCATCGCCGAGGGCGCGCTGACCGAAGCCCGCGACCTCAGCAGGGGCGGCCGCGCACACCGGCTGCCCGGGGAGGACCCGGATCTCTTCCTGACGTACGGGGAACTCGCCTCGGCCGCCCAGACGGCCAACGCCGTGGTCGACCGGGCGACGGAGGTCATGGCGCAGGCCCTCGCCACGGGTGCGCACCTCGACGCCGACACACCCGCGGGCGTCGCCGCCCTGGTCGCCACGGCCGAGGCCGTGACGTCGAAGGCCGCCCTGCACATCACCGCCCGGGTACTGGAACTCGCCGACGCTCCCGGCCTGGACCGCTTCTGGCGCAATGCCCGGGTCCTGACGGCACACCGCCCGGTCGCGCACCGCATGCGCTCCATCGGCGAGCACTACCTCAACGGCTCCCACCGCGCGGTGGCGGCCGCCTTCCACTGACAGGGGGCTCCTGCCCGCGGTGCCGGACCACGAGCCGGGCGCCGGGCTGGCGGGCTGCCGGGCACGCGCACCAGCCCGGCAGCCCGGCAGCCCGGCAGCTTGGCAGCTTGGCGACCCTCGACCCTCGGCCCTCGCCCCGCGCTCGCCCGTGACCGACACCGGCCTGATCCATGTCGGATAATGGCCCCATGCGGATCTCAGCCAGGGCGGACTACGCGGTACGTGCCGCACTGCAGCTTGCCGCGTCGCAGGACGACGGACCGGTGAAGGCCGAAGCCATCGCCGCGGCCCAGGACATCCCGCACAAGTTCCTCGAGGGCATCCTGAACGACATGCGCCGGGGCGGTCTCGTGCTCAGCCAGCGCGGCGGCAACGGCGGCTACCGTCTGGCCAAGCCCGCCGAATCCATCACGATCGCGGACGTCATCCGCGTCGTGGACGGACCGCTCGTCTCGGTGCGCGGGGTCCGCCCGCCGGACCTGTCCTACACCGGACCCGCCCGGTCTCTGCTTCCGCTGTGGATCGCGCTGCGGGCCAATGTGCGCGAGATCCTCGACGGTGTGACGCTCGCCGACGTCGCGTCCTCCGATCTGCCCTCCGGCGTATCGGCACTCGCCGATCCCCCCGGGGCCTGGACCAATCCCTGACCCCTGCCCCACCTCCAGCACGGCCCGCGCCACCTGCCCTTTCTCGCATGGCGAGATTGTGGTGTCCACGATGCGGTCAGCCTCTTGGGCCCGTTGCCGAGCTCTGCCAATATGCCTACCAACCAGGTGGGAAAACTAGGAATCAAGTGAGGTGACGACCGTGCGAGAACTGCACCACGCAGGCCGGACGCTGCCTCTGACCTCCCGCCGGCACATCGACCTCGTACGTACGTCCAGCGCCATCTGTCAGCCCGGCTGACACTCCGCGCCGGGAGCACTCCGCGTACCACCGTCGACCGGGCCACCCGCCGGGTCGGCCTCACCGACCGCGCGCTTTCGAGCGCCGGCGCTCGGCGTACGAC
Organism: Streptomyces sp. NPDC002181; assembly: GCF_042890485.1. NCBI lineage: Bacteria > Bacillati > Actinomycetota > Actinomycetes > Kitasatosporales > Streptomycetaceae > Streptomyces > Streptomyces sp. NPDC002181. Next base: position 1,533 of record NZ_JBIASC010000017.1, on the reverse strand, counting down.
CTCGACACCCGTATCCGGGGCGTCCGAAATCCGCCTACTCCTCAGCCGCGACCGAGTCCCCGCCGCCAAGGGCCGGAAGCGGGTGCCGTGTGTGCCGATGGCTCCGGTTCGCCCTCCGCAGCACCCCGTACTTCCGTACCCCCGCACTGCCCCGTCTCCGTACCTCGGTACGTCCGTGAACACCGCCCCGTGAAAGGACACCTCCGTGTCTGCCGCAAGACCGATCACCATCCTGCGCGCCATCGCCGTCACCGCCGCACTCCCCCTGCTGCTCACCGCCTGCGGTTATGGCTCCGAGGCGAAGAAGGACGACGACAAGAAGGCGAATGCCGCGGCCGACGGCGCGAAGAAGCTGTCCGCGTCGGAGGTCCGTATCGGGTACTTCCCGAACCTGACGCACGCCACCGCGCTGGTCGGGATCCAGGAGGGCCTGATCGCCAAGGAGCTCGGCGCGACCGCGATCAAGCCGCAGACCTTCAACGCGGGCCCCTCCGAGATCGAAGCCCTCAACGGCGGCTCCCTCGACATCGGCTTCATCGGCCCCTCGCCCGCGATCAACGGCTACGTGAAGTCCAAGAGCAGCAACCTGCGGATCATCTCCGGGTCCGCCTCCGGCGGCGTCAAGCTCGTCGTCAACCCGGACAAGATCAAGACCCTGGACGACCTCAAGGGCAAGAAGATCGCCACCCCGCAGAAGGGCAACACGCAGGACGTCGCGTTCCTCAACTGGATCGCGGAGAAGGGCTGGAAGGTCGACCCCGAATCCGGCAAGGGTGACGTCTCCGTCGTCCGCACGGACAACAAGGTGACCCCGGACGCCTTCAAGCAGGGCTCGATCGACGGCGCCTGGGTGCCCGAGCCCACCGCCTCCAAGCTGGTCTCCGACGGCGCCTCCGTCCTCCTGGACGAGACCGACCTGTGGCCCGACAAGAAGTTCGTGATCACGAACGTCATCGTGTCGCAGAAGTTCCTCAAGGAGCACCCGGACGTCGTCGAGGCCGTCCTGGCCGGCACGGTGAAGACCAACGAGTGGATCAACGCCAACCCGGACAAGGCGAAGACCTCCGCCAACGCGGCACTGAAGGCACTCAGCGGCAAGGAACTGGAGCCCGCGGTCATCGACCCGGCCTGGAAGAGCATCCTCGTCACCGACGACCCCCTCGCCACCACCTTGAAGACCGAGTCCGACTGGGCGGTCAAGGCCAAGCTCATCGAACAGCCCGACCTCGCCGGCATCTACGACCTGACGCTCCTGAACAAGGTGTTGAAGGCCGCCGGCAAGCCCGAGGTCACCGACGCCGGCCTCGGCGCCAAGTAAGCCTGAGCAGCACAAAAGCCCGTACATACGAATCCCAGGAGGTGACGACCATGGCCACCACACTCGCCACGGCTGCCGAGGCCGCGGTAACGGAGCAGAAGCACGCCGCCCGTATCGAGAACGTCTCGAAGTCCTTCTCCGGCCCGGCCGGATCGCAGCTCGTCCTGGACGACATCAGCCTCGATGTCGCGCCCGGCGAGTTCGTCACCATCCTG
>NZ_JBIASC010000016.1:0-138930 GCF_042890485.1 Streptomyces sp. NPDC002181 | reverse complement strand
CCCACCAAGGGCCGCGCCTTCATCTCCGTCGCCAACCGCGACAAGCGCTCGATGATCTTCCCGGCCCGCGAACTCGTCAACCACGGCTTCGAACTGATGGCCACCTCCGGCACGGCCGAGGTGCTGCGCCGCAACGGCATCAACGCGACCATCGTCCGCAAGCTCAGCGAAGGCGAAGGCCCCGGCGGCGAGAAGACCATCGTCCAGCTCATCCACGACGGCCAGGTCGACCTCATCGTCAACACCCCGTACGGCACCGGCGGCCGCCTCGACGGCTACGAGATCCGCACGGCGGCCGTGGCCCGCGGGGTCCCGTGCCTGACCACGGTCCAGGCGCTCGCCGCGGCCGTCCAGGGCATCGACGCGCTCAACCACGGCGACGTGGGCGTGCGCTCGCTCCAGGAGCACGCGGAGCAGCTGACCGCGGCCCGCGACTAGCAGCCCGTACGAGGAGGGGGACACGGATGCGCGACGCGCGTCGGTGTCCCCCTCGTCATGAGCGCACAAGGGATCTTCTCGACATGTACAAACTCTTCTTCAACCTCGTCTTCAAGCGGATGGACCCGGAGCAGGCCCACTACACGGCCTTCCGCTGGATCCGGCTCGCGGCCCGCACCCCCGTCCTGCGCACCTTCGCCGCGGCGGCCCTGGCCCCCCGGTTCGAGGAGCTGCGCACCGAGGCCCTCGGCCTGCGCATGCACGGCCCCTTCGGGCTCGCGGCCGGCTTCGACAAGAACGCCGTCGCGATCGACGGCATGTCGATGCTCGGCTTCGACCACGTCGAGATCGGCACGGTCACGGCGCAGGCGCAGCCCGGCAATCCGAAGAAGCGGCTGTTCCGGCTCGTGCCGGACCGCGCGCTGATCAACCGCATGGGCTTCAACAACGAGGGCTCGGCGGCCGTGGCGGCCCGCCTGGGGGCCCGCGTGCCGGTCTTCAAGACCGTCGTGGGCGTCAACATCGGCAAGACCAAGGTCGTGCCGGAGGAGGAGGCGGTGGCGGACTACGTCGCCTCCACCGAGCGCCTGGCCCGCCACGCCGACTACCTCGTGGTGAACGTCTCCTCGCCGAACACCCCCGGCCTGCGCAACCTCCAGGCCACCGAGTCCCTGCGCCCGCTCCTGACGGCCGTACGGGAGGCCGCGGACCGCACCGTGACCGACCGCCGGGTCCCGCTGCTCGTCAAGATCGCCCCGGACCTCGCGGACGAGGACGTGGACGCGGTCGCCGACCTGGCCCTGGAGCTCGGCCTGGACGGCATCATCGCGACCAACACCACCATCGCGCGCGAGGGGCTGGGCCTGAAGTCCGCCCCGGACCTCGTGAAGGAGACCGGAGGCCTGTCCGGCGCCCCGGTCAAGGAGCGCTCCCTGGAAGTCCTGCGACGGCTGTACGCTCGTGTAGGCGACCGGATTGTCCTGATTGGCGTGGGCGGCATCGAGAACGCCGAGGACGCCTGGCAGCGGATCCTCGCCGGTGCCACCCTGATCCAGGGCTACAGCGCCTTCATCTACGAGGGCCCGTTCTACGCCCGGGCCATCCACAAGGGCCTGGCCGCCCGCCTGGCCGCCAGCCCCTACGCGACCCTCGCCGACGCGGTCGGCGCCGAGACCCGAAAGGCAGCCCTGTGACCCCCTTCGGCACCCGCCTCCGCGAGGCGATGGACACCCGCGGCCCTCTCTGCGTGGGCATCGACCCGCACGCCTCGCTGCTGGCCTCCTGGGGCCTGGACGACAACGTCGCGGGCCTGGAGCGGTTCTCCCGCACCGTGGTGGAGGCGCTGGCCGGACAGGTGGCCGTCTTCAAGCCGCAGGCCGCCTTCTTCGAGCGCTTCGGCTCCCGCGGCGTGGCCGTGCTGGAGAACACAGTCGCCGACGTCCGTGCGGCGGGCGGCCTGGTCGTCATGGACGCCAAGCGCGGCGACATCGGCTCCACCATGGCCGCGTACGCCGAGACCTTCCTGCACAAGGACTCCCCGCTGTTCTCGGACGCCCTCACGGTCTCCCCGTACCTCGGCTACGGCTCCCTGAAGCCGGCCGTGGACCTGGCGCGGGAGAACGGCGCCGGCCTGTTCGTGCTGGCCCTCACCTCGAACCCCGAGGGCGCCGAGGTGCAGCGGGCGGTGCGCGAGGACGGTCTGAGCGTCGGCGCGACCATGCTGCGCCACCTGGCGGCCGAGAACGCCGGTGCCGAGCCCCTGGGCTCCTTCGGCGCGGTGGTCGGCGCCACCCTCGGCGACCTGTCCTCCTTCGACCTGGACATCAACGGCCCCCTGCTGGCCCCGGGCGTCGGCGCCCAGGGCGCTTCCGCCGCCGACCTCCCGGCGGTCTTCGGGGAGGCCGCGCGCAACGTGGTCCCGAACGTCTCCCGCGGGGTGCTCCGCCACGGTCCGTACCCGGCCGGGCTCCAGGACGCGGCGGCGCGCTTCGCGGCCGAGATCCGGGAGGCGGTCCCGGCTTAGGGGGTGTCCCCAGGCTCCGGGCGCACTCGCGGCTCGTTCGAGCTGACGGAATTCGAACGTACTTCCTCGGACAAAACAGGGGTGTTTTGTCCGTGATGTACGGTTCAGTGGAGGCTGACCAGGACTTTTCGTCCGTTCTCGCTGACTGGAGCGGTCCGGGCCGCTAGTCTCCGATCAGAGTGACGAGCAGCGAACGAGTTCCACCGCTGTTCGGGCATTCGCCTGGTGTGGCGCCCTTGGGCTCCCCACCGGTCCGTATCCGACAGTTCGACATCCGAGGTGACGTAGGCGTGGCTCTTCCGCCCCTTACCCCTGAACAGCGCGCAGCCGCGCTCGAAAAGGCCGCCGCGGCTCGCCGGGAGCGGGCCGAGGTGAAGAATCGACTCAAGCACTCCGGCGCCTCGCTCCAAGAGGTCATCAAGACGGGCCAGGAGAACGACGTCATCGGCAAGATGAAGGTCTCCGCCCTGCTGGAGTCCCTGCCTGGCGTGGGCAAGGTCCGCGCCAAGCAGATCATGGAGCGCCTCGGCATCTCCGAGTCCCGGCGTGTCCGAGGTCTCGGTTCCAACCAGATCGCGTCTCTGGAGCGTGAGTTCGGCACTCCTGCCGGCTGACGCGTTGCCTGAAGTTCTCCCGGCGTTCTCAGGCAGTCCCGAGAACCTGGATAATCGCTCTATGGCAGCAGAGGTTCGTCCGCGGCTGACCGTGCTCTCCGGCCCCTCGGGGGTCGGCAAGAGCACGGTCGTCGCGCATATGCGCAAGGTCCACCCCGAGGTATGGCTCTCGGTGTCGGCCACCACCCGCAAGCCGCGGCCCGGTGAGCGACACGGAGTCCACTACTTCTTCGTCAACGACGACGAGTTCGACAAGCTGATCGCCAACGGCGAGCTGCTGGAGTGGGCCGAGTTCGCGGGCAACCGCTACGGCACACCGCGCGGCGCGGTGGCGGAACGACTGGAGAACGGCGAGCCCGTTCTCCTGGAGATCGACCTCCAGGGCGCGCGGCTCGTCCGCGAGTCCATGCCGGAGGCGCAGCTCGTCTTCCTCGCACCGCCGAGCTGGGACGAGCTGGTCCGCCGGCTCACCGGCCGCGGCACCGAATCACCGGAGGTCATCCAGCGCAGGCTGGAGTCCGCCAAGGTCGAACTGGCTGCCGAGTCCGAGTTCGACACCACCCTGGTCAACACCTCCGTCGAGGACGTGGCGCGCGAGCTGCTAGCCTTGATGGAAGTTGTCTGATCGTTGACCGTCGTTCATTTCGGTCAATGCTTGATCATTCACCCATTCTTCGGAAGGTAGAGCGTGTCCTCTTCCATCACCGCGCCCGAGGGCATCATCAACCCGCCGATCGACGAGCTGCTTGAGGCCACGGACTCGAAGTACAGCCTCGTGATCTACGCGGCCAAGCGTGCGCGTCAGATCAACGCGTACTACTCGCAGCTCGGTGAGGGCCTGCTGGAGTACGTCGGCCCGCTGGTGGACACCCACGTCCACGAGAAGCCGCTCTCGATCGCGCTGCGCGAGATCAACGCGGGTCTGCTGACCTCCGAGGCCATCGAGGCCCCGGCCCAGTAAGGCCACAGAGATTTCCTTTCACCACAGGCCCGGCAGAACATCTGCCGGGCCTGTGGTGTGTCATGGACAGGTATCACGATCAGCGAGAGAGGGCGTGTGCGGTGGGTAAGCCGAAGGTCGTACTCGGAGTCAGCGGCGGGATCGCCGCCTACAAGGCGTGCGAGCTGCTGCGCCGGCTCACCGAGTCCGGGCACGAGGTACGGGTCGTCCCCACGGCGGCGTCCCTGAACTTCGTGGGCGAGGCCACCTGGGCCGCCCTCTCCGGCAACCCGGCGGGGACCGAGGTCTGGGAGACCGTCCACGAGGTCCCGCACGTCCGCATCGGACAGGGCGCCGACCTCGTCGTCGTCGCCCCCGCCACCGCCGACATGCTCGCCAAGGCCGCCCACGGCCTCGCCGACGACCTGCTCACGAACACGCTGCTCACCGCCCGCTGCCCGGTGGTGTTCGCCCCCGCCATGCACACCGAGATGTGGGAGCACCCGGCCACCCGGGAGAACGTGGCCACGCTGCGCCGCCGCGGGGCCCTCGTCATCGAGCCCGCCGTGGGCCGGCTCACCGGCAAGGACACCGGCAAGGGGCGGCTGCCCGACCCCGAGGAGATCTTCGAGGTGTGCCGCACGGTCCTGGCGCGCGGAGCGGTCGCGCCCGACCTGGCCGGCCGGCACGTGGTGATCAGCGCCGGCGGTACGCGGGAGCCCCTCGACCCGGTCCGCTTCCTCGGCAACCGCTCCTCCGGCAAGCAGGGCTACGCGCTGGCCCGTACGGCCGTCGCCCGCGGGGCCCGCGTCACCCTCGTGGCGGCCAACACCGCGCTGGCCGACCCGGCCGGGGTGGACGTCGTACGGGTCGGGACGGCCGTACAGCTGCGCGAGGCCGTGCTCAAGGCGGCGGCGGACGCCGACGCCGTGGTGATGGCCGCCGCCGTGGCCGACTTCCGGCCGGCGGAGTACGCCGGCGGCAAGATCAAGAAGAAGGACGGGCAGGATCCGGCCCCCGTGGCGCTCGTCCGCAACCCCGACGTCCTCGCCGAGATCTCGGCCGAGCGTGCCAGGGAGGGCCAGGTCGTGGTCGGTTTCGCCGCCGAAACGGACGACGTGCTCGCGAACGGCCGGGCCAAATTGCTCCGCAAGGGATGTGATCTTCTCGTCGTGAACGAGGTCGGCGAAGCCAAGACCTTCGGTTCCGAGGAGAACGAGGCGGTCATCCTGTCCTCCGACGGGACGGAAACCCCGGTCCCCTATGGTCCGAAGGAGGCGCTGGCCGAGGTGATCTGGGACCAGATCGCACCGCGACTCGCCCCGCGGCGCGCCTGAGCGACGACCCTTCTCGTAGCGGATTCCATGAGCCAGAATGGAGTGCCGCAGGTCACATGGCTCCCATTGGGCGAGACAGGTGGTCCGGCAAACGGTGGCGACCGATAAACTGCACACTCGGAACGTGATCGGGCGCAGCCCCCGGTGTGGTTCCGCCAAATGATCAGCCAGCAGCCGCTGCAACCCCAGGGAGCGTTGTGTCCCGTCGCCTGTTCACCTCGGAGTCCGTCACCGAGGGTCACCCCGACAAGATCGCTGACCAGATCAGCGACACGATCCTCGACGCACTTCTCACCGAGGACCCCACCTCGCGCGTGGCCGTGGAGACCCTCATCACCACCGGTCTCGTCCACATCGCCGGTGAGGTGACGACGAAGGCGTACGCGCCGATCGCCCAGCTCGTCCGCGACAAGATCCTCGAGATCGGCTACGACTCGTCGAAGAAGGGCTTCGACGGCGCCTCCTGCGGCGTGTCGGTGTCCATCGGCGCGCAGTCCCCGGACATTGCGCAGGGCGTCGACACCGCGTACGAGAAGCGGGTCGAGGGCGACGAGGACGAGCTCGACAAGCAGGGCGCCGGCGACCAGGGCCTGATGTTCGGCTACGCGTGCGACGAGACCCCCGAGCTCATGCCGCTCCCGATCCACATCGCGCACCGGCTCTCGCGCCGCCTGTCCGAGGTCCGCAAGAACGGCACCATCCCGTACCTGCGCCCCGACGGCAAGACCCAGGTCACCATCGAGTACGACGGGGACAAGGCCGTCCGCCTCGACACCGTCGTCGTGTCCTCGCAGCACGCCTCGGACATCGACCTGGACTCGCTGCTCGCCCCGGACATCCGCGAGTTCGTCGTCGAGCACGTGCTGGCCCAGCTCGTCGAGGACGGCATCAAGCTCGACACCGAGGGCTACCGCCTGCTGGTCAACCCGACCGGCCGCTTCGAGATCGGCGGCCCGATGGGCGACGCCGGCCTCACCGGCCGCAAGATCATCATCGACACCTACGGCGGCATGGCCCGCCACGGCGGCGGCGCCTTCTCGGGCAAGGACCCGTCCAAGGTCGACCGCTCCGCCGCGTACGCCATGCGCTGGGTGGCCAAGAACGTGGTCGCCGCCGGCCTCGCCTCGCGCTGCGAGGTCCAGGTCGCGTACGCCATCGGCAAGGCCGAGCCCGTCGGCCTCTTCGTCGAGACCTTCGGCACCGCCAAGGTGGAGGTCCAGAAGATCGAGGACGCGATCGGCCAGGTCTTCGACCTCCGCCCCGCCGCGATCATCCGCGACCTCGACCTGCTGCGCCCGATCTACGCCCAGACCGCCGCGTACGGCCACTTCGGCCGCGAGCTGCCGGACTTCACCTGGGAGCGCACGGACCGCGTGGACGCGCTGCGCGCGGCCGCCGGCCTGTAGGCACGAGCCTGTAGGCGCGAATCTGTAGGCGGGAGCCTGTAGGCGCGAATCCGTAGGCGCGAGCCGGTAGGCACACCCGCCCCACGGCGGGCGCCCGTACGGCCCCGGACCTCCACTGGTCCGGGGCCGTATTGCGTTGATCGACGCGGCCCGGACGCCTATGGTGGCCCTGCTCTCCCGGTGCGCCGGATGACGGCTTCATCTGGAGCCGGGCGCGAACCCGGTGTTGAAGGACTGTTCCACCGCCGCCGCCCGCCTTGATCTCGGGAGAGCGTCCGCTGTCGGTGCCGTTTGTAAGAATGCAGCTGTGAGCAGCAACGACGGCGAGAGCGAAACCGGGGCGGGGGGCCCGCCGGAGCAGCTCGCGCTGATGCGGGAAATGGTCGCCGAAGCGAAGGCCAAGGCCCCCAAGGCCAAACCGCGCACCTGGCGCGGGGCCGCCGTCGCCGAGGAACTGCCCGTGGCCCGCGTCCTCGTCAACAAGGGCGTGCTCCACCTCGACCGGCTCTTCGACTACGCCGTCCCCGCCGAGCTCTCCGAGGCCGCCCGCCCCGGCGTCCGCGTCCGGGTGCGCTTCGGAGCCGGCGGCCACCGCGTCCACGGCGGACGCCGCGAGGGCGGCGGCCTCATCGACGGGTTCATCGTCGAGCGGCGCGCCGAGTCCGACTACGACGGCGCCCTCGCCGCCCTCGCCCAGGTCGTCTCGCCCGAGATCGTGCTCGGCCCGTCCGTGCTCGCCCTCGCCCGGGCCGTCGCCGACCGGTACGCCGGCAGCCTGGCCGACGTGCTCCAGCTCGCCCTGCCCGCGCGCAGCGCCCGCGCCGAGGCCAAGCCCTCGCCCGAGCCGCTGCCCCCGCCCGCCGCTCCCGAACCGGGCGGCTGGGCGCGGTACGGCGCCGGCCCCGCCTTCCTGCGTGCGCTGGCCGGCGGCGGCGCCCCGCGGGCCGTGTGGACCGCGCTGCCCGGCCCCGGCTGGGCCGACGAGCTGGCCCGGGCCATGGCCGCCACCCTGGCCTCCGGCCGCGGCGCCCTCGCCGTCGTCCCCGACGGGCGCTGCGCCGCCCGGGTCGACGCCGCGCTCACCGCCCTGCTCGGCGAAGGCAGGCACGCGCTGCTCACCGCCGAATCCGGCCCGGAGAAGCGCTACCGCCAGTGGCTCGCCGTGAGCCGGGGCTCGGTGCGCGCCGTCGTCGGCACCCGGGCCGCGATGTTCGCGCCCGTGCGGGACCTCGGGCTGGTCGCCGTCTGGGACGACGGCGACTCCAGCCACGGCGAGGACCGTGCCCCCTTCCCGCACGTCCGCGAGGTACTCGAACTGCGCGCGGTCAGCGACGGCTGCGCATTCCTCGCCGGGAGCACCAGCTGCACCGTCGAAGCCGCCCAGCTGGTCGAATCGGGCTGGGCGCGGCCGCTCGTCGCCGACCGCGAGACGGTACGGGCCTGCGCGCCCCGGATCCGGACCGTGGGCGACGAGCTCCTGGCCCGGGACGAGGCGGCCCGCGCCGCCCGGCTGCCCAGCCTGGCCTGGGAAACCGTACGGGAGGGGCTGAAGACCGGGCCGGTGCTCGTCCAGGTGCCGCGGCGAGGCTACGCACCGCGGCTGGCGTGCGAGCGCTGCCGCGCCCCCGCCCGCTGCAAGGTCTGCGCGGGGCCGCTGGAGGCCCCCGACGCGCGGGACCTGCACTGCGGCTGGTGCGGCCGGCAGGAGAGCGCCTGGCACTGCGAGGAGTGCGGCTCGTTCCGGCTGCGCGCCCAGGTGGTGGGTGCCCGCAGGACCGCCGAGGAGCTCGGGCGGGCCTTCCCCGCCGTGCCCGTACGGACCTCCGGGCGCGACCACATCCTGGACGAGGTGCCGGACCGCCCCGCGCTGGTCGTGTGCACCCCCGGGGCGGAGCCGGTGGCGGCGGGCGCCGGGTACGCGGCGGCGCTGCTGCTGGACGGCTGGGCGATGCTGACCCGGCCCGACCTGCGGGCCGGGGAGGAGGCGCTGCGCCGGTGGATCGCGGCCGCCTCGCTGGTCCGGGGGGAGGGCCAGGTCGTCGTGGTGGCGGAGCCGACGCTGCGGCCGGTCCAGGCGCTGGTGCGGTGGGACCCGGTGGGCCATGCCGTACGGGAGCTCGCGGAGCGGGCCCAGCTCGGGTTTCCGCCGGTGTCGCGGATGGCGGCCGTGGCGGGCCGGGGCGAGGCGGTGGAGGCCTTCCTGGCCGGAGCCGGGCTGCCGCCGGACGCGGAGGTTCTGGGTCCGGTCCCGGTCCCGGGGCGGCGCGGGGAGCCCTCGCCGGGGGACCGGGCCCTGGTCCGCGTCCCGCCGGGCAGCGGGGCGGCTCTGGCGGCCGCCCTGAAGTCGGCCCAGGCGGCGCGACTGGCACGCGGGGTCCCGGCGTCGGAGGCGGTCCGCATCCGCATCGACCCGCCGGACATCGGCTAGGCGCCGTTCGAGCGGCGGCCCGGAACCGCGGGAAGCCGGGGGACACGCTCGCGTGCTCTGGGCGCTGCCTGTGACGAGCGCCGAGATCGAGTTCGGCGCGCGTCACGGCCACGAGGCGCTGGAGCGGCTCTTCGACGAGGCGGAGATCATCCCCACCGGCCCCTTCAGGACGTCGGCCGCCTGAGCTGTACGCGGCGATCCGCCCTGACGCCAACGCCCATGACCGCCCCTCTCCGTCGTCCCTGACGTCCCCGACAGAGGCATCATCCACGGTGACGTCCCGCGCCGGAGCGACGGGTGCAGCCGAGCGCCCCCGGTGGGGGTGGCCGCGGGGGCGTCCTCAGCGGGGGCGGGGCGGTCTCACGGGATCAGGCCGGCCGTCGGAGAGTCGGCGTCCCGGCGGCCGGCGGCGGATCAGCCGTTGCGGGGGCCCGGGAAGGCGGCCGCGGCGCGGGGCGCCGTCGCGGCCTGGGACTCCTCGCGCAGCGGCTGCGGCGGCACCGAGCGGGCGGCCGGGACCGTGGGCAGCGGCCCGAGGGTCCGCGTGGTCGTCCCCTCGGCCAGCGGCTCCGCGGACTCCGCGGCCTGGGCGCGCCGGGCACCGTACCGCCGGTGCACGGCCTGCTTGGTGACGCCGAGCGCGGAACCCACGGCGTCCCACGAGAAGCCGAGCGAGCGGTCGAAGTCCACCGCTGCGGTCACCAGCGTCTCGACGCTGTCCCGCAGCTCCTGCGCGAGACGGACGGTGGGCGCGGGGGCCCGGCCGTAGACGACGAAGCCCGTGGAGGGACCGGAGCGGCGCGGGCGGTACACGTTGCCGAGCTGGGCGGTGAGCGTACGCAGAGCATCCACCTGCCGGCGAACCCGCTCGATGTCCCGCACCAGGAGGTGCAGGCTGGCCCGTGCTTGGGCGTCGTGGGTGGCGTGGTCGGCCATGAAGAAGCCTCTCGAACCGGTGCTGAAGAGCGGATCGGGCCGCAGACACCGATCTCATCGCGCGGCCCGGTTTCGGTCAATCTCTCTTGACCAACGCGCCAAACGGCATTGAAGTCACGCACCGGGGGCGTGTCGGCATATGCGAGAGGCGCGTGTGTGTGCGTACGCCCCCTGACGGGGCGTACGGAGCCCCACGGCAGCCCCCTGGAGGGGCCGACGGCCACCCGCCGGGTTCCGTCCACCCGCCCGGGCGGCCCGCGCGGGACCGGGAACATAGACTGGTGCGCTGCTGACAGCCGAGATAGCGAGGTAGGACCCCAGTGAAGCTCGTCTTCGCAGGCACCCCCGAGGTCGCCGTGCCCGCCCTGGACGCCCTCATCGCCTCCGGGCGGCACGAGGTCGCGGCCGTCATCACCCGCCCCGACGCCCCCGCCGGCCGCGGCCGGCGGCTCGTCGCCAGCCCGGTCGCCGAGCGCGCCGAAGAGGCCGGCATCGAGGTCCTCAAGCCCGCCCGGCCCCGAGACCCCGACTTCCAGGCCCGGCTGCGCGAGATCGGTCCGGACTGCTGCCCGGTCGTCGCGTACGGCGCGCTGATCCCCAAGAGCGCCCTGGAGATCCCCCGTCACGGCTGGATCAACCTGCACTTCTCGCTGCTGCCCGCGTGGCGCGGGGCCGCCCCCGTCCAGCACTCGATCATGGCGGGCGACCAGGTCACCGGAGCCTCCACCTTCCTCATCGAGGAGGGACTGGACACCGGACCCGTCTACGGGCACCTGACCGAGGAGATCCGCCCCACCGACACCAGCGGCGACCTGCTGACCCGCCTCGCCTTCGCCGGCTCCGGCCTGCTGGCCGCCACCATGGACGGCATCGAGGACGGCACGCTGCGCGCCGTCGGACAGCCCGCCGACGGAGTCTCGCTCGCGCCCAAGATCACCGTCGAGGACGCCCGGATCGACTGGAACGCCCCCGCGATGCGCGCCGACCGCGTGGTGCGCGGCTGCACTCCGGCCCCCGGCGCGTGGACCGTCTTCCGCGGGGAGCGGCTCAAGCTCATCTCCGTCGGCCTGGTCGCCGACCGCACGGACCTGGCGCCCGGCGAACTCGCCCCGGCCAAGAACAACGTGTACGTCGGCACCGGCTCGCACGCCGTGGAGCTGCTCTGGGTGCAGCCCCAGGGCAAGAAGCCGATGCGCGGTGCGGACTGGGCGCGCGGGGTGCGGATCGCTCCCGGTGAGCGCGTCGGCGGCGCCGACGTAGGCTGATCCGTACCGGCACACCCCGGCCGTATTTCGTACACCCGTAAACCCGGAGCACCTTTCACGTGAGCGATCAGTCCCGTCCCCCGCGCAGCGCCGCAGGCCAGCGGCAGGCCAAGCCGTACCGCCGCCCCAAGAAGGACCCCGTCCGGATGCTGGCCTTCGAGGCGCTGCGGGCGGTGGACGAGCGCGACGCCTACGCGAACCTCGTCCTGCCCCCGCTGCTGCGCAAGGCCCGGCAGACGGAGGGCTTCGAGGCGCGGGACGCGGCGCTGGCCACCGAGCTCGTCTACGGGACGCTGCGCCGGCAGGGCACGTACGACGCGGTCATCAAGGCCTGCATCGACCGGCCGCTGCGCGAGGTGGACCCGCCGGTGCTGGACGTGCTCTCGCTCGGCGCCCACCAGCTGCTGGGAACCCGGATCCCGACGCACGCGGCGGTGTCGGCCAGTGTGGAGCTGGCCCGGGTGGTGCTCGGGGACGGGCGCGCCAAGTTCGTGAACGCCGTGCTGCGCAAGATCGCGGCGCACGACCTGGACGGCTGGCTGGAGCGCGTGGCCCCGCCGTACGAGGAGGACGCCGAGGAGCACCTCGCGGTGTACCACTCGCACCCGAGGTGGGTGGTCAGCGCCCTGTGGGACGCCCTCGGCGGCGGCCGGGCCGGTATCGAGGACCTGCTCGAAGCCGACAACGAGCGGCCCGAGGTCACGCTGGTGGCGCGGCCGGGCCGGTCCACGACGGACGAGCTGGTGGAGGCGGTCGGCGAGGACTCGGCGCTGCCGGGGCGCTGGTCTCCGTACGCCGTGCGGATGGCCGAGGGCGGCGAGCCCGGCGCGCTGGAGGCGGTGCGCGACGGGCGTGCCGGCGTCCAGGACGAGGGCAGCCAGCTGGTGGCGATGGCCCTCGCGGCCGCGCCGGTCGAGGGCCGCGACGAGCGCTGGCTGGACGGCTGCGCGGGACCCGGCGGCAAGGCGGCCCTGCTGGGCGCGCTGGCGGCGCAGCGCGGGGCGTTCCTGCTGGCCTCCGAGAAGCAGCCGCACCGGGCGCGGCTGGTCGAGCGCGCCCTGGCCGGCAACCCCGGCCCGTACCAGGTCATCGCGGCGGACGGCACCCGGCCGCCGTGGCGGCCGGGCTCCTTCGACCGGGTCCTGATGGACGTCCCCTGCTCCGGGCTGGGCGCGCTGCGCCGCCGCCCGGAGGCCAGGTGGCGGCGGCGCCCCGAGGACCTGGAGGGCTTCGCCCCGCTCCAGCGCGCGCTGCTGCGGGAGGCCCTGTCGGCGGTCCGGGTGGGCGGGGTCGTGGGCTACGCGACGTGCTCGCCGCACCTGGCCGAGACCCGGGTCGTCGTGGACGACGTCCTGCGCGGCAGGGGCGCGGGCGCCTCGCCGGTGGACGCCGAACTGATCGACGCCAGGCCGTACATGTCGGGGGTGCCGGCCCTGGGCGACGGCCCGGACGTACAGCTGTGGCCGCACCTGCACGGGACGGACGCGATGTACCTGGCGCTGATCCGGCGCACGGGCTAGACCCGGGGGAGGGGCGGGACCCGGGGGCGGAGCGGGCCCGGGGCGGGTCCGGTGCCCCCGCGGATCGTACGTTTCGTCTCGGGCCGAGCCCCCCCGACGACGGCCGGGCCGTCCCGATGACAGCACGGTCGCACAGGTCGCGGTCTCGGCCACCGGTGCGGGCCGGGCCGGGGCCGGCGGTCCAGTTGCGGGGTCGTGGCCGGAAGTGCGTCACGGCATGGCAGGCTTGGGGCATGGCCGCTCAGATTTATCCCAGCATCCTGTCCGCCGACTTCGCCCGACTCGCCGAGGAGGCGAAGGCCGTCGAGGGGGCCGACTGGCTGCACGTCGATGTAATGGACAACCATTTCGTCCCGAACCTCACCCTCGGTGTCCCCGTCGTGGAGTCCCTGAGCCGCGCCACGGACATCCCGCTGGACCTGCACCTGATGATCGAGAACCCGGACCGCTGGGCCCCGCAGTACGTCGAGGCCGGGGCCGGTTCGGTCACCTTCCACGCGGAGGCCGCCGCCGCGCCCGTGCGGCTCGCGCGGGAGATCCGGGCCAAGGGGGCCCGGGCGTCCATGGCGCTCAAGCCCGCCACGCCGATCGAGCAGTACGAGGACATCCTCCCCGAGCTCGACATGCTGCTGATCATGACGGTCGAGCCCGGCTTCGGCGGCCAGCCCTTCCTCGACATCATGCTCCCCAAGATCCGCCGCACCCGGGAGCTCATCGCCAAGCACGGACTGGAGCTGTGGCTCCAGGTCGACGGCGGGGTCTCGGCCATGACGATCGAGCGGTGTGCCGAGGCCGGCGCGGACGTGTTCGTCGCCGGAAGCGCGGTCTACGGGGCCGTCGACCCGGCCGCTGCCGTACGGACCCTGCGGGAGCAGGCGGACGTGGCGATCGCCGCGGCGCCCTGGGCGTGCGACCACTGAAACGAGAGTTCGTGGACGGCTCGATGAACGGGAGCTGTCCAGGCTGATCAACGGCCGCCGGATCTGACAGGATGAACGGCGAGTCGAGAGTGTGAACAGCAGTGAGGAGAACGCGGTGTCTGCAATGTCGGCGGGACGGTCAGCCCTGCGGATGGGACCCGCGGAGCTGGTGCAGGCGGCGGCCATGGCGCGCCGCTTCTACCTGGAGGGCAAGTCCAAGATCCAGATCGCCGAGGAGTTCGGCGTGAGCCGCTTCAAGGTGGCCCGGGTCCTGGAGACCGCCCTGGAGCGCGATCTCGTACGGATCGAGATCCGGGTGCCGGCCGAGCTCGACGCGGAGCGGTCCGACGCGCTGCGGGCCCGGTACGGGCTGCGGCACGCGGTCGTCGTCGAGTCCCCGGCCGACGCGACCGAGGACGCGCCGGACCCGGAGAACCTGGGCGCGGTCGCCGCCGACCTGCTCGGCGAGCTCGTCAACGAGGGCGACGTACTGGGCCTCGCGTGGGGGCGGTCGACCATCCACATGGCCGCCTCCCTGCACCGGCTGCCCCAGTGCACCGTGGTGCAGCTGACGGGCGTGTACGACGCCGGTACGGCCGAGCGCGGGTCCGTGGAGGCCGTACGGCGCGCCGCACAGGTCTCGGGCGGCGACGCCCACCCCATCTACGCGCCCATGCTGCTCCCCGATCCGGCGACCGCGGCCGCGCTGCGGAACCAGACGGGGATCGCCCGGGCCTTCGAGTACTTCGACAAGGTGACGGTCGCCGCGGTCTCGATCGGCTCGTGGGAGCCGGGGATCTCGACCGTCCACGACATGCTCACGGACGAGGAGCGGGCGCACTACGCCTCGCTCGGCGTCGCGGCCGAAATGTCGGCCCATCTGTTCGACGCCGAGGGGCGGCGCGTGGGCCGGGACCTCGGTGAGCGCTGCATCACCGTCGAGGCGGACCGGCTGCGGCGGATTCCCGAGGTCGTGGCCATCGCGGGCGGGCTGCGCAAGGCCTCCGCGATCGGGGCGGTGCTCCGCTCCGGGCTGGTGACCAGCCTGGTCACCGACACGGCGGTCGCGGACTACCTGCTGACCGAGTCGGAGCCGGGGCTGCGGCCGGCGCTGGACCGGGCCGACCCGGACGACTGAGTCCTCCCGGGTCGATCGCGGTCCCTTCGCGACACCCCCGGGGCCCCTTCCTGCCCGGGCCCGGGACGGGTCCTGGGGCGGATGGTGCCGTAATTGAGATCCGAACGGCGGCCCGTGCGGGGGGCTGTGGGGCGCATACTGGTCTCAATGACAAAGTCAGCAGTACCTCGCCGCCATTTGCCGTCCAGCCCGTTCAAGGCCCCCGTGGAACCGCCGCTCCGGCAGTTCAGCGTCGGCGACCGGGTCTCTCACGATGAGCACGGCCTCGGCCGTGTCGTCGGTATCGAGGAGGGGATCGCTGTCCTGGTCGACTTCGGGTCGGTCCAGAAGAGAATTCTGAGCCCTTACACCAAGATGTCCGCGCTCTGAGGCCGTTGCCGTCCGGTCGCCGTCACCAGGTGGTCGGGCGGGCGGGCGATTCGCGAGCGAATCGGATATTTGGCACGATCGGTGCATGATCTTCAGGGACGTGCCCCGGTCGTTGCTGCGTTGCGTCGTGGGAGCGTTGCTCCTTTGCGTCGCGCTGGCCGGCGCGGCGGGGTGCGGTGGGCAGAAGGCTGCGCCGTCCGCTGCCGCATCGGCTTCCGTGCGGGGTTCGGCGGCGCCGGGCACTTCGGCGCCGGGATCTTCCGCGGCGCCGCCCGTCTGGGCCAAGGGAATGGCGACCGTACGGGCGGACGCGCTGCCGGCGCAGGCGCGTGAAGTGCTCTCGCTCATCGACAAGGGCGGGCCGTACGCGTACCGGCAGGACGGCACCGTGTTCGGGAACTTCGAGAAGGTCCTGCCGAAGCAGAAGCGCGGCTACTACCACGAGTTCACGGTGAAGACGCCGGGGGAGCGCGACCGCGGGGCGCGGCGGATCGTGACCGGTGAGGGTGGGGAGTTCTACTACACGGACGACCACTACGACACCTTCAAGGCGGTCCTGCGATGACCCTGGATCCGCGGCCGCCCGGGCCGGCGCTGGCCGCCGCCGAGGAGGCGGGCTGGACGACGCTCCGGGTGGACCTGGCCGGTGTGCGCGGCAAGGCGGAGCTCTTGCGGCGGTGGGGGGCGGCGCTGACCGTGCCGGAGTGGTTCGGGGGGAACTGGGACGCGCTGGGGGACGCGCTGATCGACCTGTCCTGGCTGCCGCAGGCGCCGGGGCGGTTGGTGGTGGTGACCTCCTGGCGGCCGTACGCCGGAGCCCGGCCGGGGGAGTGGGAGACCCTTCAGGAGGTCGTGGAGGGGGCCGTCCAGTGGTGGGGCGACGCCGAGAGCGGAGCGTTGGACGTCCTTCTGGCGCAGTAGGTGCGGGGCGGTCCGGACGGGGTTGCGGGGCGGTCCGGACGTGGGTGTGGGGCAGAGGCCTCGCCTCTGCCCCACAGGGTCCGGCCCCCTAGCCCTTCGGGATCCACGGGGGCGTTTGGCCCCAGGACCAGACCGGGATCTCGGCCGCGTCCACCGGTGGGGGGTTGGGGCCCGAGTAGATCAGGGCCATCCGGGTGCCCCACTCGATGTAGTACGCGAACACCGCGCGGAATTCGGGGTCCGTCGGGAGGCCGACCTCGTCCGCCGTGTCCATCAGCAGGTCCACCCAGCGGCGGCGCTGCTGCTCGGTGATGCCCCGGCCCAGGTGCTTGGTGGCCATGTGCTGGTGGCCGCCGTGGTGGGCCGAGTACTCCGCAGGGCCGCCGAAGACCTCCGACAGCCAGACGGCGACGTGCTGGGGGTGCTCCGAGTCCATGCCCGCGAAGACCGGGGCCAGGATCTCGTCCTGCAGGGCGTGCGCGTAGAAGGCGTCCGTGAGGCGGTTCATCGCCTCCGCTCCGCCCATCCACTCGTAGATGGTGGGAGTGGTGCCGGGTGTGGTGCTCATGACTGGGGTGCGGCCTTTCCGGGGCCGGCCACGTCGGTGACGCGGTAGTGCTGCATCTCCTCGATGGCCTTCACGTACGGGCGGATCGCGCTGAAGAACGCCGGGAAGTGCTCGCCCTTGCGGAATCCGTTGAGGTGGGCGTCGACCGACGTCCAGCGGATGCGGAGGATGTAGCGCTCCCGGTCGTTCTCCTCCTCGCAGCGGGCCAGCTCGTAGTCGATGCACTCGGGTGACGCGGCCAGGGCCTCCGCGGCCTGCCGGTACGAGTCCTCGAAGGCCTGCTGGTCGTCCAATGCGATCCGGTAGCGGATGTATTCGACGGTGGTGGTCATGGGGCGTGCCTCTCCCTGTGATCGGGTGCCGGTCGGCTCGCTGTCAGACTTGCGTGATCATGCCCGGGTGGGGAGGACTTTCGTCATTCCGACTCAGACTTCTTGGAGTCGGAGGTCTCGGAGGTCTCGGAGGTCTCGGAGGTCTCGGCGGCGTCCGAGACGTCGGGGCCGGCCGCGCGGACCTGCTGGACCTTGGCCAGCGAGTCGCGGAGCTCGGTCAGCCACTCGTCCGTGTTGCGTCCGACGAGACGGACGCACCAGGCGAGGGCGTCGGCCCGGCTGCGGGCGACGCCGCCCGCCACCAGGGTGTCGAGGACCCCCCGCTCCGGCTGGCGCAGGCGCGTCATCACCGGGACCGCCAGGTGCGTGAACAGGACGCGGTCGTCGCCGGACTGGACGGCCCAGGCGACCTTGCGGCGGTAGAGCTCCTCCGCCTCCCGCGCGACCTCGACGCGCTGCTCGCGGGTGCGCTCGCGGAACTCCTTGACGGACTCGGTCGCCGGGATGGTGCCGACGACCGTGATCTCCTCGCGGTCGACCGAGACCTCGACCAGGGACTCGTACACGTCCACCGGAAGGCGGTCCGCGAACCACGTGCGAAGCTGCTCGCTCTGCTCGGATGTAATCATGTAATCAACGTTGCATCCGGTGCCGGCTTGATCGCAAGCGGATTCGTGTTCGCTCTCAGCCCATCGAGCGGTACCGGTGGATCAGCGAGACCGCCATCGCCCCCTCGCCCACGCCCGAGGCCACGCGCTTGACCGAGTGGGCCCGTACGTCGCCGGCAGCGAACACGCCCGGAACGCTCGTCTCCAGCGGGTAGGGGGCGCGCTCCAGGCTCCACTCCGCCGGGAGCTCCCCGCCGTTCGCGATCAGGTCGGACCCGGTGAGCACGAAGCCGTACTCATCGCGCTCGACCACGCCCGAGAGCCAGTCGGTGTGCGGGCGGGCGCCGATGAACGTGAACATGAACCGGGCCGGTACCCGGGTGTCCCCGCCCGTCGTCGCGTCGTGCAGGGTCAGCTGCTCCAGGTGCTCCTCGCCGTCCAGCCGGACCACCGTCGTGCGGACCTTGACCTCGATGTTCGGGGTGCGGTCGATCTCGTCGATCAGGTAGCGGGACATGCTCGCGTCCAGCGATTCGGCGCGCACCAGGATGGTCACCTTGGCGGCGTACTTGGCGAAGTGCACCGCCGCCTGGCCGGCCGAGTTGGCGCCGCCCACGATGAACACGTGCTGCGAGATGCACGCCGAGCTCTCCGTCGTCGCCGCGCCGTAGTAGAGCCCCGCGCCCTCGAAACGGTCGGCGCCGGGGGCCTCCAGGCGGTTGTACGAGACCCCGGTGGCCAGCAGGACCGTCTCGGCGCTGATCTCCGTGCCGTCGGCCAGGGTCAGGATCTTCGCCGGGTCGTCCCGGGTCAGGGAGACCACCTCCACCGGGTGCAGGATCTCGGCGCCGAAGCGGGAGGCCTGGATGGTGGCGCGGCGGGTCAGGTCGCCGCCGGAGAGGCCGGAGGGGAAGCCCAGGTAGTTCTCGATCAGGCTGGAGGTGCCCGCCTGGCCGCCCGGGGCGCGGGAGTCCAGCATCAGGGTGGACAGGCCCTCCGAGGCGGAGTAGACGCCGGCCGCCAGGCCCGCCGGGCCCGCGCCGACGATGACGCACTCGTAGTGCGGGCGCGAGGCGGTGGTGGCGAGCCCGAGGCGCTGGGCCAGCAGGGTGTCGGACGGTGCGGAGAGCACCGACCCGTCCGGGAAGCGGACGAGGGGCAGCACCGCGTCGGGCTGGGCGGCGATCAGGGTCAGCGCCTCGGGGTCCCGTTCCACGTTCAGGAAGCGGAACGGCTGGCCGTTGCGGGTGAAGAAGTCCCGTACGGCGTGCGTGCCGGGGGAGACGAGGTGCCCGGCGACGATGATGCCGTCGTACGCGGGGCGGTAGGTGGCCAGCCAGTCGGAGAGCAGGTCGTCCAGCACCGGGAAGAGCCGCTCGTGCGGCGGGTCCCACGGCTTGAGCAGGTAGTAGTCCAGCCGGACCCGGTTGATGGCGGTGATCGCCGCGTCGGTCTCCGCGTACGCCGTGAGCAGCACGCGGCGGGCGTCCGGGAAGCGGCTGACCGCCTCCAGCAGGAACTCCACGCCGGTCACGTCGGGCATCCGCTGGTCCACGAGGAACAGCGCCGGATCGTGGCCGCGCTCGTCGAGGGAGTCCAGGATCTTGAGGGCGTCGGCGGCGGAGGAGGCGCCGAGCACCCGGTAGCGGTCGCCGTACGCGCTGCGCAGGTCGCGGCGGACGGCCCGCAGCACCTGCGGATCGTCGTCCACGGCCAGGATGACGGGCTTCCTGCTCTCGGCCCGCTCTGCCGCGGCCCCGTTGGCGGGGGTGGTCGCGGGGGCGGTGGCGCTCTCCGGGGCCGCGCTCATGCCGCGTCCAGCATCAGCTTGTCGGCGTAGCACCAGGCCCACGCCTCGCCGGGCTCGTGCGAGGCCGCGATGGGGTGCTCCGTGGAGCGGTAGTGCTTGGTGGCGTGCCGGTTCTTGGAGGAGTCGCAGCATCCGACGTGCCCGCAGCTGAGGCACATCCTCAGGTGCACCCAGCTGTCGCCGAGGGCGAGGCACTCCTCGCATCCCTCGGTTCCTGGTTTCACCGGACGTATCTGATCGATGTGTGTGCACAACAGGTCCGTCGTCATCGTCCCCGTCCCTCTCCTCGATCCTTCGCGCACCCCTGATTCACGGCGCGTCCAGACCATAGGGCGGTGCCCCCGTAATGGTTCAGTGATTCGGCCGAGGTCATGAAGTCTCGCGGCTACTTCATGACCTCCCGGAGTGACTACCTGAGGTGCCCCCGTGACCTGCCCTCCTACCTCACCAAGTCGCATACGGGCGCTTTGACGCAGCCCTCGGACACAAGCAGTGTGGGTCAGGCCAACGACAACAGGCGGCGCCTGGAGGAATCCGTGAGCAGAAAGATTCTGGTCATTGTCTCCGAACACGGTTACTGGGCCGAAGAACTGATAGGCCCGGTTTCGAAGTTCGACGAGCGGGGCTACGAAGTCGTATTCGCCACGCCGACCGGAAAGCGTCCGCACGCTCTTCCGCCGAGCCTCGACGCGAACTTCATCGACCCTCCGCTGGGACGCTCGGTCACCACCGAGGAGAACGCCCGGCTGGGGAGGGAGTTCGAGCAGTCGAGCCGGCTGGACACGCCGCTCGACATCGAGGCGTGGGCACCCGAACGCCCGTACACGAGCGACGAGGGCTACCTGCGCAAGCTGGAGCAGTACCACCGCGATCTGGAGAAGCTGGAAGCCGACATCGCCGGCTACGACGCGCTCCTGATCGTCGGCGGCAGCGGCCCCATCGTCGACCTCGCCAACAACGAGCGCGTCCACGCGCTGATCCTGGCCTTCAAGGACGCCGGCAAGGTCGTGGCCGCCGAGTGCTACGGCGTGGCCTGCCTGGCCTTCGCCCGCGACTGGGGCGACCGCAAGAGCATCATCTGGGGCAAGCACGTCACCGGCCACTGCAAGGAATACGACTACAAGGACGGGACCGGATTCCTCGGCACCGACTTCAACATGGGTCCGCCGCCGTACCCGCTGGAGTACATCCTGCGCGATGCCACCGGGCCGCGCGGCGCGTATCACGGGAATTTCGGCCACCCGCTTTCGGTGATCGTCGACTACCCGTTCGTGACCGGCCGTTCCACCCCTGATTCATATCTGACGGGGCAGAAGATCGTGGAAGTCCTGGAGGACGGTCTCACCCGTTACGGGTGGTAGGGGGAATCATGGAAGCCACTCCCGGACGGGAAAGGCTGATCGAGCAGTTCAAGGCCGACGGCCTGAATGTGATGTTCGGAAATCCGGGGACGGTGGAACAGGGATTCCTCGACGCGGTGGACGCGGCGGAGGACTTCCATTACGTCCTCGCCCTCCAGGAGACCGTGGCCGCCGGCATCGCCGACGGCTACGCCCGGGCCACCGGCGGCGCGGCACTGCTCCAGCTGCACTCCGGGGTGGGGCTGGGCAACGGCATCGGGATGCTGTACCAGTCGCTGCGCGGCCACACCCCGCTCGTCGTGGTCGCCGGCGACGCCGGGGTCCGCTACGACGCCATGGACGCGCAGATGGCCTCCGACCTGGTGGCGATGGCGAAGCCGGTGACGAAGTACGCGACCCGGGTCACCGACCGGGACTCCGTACTGCGCACCATCCGGCGGGCGGTCAAGATCGCCCTGACCCCGCCGCGCGGTCCGGTGTTCGTGGCGCTGCCGATGGACGTACTGGACGAGCTGAACTCCGAGCCCGTCCTGCCCGCCGCGGTACCGCTCACCGACGTCGCGCCCTCGCCGGCCTCGGTGGGGCGGGCGGCCGAGCTGCTCGCCTCCGCGGAGCGGCCCGTGATCCTCGTCGGGGACGGGGTCTCGCTCTCCGGGGCCCAGCGCGAACTCGTGGCCGTCGCCGAGCTGTTGGGCGCGGACGTGTACGAGGTGGACTCCTCCGAGGTGAACATCGCGGCCTCGCACCCGCTGCGGCGCGGCCAGACCGGCCACATGTTCGGCCCGCACAGCAAGGAGCTCGTCGCCGGCGCCGACGGGGTGCTGATCGTCGGCACCTACGTCTTCCCGGAGGTGTTCCCCGAGCTGGAGAACCCCTTCAGGCCCGGCGCCAAGGTCGTCCACATCGACCTGAACGCCTACGAGATCGCCAAGAACCATCCGGTGGACCTGGGCCTGGCCGCCGACCCGAAGCAGGCGCTGCACGCGTTGGCCGGCGTACTCGAACGCCGGCTGAGCCCGCAGCGGCGGGCGGCCGCGGCCTCCCGGCTCGACGCCCGCACCCGGGAGCGGGCCCTGGCCGCCCGGGGCACGGACACCGGGGAGGACGCCACGCCGATGGCCGTCTTCCTGCGGACCCTGGCCGAGCGCACCGGCGGGGACCTGATCGTCTTCGACGAGGCGCTGACCACCTCGCCGCTGGTGACCCGGTACCTGCCGCCGGAGCGCCCGGGCGACTACCACCTCACCCGGGGCGGCTCCCTCGGCGTGGGCTTCCCGGGGGCGGTCGGCGCCAAGCTGGCCCGCCCGGACCGCCTCGTCGTCGGCTTCGCGGGCGACGGCGGGTCGATGTACACGTACCAGGCGCTGTGGACCGCGGTCCGGCACGGCATCGACGCCAAGTTCGTGGTCTGCAACAACCGCAAGTACCGGCTGCTGGACGACAACATCGCCCAGTACTGGCGGGAGCGGGACATCCCGGAGCACGGCTTCCCGGGCTCCTTCGACCTCTCCCACCCGGAGATCGACTTCGCCGGCCTGGCGCGGGCGCTCGGCGCCGGGGGGACGAGGGTGGAGAAGCCGGACGAGGCGGTCGCCGCCGTGGGCCGGATGCTGGAGCACCCCGGACCGTTCCTGGTCGACGTACAGATCTGACGCACCGCACACCACCACGGACAGGAGGAGACGCATGCCCGCCGAGCGGCTGACCGAGGACGCGATCCGCACCTTCGCGGAGAACTGGTACGTGGCCCTGGACCAGCACCTGCCGCCCGACCAGGTGCTGGCCATGATCACCGAGGACCTGGAGTTCAAGGTCCCCGAGGACACCTTCATCGGCCACGAGGGCTTCGGCCGCTGGTACGAGGCCGTCACCCACCGCTTCTTCGACGAGGTCCACACCGTCACGAAGGTGGAGCCCGTCATCGAGGGCGACCGCGCCGTCGTCCGGGTCCTGGTCAACTGGCAGGCCAAGATCTGGGACCCGCCGGCCGCCCGCAGCGAGTGGCTCGGCTTCGACGCCGACCAGACCTGGACGGTCGTGGCCGGTCCCGACGGACCGCTGATCAAGCAGTACACCGTCAACGACCTGGCCCCCATGCCCGGTTCCGGCTCGCTCTGAGCGCGGGAGCGGGGCAGGCGAAGGAGAAGCGACGATGACCGAAGTGACACGGGAGCGGGTCGAGGCGGCGTACGCCGCCCTCGGCTCCGGCGACCGGGCCCGCATCCTGGAGTACTACTCCGAGGACCTGCGCTGGCTGGTGCCGGGGAGCCACCCGCTGGCCGGCTGGTACGAGAGCCTGGACGCCTTCCTGGAGCTGATGGGGCAGACCCACAAGCTCACGGGCGGCACCTTCCGGATGGACATCCAGGCGGTCCTCGTCGGCGAGGACTGCAGCGCCGACGTCTGCCGCAACGTCGCCCTGCGCGACGGCGCCGACCAGGCGAGCCGGTCC
The DNA here is from genome assembly GCF_042890485.1 of Streptomyces sp. NPDC002181. NCBI lineage: Bacteria > Bacillati > Actinomycetota > Actinomycetes > Kitasatosporales > Streptomycetaceae > Streptomyces > Streptomyces sp. NPDC002181. The sequence continues at coordinate 115,544 of NZ_JBIASC010000016.1, read as the reverse complement.
CCGTACGAGCGGATGGACTACCCCGTCTTCCACTTCATGCGGTGGCGGGACGGCCGGATCATCGAGGGCCGCGACGGGCTCTTCGGGGACTCGGCGACCGCCTTCAGCCAGTTCTGGGCGCCGTTCGCGCCCGACGGAACCCGCCGCGACCGATAGGGGGAGGAGCGCTGTGGACGCACGACAGATCCTTGAGAAGTACTACGAGTACGCCAACGCCGGGGACTGGGACCGCTGGTGCGACCTGTTCGCCGAGGACCAGGTCATGGACGAGCAGCTCGCCGGACACATCGAGGGCCTGGAGGTCCTGCGCTCGATGATGAAGGGCATGGGGACCATGTACCGGGTCTTCCGGAACGAGCCGGTGCACTTCCTCGTCGACGGGGAGAAGGCCGCCGCCGTCTCCCACCTCAGCGCCGTCAGCCCCGCGGGCGAGGCGATCGAGGCCGAGGTCATGAACTTCTTCCGGATCGTGGACGGAAAGATCGCGTACATGGCGAACTACCACGACACCGTCCCCTTCCAGGTGCTGAGCCAGGGCTGAGGGGGCCGACTCGTGGGAAACGCCGAGAGAGAAGAGTACGACTACGTCATCGTGGGATCCGGCACCGCGGGCAGCGTCCTCGCGAACCGGCTCTCGCAGGACCCGGACGTCTCCGTCCTGGTCCTGGAGGCGGGCGGCAACCGCATCCCGCCCGAGGTGGACGATCCGTCCTCCTGGTACAAGCTGCTCGGCGGGCCCGTCGACTGGGGCTACACCAGCGTCCCGCAGCCCGGGCTCGACGGCCGCCGTACGTACGAACCGCGCGGCAAGGCCCCCGGCGGCAGCAGCAACCTGTACATCATGATGCACATCCGGGGCCACGCCTCGGACTTCGACAACTGGGCCTACCAGGGCGCCGCCGGCTGGGGCCACGAGGACGTCCTGCCCTACTTCGCCCTCCTGGAGGGCCAGGAGGACGCCACCGCGCCCACCACCGGCACCCGCGGCCCGCAGCGCATCACCAACGCCGGGCAGCACGGCCCCAACCCGGTCTCCCGCGCGTTCATCGACGCGGCCGTGGAACTCGGCCACCAGGAGATCACCGACTTCAACACCGACGGGCCCCGGCGCGGCCTCTTCGGCACCGGCTGGCACCACATCGACGTGGCCGACGGGCGCCGCCAGGGCACCCTCGCCGCCTACCTGGAGCCGGCGCTGGAGCGGTCCAATCTGACGCTGCGCACCAGCGCCCAGACCACCCGCCTGCTCTTCGACGGCGACACCTGCACGGGCGTCGAGTACACGCAGCTCGCGCCGCCGGCCGGGTTCCCGGGCCGTACCGTGCGCGACGCGCACGGTACGGCCACCGAGCCGGGAGCCCACTCCGTACGGGCCCGCCGCGAGGTGATCGTGGCCGCGGGGGCGATCGAGTCGCCGAAGCTGCTGCTGCTCTCCGGCATCGGCGACCCCGGGCAGCTGCGCGAGCACGGCATCGAGACGGTCGCGGCGCTGCCCGGGGTCGGCGAGAACTTCCACAACCACGTACTGACCGGGCTGATGGCCGAGGTCACCCAGGAGCTCCCGCCCCCGGCACAGAACCTGTCGGAGAGCGCTCTGTTCCTCTCGTCCCGGCCCGGTCTTCCCGCTCCCGACCTCCAGATCGCCTTCGTCCACGTGCCGTTCGACGTGATCGTCGGCAAGGACCACCCGAACACGGTGAGCATCCTCCCCGGCGTCGTACGCCCCGTCTCGCGCGGCTGGATCCGGCTCGCGAGCGCCGATCCGCTGGCCCACCCGCTGATCAACCCGAACTACCTGGGCGACCGGTGGGACCTGGAGCGGATGGTGCAGGGGATCAAGCTGGCCCGGGAGATCTTCGCGACCTCGGCCTTCTCGCCCTGGTACAAGCAGGAGCTCCAGCCCGGTCCCGGCTTCGTCTCCGACGAGGACCTGCGGACCTTCGCGAAGCAGAAGTCGGAGAGCTACCACCACCAGGCCGGCTCCTGCCGCATGGGCATCGACGACCTCTCCGTCGTCGACCCCGAGCTGCGGGTGCACGGCGTACGCAACCTGCGCGTCGTCGACGCCAGCGTGATGCCCGCCGTCCCGTCGGGCAACTGCCACACCGCCATCGCGATGATCGCCGAGCGCGCGGCGGACTTCCTGAGGGGGACCTCCCGTGCCTGACGCCGTACTGCGCGAGGGCGCGCTGAGCGGGACCCGGATCGCGGTCCTGGTCGAGAGCGACTTCTACGAGCCGGAGATCTTCTACTACCAGCACCGGTTCGCCGAGGAGGGCGCCGAGGTCGACTTCCTGACCCGGCTGTGGGGCAACGGCTCCATCACCTTCTCCGGGCACGAGTACCGGGCGCCGTTCACCGCCGACAAGTCCCTGGAGGGGCTGAGCGACGAGGAGCTGCGCCGGTACGCGGCGATCATCGTGCCCTCGGGCATGGTGGCCGACCGGCTGCGCTACACCGAGGACGTGGACGTCCTCGCGCCGGCGACGGAGCTGCTGCGCCGGGCCTTCGAGGAGCCGACGGTCCTCAAGGGGATCATCTGCCACGGCATGTGGCTGGCCGCCTCGATCCCGGACAAGATCCGGGGCCGCAAGGTGGTCTGCCACAACAACCTCATCGGCGACGTCCGCAACATGGGCGCCGAGTACGTCAACGAGGACGTGGTGGTCGACGGTGACCTGGTCACCGGCCGCACCGGAGCCCACCACCACCTCTTCGCCCGCCGGATCATCGAGCTGATCGCGGCGGGGCGGGGCCGGGGGAGCGCCTGATGCCCGGCGCCGGGGAACGCGCGATGGTCTGGTCGCACGTGGGACTGAACTGCGCGGACCAGAAGACGACAGAGGACTTCTACACCCGGTACTTCGGCTTCGCCCGGGCCCGGGTCGTCGACCTCGGGGAGTCGCAGATCGTGTTCCTGCGCAAGGGGGACGCGTACCTGGAGCTCTTCGCGGCGGCCACCGAACCGGCTCGTACGGCTCCGGGGGTCCCCCCGGCGGCAGCCGGGGGAGACGGGCCGCAGGCCCCCGGCCGGATGCGCCACCTGGCCTTTCAGACCGACAGCGTGGACGCGTTCCTGGCCGAGCTGGGGGACGCGGCCGAAGTGACCCTGGGCCCGCTGGACTTCGACGACTTCATCTGCGGCTGGCGGACCGTGTGGGTCCGCGATCCCGACGGGGTGATCGTCGAGGTCAGTCAGGGATTCGAGGACGACCGCTCACACGACAAGGACGGTGCATGACATGGCGGACGCCGTGAGCTTCTCCTTCTCCGACACCATCGCGGGCTACGTCGGCCGCTTCGACTCCGAGTCCCGCCTGCTGCGGCTGAAGACCTCGGACGGGCGCGAGTTCGACGTCTCCCTGGCGGGTGACCCGAGCGCCGAGCTGGTCCGCAACCTGGACGAGCCGTACATCGACGCCTCCGGGCACATCGACGAGATGCTCTCGCCCGGACGGTTCCTCTTCGTCTACGGCGTCCACTACCCGGAGGCCGGCGGGCGTTTCGACGCCAAGCGCCTGGTCTTCCTGGGCCGCGGCGCCGAGGACTACCGGTTCGAGGAGCCCAGCTGGTGGGTCAAGCAGATCGAGTCGCTGGCCGACTTCTACATCCGGGCGCAGTTCGGCGAGGGCCCGGTGGACTTCACCGAGTACCGCACCGAGATCCGGCTCGGCGGCGACAAGACCGCCAGCCACGTCCAGGAGACCGACACGATCTCCCGCCTGGTCTACGGCATGGCCTCGGCCTACCTGCTGACCGGCAAGGACGAGTACCTGGAGGTCGCCGAGCGCGGCACCGAGTACCTGCGCAAGCACATGCGGGTCGTGGACAGCGAGGAGGACGTGGTCTTCTGGTACCACGGCATCAGCGTCGACGGGGACAGCGAGCGCAAGCTGTTCACCTCGGAGTTCTCCGACGACTACGACGCGATCCCGATGTACGAGCAGATCTACGCGCTGGCCGGCCCGATCCAGACGTACCGGGTCACCGGTGACATCCGGATCAAGAACGACGCGGACGCCACCATCCGGCTGTTCGACAAGTTCTTCAAGGACGAGGAGCAGGGCGGCTACTACTCGCACATCGACCCGATCCTGTTCAGCGCGGACCACGAGTCCCTCGGCGAGAACGCCGAGCGCAAGAACTGGAACTCGGTCGGCGACCACGCGCCCGCCTACCTGATCAACCTGTACCTGGCGACCGGCGACCAGAGGTACGCCGACTTCCTGGAGTACACCTTCGACACCATCGCGGACAAGTTCCCGGACTACAAGAACAGCCCGTTCGTCCAGGAGCGCTTCTTCCGCGACTGGTCGCACGACACCGCGCACAGCTGGCAGCAGAACCGCGCGGTCGTCGGGCACAACCTCAAGATCGCCTGGAACCTGATGCGGATGAACTCGCTGAAGGCCAAGCCGGCGTACGAGGACCTCGCCAAGAAGATCGGCGAGATCATGCCGGCGGTCGGCAGCGACGTGCAGCGCGGCGGCTGGTACGACGTCGTGGAGCGCGTCAAGTCCGTCAGCAAGGACGGGCAGGAGACGTATCGTTTCGCCTGGCACGACCGCAAGGCCTGGTGGCAGCAGGAGCAGGCGATCCTCGCCTACCTCATCCTGAACGGCACGGTCGGCGGCGACGCCTTCCTGCGCGAGGCCCGGCAGGCGGAGGCCTTCTACAACACGTTCTTCCTCGACCACGACGAGGGAGCCGTCTACTTCAACGTGCTCGCCAGCGGTACGCCGTACCTGCTCGGCACGGAGCGGCTCAAGGGCAGCCACTCGATGTCCATGTACCACTCGGCGGAGCTCTGCTACCTGTCCGCCGTCTACAACAACCTGCTGATCAACAAGCGGGAAATGGACTTCCACTTCAAGCCCGACCCGACCAACCTGCCCGACCGCGTGCTGCGGGTCTCTCCCGACCTGCTGCCCGCCGGCTCCGTGCAGATCGCGTCCGTCGAGATCGACGAGAAGCCGTACCGGGACTTCGACGCGGACGGTCTGACCGTCCGGCTGCCGGACGTCCAGGGACGGATCAAGGTCAAGGTCCGGCTGCGCCCGGTGACTTCATAGCGCTCAACGGGGGGCGCCCCGACTAGAGGGGAAAGCAATGTCTCTGAACGTCAAGGAACGCCGCAACAAGGGCGGTACGGTCCTCGTCGCCACCGGCGAGATCAACAGTGAGACCTCCGGACAACTGCTGCAGTCCCTGCTGCCGCTGGTCCGCGAGGGCCGGCCGCTGCGGATCGACCTCACGGCCGTCACGTACGTGTCCAGCGCGGGCCTGCGCACCCTGCTCGTCGTCTACCGCGAGGCCCAGCACGCCGGGGTCGCGGTCACCCTGTACGGGGTGAGCGAGGAAGTCCGGTTCGTCATGTCGGCCACCGGCTTCCTCGACTTCTTCGAGACCGGCGAAGCGGCGGCAGCGCAGTCCAAGGCCGACCCGGCCCTCAAGACCGCGGCCGCGCGATGACCGAGACCCAGTCCGAGCAGGTGCTGCGCGTCGACGCGTACCCGACCCACGAAGTGGGCGGGTACCGCGTCCGCGCCGGCAAACCGTTCCCCTTCGGGGCCAACGTGGTCCCCGGCGGGGTCAGTTTCTCCGTCTACTCCGACCAGGCGACCTCCATGACCCTGGTCATCTACAAGCGCGGAGAGCCCGAGCCGATGGCCGAGCTGGAATTCCCCCAGGAGTTCCGCACCGGCAGCGTCTTCGCCATGACGGTCTTCGGCCTCGACCACGAGAACATCGAGTACGGCTACCGGGCCGACGGCCCCTACGACCCGGTCTCCGGGCACCGCTTCGACGCCCGCCAGGTCCTCTCCGACCCCTACGCCCGGCTGATCTCCGGCCGCGACGTGTGGGGCGTGGAGCCGGACCGCAGCCGCGGCTACCAGTACCGCTCGCGGGTCTGCCTCCAGGACTTCGACTGGGGCGACGACACCCCGCTGGGGCTGCCCGCGGAGGACCTCGTCGTGTACGAGACCCATGTGCGCGGCTTCACCCGGCACCCCTCCTCGGGGGTCACCGCCCCGGGCACCTTCGCGGGGCTGCGGGAGAAGATCCCGTACCTGAAGGAGCTCGGGGTCAACTGCATCGAACTGCTCCCGGTGTTCGAGTTCGACGAGAGCGACAACATGCGCTCCAACCCGGAGACGGGCGAGCACCTCTTCGACTACTGGGGCTACAACACCGTCTCGTTCTTCGCGCCCAAGGCCGGCTACGCGGCCACCGGACGCTACGGGATGCAGGGCGACGAGTTCCGCACCCTGATCAAGGACCTGCACGCGGCCGGCATCGAGGTCATCCTCGACGTCGTCTTCAACCACACCGCCGAGGGCAACGAGCAGGGCCCGACGATCTCCTTCAAGGGGCTCGACAACGCCACGTACTACATGCTCACGCCGGAGGGGTACTACTTCAACTTCAGCGGCACGGGCAACACGGTCAACTGCAACCACCCCGTCGTGCGCAACTTCGTGCTCGACTGCCTGCGCCACTGGGTCGCCGACTACCACATCGACGGCTTCCGCTTCGACCTCGCGGCCATCCTCGGCCGGGCCCTGGACGGCACGCCGCTGCCCAACCCGCCGCTGCTGGAGCTGCTCGCCTTCGACCCCGTCCTGCGGCACACCAAGCTCATCGCCGAGGCCTGGGACGCGGGCGGCCTCTACGAGGTCGGCAACTTCCCGGCGTACGGCCGCTGGGCCGAGTGGAACGGGAAGTACCGCGACACCGTGCGCAGCTTCCTCAAGGGCGACCCCGGGGTGACCGGGGAGCTGGCCACCCGCATCGCCGGCTCGCCCGACCTGTACTCCACCCGCGGCACCTCCGCCTCCGTCAACTTCCTCACCGCCCACGACGGCTTCACCCTGGCCGACCTCGTCTCGTACAACGACAAGCACAACGAGGCGAACGGCGAGGGCAACAACGACGGCGGCAACGACAACGCCAGCTGGAACTGCGGCGCCGAGGGGCCGACCGACGACCCCGAGATCAACCGGCTGCGCACGCGCCAGATGAAGAACGCGATCGCCATCCTCATGACCAGCCAGGGCATCCCGATGCTCCTGTCGGGTGACGAGGTGGCCCGCACCCAGCAGGGCAACAACAACACGTACTGCCAGGACAACGAGCTGTCCTGGTTCGACTGGGACCAGGTCGACGAGAACGCCGAACTGCTCCGGTTCACCCGGGAGATGATCGCCTTCCGCGGGCGCCACCGCGAACTGCGCTCCACCTCCCACCCCACCGGCCAGGTCCGCGAGAGCCTCGGACTGCCGGACATCAGCTGGCACGGCGAGCGGGCCTGGCAGCCCGACTGGTCGGCGGACAGCCGGCTGCTGGCCGTGGCCCGCTGCGGCACCGGGGACGACGACGTGGTGTACGTGGCCATGAACTCGCACTGGGAGGCGCACGACCTGGAGCTGCCCGCGCTGCCGCACGGGCGCAGCTGGCACCTGTTCGCGGACACCGGGGCCGAGGCCCCGCACGACATCCGCACCCCCGGCGGGGAGCCCGAGCTGGAGAACGCCGGGAAGTACCTGATCGGTCCGCGCTCGGTCGTGATCCTGGTGGGCCGGACGCCCGATCCCGAGCTCTAGCCGCCGCCAACCGATCTGACCGAACGCTCCAACCGCAGCGCCGAAGGAGACCTGACATGCCGCTTTCCGTGTCCCTGAGCATCGAGGGCGACACCACCGTGATCGAGCTGGCGGGCGAGCTGGACGCCAAGACCGCGCCGGACTTCCACCAGACCATCGAGAAGGCCGCCGGGCACGGCACCGGCACGGTCGAGATCAGGATGGCCGGTGTCGGCTACATGGCCAGCGCCGGGCTGCGGTCCCTGGTCTTCGCCCAGCAGAAGGTGGCGAACCACGTGACCATCAAGGTGGTCGGCGCGATCGAGCCCGTCTCCCGGACCATCCGGACGGCCGGGCTGGACCGCAGCATCGTGCTCTCCGATGAGTGAATCGCATGAGTGACATGGTCGAACTGGCGAGGACGCCCGCGGAGCTGGAGGTGCCCGCCACGCTCGGGGCACTGGGCGACATCGCCGCGTTCGTCCTGCGGCTGGCCGGCCGGGCGTGCCTGGGCAAGGGGCCCGCGTACCGGATCCGGCTGGCCGTGGACGAGCTGGCCACGAACATCGTGATGCACGGGTACCGGGGCGGCGACGGGCGGATCACCGTCCGCGGCCGCTCCGGTCCCGGCCGGGTGCAGATCTCCATAGCGGACTCCGCGCCTGCGTTCGACCCCGTCGAGGGCCGCCTGCCCCCCGCCCCCGGGACTCCCCCCGAGCGGCGAAGGATCGGCGGACTCGGCATCCACCTGGCGCTGACCAGCGTGGACGAATTCAGCTACGTACGCAGGGACGGCCGCAACATCAGCACGCTGACTGTGAACGCTGAGGGGACGGACCCATGCCCTCCACGACCGTGATCATCCTCGACGAGTACCCGCCGCCTCCGCCCGAACTGCTCGACGCGCTCCGCTCGATGGACGCGGAACTCGTCGCCCGCACACTGGCGGAGCTGCGCGGGGGCCCTCTCGAGGAGCTGCCCGTCGCCGACGTCCTGCTCGCCCCGGCCGAGGCCGACGGCGAGTCGGTGCGGCTCGCGGTGCGGCGGCTGCGCCGCTGGGCGGGGGCTCCCATCGTGGTCGTCTGGACGGTGACGGAGTTCGCCGCCCTGGAGGAGCACGTTCGGCTCGGCCACGACTACCTCGTACCGCCCTTCCTGCCCGCCCTCGTCGGGGCCCGGCTGCACAGCTGCTCGGAGCGCGCCGGACTCGGCCGCACCCTGCGCGAGGCCGACGCCCGTGCCGAACTCATGGGCTACGAGAAGGAGCTGGAGATCGGCCGGGAGATCCAGGCCGGCTTCCTGCCCGAATCGCTGCCGGTGCCCGAGGGCTGGGAGATCGACGTCCGATTCCGGCCCGCCCGGCAGGTCGCCGGGGACTTCTACGACGTCTTCGAGATCTCCCGCGGCCGCCGCCTCGCCTTCGTCGTCGCCGACGTCTGCGACAAGGGGGTCGGCGCCGCGCTGTTCATGGCGCTGATCCGCTCGCTGCTGCGGCACACCGCGGAGAACAGCGGGCTCCAGCACCTGGTGGCCGCCGGGCGCGCCGGCGGCAGCCGGCGGATCCCGGTCGTCGGCGCGACACCACTGCTCAACGCGGTCACCGCCACCAACGGCTACCTGACCCGCAACCACCTGAGACAGGGCTACTTCGCCACCCTGTTCTTCGGTGTGCTCGACCCCGTGACCGGCAGCCTCGTGTACATCAACGGGGGCCACAACGCGCCGCTGCTGCTGCGCGCCGACGGCGGCGACCCGCTCGCCCTGGAGGTCACCGGACCCGCCGTCGGTGTGCTGCCGGACTGCGTCTACACGCTCGGCTACGCCCAGCTGAACCCGGGCGACACCCTGTTCGTGTTCACCGACGGAGTGCCGGAGGCGCGCTGCCCCGACGGCAGCTTCCTCGGTGACGAGCGGATGCTGGAGCTGCTCGCTGGCCCCCCGGCGAGCGGCCGGGAGGTGGTCGACCTCATGGACACCGCGGTACGGGAGCACACCGGAGCGGCGGAACAGCACGACGACGTCACCATGCTGGCCCTGCACCGGCCACGTGCGGCGCGGGGGCCGCGCGCGGACGGGACCACGGCCGCGGGCCGTACGGCGGTTGCCTGATGGCCCGGACCATCGTGGTGCACTCGCACCGCGGGGGCACCGGCAAGTCCTCGGTACTGGCGAACCTGGCCCTGCTCATCGCGGGCGAGGGGCGCCGGGTGGGGGTGGTCGACACGGACATCCAGTCGCCCACCCTGGACCTGCTCTTCCGACTCGGCCCGGGTCCCTCCCTGGCCGACTACCTGCTCGGTCGCTGCGAGATCGAGGCCACGGCGCAGCCGGTCGGCGTGCCCGGGCTGTACGTCGTACCGGCGCGGACTGGGACGGCGGCCCTGCGCGAGCTCATGACCAGCGGCTACGACGTCGGGCTGCTGCCCGAGGGCTTCGACCGGCTGGTCGAGCACTACGCGCTCGACGTGCTGCTGCTCGACACCCACGCCGGGCTGAACAACGAGTCGGTGACCGCCATGGCGAGCGCCGACGTCCTGATGATCCTGGCCCGGGCCGACCGGATCGACCTCTCGGGGGTCGAGGAGACCATCGCCCTGGCCGGGCGGCTGGCCTGCCGGCGGGCTCTGGTCATGAGCATGGCCCCCGAGGGCATCGACGGACAACAGGTCCGCCGGCGCGCCGAGGAGGTGTACGGCGCCCCCCTGGCCGGAATCCTTCCGTATGTGCCGGAAATGGCCGCCCTGTACGGCGAACGCATATTCGCCGAAGCCCATCCCGACCACCCCCTGGTCGGTGAATTCCGCACCATCATCTCCGCGTTGGACGCACCTCACGAAGTATCGCGCGCCTGACGCTCCCCCCCTTACGCCCCCTGCGGGGGGCGTGTTGAATCGGCAGCGATTCCAGAACAAGGAGAGAAGTCATGAAGATTCTCGTCGTCATGACGGCCAAGGCAACGCTCCACCTGTTGGACGGCGAACAGCACCCCTCGGGTTTCTGGGCCGAGGAATTCGTCGTTCCCTACACCCTCTTCAAGGCCGCAGGCCACACCGTGGACGTGGCGACGATCGGGGGCCAGGCCCCCACGGTCGACCAGACCAGCATCGACCCCCAGTTCCTCCAGTGGGTCCGCCCCGAGGGCTCGCCGAACGAGGACGCGGCCAACGCCGCCGAGTACGTGAGAGTCGTCGGGGACACCCCCCAGCTCAAGAACCCGATCGCCCTCGAATCCCTGGGTGAGAAGGACGTGGCCGAGTACGACGGCATCTACGTCAGCGGCGGCCACGGCGCCATCGGAGACCTGCCCCACTCCGACGAACTCGCCCAGATCCTGCGCTGGGCCATCGCCCAGGACAAGCCCCTCGCCACCGTCTGCCACGGCCACACCTCGCTCCTCGCGCTGCGCGACGGCGAGGGCCGCTGGCCCTTCGAGGGCTACCGGATGACGGCCTTCTCGCACAGCGAGGAGATGGTCACCAACATGGCCGGCCGCCTCCCGCTGATCCTGGAGGCCGAACTCACCCGGCTCGGCGCGCGCTACGAGAAGGCCGAGAAGATCTGGGACTCGCACGTGGTCGTGGACCGCAAGCTCACCACCGGCCAGAACCCGTATTCCTCCAAGGCCCTTGCCGAGACGTTCCTGGAGCAGCTCGCCAAGGGATAGATCGCCCCCGCATCCGACACCGGAAGGCAGCCATGACCAAGCGCGCGCTCAGCGACCAGCCCTTGGCCAACCCCGGGAAGCTGTTCATCGGCGGCACATGGGTCTCGGCCCAGGACGGCCGTACCGAGCCGGACATCAGTCCCGTGGACGGGCAGGAGATCGTACCGGTGGCCCAGGCCGCCGCCGCCGACGCGGACGCGGCCGTGGCCGCCGCCCGCGCGGCGTACGAGGAAGGTCCCTGGAGCAGACTCTCCGCCCAGGAACGCGCGCTGCGGCTGAACCGGGTCGGTGAGCTCATCGAGCGCGACCTGGAGGAGATCGCCCTGCTGGAGACGGTGGACATGGGCAAGCCGTTCGCCTTCTCCAGCACGGTCGACGCCCCCATGGCCGCCCAGCTCATGCACTACTACGCCGGCGCCGTCACCCGGGTCGACGGCTCCTCGCGGGCCCCGGCCGGCGGGCAGCTCGCGTACACCCTGCGCGAACCGCTGGGCGTGGTCTGCGCCATCACCCCGTTCAACTTCCCGCTCCTGCTGTCGATGACGAAGATCGCACCGGCGCTGGCGGCGGGCAACACGGTCGTCCACAAGCCCTCGCCGGCCACCCCGCTCACCGCGCTGAAGATCGCCGAGCTCTTCCAGGAGGCGGAGATCCCGGACGGCGTGCTGAACGTCATCACCGGTCCGGGCGTGGAACTGGGCGAGACCCTCACCGGGCACCCGGACATCGACAAGATCGCCTTCACCGGCTCCACCGCGGTCGGCCAGACGATCATCCGCAAGTCGGCCGGCACCCTGAAGAAGGTGACGATGGAGCTCGGCGGCAAGTCCGCCAACATCGTCTTCGCCGACGCCGACCTCGACGCCGCCGAAGAGCTCGCCTTCTTCGGCATCTACTACAACAAGGGCGAGATCTGCACCGCCGGCTCGCGCCTGCTGCTCCAGCGCCCCATCCACGACGAACTGGTCGAACGGCTGGTGAGCCGGGCCGCCGCCCTCAAGCCCGGCGACCCGCGCGACCCGGAGACCCTGTTCGGGCCGCTGGCCCACCGCGGCCAGTTCGAGAAGGTCAGCTCGTACATCGAGGTCGGCGAGAAGGAAGGCGCGATCCTGCGCACCGGCGGCACCGGCTGGACCCCGGAAGGGGCCTCCAGCCAGGGCCTGTACTTCCTGCCGACGATCTTCACCGGCGTCGACAACGGCATGCGGATCGCCCAGGAGGAGATCTTCGGCCCGGTCCTGTCGATCATCCCCTTCGACACCGAGGAAGACGCGATCCGGATCGCCAACGACAGCGCGTACGGGCTCGCGGCGGGCGTCCACACCAAGGACCTCCGGCGCGCCCACCGGGTGGCCTCCCAGATCAAGGCCGGCACGGTCTGGGTGAATTGCTACAACCAGTACGACCCCTCCGTGCCGTACGGCGGCTACAAGGCCTCCGGATACGGGCGCGAGTGCGGACCGGAATCCCTGGAGAGCTACACGCAGACCAAGTCGGTCTGGATCGGCATGGACTGAGCGACGGCCCACTGACCGGCTGACCCACTGACCGGCTGACCGACTGACGACTGACCGAATCAGCGATCGACCGAGTAGGAGCGGCAATGCGCACAGGCATCATCGGCACCGGGCGGATCGGTTCCACCCTCGCGCGGATCCTGGTGGCGGCCGGGCACGAGGTCTTGCTTGCCAACGCCCGCGGCCCGCGGTCCCTCGGCCCCCTGGTGGCCGAACTGGGCCCGGCGGCCTCGGCGGCGGACCCCGCCGAGGCCGCCGACCAGGCCGAACTGCTGGTGCTGATGGTGCCGTACGCGAGCGTCCGCGGACTCCTCCCGTCCGCGGCCGTGCGGGACAAGGTGCTGGTGGACGCCACGAACGCGTTCAACGGCGGTGGCAAGCCCGCCGATCTGGGCGGCCGCGCCTCCAGCGAACTCGTCGCCGAGTGGTATCCCGGCGCCCGGGTCGTGAAATCCCTGAACACCATGCATTTCGAGACTCTTGCCGTCGCCGGTACAGCGGAGGGCGAACGCCTGGCCCATTTCACGGCGGGCGACGACGAGAAGGCGAAGGAAATCGTCGCGGGAATCATCGCGGATTTGGGATTCGCTCCCGTCGACACCGGCCCGCTGCACTCCGGGGGAATTCTCCAGCAGCCCGGCGGGCCCCTTTTCAACCGGCCGCTCACGGAAGCGCAGGCGCTGGCATGGATCTCTCACTGAATGTGAACGGAAGACCCGAGCAGTTCGCGGCGGAGCCGAACGAACTGCTCGTCGAACGGCTCCGCGACGGCCTCGGGCTGACCGGCACCAAGGTCGGCTGCGACACCGGACAGTGCGGCACCTGCGTCGTCCAGCTCGACGGACGCTCCGTCAAGAGCTGTCTGATCCTCACCGCCGCCGCCGCGGGCTCCCGCGTGACCACCATCGAGGGCGTCACCACGCGCGGCGGCGAACTCAGCGGACTCCAGGAGGCCCTGCGCCAGGAGCACGGGACCCAGTGCGGGTTCTGCACCCCCGGCATGGTCATGGCCCTCGGGGAGCTCGTCGAGAACACCGCGGACCGCGAGGCGCCCACCGAGCCCGAGATCCGCGAGTGGCTCACCGGCAACCTGTGCCGCTGCACCGGCTACCACAGCGTCGTACGGGGCGTGCAGCGCGCCTGCTCCGCCGCCCGGACCGAGATACCCGCGGAGATCAGCGGCGCCGCCGCCGTCTCCGCGCCCGCAGGGTCCGGGTCCGCATCCGAGCCCGCGCCGGCGTCCGTGTCCGCCTCCGCCTCGGCGTCCGCGTCCGCGTCCGGCAAGGAGGTGTGAGGGAGATGACCGCAGTGACGGGGGAGGCACCCCTCCAGGGATCGGGCGTACTGGGCCGGCCGATGGACAGCCGCGAGGACCCGCAGCTGCTGCGCGGCGAGGCGACGTACGTGGCCGACGTCAACCTGCCCGGCACCGCCCACATGGCGATCCTCGGCAGCCCGGTGGCCCACGCGAAGATCCTCTCCATCGAGACCAAGGCCGCGGAGCAGATGCCCGGCGTGCTGAAGGTGGCCACCGCGGCCGACTTCACCGACGTGATGCCGCTGCCCTGCATCTGGATCCCCGGCGGGGTCGAGAGCCACTTCCCGCCCCACCCGTACGGGCTCCCCGGCGCCCGCCCGGTCCTGACCGGCGACGCCGTCCGCCACGTCGGCGACCCGATCGCCGTGGTCGTCGCCGAGACCCCGCGCCAGGCCACCGCCGCGCTGGCCGCCATCGCCGTCGAGTACGAGCCGCTGCCCGTGGTCACCCGGGCCGACGCGGCGCTCGCCGAGGGCGCGCCCCAGCTGCACGAGGCCGTACCGGGCAACCTGAACGCGTACTGGACCTGCGGCGACAAGGACCGCACCGAGGCGGCCCTCGCCGAAGCCGAGGTCAGGGTCGAACTCGACCTGGTCAACCAGCGCACCATCAACAGCCCCATCGAGCCGCGCGGCGCCGTCGGCGACTACAACGCCGCCACCGACGAGTACACGCTGTACTCCTCCACCCAGGGCCCGCACAACCACCGCTTCCTGCTCTCCGCGCTGGTCCTCGGCATCCCGTTCAACAAGCTGCGGGTGATCGCCCCCACCGTCGGCGGCAGCTTCGGCACCAAGGGGTACCTCTACCCCGACATGGCGCTGGTCCTGCTGCTCTCCAAGGCGCTCGGCCGGCCCGTGAAATGGGTGGACACCCGCACCGGGCTGATGAACTCCACCGTCCAGGGCCGCGACCACCGCCAGCACGTGGTGCTCGCCGGCACCCGCGACGGCCGGATGACCGGCCTGTGGGCCACCAGCCACGCCAACCTCGGCGCGTACCCCTCCACCATCGGCCCCGGTGTCGCCACCGCCCTCATGGGACGCTCCATCAGCGGCATGTACGACATCCCGGCGGCCTTCTGCGAGGTGTACGCCGCCTTCACCAACACCGTCCCGCTCGGTGCCCAGCGCGGCAGCGGGCGCGCCGAGGCGGCCTTCCTGATGGAGCGGCTCGTCGACCGGTTCGCCTCCGAGATCGGCATGGACCCCGCCGCCGTGCGGCGCAAGAACCTGGTGCCGAACGAGAAGTTCCCGTACGACAACGGCCTCGGCTGGACCTACGACTCCGGGGACTACCAGACCAACTTCGACAAGGCGATGGAGCTCTCGGGCTACGCCGACATGCCCGCCCGCAAGGCCGAGGCCCGCACCCGCGGCAAGCGGCTCGGCGTGGGCATCGCCACCTACGTGGCGATCTGCGGGGTCGGCCCCTCCACCCGGATGTCCCAGGAGGGCATGCTCGGCGGCACCTGGGAGAGCGCGAACATCCGCGTCAACCCGACCGGCGAGGTCACCGTCACCGTCGGATCGGCCTCCACCGGCCAGAGCCACCACACGATCTTCGCGCAGGTCGCCGCGGACGAGCTGGAGATCGACCCGGCGCTGATCCAGGTGTACCAGGGGGACACGCTCAGGGCCCCTTACGGGCAGGGCACGTACGGCTCGCGCTCCTACAGCATGGCCGCGCCCGCCGTCGCCCTCACCGCCCGCAAGATCAAGGCGAAGCTGGTCAAGGCCGGAGCCGTGTTCCTCGGCGTCCCCGAGGAGAAGGTCGTCTACACCGGCGGCACCGTCCACGAGGAAGGCAACGAGGAGAACGCCAAGAGCTTCTCCGACCTGGCCATGGCCATGTGGTACGGCTGGGGGCTGCCGCACGAGATCGAGCCCGCCCTCGACGAGACCACCCACTTCGACCCGCCGGACTTCAACTACCCCTTCGGCACGCACGTGGCGGTCGTCGAGGTCGACGAACTCACCGGTGAGACCGCGGTGGTCGCCTACACCGCCGTCGACGACGCCGGCAACATCGGCAACCCGAAGATCGTCCTCGGACAGATCGAGGGCAGCATCACGCACGGCCTCGGCCAGGCGCTGATGGAGGCCGCCGTATACGACGAACAGGGGCTGCTGCTCAGCTCCGACCTCACCAAGTACGCCCTGCCGCGCGCCGCCGACGTGCCGTTCTTCACGCTCGGCAAGACCACCACGCCCAGCCCGCACAATCCGCTGGGCGCCAAGGGCGCCGGCGAGATCGCCACCGTCCCGCCCGCCGCCGCCGTCGTCAACGCGGTCGTCGATGCCCTGTCCGATCTGGGCGTACGGCACATCGACATGCCGCTCACCCCCGAGAAGGTCTGGCGCCGCCTGAGAGGGGAAGCCCAGTGATCCTCACCGAGTTCGACTACGTCCGGCCCGTCGGCCTCGACGAGGCACTGGCCCTGCTCTGCGGCACCCGGGGCGCCCGGGTGCTGGCCGGCGGCCAGAGCCTGCTGCCCGCCCTGCGCACCGGCGAGGAGAGCGCCCGGCTGCTCGTCGACGTACGCCACCTCGAAGAGCTCCGCGGCATCGAGCGGAGCGCCGACGGGATCCGGATCGGCGCGCTGACCACGCTGGCCGAGCTGGCCGCCCACACGGTCGTCCTGGCCGAGGCTCCCGAAGTGGCGGCCGCCGCCCGGGCCAACGGGGACCCCCAGGTCCGCAACCTCGGCACCGCCGGCGGCAACCTCGCCGCCGGAGGCCGCGCCACCGACCTGTCGGTCGCGGCCGTCGCCGCGGACGCCCGGGTCGAACTGGCCGGACCCGGCGGGCGGTGGACCGTGCCCGCCGAGGAGTTCGCGGACTCGGGTGTACCGGCCGGGGCCGTGGTCACCGCACTGCTGGTGCCCGCCGCCGGGCGGGCCGCCGCCTTCGAGAAGACCGCAGACCGGGCCACCCTCTACCCGGTCTGCGCCACCGCCGTACGGATCACCCCCGGCGGGCCGCGCATCGCGGTCACCGGGGCCACCGCCCGCCCGCTGCGGCTGCGCGGGGTCGAGGACCGGCTGCGCGCGGGCCCGTACACCACCGAGGCCGTGCTCGCGGCCTTCCGCGCCGAGCCCAGGGAGCTGTTCGTCCCCGGGCGCGGCACCTCGGCCGAGTACCTCGGCCACCTCGCGGGGGTGCTCGCCGCCCGCGCGCTGCAGAGGGCAGACCAGGCCCTCGCCTGAACCGCCCACCACGGGGGAGTTGACGCAGTGGCCGAATTGTCCAGGACGACCACGGGGGTACCGGCCGGTCCGGCCGCCGAGGCGGCC
Organism: Streptomyces sp. NPDC002181; assembly: GCF_042890485.1. Taxonomy (NCBI): domain Bacteria; kingdom Bacillati; phylum Actinomycetota; class Actinomycetes; order Kitasatosporales; family Streptomycetaceae; genus Streptomyces; species Streptomyces sp. NPDC002181. Next base: position 98,167 of record NZ_JBIASC010000016.1, on the reverse strand, counting down.
GCGGCCCCCAGAGGCTCCGGCTTCTGGGTGGTCGGGGCGGTGCTCGTCCTGCTGATGCTCTCCTCGTCCGTACCCTCCGCCCTCTACGTGCTCTACCAGCAGAGATGGGGTCTGTCCTCCGGCATGATCACGGTGGTCTTCGCCCTGTACGCCGTCACCGTGCTGATCGGGCTCCTGCTCTTCGGTTCCCTCTCGGACACCTTGGGCCGGCGCCCCGTGCTCGGGGGCGGCCTGGTCCTGGCGATCGTCTCCATGGGGCTGTTCGCCGGGGCGCAGGGGCTCGGGCTGCTGCTCGCCGCCCGCGCCGTACAGGGGCTCGCGGTGGGCCTGGCCACCGGCGCGATGGGCGCCGCCCTGCTCGAACTGGCCCCGCGCTCACGGCCGGCGCTCGGCGCCCAGGTCAACAGCGCGGGGCCGACGGTGGGGATCGGGCTCGGCGGGATCGGGGCCGGGCTGCTCGTCCAGTACGCGCCCGCCCCGACCGTGCTCAGCTACCTGCTGCTGGTCGCCGCCTTCGCCGTGACGTTGGTGGGGGTGCTCAGGATGCGTGAGAGCGCTCCCGAGGCGCGCTCCGGCGGCCGGATGCGGATCAGTGCGCGCCGCATCCACGTTCCGGCCGCCGTCCGGGGCCGCTTCGCCGTCCTCGTCCTGACCATCGTCGCCGTCTGGTCGGTCGGCGGCTTCTACCTCTCGCTCGGGCCGCACCTGGCCCTCTCCCTGCTCGGCAGCTCCAACTACCTGGTCGGCGGGGCCACCGTGGCCCTGCTCGCGGGCGCGGCCACCGCGGCCCAGCTCCTGCTGGGCCGCGTCGAGGCCCTGCGTACGGCGGTCTTCGGCCTGTGCGGGCTGCTGGCCGGGCTGGGCCTGGTCCTGCTCGCGCTCGGACTGCGCTCGGCCCCCGTGTTCCTCGTGGGCACCGCGGTACTCGGCGGGGGCTGGGGCGCGGCGTTCCTCGGCTCCTTCCGGGCGCTGAGCACGCTGGCCGAGCCGGCGCACCGCGGCGAACTGACCGCCGCCGTCTACGTCTTCGCGTACCTCGCGATGAGCGTGCCGGCGGTCCTCGCCGGAATGCTCACCAACATCCACGGTCTGCACCGCACCTCGGTCGGCTTCATGGCCGCCGTCGCCGGGGTGTGCGCGCTGGCCCTGTTCGTCACGCTGCGGCTGGCCGCCCGCACCCGGGCCGAAGGGAGCACCACATGAAGGCTGCCGACATGAGCACCGCGGAGCTGCGCCCGGCCCTGCTCGGGCTGGAGATCTTCGCCGGGCTCACCGAGGACCAGCTGGACTGGCTGGTCTCCGTCTCCGAGCCCCGGGTGCTCGCCGACGGGGAGGTCCTCTTCCGGGACGGCGAGGAGGCCGACGGCTTCCACGTCCTGCTCGCGGGCGGGCTCGTCGTCACCAAGGTCGTCGACGGCCGGGAGGAGGTGCTGACCCGGCACTCCACCGAGGAGGAGAGCGCCGCCGCCGAGGATCACGACGGCAAGCCCTCCGCCGCGCACCGCTTCACCGGCGAGCTGCCGCTGCTGACGGACGGGTCCTACGTGGCCACCGCCGCCGCGAGCGGCCCGGCGACCACGGTCGTGGCGTACCCGAAGCCGGTGTTCTTCGAGATGCTGACCCGCTGCCACGGGGTGGCGGCCGTACTGATTCCCGTACTGGCCTGGCGGATCAAGTCCTCCGAGGTGCAGGCCCGCAAGCGGGCCACCGTCGAGGCGCTCGGCACCCTGGCCGCCGGGCTCGCGCACGAGCTGAACAACCCCGCGGCCGCCGTGGCCAGGGCCGCGCAGGAGCTGGCGCCGGCCCTGGAGGGCCTCACCCGGACCGCCCAGGCCTGGGGCGCCGCCGCGACGGGCGCGGAGCGCTCCGTGTTCGACCGGCTGGCCGAGGAGCTCGACAAGCTGCCGCCGCCGGCCACCACCGACCCGTTCGCCCAGGCCGACGCCGAGGAGGAGATCGCCGACTGGGCCGAGGAGGCGGGCACCGAGCGGCCCGGGCTGCTCGGCTCCGGGATCTCGGACCTCGGGCTGGAACTGGGCTGGCTGCTGGAGCGGCTGGAAGGGGTCCGGGAGCCGGCCCTGCCCGCCGCCCTGGACCACCTCGCGGCCCTGCTGGAGATCCGCTCGCTCGCCGCGGAGCTGCGTGCGGCCGGTCCCAGGATCTCCCAACTCGTCGCCGCCACCCGCGATTACGCCAATCTCGACCGGGCACCCGAACAGCGCTTCGCGGTGGCCGACGGGATCGAGAACACGCTGGTCGTGCTGCGTGCCAAGCTCGCCGGGATCGCCATCGTGCGTGAGTACGAACCGGACCTGCCCGAACTGACGGGCTATCCCAGCGAGTTGAACCAGGTGTGGACCAACCTGGTCGACAACGCGGCCGAGGCCATGGAGGGCGCCGGCACCCTCACCCTGAGGGTCCGGGCCGAAGGCGTGTGCCTGGTCGTGGAAATCACCGACACCGGCCGGGGCATCCCCGAGGACTCCCTGCCGCGGATCTTCGAACCCTTCTACACGACCAAGGACGTGGGGAAGGGCACGGGCCTCGGACTGCACCTCAGCTACCGCATCGTGACCCAGCGGCACCACGGCTCGATCACCGCCCGCTCGCGTCCCGGCGAGACCCGCATGGTCGTCCGGCTGCCGCTCACCACGGCCGCCGCCTGCGCCGAAACACCTGATGAGCCCAACTCCGACAGCACCACCACCCGTTGAAAGAGATTGGAGTCGACATGGCCAAGTACGACATCTCCAAGCTGCACCCGGTGTTCGTCCGCCAGATGGACGCCCTGGCCGCCCTGGACATCGAGGCGGTGATGAAGAACTACACCGACGACGCGGTGCTGGTGCGCTTCGAGGGCGCGTCGGTCGGCATCGAGGCCGTGCGCGAGACGTTCACCGGCTACCTGACGGTGAAGCCGACGCTGGTGGAGCTCCAGGAGTACATCGAGACCGACGACACGATCTTCTACCGCGCGATCATGAACCTGAACGGCGAACCGGAGCACGCGTTCGGGACACTCGTGGTCCGCGATGGCCGGATCTGGCGCCAGACCGCCGGTTTCGGCGGCTGACCAACGATATCTGGGTAGCGTGTGCGGGGAGGGCGAAGGCAGCGCCCTCCCCGTACGTACAAGCTCCTGCGGCGACCGGGACGGTGCCGGCGCGAACGCTTGACTTGTGAAATGGCAAAGGGGAGGTCATGGAACGAGAAACCGGACGTGTCGAGGCATTCAGTGACGGTGTATTCGCCATCGTCATCACGATTCTTGTCCTGGAACTAAAGGTTCCGGAGGAAAAGGGATCGGACTTCTGGCACGGGGTGGCGCAGCAGTGGCCGCATTACGCCGCATACGTGGTGAGTTTCCTCATCATCGGCGTGATGTGGGTGAATCACCACACCATCTTCAGCCACCTGAAGCGGGTCGACCGGCCGCTGTTGTTCCTGAATCTCCTGGTGCTGATGGTGGTATCGGTGATTCCGTACACCACGACCGTGCTGGCCGAGCACCTCGTCGAGGAGGGCGGCTCCGCCAACGCCGCCGCGGTCCTCTACAGTTCGGTCACCGTCGCCTACGCGCTGGCGTTCCTGGCCTTCTGGTGGTACGTCACACGGGTCGGCCACCTGTTCCACGAGCGGGTGGACAGGGACGGCGCCCGGGCCACCCGCGTGCGCTTCGGCCTCGGTGCCGTGGCGTACCCCATGACCGTCCTCCTGTCCTTCTTCTCCGCTCCTCTCACTCTCGCCGCGCACTTCCTGATCGCGCTCTACTATGCGGCGAACCAGATCCCCATCCCCCTCGTGGTAGAAGAAGAGCGGCTCGAATCTGCGAGCGACCTCAGGAAGTAGCCGCCGGGGCCTACGGCCGCTCAGTACGGTCAAGTAGGGTATTGGATCTAGTGGTCGCGGGGGAGGCCCAGATGGCTCGCGTAGTCCTGCCGGAGGAATCCGCCAAGGAAATCTCCGAATTGATCGACGTCCTGATCTCTCTTTTCTTCGAGTCCTTACCCCGGCGGGACCAGCGAAACTGGGCCCGCGTTTATCTCAACGGCCTCGTGCGGACCAGTGGGAAGAAAACAATCCGTAACATCGCCGGAACGGGCGCGAGCTCCGTCGAGCAGAGCCTCCAGCAGTTCATCAGCAAGTCCCCCTGGGACTGGACCCCGGTGCGCCGCTCCCTCGCGCAGTACCTCGAACGCACCGCCCAGCGCCCGCTGGCCTGGGTGGTCCAGCCCATGGTCATCGAGAAGGCCGGCGACCGCTCCGTCGGCGTCGGCCGGCAGTTCGTCCCCCAGCTCGGCCGCACCGCCAACTGCCAGCAGGCCAGCGGCATCTGGCTCGCCTCCAGCGAGGCCAGCTTTCCCGTCGAATGGACCCTCACCCTCCCCGGGCCCTGGACGAACGAGCTGATGCGCCGCCGGCGGGCCGGCATCCCCGACACCGCCCGCTCGCTCACCCCCGCCCAGGACGCCGTACACGCCGTCCAGCGGATGGCCGCCACCTGGCAACTCCAGCGCCGGCCCGTGGTGATGGAGGTCGCCAACAGCGACATCCCGCAGAGCATCGAGTCCTTCGCCCTGCAGGACATCCCCTTCGTCTTCAAGGTGGACGGCTCACTGCCCGTCTCCTTCGGCGGCGCCGGCCGCCACAAGCCCGGACCGCACACCGCACCCGCCCGCGAACTCATCGACTCCCTGCGCTCCCAGCGCCGCGTCGTCGAATGGACCCGGCACGGCCGCGCCGAAGGGGCAGTGACCCTGCTGACCTCGGCCGCCATCCTCGCGACCCCCGGCGAGGACCGGCCCGTCCCGATGCCGCCCACCCCGCTGCTGCTCGTCGGGGCCTGGACCGAAGCCGCCCTGCTGCCCTCCGAGTTCTGGATCACCAACATCGGAGACCGGCCGCTGGCCCAGCTCTTCCTGCTCGCCAAGCTCACCGACCGGGTGTCCCTTGACTTCACCGAGACCTGCGAACCCGTGGGCATCCGTGACTTCGAGGGCCGCTCCTTCCGCGGCTGGCACCACCACGCCACGCTCGCGAGCGTCGCCCACGCGTCGAAACTGCTCAGCGCCCGGGGCCGGCTCCCCGACGGATACCCCGGCGCCGGCCGGCCCGACATCGGCGCGGGCCCGGCCGTCCGGCCGCGCACCGGAGCGCCCGCTCCCCTCCCGCGGACCGGCCCTCCGGTACTGCCGCCGCGACCGCTGATCCCCGGCCAGAGCGCGAGACGCGAGTACATCCGCTGATGCTCGACATCGCCGAGGAACTACGCGCGTGGTGTGCCGCGCACCGGGAATTCGCCCTGGCCACCGTGGTCGCCGTCACCGGCAGCGCGCCGCGCGGCCCGGGCGCCTCGCTCGCCGTCGACGCCGGCGGCACCGCGCTCGGCTCCATCTCCGGGGGCTGCGTGGAATCCGCCGTGCACGAGCTCTGCCTCGACGCCATCACCTCGGGCGAGGGCGGCCTGCACCGCTTCGGGTACAGCGACGACGACGCCTTCGCCGTCGGCCTGACCTGCGGCGGGATCCTGGACGTGCTGGTCACGCCGGTACGCGGGCACGATCCGGTGCGGCCCGTCCTCGGCTCCGTGCTGGAAGCCGCCGCCGGCGGGGGCCGGGCCGCGCTGGCCCGGGTGGTCTCCGGCCCGCCGCCCCAGCTCGGCCGGGCCCTCGCCGTCCATCCGGACGGATCGTACGAGGGCTGCCTGGGCGGGGGTGCGGCCCTGGACCGGGCCGCCGCCGTGCACGTACGGGACCTGCTGCTGGCCGGGCGCACCGGGACCGCCGAACTCGGCACCGCGGGCGGCCTGTGCGGGCAGCCGCTGACGCTGCTGGTCGAATCGGCCGCCGAAGCGCCCCGCCTGATCGTCTACGGGGCCATCGACTTCGCCTCCGCCCTCGCCCGGATCGGGGCCTTCCTGGGCCACCGGGTCACCGTCTGCGACGCCCGGCCCGTCTTCGCGACCCCGGCCCGCTTCCCCGACGCCGACGAGGTGGTCGTGGACTGGCCGCACCGCCATCTGGCCGCGGAATGGGAGGCCGGACGGGTGGACTCCCGTACGGCGGTCTGCGTCCTGACCCACGACGCCAAGTTCGACGTACCGCTGCTGGCCCTCGCCCTGCGGCTGCCCCTCGGCTACGTCGGCGCCATGGGATCGCGGCGCACCCATGCCGCGCGCGAGCAGCGGCTGCGCGAGGAGGGGGTGCCGCAGTCCGCGCTCACCCGGTTGCGCTCGCCCATCGGGCTGGACCTCGGAGGCGCCACCCCCGAGGAGACGGCCCTGTCGATCGCCGCCGAATTCACGGCCGCCCGGTACGGAGGATCGATCCTGCCCCTGGCGCACCGGCCCGGTCCGGTGCATCGTGAGAGGACCAAAGTCCCGTAGGAAAAGCCGAGGGTCCCGTAGGAACAGACCATGGGGCCCGGTATGTCCTGGACGATCGGCCCGGGCGGCATGAAGCGCGGGCCATGGGAGAATGAAGTACGTGCGTTTCCCCGGCCGCCCGTCGGGGCCGCAGCCGGATCCTTCGATCGACTGGGATGTTCAGCACGTGCGTTTCCTCAATGACCAGAAGCCGCCGTACGACCTGACGTACGACGATGTATTCATGGTGCCGAGCCGTTCCGCGGTCGGTTCCCGTCAGGCCGTGGACCTCTCCTCGCCCGACGGCACCGGCACCACCATCCCGCTCGTCGTGGCGAACATGACCGCCATCGCGGGCCGACGCATGGCCGAGACGGTCGCCCGCCGCGGCGGCATCGTGGTCATCCCGCAGGACATCCCGATCGAGGTCGTCACCGACGTCATCTCCTGGGTCAAGACCCGCCACCACGTGCTCGACACCCCGATCACCCTGGCGCCCACCCAGACCGTCGCCGACGCGCTGTCCCTGCTGCCCAAGCGGGCCCACGGCGCCGGTGTCGTCGTCGACGCCGACGGCCGCCCGGTCGGCGTGGTCACCGACCACGACCTGACCGGCGTGGACCGCTTCACCCAGCTCTCCGAGGTCATGTCGAAGGAGCTCCTGCTCATCGACGCCGACATCGACCCCCGCGAGGCCTTCAACAAGCTCGACGCCGGCCACCGCAAGCTGGCCCCGGCCGTCGACAAGGACGGCAAGCTCGTCGGCCTCCTGACCCGCAAGGGCGCGCTGCGCGCGACCCTCTACACCCCGGCCACCGACGCCGACGGCAAGCTGCGCATCGCCGCGGCCGTCGGCATCAACGGCGACTTCGTGCAGAAGGCCAAGCAGCTGCTCGACGCGGGCGTGGACACGCTCGTCATCGACACGGCCCACGGCCACCAGGAGTCGATGATCAACGCGATCAAGGCCGTGCGCGCGCTGGACCCGCAGGTCCCGATCGTGGCGGGCAACATCGTGGCCGCCGAGGGCGTCAAGGACCTCATCGAGGCCGGCGCCGACATCATCAAGGTCGGTGTGGGCCCCGGCGCCATGTGCACCACCCGCATGATGACCGGCGTGGGCCGCCCGCAGTTCTCCGCGGTGCTGGAGTGCGCGGCCGAGGCCAAGAAGTACGGCAAGCACGTGTGGGCCGACGGCGGCGTCCGCCACCCGCGCGACGTGGCGATGGCGCTGGCCGCCGGCGCGTCGAACGTGATGATCGGCTCCTGGTTCGCGGGCACGTACGAGTCCCCGGGCGACCTCCAGCAGGCCGCCGACGGGCGCTTCTACAAGGAGTCGTTCGGCATGGCGTCGGCGCGCGCCGTGCAGAACCGCACCAGCGAGGAGTCCGCGTACGACCGGGCCCGCAAGGGCCTGTTCGAGGAGGGCATCTCCACCTCGCGGATGTTCCTGGACCCCTCCCGCCCCGGCGTCGAGGACCTGATCGACTCGATCATCGCGGGCGTCCGCTCGTCCTGCACCTACGCGGGCGCGGGCTCCCTCGCGGAGTTCGAGGAGAAGGCCGTGGTCGGCGTCCAGTCGGCGGCCGGCTACGCCGAGGGCAAGCCGCTGCACGCCAGCTGGAGCTAGTCCCCGCTCTTCCGGTGGCCCCGGGCCCGTCCCTCGCGGACGGGCCCGGGGCCACCGGCGTTCCGGGGGACCGTGTGACCGTTCCCGGGGACCGTTCGGCGTGCCGTTCGACCGGTCGGCGCAGGTGGCGGGCGGATACGCCATGCGGCGGATAACTCCGGGCGCAGGCTCCGCCACCCTCAGGTCATCCGACCCGGAAGGGGCACCCCGTGACGACCACCACCCTCTGCCGCCGCACCGACGCCCACGCCCTCGCGCGCCTGCACAGCGAGCACGGCAAGGCCCTCTACGGGTTCCTCCTCGGCCTCACCTTCGGCGACCGGCACCGCGCCGAGGACCTTCTCCAGGAGACCCTCTTCCGTGCGTGGAAACACCCCGAGGTGCTGGAGAGCGACCACGCCTCCCTGCGGCCCTGGCTCTACACCGTCGGCCGGCGCCTCGCCATCGACGCCCGCCGGGCCCGCCGGGTACGCCCCGCCGAGGTCGGGCCGGACGCCCTCGACGCCCACGCGCCCGCCGCCGAGGACGGCACCGAGCAGGCCGTGACCGTCCTCGACGTCCGTGAGGCACTGAGATCGCTCAGCCCGGAGCACCGCGCCGTGCTCGTGCAGATCTACTTCCGCGGCGCCTCGGTGTGCGAGGCCGCCGAGGCGCTCGGAGTCCCCGCCGGGACCGTCAAGTCCCGTACGTACTACGCCCTGCGGGCCCTGCGCGAGGCCATGCCCGGCTACGGGCCGGTCCCCGGCGCCGGCGCAGCCTCCGGTCCCGACCGCCGCGTCGCCGCCTGAGCCGCCACCGCCGCCCGCGAGCGGACCTGGAGCTTCGCCAGGATGTGCGAAACGTGCGTCTGGACCGTCCGGGCGGACAGGAACAGCGCGCTCGCGATCTCCGGATTCGAACGCCCCTGCGCGACGAGCAGGGCCACTTTCAGCTCCGCCGGAGTCAGCGCCTCCCACCCGTTCGCCGCCCGCCGCCGCGCCGAGCGGCTGCCGCGCCGCACCCCCAGGCTCCGCAGCCGGGCATCGGCCCGCGCGACGTCCCACCGCGCGCCCAGGTCCTCGTACGCGGCCACCGCCTGCGCCAGCGCCGACCGGGCCGCCGCCAGATCGCCGTGCCAGGCCCGGGCCACCGCCAGGTCCTCCCACGCGTGGCCGAGCACCAGCGGCCGGCCGCCGCGCCGCGCCCGCTCCAGCGCCCGCTCCAGGAGCTGCGGGTCCTGCGCGAACAGCCCCTCGCAGCGCAGCAGCGCCAGAGCGGGCCCCGGGTACTCGGCCAGCGCCGCCGCCGTACGCCCGCAGGCCGCCACCGCCGCCCGGGCCGTGGCCGTGTCCCCGCACTCCAGGGCCAGCCGGACGATCTCCGACAGCATCCAGGGGCGCTCGTACGCCCTCGTCTCGTCCGGACCGTCCGCGAGCGCCGGCAGCAGCTCGCGCACCGCGTCGGCCGGGCGGCCCGCCCGCTCCGCCAACAGGGCCCGGGCCAGCAGCACGTGCCCGCTGTAGCGGCGGGCCGCCGGGGCCTCGAACGCGGCCGGCGGGAGCCGGGCGAGCTCGGCCCGAGCCGCCTCGCGCTCGTCCCGGTGGCCCTGAACGAGGGCCCGCAGCCCGTGCACCACCACGGGGAGCCAGCCGTCCGAGACGGGCAGCCCGTCCGCCCGGTCCACGCCGGCGAGCGCCGCGTCCCAGTCGCCGAGCCGGTAGTCGAAGGCGGCCTGCAGGGCCTCCGTCACCACCAGCCGGCCCGTCGAACGGGTGGCCAGCGCCAGCTCCCGCGCCTCGCGCAGCGCCGCCGCGACCGGCTCGGGCTCGTCGAACCGCTCATGGCCCTCGGCCTGGTTGGCCAGGAGGAGCAGCCGCATGTCGTTGGCCTCGGGGCCGCGCCGGGCGCAGGCGATCCCCTCGGCGACGTGGCGCAGCGACTCCCGGCCCCGGCCCAGGTGGAACAGGGCGAAGGCCATCGCGTGGTGGGCCTCCGCCCCGCACAGCGGATCGCCCAGCCGGGCCGCCTCCGCCACCACCGGTACGGCCAGGGCGCGGGCCCGTGCCGCGGAACCCAGTTCGGCCAGGGACAGGACCCGGCAGGCCTCCAGCCGCAGGCGCAGCGCGGGGGAGGGGACCGGCTCCGCCAGGGCGTCCTCGGTGACGGCCAGCGCCTTCCCCATGTCCCCCTGGATCATCAGCGCCGATACCAGCTTGAAGGCCAGCGCGGCCCGGGCCCCGGGATCCGCGGCCCGCTCGTGCAAGGTGGCCAGCAGCTCCGCCGACTCGGGGCGGCGCAGCATCAGGGCGGCGTCCGCGAGGCTGCCCTCCAGGGTCTCCAGTGCGTCCAGCGCCTCCCGGTCGGCGCGGTCCGCCTGCCCGACGGCCCGCTCCAGCAGTTCGGCGGCGGCTCCGGGCGCCGCCGCGATCAGGGAGGGCGCCGAGTCCGCCAGCCACTGCACGGCCCGGCGGTCCAACGCCCCGCCCGCGAGGAGCTGTTCGGCCGTGCGGGCCGGATCGTGCCCGGCCCCGGCGAGAGCCGCGGCGGCCTCCTGGTGCAGGGCGGAGCGGGCGGCCCGGGGCAGTTCGGCGTACAGGGCCCGGCGCAGCGCGGGATGCCGGAAGCGCAGCTGTTCGCCGGTGTCCTCCAGCAGCCCGGCGAGGAGCGGCTCCTCCAGCTCGGCCAGCACCTCGCGCGCGGGCCTTGCCCGTACGAGGGCCAGCTCGCGGGGTGTGAAGGCGGGCCCGAGCAGGGCGGCATGGCGCAGGGTGGTGTAGGCGGAGCGGGAGAGATAGCCGAGGTTCTGGGGAAGGGAATCGGGCGGCTCGGGCAACTCCGCTTCGGGCACGACGAGTTCCGCCACGGCGTCACCGGTGATCTCGATGAGGGGGGACCAGTGCGCGGCCAGCTCGCGCAGCAGGGCGGGGTTGCCGCCCGCCTGCGCCGCGGCCCGGCGCAGGCGCGGCCCGGGGGGCGCGCCCAGTACGTCGCGGAGGAGCTCGGCCGACTCCGGCCCGGTCAGCGGCTCCAGCCGGACCGCGCGGCCGCCCGGGGCCGCGGTCAGCCCGGCGCACAGCTCCTCCACCTCGGGGCGCCGGGGCAGCGGTCTCCGGGTCGCGGCGAGCAGCAGCGGCAGCCGGTCCGCCAGCCGGCCCAGGCGCCGCCACAGCAGCAGGCTGGCCGGATCCGCCCAGTGCAGATCGTCCAGCACCAGCAGCACCGGGCCGCGCGCGCACCACTCCCCGACGCCGCTCACCAGCAGGTCCGCGGCCGCGAGCCACGCCCCGCCGGGCTGCTCCGCCTCCCCGGCCTCGCGGAGCAGGGCGATCACGGCCGCCCGGCTGGAGCCCTCGGGGTGCAGGCAGTCCAGAGCGGCCCGCAGCGGCAGCTCCGCGGTGAACGGCTCGGCGGCCGCGCAGCGCACCCGGAAGCCCAGCGCGGCCGCCTCGGCCAGCGCCTCGCCCGCGTACGCCGTCCGGCCGGCGCCGGGCTCGCCCTCCACGAGCAGGCGGCCGCCGCGGCCCCGCGCTCCGCCGCGCACCCAGTCCCGCACCCAGTCCCGCAACCCGTCCCGCTGCCGTTCCCGCCCGACCCGCACGCGGCGAACCTCCCAGACTGTGCCCCGGCTGCCGCCGGGGCGTGGTCAGTACCGGGGCGGCTGCTGACCGGGCCATGAACTATGCACGCCCGCACGGTACTTGGGAATGCGCAGGGAGATCTTCATGCCCGCGCCGACACCCGTCTCGATCACCGGGCCGTAGGCGTCCCCGTACACCTGGCGGATCCGCTCGTCCACGTTCGTCAGCCCGATGCCCGACGAGGAACCGCCCCGCTCGCCGGCCAGGATCCGGCGCAGCACGGCCGGATCCATGCCGACCCCGTTGTCCTCGATGGTGATCAGCGCCTCCGCGCCCGCGTCCCGGGCGGCGATCGTGATCAGGCACTCCTCGGTGGAGTCCTCCAGCCCGTGCTTGACGGCGTTCTCCACCAGCGGCTGGAGGCACAGGAACGGCAGCGCCACCGGCAGCACCTCGGGGGCCACCTGGAGCGTCACCTTCAGCCGGTCCCCGAACCGGGCGCCGGCCAGGGCCAGGTACTGCTCGATGGAGCGCAGCTCCTCGGCCAGCGTGGTGAACTCGCCGTGCCGGCGGAAGGAGTAGCGCGTGAAGTCGGCGAACTCCAGCAGCAGGTCCCGGGCCCGTTCCGGATCGGTGCGGACGAACGAGGCGATCGCGGCGAGGGAGTTGAAGATGAAGTGCGGGGAGATCTGCGCGCGCAGCGCCTTGATCTCCGCCTCCATCAGGCGGGTGCGCGAGCGGTCCAGCTCGGAGAGCTCCAGCTGTACGGAGACCCAGCGGGCCACCTCCGTCGCGGCCCGCACGAGCACCGCGGACTCCCGGGAACCGTAGGCCACGAGGGCGCCGAGCACCCCGTCCTCGCCGGTGAGCGGGGCGAACACCGCCCATTTCAGCGGGCAGTCGGGGCGGGTGCACTCGGTCCGCACGCTCATGCTGCGGCCGGAGTCCAGCATGACGGCGACCCGGGCCATCGCCCGCCGCTGGTGGTGGTCGGCGCCCGGCCCGTCCCAGGCCAGCACGGACTGGCGGTCGGTGAGGCACAGTGCCTCCGTGCCCAGCAGCGAGCGCAGCCGTCTGGCGGCCTTGCGGGCGGCGTCCTCGGTGAGCCCGGCGCGCAGCGGGGGAGCGGCCAGCGAGGCGGTGTGCAGGGTGTGGAAGGTGGCCCGCTCCACGGGGGAACCCAGGTCCGGGCCGCTCGCCCGCTCGCCGCGCCGGGCGTGCCGGAGGCCGCCGGCCCAGCCCAGGCCCAGCAGCAGGGCCGCGCCGGCGACGGCCAGCGCCGTGAGCAGTGCTCCGGTCACGGAGCACCGCCCGCGCGGGTGCCGGGGCCGGAAGCGGAGCCGGCCCCCGTCACGCTCTCCGGCAGGTGCAGCCGGGCCAGGGTCGCCGCCGTGCCCGCCGGGATCCGCGACCGGGTCGCCAGCGATACGAGCACCATCGTCAGGAAGCCCAGCGGCACCGACCACGCCGCCGGCCATGCCATGAGCGTGTGCGTCCAGCCCGCCGGCGGCAGTCCCGCCCGGGTCGCCAGCACCGCGCCCAGCGCCGCCCCGCCCCCGGTGACCAGCCCCGCCACCGCGCCCGGCGGGGTCAGCCCGCGCCACCAGATGCCCAGCACCAGCAGCGGGCAGAAGGACGAGGCCGACACCGCGAAGGCCAGCCCCACCGCGTCCGCCACCGGCACGTCCGACAGCAGCACGCTCCCGCCCAGCGGCACCAGCACCGCCACCAGCACCGCCACCCGGAAGGTCCGTACCCCGCGCGCCGCCAGGACGTCCTGGTGCAGCACCCCGGCCACCGCCATGGTCAGCCCCGAAGCCGTCGACAGGAACGCTGCGAAGGCGCCCCCGGCCACCAGAGCCCCCAGCAGATCCCCGAGTACCCCGCCCACCATCCGCGCCGGCAGCACCAGCACCGCCGCGTCGGCGTCCCCCGTCAGTGCGAGCTCCGGCGCGTAGGTCCGGCCCAGCACCCCGTACACAGGTGGCAGCAGGTAGAAGCAGCCGAGCAGACCGAGCACCACCAGCGTGGTGCGCCGCGCGTCGCGGCCGTTCGGGCTCGTGTAGAAGCGCACCGCCACATGGGGCAGCCCCATCGTGCCGAGGAAGGTGGCCAGCACCAGCCCGTACGTCGCGTACAGGCCGAGCGCCGGCCGGCCCCCGTCCCTCGCCTGCGACCAGCGCGCGGTGTCGCCCCCGGAGGCCGCCCGGGTCCGCGGGACCACGGTCTGCGGGGCGAACTCCAGCCGCGCCCCGCCCCGTACGGCGTGCTCCCCCGGCTCCAGCGTCAGCGCGGCGGCGGTGTGATCGCGTCCGTCGACGCGACCGGTGACCTTCAGCGCCAGCGGCTCGTCGAGGGAGAGCCGTACGTCCTCGGCCAGCGTGACGGCGGTGTGCTCGCGGAAGACCGCGGGGGCGTCGAAGGAGGCGCGCGGCGCTCCGTCCCCGGCCCACGCGGCGAGCAGGAAGAAGGCGGGCACCAGCAGGGCGGTGAGCTTCAGCCAGTACTGGAAGGCCTGGACGAACGTGATGCTCCGCATCCCGCCGGCGGCGACGGCCGCGATCACCACGAACGCGACGACCACCCCGCCCACCCAGTGCGGGGCGCCGGTCAGGATCTCCAGGGTCAGCCCGGCGCCCTGGAGTTGCGGCAGCAGGTACAGCCAGCCCACCCCGACGACGAACAGCACCGAGACCCGGCGCACCGTCAGCGACTCCAGCCGGGCCTCGGCGAAGTCCGGCAGCGTGTACGCCCCCGAGCGCCGCAGCGGCGCCGCCACCAGCGCCAGCAGCACCAGGTACCCCGCCGTGTAGCCGACCGGGTACCAGAGCATCTCGGGCCCCTGGAGCATCACCAGTCCGGCCACCCCGAGGAAGGAGGCCGCGGAGAGGTACTCCCCGCTGATCGCGGCCGCGTTGAGCCGGGGGCCCACCGTCCGCGAGGCGACGTAGAAGTCGGAGGTGGTCCGCGATATCCGCAGCCCCAGGGCTCCGACCAGCACCGTTACCAGGACGACGACGGTGACCGCGGTCAGCGCGTACGTCTGGTTCACGGCTCGGTCCTCATCGCCCGGGGGAGGGGGTACCGGAGTCTACGCACGCCCCCGGACCCGGCAACAGACGCGAACCGGGCCGATCGCCACCCCTCCCACCGGCCGAAAAGGCGCGTCAGAGCGCGGGGTCGCGGTGCTCGGCGCAGTCGCGCAGCGCGATCTCCAGTTCCACGTAGGAGTCTTCGGCGCGGCGGAAGGCCAGGGTCAGGGCCGCCTCGGCGCGGGGCGGGAGCTGCCGGCCGACCCCCTCGTTCGCCTCGTACAGGACCTCGGCCCAGCGGGCGGCGGCGCTGCGCAGGCTCGCGAGCAGCGACTCGGCCTCGGCGGGGCCGGCGGGCGGGGTCCGGGGCAATGCGGTCAGCGCGTCGAGCAGCGCCTGGATCTCCGCCATACGCACCCCCCGCTCGTTCCCGGCGGCTCCACCATAGGTCCGCGGCGGGCCGGCGGCGGGCGGAGGGGGCCGCCCTGCGACCGACGGCTGCGGCGGGGCGCCGTACGTCACCTCCGGTGCGACGAACGGTTCCCGCGCGCGCCGGACGGTCGGCGGTCCGCCCTGCCACGGGTCCGCCGGCCGGTCCGCCGGCCGGTCCGACGGCCGGTCCGACGGCCGGCTCGCCGACCGGTCCGCCGGCGACGCCGGGTCGCCCCTTCGCTATCCGGTCGCCTGGCGCATCAGCAGATCGCGCAGCTGGCGGGCGTGGCGCCGGCTGACCTGGAGCTCGGCCGATCCGACGCGGACACTGGTGGTGCCGGCGTCCAGCCGGAGCTCGTCGATGCGGCCCAGCGCCACCAGGTGGCGGCGGTGGATGCGGACGAACCCGCGGGCCGCCCAGCGCTCCTCCAGCGTGGAGAGCGGGATGCGGACCAGATGGCTGCCCTCGTCGGTGTGCAGCCGGGCGTAGTCGCCCTGGGCCTCGACGTACGCGATGTCGGCGATCGCCACGAACCGGGTGACGCCGCCCAGTTCGACCGCGATCTGGTCCGCGGTCCGGTCGGCGACGGTCACCTCCGGGGCCGGGCGGCGCTGCGCCGGGACGGAGGGACCGGCGAGGGCGGCCGGACCGGACGGGGCGCCCGTGGCCGCGGCCCCGGCCGCCGCCCCCGCGGGTTCGGGCGCTTGTACCGCGGACCGGCCGAGCTGGGCGCAGGCCCGCCGGACGGCCTCGGCCAGCCGCTCGGGGCGGACGGGCTTGAGGACGTAGTCCACCGCCTTCAGGTCGAAGGCCTGGACGGCGAACCCCTCGTGGGCGGTGACGAACACGATCAGCGGCGGCCGTGCGAACCCGGCCAGCAGCCGGGCGATGTCGAGGCCGGTCAGGCCCGCCATGTGGATGTCGAGGAAGACGACGTCGATGCCGTCGGGGCCCTCGGGGCCGGTCTCCAGGGCCCGGGTTATCCGCCGCAGGGCCTCCGTGGCGTCCGAGGCGCCCTCGGCGCTGAGCACCCGGGGGTCGGAGCGCAGCAGGTAGAGGAGCTCCTCAAGGAGCGGCTTCTCGTCGTCGACGGCCAGTACGCGCAGCATGCGGTGGAGTGTATGGATGACCGCGCCGGGGCGGAACGGTGCGCGGCCCGCCTGCCAGGGGGGGAGAGGGGGAGGCAGGGGGCCGCGCGGTCCGGATGTGTGGGGGGTGAGGGGGAGGAGGGAGAGGAGGGGCGGGTGAGTGGGGGACGGGGAAGGAGGGCGGTGGATCAGGAGGTGGTGATCAGCTTGCCGTCGGGGGACACCGCGTACCAGGTGCCGCCGACGCCCTGGCCGTTGATGTCACCGGCCTTCTTGTCACCCGTGAAGGTGTAGACGGGCCAGCAGTCGATGGCCTGCTGCTTCTTTCCGTCGGGACGGTCCAGGACCGAGTAGCCCTTCTCCACGATGCCCTTGGCGTTGGCCTTGTCCACCGGGGGCACCACCGGCCACTTGGCCACGCAGTCGCCGGTGCAGTTGGAGGCCATCGGCCAGGCGGTGTCCTTCTTGAAGCGGTAGACCGTCATCCCGTTGCCGTCGACGATGTGCTCGCCCAGCTTGGGGTCCTTGGCCACGGTCAGCGCACCCGTGGCCTCGCCCGCTCCGGCCGGCGCCCCGGCCGGAGCGGCGGCCGCCTTCGAGGCCTTCTTGCCGTCGGCGGCCAGGGCGAACCAGGTGCCGCCGACGCCCTGCCCGTTGGTCTCGCCCGCCTTGGTGTCCTTGCCGTAGCGGTACACCGGCCAGCCGCCGACCGTCAGCTGCTTGCTGCCGTCGGTGCGCACGACCTCGCCCAGCAGCGAGGCGTCCATGCCCGCGGCGGCGGTGGCGTCACCGGCGGCGACGGCCGGCCAGGCCTTGGCGCAGTCCCCGTCGCAGTTGGACTTCGGCGGCTTGGCGGTGTCCTTGTCGAAGCGGTAGAGGGTCATGCCGGCGCTGTCGGTGAGCAGGGCGCCGATCTGCTCGTTCTGGGCGATCGCCAGCTGTCCGGCGCCCTTGGCGCCCGCGGCGCCGTCGGCGGCACCCGCCCCGTAGTCGGAGCCGTAGTCGCCGGCACCGGCGGCGGGAGCCACGGCCGCGGCCCCGGCCGGCTTCGCGTTGCCCGCCGTATCGTCCCCGCCGCAGGCGGTCGCCGTCAGGGCGACGACGACGGCGACGGTGGCCAGGGTGGTTCCGCGCTTGATGCCCATCTTGATCTCTCCCACGTGTGGTGTCTGTCTCCGTGTCCGCCGCCCGTTTCCGGTGCGTCGGCAACTGTGCTCAGGACACGCGCTGTCGGGGTCGATCCGTTCAAGTGGATTGCTGTGGGCTGTTTCACTCACCCGGGACCGAACCCGGAGCGCCGCAGAGCCGTGACCACGGCAAGGCCCAGCACCTGGTGTCCGGAGTCGTTGGGGTGCAGTCCGTCCGCCAGGTGCTCCGGTCCCAGCAGGTCGCGGCCCGGGAGCAGGGCGAGGCGGTCGTCCCCGGCGGCGATCCGGTCGCGGACCGCCCGCTCCATCGCGTCGCGCAGGGCGCCCAGGGTGGCGCCGAGCCGGTTCGGGGTGCGCTCGGCGTCGGGGCGCAGTACGGGGGAGACCAGCAGCAGCGGGGTCCGCGGATGCCCCTGGCGGACCAGGTCGAGGAAGGCGCGGGTGGTCTCGTACAGCAGCGGTACCGAAAAGGGCACGCGGGACCAGCAGTTGGTGCCGAACGCGAGGGTGATGGCATCGGCGGGCAGGCCCGCGATCTGCTCGGCGGTGGCGAGCTCCCCGCGGGCGGCGCCCGCGTACCCGAGGTTGACCGTGTCCCAGCCCAGCGCCCGCCCGGCGACGGCGGGCCAGCCGTGGGCGGGCCGGGTCGACCACCAGCCCTCGGTGATCGAATCGCCGTGCACCACCCAGCGCGGGGCGGGCGGGGCCGGGGCCACCGTGCCGCCGATCCCGCGCAGGCCGAGGATCAGCGGGGACTGCGCCTCCGGCGGGTGGAGGGTGAACGGTCCGGCCCCGCCGGGCAGTTCGATCCGTACGACGGCCTCGGCGGCCGGCTCCGTCCAGACCTCGCGGACCACTCCGTGCCGGTCCCACAAGGCGAAGCCGTGCGCGAGGTCTCGCAGGGCGTCGGTGGGGCCGGGCACGGTCGCCCGGTAGCGGATCTCCACGGCCCGCGCCGCCCGGGCGGTGAACTCCAGACGCACCCCTATCGGGAGGGTGGCCCGCTCCCCGGTGTCCCAGGGCAGCCGCATGGTGTCCTCCGGGTCGGCCCGGACCGGGCGGCCCTTGTCGAGCCAGGCGACCCCGCGCAGGAACGGCCCCGGGTCCAGCCAGCGCGGGCCGTCGGCGCCGGCGTCGCCGTCGGCGTTCACGGTGTTGATCGCGTTCGTGGTGTTCAGGGCGTTCGCGGCGTTCACTGCGTTCACGGTGCGCCTCCGATCATCGGTCCGGGCGGCATGCTGCGGTACATCTGACGAGGTGTCAACGAAGGGGGCTCGGGGACCCTGCGCATTGATCGATCATCCGTGCGCAACAAAGGACCATCCAGGACAGATCCGCGCAACGATCGTGCGGCAATGTGCAAGGATGGTGCATTACGGGCGGTATCACTCAGCTCGTAGGCTCACTCGCTGTACGTGGAGTGGCGCGGACCGCCTGCTCGGCGGTCCCCCATGCCCAGGCTCTTTGTCTGTGTCCTGCCCCGGACCGCTGCGGTCGACGCCTCAGTCCCCATCCGCAGTGTCAAAGGAGTCCCGTCGTGCTCGAAACCGGCCAGGCGCCACCGCTCACCTCCGGGCCCCGCAAGCCCGTGAACCCTCTGCTGCGCCGCAAGCCGGTCGAGCAGATGGTCGCCGAGGGCGGCCAGGGCGAGGGCGGCAACCTGCGCCGCTCGCTCACCATGTGGCAGCTGACCATGATCAGCATCGGCGCCACCCTGGGCACCGGCATCTTCGTCGTCCTCGGCGAGGCGGCCCCCAAGGCCGGCCCGGCCGTCACGATCTCCTTCATCATCGCGGGCCTGACCGCGCTCTTCTCGGCCCTCTCCTACGCGGAGCTGGCCGGATCGGTGCCGGTCTCCGGCTCCTCGTACTCGTACTCGTACGTGACGATGGGCGAGTTCATCGCCTGGATCTGCGGCTGGTGCCTGGTCCTGGAGTACGCCGTCTCCGTCTCGGCCGTGGCCGTCGGCTGGGGCCAGTACCTGAACGAGCTGCTCGACGGGACCATAGGTGTCACCCTCCCCGAGAAGTTCTCCGCCGCCCCGCTGGGTGACGGGGGCTGGATCAACCTGCCGTCGCTGGTCGTGGTCCTGCTCGCCATGGTCTTCCTGATGCGCGGCGCCAAGGAGAGCGCGCGGATCAACACGATCATGGTCGTGGTGAAGATCGTCACGCTGGTGCTCTTCATCGGCATCGGCGTCATGGGCATCAAGTCCGGCAACTACGCCCCGCTGGCCCCGCTCGGCATCACCGGCATCAGCGCCGCCGCCTCCACGCTCTTCTTCTCCTACATCGGCTTCGACGCCGCCTCCACCGCCGGTGAGGAAGCCAAGAACCCGAAGAAGGACCTGCCCCGCGCGATCATGCTCTCGCTGGGCATCGTCACCGTCCTGTACTGCCTCGTCGCCTTCGTCGCCGTCGGCGCCCTGCCCTGGAAGGACTTCGAGGGCACCGAGGCCGCGCTGGCCCAGATCATGACCAACGTCACCGGTGACAAGTTCTGGGGCGTCGTCCTCGCCGCCGGCGCCGTCGTCGCCATCGCCTCCGTCGTCTTCGCCGTCCTCTACGGACAGACCCGCATCCTCTTCGCGATGTCCCGCGACGGCCTCGTCCCCAAGGTCTTCGCCAAGGTCGACGCCAAGACGGGCGCCCCGCGCGCCAACGTGGTCATCGTCTCCCTCTTCTGCGGCGCGCTCGCGGCGTTCATCCCCCTGGGTGAGCTGGCCAACGCGACCAGCATCGGCACGCTCTTCGCCTTCGCCCTCGTCAACATCGCGGTCGTGATCCTGCGTCGCACCAAGCCCGACATGCCGCGCACCTTCAAGGTGGCGCTGTTCCCGGTCACGCCGATCCTGGGCTTCCTCGCCTGCGGCTACATGATGTACAGCCTGCCGGTCGCCACGTGGGTCGCTTTCGGTGTCTGGATGGCCGTCGGCCTCGTGGTCTACTTCCTGTACGGCATCCGCCGCTCCCGACTGGCCACGGCAGAAGTGGCCACAGCAGAAAAGTGATCCACCCGCAGTGCGACTGAACGATCTCGACGAACGCATCGTGCACGCCCTCGCCGAGGATGCCCGCCGCTCCTACGCCGACATCGGCTCCGAGGTCGGACTCTCGGCCCCCGCGGTGAAGCGCCGCGTGGACCGGCTGCGGGCGGAGGGAGCCATCACCGGCTTCACCGTCCGCGTGGACCCCGCCGCCATGGGCTGGGAGACCGAGGGCTTCATCGAGATCTACTGCCGCCACAACACCTCGCCGGACGACATCCGGCGGGGGCTGGAGCGGTACCCCGAGGTGGTGTCCGCGTCGACCGTCACCGGCGACGCGGACGCCCTCGTCCAGATCTTCGCCTCCGACATGCGGCACTTCGAGCGGGTGCTGGAACGCATCGCGGGCGAGCCGTTCGTGGAGCGCACCAAGTCGGTCCTGGTCCTCTCCCCCCTGCTCCGCCGCTTCACCTCGGGCGCCCCGGCATAAGGCGTCCGCACCGTCGCGGACACCCCTACGCCGTCCTCCGCGAGGCCGTGGCGTGCGCCGGGCCCGTCATGGCCCGGCGTTCCTCTTCCGTCAGCCCGCCCCACACGCCGAACGGCTCCCGGGTCCGCAGCGCGTGCTCCAGGCACGCGGTGCGCACCGGGCAGACCGCGCAGACCCGCTTCGCGGCCTCGTCGCGGTCCTCCCGGTCCTCACCCCGCTCACCGGCCGGATGATAGAAGCGGCCCGGTCCCAGATTCCGGCAGGCGGCACGCAGCTGCCACTGCCAGTGATGGCCGGCGGCACCGGGCAGGCGTGAGACGTCGTTCATCGCAGGTCCTCTCGGTCCTTTCGTTTCCATGGGATTCCCCGCGTGTGACCGCTGCGCGCCCCGTGAAACCTGCCGGCCCGACCCGGCCCCGCCAACTCCGGCGTCAGGCCGTCGCGTCCGGGGTGCGGACCCCCATGAACACCGGGCGGCGGCGCAGCGTGAAGCCCATCGACTCGTAGAGGGCGATGGCGCCCGCGTTGTCCGCGGCCGCGTGCAGGAACGGGCGGTCGCCCCGCTCCCGGATCCCGGCGGCCACCGCCCGGATCAGGCGGCCCGCGAGCCCCCTGCCCCGGTGGTCCGGGTGCGTGCAGACGGCGCTGATCTCCGACCAGCCGGGCGGGCGCATCCGTTCCCCCGCCATCGCGACGAGCCGGCCCTCGTGCCGGATCCCGAGGTACGTGCCCAGCTCGACCGTGCGCCGGGCGAACGGCCCCGGCTTCGTCAGGCCTACCAGCTCCAGCATCTCCGGCACGTCGGCGGGCCCCAGCAGGACCGCCTCGGGCGCGGTCTCGGCCCGTACCGCCCCGCCGTCCAGCTGCACGCCCGGGATCGCGTTCTCCGTCGTCCACCCCGGGGGCGGGGTCGGCAGGCCGGTGATCCAGACCGTCGTGCCCGGGCCGGCCAGCGCGGCCAGATCCGCCCAGGACCCGGGGTCCTCCGGATCCGCGAGCGCCACGAACGGCGAGATGTCGGCGGCGTACCGGGCCGCCAGCCCGCGGGGCCCGGTCTCGGCGAGGGCGCTGCTCGGGCCGGTCAGCGCGGCCCAGACCGGATTGTCGAGTACGTGGAGCGGGGTGGCCGTGTCGATGTCGGACGCCATGGGGTGGGAGACTCCTTCTGCCGGTGACGACGCTCAAGAGGGTCAGCGTCCGCCCGGGCCGCGTTTATGCCCCGAGCGCGCCGAACGCCTCCGCGCAACGAATCTTCGCCCATGCCGCGAAACACGCAACGAATCGATGCTCCGAGCGCAACAGTCATGGCTTGTCGGCGTCGAACGGGTGAACGTACCTTCAATAGGACCCACTCCCCTCCTGCCACAGAGGTACGCCCATGCCCCCGCTGCGCACCGCCCTCCTCCAGAGCTCCGGACGGCTCGGCGACACCGCCGAGAACCTGAAGGCGCTCGACGAGGCCGCGCAGCGCGCCGCTCGGGCGGGCGCCGGGCTCCTCGTGACCTCGGAGATGTTCCTGACCGGCTACGCGCTGGAGATCGAGGACGTCGCCGCCCTCGCCGAGGCCGCCGACGGCATGTCGGCCCGCGCCATCGGCGAGATCGCCCGCCGCCACGGCGTGGCCGTCCTGTACGGCTACCCCGAGCGCGACGGCGACACCGTGTACAACGCGGCGCAGCTCATCGGCCCCGACGGGGCCCGGCTCGCGAACTACCGCAAGACCCACCTCTTCGGCTGCTTCGAGCAGGACGCCTTCACCCCCGGCGACACCCCCGTCGTCCAGGCGGACCTGAACGGCCTCCGCGTCGGCATCATGATCTGCTACGACGTGGAGTTCCCCGAGAACGTCCGGGCGCACGCCCTGGCCGGCACCGACCTCCTCCTGGTGCCGACCGCGCAGATGCACCCGTTCCAGTTCGTGGCCGAACAGCTCGTCCCCGTACGGGCCTTCGAGAACCAGATGTACATCGCGTACGTCAACCGCACCGGTCCGGAAGGCGAGTTCGAGTTCGTCGGACTCAGCTGCCTGGCGAGCCCCGACGGGGTGACCCGCACCCGGGCCGGGCGCGGCGAGGAGCTGGTGATCGGCGAGGCCGATCCCGAGCTGCTGCGCGCGTCGCGCGAGACCAACCCCTATCTGCGCGACCGCCGCCCCGGGCTCTACGCCTCCCTCGTCTGAGCCCCGGCCCGGCCCACGCCCCCGCCGGCGCCCTCCCCCTGCCCCACCCCCGCAAGGAGCCGTACCCCATGACGTCCACGGTGCCCACCACCGCCGTCCCGCACAGCGACGGACAGCCGCCGATCACCATGTTCGGCCCGGACTTCCCGTACGCGTACGACGACTTCCTGGCCCACCCCGCGGGCCTGGGCCAGATCCCGGCGACCGAGTTCGGCACCGAGGTCGCGGTCATCGGCGGCGGGCTGTCCGGCATCATCTCCGCCTACGAGCTGATGAAGATGGGCCTCAAGCCCGTCGTCTACGAGGCGGACCAGATCGGCGGCCGCCTGCGCACCGTCGGCTTCGAGGGCGCCGGCACCGAGGGCCTGACGGCGGAGATGGGCGCCATGCGCTTCCCGCCCTCCTCCACCGCGCTCCAGCACTACATCGACCTCGTGGGCCTGGTCACCGAGCCCTTCCCGAACCCGCTCGCCGAGGCCACCCCCTCGACGGTCGTGGACCTCAAGGGCGAGACCCACTACGCCGAGACCATCGCCGACCTCCCGCAGGTCTACCGCGACGTGTCGGCCGCGTGGAACGCCTGCCTCGACGAGGGCGCCGACTTCTCCGACATGAACCAGGCGATGCGCGAGCGGGACGTCCCGCGCATCCGCGAGATCTGGGCCAAGCTCGTCGAGAAGCTCGACGACGAGACCTTCTACGGCTTCCTCTGCAAGTCCGAGGCCTTCCAGTCCTTCCGCAAGCGCGAGATCTTCGGCCAGGTCGGCTTCGGCACGGGCGGCTGGGACACCGACTTCCCGAACTCCATCCTGGAGATCCTGCGCGTCGTCTACACCGAGGCGGACGACCACCACCGCGGCATCGTCGGCGGCTCGCAGCAGCTGCCGCTGCGCCTGTGGGAGCGCGAGCCCGAGAAGATCGTGCACTGGGCGCAGGGCACCTCGCTGTCCTCCCTGCACGAGGGCGCGCCGCGTCCGGCGGTGACCCGCCTGCACCGCACCGCCGGCAACCGCATCACGGTCACCGACGCCGACGGCGACATCCGTACGTACCGTGCCGCGATCTTCACGGCGCAGTCCTGGATGCTCCTGTCGAAGATCGCGTGCGACGACACGCTGTTCCCGATCGACCACTGGACGGCGATCGAGCGCACCCACTACATGGAGTCGTCCAAGCTCTTCATCCCCGTCGACCGGCCGTTCTGGCTGGACAAGGACGAGGAGACCGGCCGCGACGTCATGTCGATGACCCTGACGGACCGCATGACGCGCGGTACGTACCTCCTGGACAACGGCCCGGACCAGCCGGCCACCATCTGCCTCTCGTACACCTGGTGCGACGACAGCCTGAAGTGGCTGCCGCTGTCCGCGAACGAGCGGATGGAGGTCATGCTGAAGTCCCTCGGCGAGATCTACCCCAAGGTCGACATCCGCCGTCACATCATCGGCAACCCGGTGACCGTGTCCTGGGAGAACGAGCCCTACTTCATGGGCGCGTTCAAGGCCAACCTGCCGGGCCACTACCGTTACCAGCGGCGCCTGTTCACCCACTTCATGCAGGACCGCCTCCCCGAGGACAAGCGCGGCATCTTCCTCGCGGGCGACGACATCTCCTGGACCGCGGGCTGGGCCGAAGGCGCGGTCCAGACGGCGCTGAACGCGGTCTGGGGCGTCATGCACCACCTCGGCGGCACCACGGACTCCACCAACCCCGGCCCGGGCGACGTCTACGACGAGATAGCCCCGGTCGAACTCCCGGAGGACTGACCCACCCGGTCCCTCCGCCCATGACCACGGGCCGCCCCCGCGCCACGAGCGCGGCGGCGGCCCGTTTTCAGCTGCGCGGGGTCAGGAGGCAGCGGCCGACCAGGCCCACTCCCGCGTCCAGGGAGTCCGTGAACTCCTCGGCCAGTTCGGGGGAGCGGCGCAGCGTCCACAGCAGGCGGGCCGCCGACCAGGCGGCGCCGCGGGCGCGCTCCAGGCTCCAGGAGCCGAGCAGGTGGGTCAGCGGGTCCGCGACCTCCAGCAGGTCCGGGCCCGGCATCAGGTCCTCCCGGATGTGCTCCTCCAGGGAGACCAGGGTGTCTCCGACCCGGTCGAAATCCGCCTCCAAGGCGCGCGGTTCGCAGTCCAGGGCCCGGCAGGTGGCCACCACGGCCAGCGCCAGGTCGTGCCCGATGTGCGCGTTGATCCCGGCCAGCGCGTGCTGGAGCGGCCGGACGCCGGGGTGCCGGCGGTACTGGAGCAGCGGGCGCCAGCACGCCGGGGCCCGGTCCGCCTCCACGGCCGTCAGGTACCGCTCCGCGAACCGCACGCTGAGCGCCTGAGCCCGCCGCGGCGCCGGGAACTCCCCGTGGGAGATGCGCGCGTGCAGCGTCTCCGTCACCGTCAGGTACACCCGGTTGAAGACGGCGACGCCGTCCTGCGCGGGGAGCCGCTCGTCCAGGGCGCGCATCCGCGCGAGTACCGCTTCCATGGGTGGCAGCGTGGCAGCCGTCGGCGCGGATCCGGGTGACTTGGCCGTGTGCTTCGCCGGTTCGGGCGAACGGGGGCCGTTCGCCGGCTCGGTCAGGGGCGGCCGGCCCGGCCGGCCCCGCCCTCGTCCCCGCCGTTCGCGCCGCCCCCGTCACCCGCGTCGTACGCCGACGTGCCCGCGTCGAGCAGCGGTTCCCGCTGCTTGAGGTGCGCCGGTGCGAAGTACCGCAGCGCGTGGTAGCCCGTGATCACCACGATCGTGCCGAGCGCGATGCCGCCCAGCTCGAAGCTGTCCGTGAACCGCAGCTTCACCCCGCCGATGCCGATGATGATGCCCGCCGCGGCCGGCACCAGGTTCAGCGGATTGCGCAGGTCCACCCCGCCGTTGATCCAGATCTGCGCGCCGAGCAGGCCGATCATCCCGTACAGGATCACGGTGATCCCGCCCAGCACCCCGCCGGGGATCGCGGCGACGACCGCGCCGAACTTGGGGCACAGGCCGAAGAGCAGCGCGAAGCCGGCAGCCGCCCAGTAGGCCGCCGTCGAGTAGACGCGGGTGGCCGCCATCACGCCGATGTTCTCGGAGTAGGTGGTGTTCGGCGGACCGCCCACCGCCGTGGACAGCATCGACGCGGCGCCGTCGGCCGCGATCGCCGTGCCGAGCTCGTCGTCGAGCGGATCTCCGGTCATCTCGCCGACGGCCTTGATGTGACCGGCGTTCTCGGCGATCAGCGCGATCACCACCGGCAGGGCGATGAGGATCGCCGACCACTCGAACTGCGGTGCGTGGAAGGACGGCAGGCCGAACCAGTCCGCCGTGCCGACGGCCGAGAGGTCCAGCCGCCAGTGGTCGACGGCCGCCTCCCCGCCCACCGTCGAGTGGATCTTGCCGAAGAGCAGGTCGAAGAGCCAGGAGATCCCGTACCCGAAGAGCAGCCCGAGGAAGATCGCGATCCGCGACCAGAAGCCGCGCAGGCAGACCACGGCCGCCCCCGTGAACAGCATGGTCAGCAGCGCCGTCCACTGGTCCTGCGGCCAGTACGTCGAGGCCGTCACCGGCGCCAGGTTGAAGCCGATCAGCATCACCACCGCGCCCGTCACCACCGGCGGCATCGCGGCGTGGATGATCCGCGCCCCGAAGCGCCGCACGGCGAGCCCCGCCAGGAACAGTGCCGCGCCGACCGTGAACACCGCGCCCGTGACGACCGCGCTGTCCCCGCCGCTCGCCCGGATCGCGGCGGCGACGCCCACGAAGGAGAGGGAGCAGCCCAGGTACGAGGGCACCCGCCCGCGCGTGGCCAGCAGGAAGATGGCCGTCGCGACACCCGACATCATGATGGCCAGGTTCGGGTCCAGGCCCATGAGGACGGGCGCGACGAAACTCGCCCCGAACATCGCCACGACGTGCTGGGCGCCGAGCCCGGCGGTCCGCGGCCACGACAGCCGCTCGTCCGGCCGTACCACCGCACCGGGGGCGGGGGTCCGCCCGTCTCCGTGCAGGGTCCAGCCCACGCCGAGGCCCATGTGTCCACCACTCCCGTCGAACCGATCAGGCATCCGGGCCGCAGAGCAGCCTGCGCAATGTTACGGCCGGACAGCTGCTGGTTCGTCCCTGCCCACCGGCGCCGCCCCTGCCGCCACCGGCTTCTGCCGCAGCACGGCCGCCCCCAGGACCAGCGCGAACGCGAGCAGCGTGACCAGCCCGAAGGACACCACGAGCGAGGTCGCGTCCGCCACCGCGCCGATCGCCGACGGCGCGACCAGCCCCGAGGTGTACGTGATCGTCGCCACGCCCGCGATGGCCTGGGCCGGGGCCGGCCCGCTGCGCGCGGCGGCCGCGAAGGCCAGCGGGACCACCACCGCGATGCCGAGCCCGATCAGCCCGAAGCCCGCGATCGCCACGGCCGGATTCCCGGCCGCCACCACGAGCACCCCGCCCGCGGTGGCCAGTACCCCGCTCGCCCGGACCGTGCGCACCGCCCCGAACCGGTCCACCACCCGGTCCCCGACGAGCCGGGCGAGCGCCATCGTGAGCGCGAACGCGGTGGTGCAGGCGGCCGCGAGGCCGGCGTCCGTGTCCAGTACGTCGCGCAGGTAGACCGCGGACCAGTCCATGCTCGCGCCCTCCGCGAAGACCGCGCAGAACCCGATCGCGCCGATCAGCAGCGCCGACTTCGGCGGCAGCGCGAAGTGCGGCGGCGCCTCGGCGTCCGGGGCGCTGCGCAGGTCCAGCACCCCTCCCACGGCGGCCAGCCCGGCCGCGGTCAGCGCGAGCGCGGCGATCAAGTGGTGCAGCCGGGCATCGGCCCCGGCGTGGGCGGCGAGGGTGCCCGCCGCCGAGCCGATCAGCGCGCCCACGCTCCACATGCCGTGCAGGGAGGACATGATCGAGCGGCCGAGCCGGTTCTCGGTCTCCACGCCCAGCGCGTTCATCGCCACGTCCGCCATCCCGGCGCTGGCTCCGTAGAAGAACAGGGCGAAGCACAGGGTGGCCAGGTTCGGGGCGAGGCTCGGCAGGATCAGGGACAGGGTCCACAGCACCAGCAGCCAGCGCAGCGCGGCGCGGGCCCCGAAGCGGTGGTTGATCCGGCCGGCCAGCGGCATCGCGACCGCCGCGCCCAGCGCGGGGAAGGCGAGGGCGAGGCCCAGGGTGCCCGAGCCGAGCTGGGCGTGGTCCTGGATCCAGGGGATGCGGGTGGCGAAGGAGCCGGTGACGGCCCCGTGGGTGCAGAAGACGGCGGCGATGGCGATGCGGGCATGGCGCAGGCGCGCCGGGCTGAGGTCTGTTTCCCCTGTCATGGGATTAAACTATCAGGGACCCTGCCTGATAGTTAGTGTGGTGGAGCTACCTAAGATGGGCGCTGTGACTCCTGCCAAGGCCCTGACCGCCGCCGCCCCCTCGCCCGCGTCGCCGAGCACGGCACGGGCCATCAACGACCGGCTCGCCCTGCGACTCCTCCAGGAGGAGGGGCCGCTGACCGCCACTCAGCTCAAGGCGATGACCGGCCTGTCCCGCCCCTCGGTCGCCGATCTCGTGGAACGGCTCTCCGGCGCCGGGCTGATCGAGGTGGTGGGGGAGTCGGGCGAACAGCGGCGCGGACCCAATGCCCGGGTGTACGGGATCGTCGCCCGCCGCGCGTACCTGGCGGCCCTGGACGTACGGACGGACAGCGCGACGGCGGTGGTCACCGACCTGCTGGGCCGCCCGCTGGCCCAGGCCGCGCTCCCCGTGGACGCCGTGGACGAGGCGGTGGACCTGCTGGAGGCGCTGGGACGGGAGGCCGGCGCGGACCGGCTGCACACGGTGGTGGTCGGCGCGCCGGGGCTGGTGGCCGAGGCGGGGGAACTGCGCAGCACCGTCGGACTGCCCGCCTGGCACCGGGACCTGGTGGCGGCCCTCCAGCAGCGGCTGCCGGCCGCGGTGGCCGTGGAGAACGAGACGAACCTGGCGGCCCTCGCCGAACAGCGGGTCGGCGTGGCGCGGGACCTGGAGTCCTTCGTCCTGCTGTGGCTGGGCGCGGGCGTGGGCGCGGCGGTGGTCCTCGACGGCCGGCTGCGCCGCGGCGCCTCCGGCGGGGCCGGAGAGATCGGCTTCCTGCCGGTGCCGGGCACGGGGCGGCTGCCCTCGGCCACGGACTGCGAGGGCGGGTTCCACGCGCTGGTGGGCCGGGACGCGGTGGCGGCGCTGGCGGCGGATCACGGGTGGACGGGGCCGGTGGAGGAGGCGGTGTCGGGCGCGGCGGGCGAGCCCTTCCTCGACGCCCTGGCGCAGCGACTGGCGCTGGGCGCGGCCGCCGTCGCAGCGGTCCTGGACCCGGGCTGCCTGGTCCTGGCGGGGGGACTGGGCCACGCGGGCGGCGCCGCCCTCGCCTCGGCGGTGGCCCGCCGCCTGACGGCGCTGACCCCCGTCCCGATGGAGGTCCGGGCGACCGCCCTCGGTGATTCGGCGGTCCTGACGGGAGCCCGGCTGGCCGCCCGCGAAGCCGCCCAGGCGGACCTCTTCGCGCCCTGACCGCGCCGGCCCGGACCGAGCCGCAACGGCCCCGGAGGCCGGCCCGGACCGAGCCGCAGGGCGGACCGGCGGCCTACTCGTCCTCGATGCCCTCGTCGTCGTGGAGCCGGCGCCAGATACGGGTGCGGTGCAGCACGTAGAGCGCGCCGGCCAGGAAGACCACCTGGAGGCCCACGGCGAGCACCCAGAAGATGGACCTGCTCTCCAGCTCGTCCGTCAGGTAGGCGAAGTTCATGCCGAAGAACCCCGTCAGGAAGGTCAGCGGCAGGAAGATCGTGGACACGATCGCCAGCCGGTTGATCACCCCGTTCTGCTCGCCGGACACCAGCGAGGAGTAGGTGCTGAAGCCCCGCCGGGCCGCATCCTGGAGCGCCTCGATGTCCGTCAGCACCAGCCTCGACAGGCGCTGGTACTCGCGGGCGATCCGCTGGCGCTCCTCCGGGAAGTTCCGGTTCAGCACCCGGCGGGTGATGGCCTCCTCCGCCGCCTGGTGGTAGGGGAGGAGCGTGTGGTGCAGGAGCGCCGAGGTCCGGCGCAGCCGCGCCAGACTGTAGAGCTGCTCGGGTTCGCGCTGCCGGAACATCTCGTCCTCCAGGTCCTCCACTTCCAGCAGGGCCTGGACGGCGGAGCGCCGGTAGGTCTCCAGCGCCTCGCCCAGCAGCAGGAACAGCATCGCCACGGCGTCGGGGGGCCGTTCGTGCGGAAGACGGGCGATGAAGCTCTCCACCAGCCCCGCCGGCCCCCGGTGCACCGTGAGCAGGTACCGCTCGGTGGCCACGACGTGCAGGTGGACCACCTGGCCCCCCTCGAAGGCGGGGACGACGAACACGGCGGCGTCACCGAGGAACTCGGCGCGGGTCGTTTCCCGCTCCCGGCCGAGCCACGACAGGCCCTCGGCCTCCAGGCCGAGCAGGTGGGCGACCGGCTGCTCCCCGGACGGTGCCTCCTCGGGGAGTTCCGCGTCCACGAACAGGAAACGGGACTCCGCGAGGCGCTCACGGGCCTCGGACACGGCAGCGCGCCGCACGGTGCCCTCCGGCATGGACACCACCGAAACGATCACCCTCCGGCCGCCGGCGCCTTCGCGGCCCGGGCCGCCAGGAACTGAGCGAACGTGCCCTTGCCCGAGGCGTGGGACGGGGCCAGGTTGCCGCCCCGGCGGAAGGCCGCGTACGCCTTGCCCGCCAGCGGCAGCGCGAACACCCTGCGCCGGCTCCCCGCCGCCGCCAGGTACGCCCGGCCCAGCTCCACCAGCGTGTGGATCTCCGGGCCGCCCATGTCCGTGACCCGGCCGGCCGGGGCCGGTACGGCCAGTTCCGCCATCCGGTCCGCGACCTCCTCCACGGAGACCGGCTGCACCCGGACCCCCTTCGGCAGCGGCACCGGCACCGCCGGCACCTTCACCAGCGCGTCCATCAGCATCGCCACCAGGTCGTGGAACTGGGTGGTGCGCAGGATCGTCACGCCCAGCCCCGAGGCCTCCAGCATCCGCTCGACCTGGTACTTCACCGTGTAGTAGCCGAAGGGGACCACGTCCACCCCGACGATCGAGATGTAGACGATGTTCGTGACCGTCCCGGCCCGCCGGGCCGCCTCGATCAGGTGCCCGGCGGCCACGTCGTCACCGCCGCGCGGGGTGCTCGCGCAGTGCACGACCACCTCAACGCCGGCCATCGCCGCGTCCAGCCCGCTGCCGTCCCGCAGATCGACGGGGTAGTCCTTCGCGCGGCGGCTCAGAACCCGTACGTCGTGGCCCGCCGCGCGCAGCCGGGTGACGACCGGCCCGCCGAGGTTTCCTGTGCCTCCGGTGACGAGAATCGTGCTCATGGTGTCCGTTCCTTCCCTGAAGGGTTCCGTTCACCGGCTACGACCGGACAGCCCCGGGGAATGTGACAGCTGCCGCTGAAGGAATTCCAGCTTCTCCGGATTGACCATGCTCCGCACCCCGCGGACCAGCCCGTCCTCGAACTCCACCTGCAGGACCCCCGCCCCGCCGAACAGCAGCGCGGGCTCGCCGTTGACCTCCGCGAGCGAGACCGGCAGACCGGCCCCGTACTTGCGCAGCGCCCCCGCCAGGAACCGCGCCACCTTCTGCCGGCCCAGGACCGGCCGCCGGGCCGCGGACACGATCCCGCCGCCGTCCGCCACGTACCGCACGTCGGCGCTCAGCAAGGACTCCAGCCGGGCCAGGTCCCCCTCGCGGGCCGCCGCCATGAAGGTCTCCACCAGGCTCTGCCACTGCGCCGGATCCGGCTCGAAACGCGGGCGCGAGGGCGCCTCGGCCCGCCCGGCCCCGGTTCGTTCGGCCTCGGCCCGTGCCGTCTCCACCCTGACAGCCGCCCGCCGGTAGAGCTGCCGGCAGTGGGCCTCGGTCAGGTCGAGCAGGGCGGCGATCTCCCGGTGGCCGTAGGCGAAGGCCTCGCGCAGCACGTACACCGCCCGCTCCACCGGCGTCAGCCGCTCCAGCAGCACCAGCAGGGCGATGGAGACGCCGTCCCGCTGTTCGGCCGACTCCAGCGGGCCGAGCGCACCGTCCCCGGTGAGGACCGGCTCCGGGAGCCAGGGGCCGGCGTACTCCTCACGCCGGGCCCGCGCCGAGGTCAGGCGGTTCAGGCACAGGCGCGTGACGGTCTTGGCGAGCCAGGCCCCGGGGTGCTCGACGTCCTGGCGCCCGGCGGAGCTCCACCGCAGCCAGGCGTCCTGGACGGTGTCCTCGGCCTCGGCGGCCGAGCCGAGCATGCGGTAGGCGATCCCGAACATCCGCGGCCGGTGCTCCTCGAAGTCCGCGAGCGGCGCGGGGCCCGGTGTGATCACGGCAGCAGCCTACGAGGGCCCCGCGCCCGCACGTGCGAGGGACCCGGTGGCCGCCGGGCCACCGGGTCCTCACGTCCGTTCGCCTACGGGACGTACGCGCCCGGCGTCAGCAGGCGCCCTGGTCCTTCCAGACGCCCCAGTCGCCGGTGGTGCCGGGCTCCTCGTTCTGCGTCCACCACTGGGCCTTCCAGTTGTGGCCCTTGTGCGAGACGACCTGGCCGCCCGTGTACACGCTGCCCGCGACGTACGCCGGGTTCGTGCAGGTCCCGCCCGGCGGGGTGGTGGGAGGCGTGGTCGGGGGAGTGGTCGGCGGGGTCGTGGGCGGGGTGGTGGGCGGCGTGGTCGGCGGGATCGTCGGGCCCCCCGGCTCGACGAGCGCCGTACCGCGCGCCAGGTCACCGGCGAGGGCGTACGTGGTGCCGGAGATGTTCACTGTCCAGTTGGAGGGCGTGGAGACCGGCAGGTAGTAGTTGAACGCCAGGTCCACCGAGGCGCCGGGGGCCAGGGTCTGCCAGGCGGGGAGCTTCAGCGAGACCCGCTGGAAGTCGCCCTTCAGACCGCCGACGTTGGTGCCGCTGTGCCCGGTGGAGACCACCTTGGTGCCGAAACCGGACTGGTCGGAGGCGTTGTTCGGGGCCGAGGTCCCGTAGTCGAACTGGAACTCGGTGCCGCCGGGCAGGGTGGTCTTCGTATTGTTGGTGATCTTGAGCTTCGGGGTGATCGGGTAGTTGGAGTCGCCCAGCTTGAACTCGCCGAACTCCGTCTTGATGTCCACGGCCTGGGCCGGCGGGGCGGTCGCGCCCGCCTTCTTCGCGCCGTACGGCGCGGCCGACTTGAACTTCTCGTACATCAGCGAGGTGAGCGTGTCGCCCATCTCGTACTGGCCCTTGGCGGCGTTGTACCCGTAGTCGCCCGCCAGCTCCCAGACCATGGTGCCGCCGATGCCCTTGTCCACCACGTAGTCGGCCTTGGCGGCGACGGACTGCTCGTCCTCCGTCGACAGGAAGACCTTCTTCTGGGCGTTCCACAGCCACGGCGCCACCAGCGTGGAGTCGTACTTGCGGGCGTAGGTGCCGGTCAGCGTGGTGTTCGCGGGGAAGCCGTACTTGGTGACGTAGTCGCCGACGACGCCCTTCTCCAGGTTCTTGGCGTGCCACATCGGGTTGGAGCCCGCCGGGGACTCGACCCCGTTGGTGTCCAGGTCGTGCCACAGGTTGTCGATGCCGACCGCGCCGTCACCGCACTTGGTCAGCCCCGCGCCGGCCGGGCAGGTGGTCGCGGGGGCCTTGCCCCACAGGCCGTCCGTGCCGCCCTGCACGTTCTTGAAGCCGCGGGTGTAGTACGGCAGGCCCATGTTGATGCGGCCCGCCGGCATGGAGCCGCGGAAGTAGTGGTAGGCCCAGTCGGAGTTCAGGTAGCCGATGCCGCCGTACTGGGAAGTGGAGTAGACGCCCGCGGCGGCCAGCTCGCCGTCCTTGCCGTCGTCGAAGAGCGAGGCGTTCGGGCCGACGTACTCGTTCCAGGCCCCGTGCAGGTCGTAGGACATGATGTTGACGTAGTCCAGGTACTTCTGCATCTGGAACGTCTCCATGCCCCGCAGCAGGTAGCCGGAGGAGGGGGCGGCGACGGAGAGCAGGTAGTGCTTGCCGTCGGCGGCTCCCGCGCGGTCGAGCTTCTCGCGCAGCGACTTCATCAGCGCGGCGTAGCCCTGGACGAGGCCGGCCCGGCGGGCGTTGGAGAGCTGCCAGTCCAGCGGGTTGCCGGCGTCCTTCATGGTGGTCGGGTACTCGTAGTCGATGTCGACGCCGTTGAAACCGTACGTGCGGATGAACGCGACGGAGGAGTCCGCGAAGGTGTCGATGCCGGCCTGGTTGACCGAGCCGTCGGCGTTGGTGGCCATCGAGTAGAAGCCGCCGGACGCGACGCGGTTGCCGTCGTCGCCGAAGTAGCCGCCGGTCTCGGCCCAGCCGCCGACCGAGATCAGCGTCTTGACGTTCGGGTACTGCTTCTTGGATTTGTTCAGCAGGTTGAAGTGGCCCTTGTACGGGAGGGCCGGGTCCATCTCGGCGCCCGCCACGCCCGGCCAGGTCATCCCGGTGGCGGCGTTGTTCGCGCTGTCGGCGCCGACCGAGATCTTGTTGTCGGAGCCGACGTGGGCGAAGGCGTAGTTCAGGTGGGTGACCTTGGACCACGGGACGTTGTTGGCGAGGTAGGCGGGGGTGCCGTCCTTGCCCGTCCGCCAGCCGGTGAAGTAGCCGATGACGCGGCGCTGGTGGTCGGCGCCCATCTTCTCGCGGCCCTCGGAGTCGTAGACCGAGCAGTAGGGGACGTCGACGCCAGCCGTCTTGTACAGCCCGTCGGGGCGACAGCTCTCTCCCCCAGACTCCGTCTGGGGGGACCCCCAGGCGGCGTGCGAAAAGGCCGTCGATACTGCGGGTAGTAGCAGTCCGGCGATCGCCGCGCCGGATGCCAGGAGCATCGCTCTCATACGTGTGGGGGACGGCATGGTGCCTCCTGGGGAGGGGAGGATGGCAGACACAAAGGACACAACAGGCGGAAACGTGGTGCGTGTTGGCCCGTGACGTGCGCACATCTGACGGGCTGTCTCCCGGGGAAGATGAAGGGAACGTTAAGAGGACTAGACCACCCCGTCAATAGGTCTGGACCAATGACGGTCCGACGTGACGGATTCCCGCGCCGGCGCCCCCTTGTGACCCAGGCCACAGCACCTCGCCCGCGTGGCCGACGATCGACCGTGGCAAAATGGCAGCAGTACCAGTAAGCAGCGCACTCCGGGGTCGGTGTAATTCCGAACCGGCGGTATAGTCCGCGACCCGTCCGCAGCCAGCGGCCGGTTGACCAGGTGAAATTCCTGGACCGACGGTGAAAGTCCGGATGGGAGGCAGTGCGCGGCGGGCCAGTCACCGGTACGCCGCCGTCGGCGGTTCACTCGGCGTATCCCTGCGGATGCGTCCGGACGGACCGTATTTTCGGCCTCGGCGTCCCCGCGTGTGCTGTACCGCTTCATCTGTCGTATCCCGACAGGCCCCGGAGTCCGTGCCCGATGAGGCAGGAGGATCCGGTGGCGAACCACGCCGCGCACGCACCGCACGACGCCTTCGGCGAGGGCGAGACCCCCGTCGACGCCGGCGCCGTAGCCGACGCACGGGCCATGCGCCGCGCCATCGGGCTCGCCGCCCGCGGCCTCGGCTCCACCAGCCCGAACCCGGTCGTCGGCTGCGTCATCACCGACGCCGCGGGCGCCGTCGTCGGCGAGGGCTGGCACGAGCGGGCCGGCGGCCCCCACGCCGAGGTCCACGCCCTGCGCGCCGCCGGCGAAGCGGCCCGCGGCGCCACCGCGTACGTCACCCTCGAACCCTGCAACCACACCGGCCGTACGGGACCCTGCGCCCGGGCGCTCGTCGAGGCCGGCGTCACCCGCGTGGTCTACGCCGTCCCCGACCCGAACCCGCAGGCCAGCGGCGGTGCCGACACCCTGCGCACCGCCGGGGTCAAGGCCGAGGGCGGGTTCCTGGAGGCCGAGGCCGCGGCCGGCAACGCAGCCTGGCTCACCTCCGTACGCCTGGGCCGCCCGCACGTGACCTGGAAGTACGCCGCCACCCTCGACGGCCGCAGCGCCGCCGCGGACGGCAGCAGCCGCTGGATCACCGGCCCGGAGTCCCGCGCCGACGTCCACCGGCTGCGCGCCGAGGCCGACGCCGTCCTCGTGGGCGGCGGCACCCTGCGCGCCGACGACCCGCACCTGGCCGTACGGGGCGTCGAAGGGGCCACCCAGCCCCTGCGCGTCGCCCTCGACACCCGCGCCGGGCTCCTGCCGACCGCCCGCATCCTCGACGACGCCGCGCCCACGCTGCTCGTCGTCGGCGAGGACGCCGACACCCGGCACCTGCCAGGCGGCGTCGACCTGCTCCGGCTGCCCCTGCACGACGGCCGCATCGCCGTCCACGACCTGCTCGCGCAGCTGTACGACCGCGGCGTGCGCTCCGTCCTCCTGGAAGGCGGCCCCACCCTCGCGGGCGCCTTCCTCGAAGCCGGAGCCGTCGACCGCGTCATCGGCTACCTCGCCCCGGCCCTCCTCGGTTCCGGCCCCGCCGCCCTCGCCGACGCCGGCGTCACGAACATCGCCCGCGCGGTACGCCTCGACATCACCGAGGCCGTCCGCGTCGGCGCCGATCTGCGCATCACCGCCGTACCCCTGTCCGAAGCCGTCCCCACCCCCACCGCCCCCAAGGAGCACTGAGTGTTCACCGGAATCGTCGAAGAACTGGGCGAGGTCACCGCCGTCGAGG
The DNA here is from genome assembly GCF_042890485.1 of Streptomyces sp. NPDC002181. Lineage (NCBI taxonomy): Bacteria > Bacillati > Actinomycetota > Actinomycetes > Kitasatosporales > Streptomycetaceae > Streptomyces > Streptomyces sp. NPDC002181. The sequence continues at coordinate 61,650 of NZ_JBIASC010000016.1, read as the reverse complement.
AGCTCTCGGAGGCCTCCCGCTTCCGCCTGCGCGGACCCGTCGTCACCGACGGCGCCAAGCACGGCGACTCCATCGCCGTCAACGGCGTCTGCCTGACCGTCGTGGAGACCGGCGAAGGCGAGTTCACCGCCGACGTCATGCAGGAGACCCTCGACCGCTCCAGCCTCGGCGCCCTGCACGCGGGCTCCCGGGTCAACCTGGAGCGCCCGATGGCCCTCGGCGGACGGCTCGGCGGACACCTGGTCCAGGGGCACGTGGACGGAACCGGCGAGATCCTGTCCAGGACGCCCTCCGAGCACTGGGAGATCGTCAAGGTCTCGCTCCCGCAGAACCTGTCCCGGTACGTCGTGGAGAAGGGCTCCATCACGGTGGACGGCGTCAGCCTCACCGTGGTCGAGGCCGCCGCCGACTGGTTCACCATCAGCCTCATCCCCACCACCCTCGCGCTGACCACGCTCGGCCTCAAGCAGCCCGGCGACCCGGTCAACCTCGAAGTCGACGTCCTCGCCAAGTACGTGGAGCGCCTGCTCGCCGCCGGCGTGAACCCGCTGACCGCCCGGGAGGACCAGCCGTGAGCGCGCTGACCTGGCTCAACGCGGACGCCTTCACGGTCTTCGGCCAGAAGGTCATCTGGTCCGACATGATCGGCAACCTGATGGGGCTGGCGGCCCTCGCCCTCGGCTGGCGCCGCTCCATATGGACCTGGCCCGCCCAGCTCCTGTCCGGCCTGATCCTCATAGCCGCGTACGCCTCCGCCCACCTCGCCGGCGGCGTCGGCAAGCAGCTCCTCGTCATCGGCGTCGCCGCCTGGGGCTGGCGCGCCTGGCAGCGCGGCCGGCAGCAGGCCCAGGACGGCACCCTCGCCGTGCGCACCGCCACCTGGACGGAGCGCGGACTGCTCCTGGCCGGGGCGGCCCTCGGCACCCTCGCCGTCGGCGGTCTGTTCACCCTCTTCCCGAACCTGTCGTGGAGCCCGTGGGCCGACGCCTACATCTTCGTCGGCACGATCGTCGCGATGGTCGCCCAGGCCCGCGGTCTCGTCGAGTTCTGGTTCGCCTGGCTCCTCGTCGATTTGGTCGGCGTCCCGCTCGCCTTCACCAACGGACTGGCCTTCTCCGGTCTCGTCTACGTCGTCTACTTCGCGCTCGTCCTGTGGGGCGCCCACGACTGGTACCAGCGTTCGCGCACCACCCCCGCCCCGGCCCTCGAAGGAGCAACGGCATGACCACCCTCAAGCCCGTGCCCGACATCGACGACGTCCTCGACGCCGGCTTCCGGCTCGACCCGGTCGAACAGGCCATCCGCGACATCGCGGCCGGCCGGCCGGTCGTCGTCGTCGACGACGAGGACCGCGAGAACGAGGGCGACCTCGTCATCGCCGCCGAGAAGGCGACCCCCGAGATCGTCGCGTTCATGATGAGCGAGTGCCGCGGCCTGATCTGCGCCCCCATGGAGGGCCCCGAGCTGGAGCGGCTCGAACTGCCCCAGATGGTCCAGCACAACACCGAGTCGATGCAGACCGCCTTCACCGTCTCCGTCGACGCGAGCGCCGCCCACGGCGTCACCACCGGCATCTCGGCCGCCGACCGTTCCACCACCCTGCGGATGCTCGCCGACGGGGTCTCCGGGCCCTCGGACTTCGTCCGCCCGGGCCACGTCTTCCCGCTGCGCGCCAAGCCCGGCGGCGTCCTGGTCCGCAACGGCCACACCGAGGCCGCCGTCGACCTCGCCCGCCTCGCGGGCCTGCGCCCCGTCGGCGCCATCGTGGAGATCGCCGGCGAGGACGGCGTCATGCTGCGCCTGCCCGAGCTGATCCCCTTCGCCCGCAAGCACGGCCTGACGATCATCTCCATCGAGGACCTGATCGCCTACCGCCGCTCGGCGGAGCCGACCGTCCGCCGCGAGGCCACGGTCACCCTGCCGACCGCCCACGGCGACTTCACGGCGTACGGCTACCGCTCCACCGCCGACGGCGTCGAGCACGTGGCCCTCGTCCACGGCGAGATCGGCGACGGTCAGGACGTCGTGGTCAGACTCCACTCCGAGTGCCTGACCGGCGACATCTTCCACTCCCTGCGCTGCGACTGCGGCCCCCAGCTGCACGAGTCCATGGCCCGGATCAAGGACGAGGGCCGCGGCGTCGTCGTCTACCTGCGCGGCCACGAGGGACGCGGCATCGGGCTGGTGTCCAAGCTGCGCGCGTACGAGCTCCAGGAGCGCGGCCGCGACACCCTCGACGCCAACCTGGAGCTCGGCCTGCCGGCCGACGCACGCGACTACGCCGCCGGCGCGCAGATCCTCGCCGACCTCGGCGTCAAGAGCGTCCGGCTGCTGACCAACAACCCCGACAAGTCCGCCGCCCTCGTACGGCACGGAATCGCGGTCAACGACCGGGTGGCCATGCCGACGGAGGCGGGCGAGCACAATCTGCGGTACCTGCGCACGAAGCGGGACCGGATGGGCCACGACCTGCCCTGGCTGGACCAGACCGTGACCACCTCGGCCTGCGGCAACCAGTGATCGACGAATAAGCACGACCACCACCGACGCACACCACACACCACGAAGAACCGAGGAGCACAGCTGTGAGCGGCAAGGGCGCACCCGAACTGACTGTCAGGAACTGCGGAGACCTCCGTGTCGCCGTCATCGCGGCCCAGTGGCACGAGAAGGTCATGGACGGGCTCGTAGACGGCGCGCTGCGCGCCCTGCACGAACTGGGCATCGACGAGCCCACCCTGCTCCGCGTCCCGGGCTGCTTCGAGCTCCCGGTCGTGGCGAAGGTACTGGCCGGTCGCGGTTACGATGCCATCGTCGCCCTCGGAGTCGTCATCCGCGGCGGCACCCCGCACTTCGAATACGTCTGCCAGGGCGTCACCCAAGGCCTGGTGCAGGTGTCGATCGACACCGGAGTCCCCGTCGGCTTCGGCGTACTGACCTGCGACAACGACGAGCAGGCGCTGGACCGCGCCGGGCTTGAGGGGTCGAACGAGGACAAGGGACACGAAGCGGTCATCGCCGCCGTCTCCACCGCTGCGACCCTGCGGTCCGTCAGCGAACCCTGGCGCTGAGTGGCGGCGGGCGACCCCGTATTCTGAGGACCATCATGGCGAACACACCCTCCAAGAGCTTCGAAGAGCTCTTCAGCGAGCTCCAGCTCAAGGCCGCCAACGGCGACCCCAGCACCTCCCGGACCGCCGAGCTCGTCGGCAAGGGCGTCCATGCGATCGGCAAGAAGATCGTCGAGGAGGCCGCCGAGGTCTGGATGGCCGCCGAGCACGAGGGCAAGGAAGCCGCCGCCGAGGAGATCTCCCAGCTGCTGTACCACGTCCAGGTGATGATGGTCGCGCGCGGGATCTCCCTCGACGACGTCTACGCGCACCTCTAGGCCGGAGCTCCTCACCCCGGGCCCCCGCCCGCCCCAGCCCGCACGTTTCGCACTCCACGCACTGAAGGAAGCCCCCATGCTGCGCATCGCCGTCCCCAACAAGGGTTCACTCTCCGGAGCGGCGTCGGCGATGCTCCATGAGGCCGGCTACCGCCAGCGCAAGGAGTCCAAGGAGCTCGTGGTCCTCGACCCCGAGAACGGCGTGGAGTTCTTCTACCTCCGCCCCAAGGACATCGCGATCTACGTGGCCTCGGGCAAGCTGGACATCGGCATCACCGGCCGTGACCTGCTGCTGGACTCCGGCGCCAGCGCGGAGGAGATCCTCCCGCTGAACTTCGGCCGCTCCACCTTCCGCTACGCCACCAAGCCCGGCACCGCGAAGGGCCCCGAGGACTTCACCGGGATGACGATCGCGACCTCGTACGAGGGAATCGTCGCCAAGCACCTCGCCGAGCAGGGCATCGACGCCTCCGTCGTGCACCTGGACGGCGCGGTCGAGACCGCCATCCAGCTCGGCGTCGCCCAGATCATCGCGGACGTCGTCGAGACCGGCACCAGCCTGCGCAACGCCGGCCTGGAGGTCATCGGCGAGCCGATCCTCACCTCCGAGGCCGTGGTCATCCGCGGCAACGGCGCCGACGCCGAGAACCCGCAGGCCCAGCAGTTCCTGCGGCGCCTCCAGGGCGTCCTGGTGGCCCGCAGCTACGTGATGATGGACTACGACTGCCGGGCCGAGCACCTGGAGCGGGCCGTCGCCCTCACCCCGGGCCTGGAGTCGCCGACCATCTCCCCGCTGCACAACGAGGGCTGGGTCGCCGTCCGCGCGATGGTCCCGGCCAAGGAGGCACAGCGGATCATGGACGACCTGTACGAGCTCGGCGCGCGCGCGATCCTCACCACCTCGATCCACGCCTGCCGCCTCTGACCCGGCCCGGCCGTCCGTACGGCCGGCCTTCCCCGCGATCCGCACACTCCCTCCCGAAGGCATCTCCCGCATCATGGCCGAGTCCGCCGCCCAGCCCGCACCGCCGCCCGCCCTGCCGGTCACCTTCCGGCCGACCCGCACCCGGGCGGTCCTGCTGGGCGTCGGGCTCGCCATGTTCGCCACCATCACGGCGATCGCCCTGCTGCTGGAGAACCTCGGCCCGGGGGAGCGGCTCAGCTTCATCTTCACCGCCGTCCTGCTGTCGTCCGTGCTCGTCCTGCTCAGCCGCCCCAAGGTGGTCGCGGACGAGGCGGGCGTCACCGTCGTGAACCTGACCAGCACCCGCCGTCTGGAGTGGGCGCAGATCCTGCGCGTCAACCTCCGCCCCGGCGACCCGTGGGTGTTCCTGGACCTCAGCGACGGTACGAGCCTGCCCGCCCTCGGCATCCAGCCGGGCGTGGCCAGGCAGCAGGCCATCGGCGACGCCCGCGCGCTGCGCGCGCTCGCCGACGCCCGGGGAACCGGGCCGCACCACCACTGATTCCGCCGCGCGGACGTCCCCTCGCGGACCCCGGACGGCGGACGCTCGAAAACCCGGCGAACAGCCGTGGAACAGGCCTCGAACGGGCCTTGAGCGGCTCTCGTGCGAAGCACCGGAGCCACGGTCGGCCGCTGCGTCCCATTGCGGCGGCGATCTCAGTGACTACCCTGGTGGCGGGGCGCACCCGTGCGCCCTCCCACCGGCCCCGGGACCCCGAGGCCCGCGGGCACCTGCGACTTGAGGAGTGACTCCCTCCAGCAATGGACGGATCGTCCGGTAGTACCCGCGCCGCCCTCCCCACGGAGGCGGCGGCATGACCATCCCGCTACTTCTGCTCGTGGCGGCATTCGCCCTGATCCTCGCCAACGGCTTCTTCGTGGCGGCCGAGTTCGGCCTCGTCACCGTGGAACGTCCCGAGGCCGAACGCGCCGCGGCCGACGGCGACCGCCGTGCCCGCACGGTGGTCGAAGCCCTGCGGGAGCTGTCCTTCCAGCTCTCCGGCACCCAGCTCGGCATCACCATCACCTCCCTCGTGGTCGGCATGCTCGCCGAACCGGCCCTCGCCGGACTGCTGGCCGGGCCGCTCGCGGCCACCGGCCTGCCCGCGGGAGCCGTCTCCGGCATCGCCGTCTTCATCGGCATGCTGCTCGCCTCCGCCGTCCAGATGGTCGTCGGCGAGCTCGTCCCGAAGAACTGGGCCGTCTCGCGGCCGCTGCAGGTGGCCCGGTTCGTGGCCGGCCCGCAGCAGGTCTTCTCCCGGGCCTTCCGGCCGGTCATCGCGGCCCTCAACGCCGTCGCCAACCGGCTCGTACGGATGCTCGGCGTGGAGCCGGCCGAGGAGATGGCCTCCGCCCGCACCCCCGGCGAACTGGTCTCCCTGGTCCGTCATTCGGCCCAGGCCGGCGCCCTCGAACAGGACACCGCCGACCTCTTCGTACGGACCCTCTCGCTGGGCGAGCTCACGGCCCAGCACGTCATGACCCCCCGGGTGAAGGTCAGCGCCCTCCAGCACACGGCCACCGCGGCCGACGTGCTGAACCTGACCCGCGCCACCGGGCTGTCCCGCTTCCCGGTCTACCGGGAGCGCATCGACGAGGTCACCGGGGTCGTCCACCTCAAGGACGCCCTCGCCGTGCCCGAGTCCGAGCGCTCCCGCACCACCGTGAGCCGGATCTGCGTCGCCCCGCTGCTGGTGCCCGGCTCCCTGCCGGTGCAGCCGCTGCTGGAGCGGCTGCGCAGCGAGCAGCCGATGGCCGTCGTCGTCGACGAGTACGGCGGCACCGCCGGGGTGGTCACCCTGGAGGACATCGTCGAGGAGCTCGTCGGAGAGGTCCGCGACGAGCACGACCTCGCCGAGGACGAGAGCCCCGAACTGGCCGCCGTGCCCGCCGAGGACGGCCGGCCCTCCTGGGAGGCCGACGGCAGCTGCCGGGTGCAGACCCTGCGCCGGATAGGCCTGGAGGTGCCCGAAGGCCCGTACGAGACCGTCGCCGGCCTCGTCGCGGACCTGCTGGGGCGGATCCCCGCCCCCGGGGACCGGGCCGAACTGCCCGGCTGGAAGCTGTCCGTCCGCCAGGTCGGCCGCAACCGTGCCGAACGCGTCCGGCTGGTCCGGCTGGGCACCGTCCCCGCCGCCGCCCACGGGACCGGCCCCGAGGCCGCCCGCGCGACCGTACGGATCGACGCAGGCGGTCGCGTGGCCGGGCCCGGCCGGCAGGCCTCCCCCGACGCGAGGTCGCCGCAGCCGGCCCCGTCGGCCCAGCTGGAAGGCGCCGCCCGATGAACGCCCTCCAACTGCTCTTCGCCCTGCTCCTGGTACTGGCCAATGGTTTCTTCGTCGGCGCCGAGTTCGCGCTCGTCTCCGTACGGCGCAGCCAGATCGAGCCGCTCGCCAAGGAGTCCAAGCGGGCCCGTCAGGTGCTGTACGGGCTGGAGAACCTGCCGCGGATGATGGCGGCGGCCCAGTTCGGCATCACCATCTGCTCCCTGACCCTCGGCGCGGTCGCCGAGCCGACGGTGGCCCGCCTGCTGGAGCCGCTCTTCCACGCGGCGCACGTCCCGCAGGGCATGATCCACCCGCTGGGCTACGCGGTGGCGCTCGCCGCCGTGGTCTTCCTCCACCTGGTCATCGGCGAGATGGTGCCCAAGAACCTCGCCATGGCCGCGCCCGAGAGGACCTCCCTCTGGTTCAGCCCGGGGCTGGTGGCCTTCGCCCGGCTGTGCGGCCCCGTCACCAGCGCGCTGGGCTCCTGCGCGCACCTGGTGCTGCGCCTGTTCAAGGTGGAGCCCAAGGACGAGGTCGAGGCCGTCTACACCAGCGCCCAGCTCGGCCGGCTCGTCGAGGACTCCCGGCAGGCCGGGCTCCTGGAGCCGGGGGAGCAGGAGCGCCTGGAGGACGCCCTGGAGCTGGGCAGCCGCCCGGTCACCGACGTCCTGCTCGCCCGGGACCGGCTGGTCACGGTCGGTCCCTCGGCGACCCCGCGCCAGATCGAGCAGCTGACGGTCCGCACCGGCTACTCCCGCTTCCCGGTCCGCTCCGAGAACGGCGCCTTCATGGGCTACCTGCACGTGAAGGACGTACTGGACCTGGAGGACCGGGAGCGGGCCGTTCCCCAGCGGGTCTGGCGGCGGATGACCACGCTGTCCGCCACCCTCCCGCTGGACGACGCGCTGAGCGTCATGCGCCGGGACGCCACCCATCTGGCCCAGGTCGCCGACCCGGCCGGGCGGGTGCTGGGCCTGGTGGCCCTGGAGGACGTGCTGGAGATGCTGGTCGGCGAGGTGCGCGATCCCGCGCACCGCGTCCCGGCCCGCCGCCCGGGGCCCCGGCAGACCAGCAGCGCCGGAGTGTGAGCCGCCGCCCCGCGGAACCCCCGCGGGGCGGCGCCGCACCGGCGGGGGCGCGGGCGACGGGACGCCGGCGCTACAGAGGGGGCGGCTCCGGCCGGTCGCGGTCCTGCGGGCCCCGGCCCGACAGGACCTCCCCGTACGCCTGCATCAGGTCCGGCAGCCGCAGCGTCGCCAGGTCGTCGCGGGAGGGCTCGCCGGGGAAGCCCGCCAGCCGCAGGTCCCGGTACGCGCAGCTCTTCTCGTACAGGGTGCGCAGGAAGCGGCCGTTGCCCAGCTCGTCGATCCAGCCCTGCTCCACCACGTGCCCGCTGATGCTGCGCAGCTCGTCCAGGGCCTCCTCGTCCCAGCAGTCTCCGTTCGAATCCGCCAGCACCCCGCCGATGGCGGTCAGTTCCGGCGGCCGGTAGCTGGGGAAGTCGACCCGGGTCGTGAACCGTGAGGACAGCCCCGGATTGGCGGCCAGTAAGCGGTCCATCCCGGCCGGATAGCCGGCCAGGATGACCACCAGGTGGTCCCGGTTGTCCTCCGCGCGTTTCAGCAGCACCTGGAGGGCCTCGTCCCCGTACGCGTCACCCTTGCTGTACCCCGTGTTGGAGAGGCTGTAGGCCTCGTCCACGAAGAGCACCCCGCCGATCGCGGAATCGATCAGCTCGTTCGCCTTGACGGCGGTCTGCCCGAGGAACTCGCCCACCAGGTCCGCCCGCTGGGCCTCCACCAGGTGGTCCCCGCCCAGCAGCCCGAGGGCGTAGAACACCCGGCCCAGGATCCGCGCCACCGTGGTCTTGCCCGTGCCCGACGGACCGGAGAAGACGAAGTGCCGCTTCGGAGGCTGCACCGGAAGGCCCTGCCCGGCCCGGAGCCGGGCCATGTGCAGCTGTGCGGAGAGGGCCTTCACCTGCCGTTTCACCGGCTCCAGGCCCACCATCCGCTCCAGCTCCGCGAGTGCCGCGGCCAGCAGCGCCGGATCGGCCGGCCCGGCCGGCAGTCCGCCGGGGGCCGTCTGCGGCGGGACCGCCACCTTGCGGCGCACGCCCTCCACCCGGCCCGTGCCCGGTGCCCCGAACCGGGGATCCGGATCCGGTGCCATCAGCGGGTCCGGCTCCGCCTGCCCGTCCGCCGCGATGTCCTGGACGGGGCCGCCGCCGAGGGCCACCGCCGCGAAGTCCCCGCCGACGGGGGACAGATCGTGGCCGGCGTACCCCTCGTAGCCGGACGCGGCGTATCCGGCGTATCCGTCGGCCCCGTCGACGTAGTCGCTGTCCTCGATCGCCGTCAGCCGTGCCGCGGTGTCCATGAAAGCCGGGTCCACCCGGTGCACCGCCCGGTACAGCGGCAGGGCAGCCGCGCTGCGCCCGGTGCCCTCGTGCGCCCGCGCCAGCCAGTACCGCAGCTCCTTGCGCTGCGGCTGCTCGCTGCGACAGCGCATCAGTGCCGCCGAGAGCATCGGCTCGGCCTGCCCGTACATCTCCAGGCGGACCCGGGCCATCCCGCCGAACAGGCCCGCCTCGATCCCCAGCAGCGGATCGTCCACCAGCGGCTCGGTGTGCCGCACCAGCTGCTCCCAGTCCTTGACCAGGTAGGCCCGGCAGGCGTGCAGGAACCGCACCTGCGCATCGGCGTCCACCGGCGGCAGGGCCGCCAGCGCCTGGTCCAGCTCGGGGACGTGCCGGCCGTCCAGCCAGTGCGAGGCGTGGGCCAGCAGCAGGTCCCGGCGGCTCTCCAGCACCGGCTGCACCCACCAGCCCAGCCAGTACCAGGAGTTCAGCGTCCGCCGGTGGCGGGCCCGCTGCTCGCCGAAGCGGTCGCGGTGGGCGTACATGCGCAACAAGGCGTTCGTGGTGTCCACCCGGAGCGCGTGCAGGCCCAGCCATGCGTCGGCCATCGAGGGATCCAGTCGTACGGCCGCCCGGAACTCCTCCTCGGCCTGCGGATAGGCGCCCATGGTGCAGGCGTCCACCCCGCGCAGCCAGGCGAGTTCGGCCGGGGCGTGCGTGCCCGGCGTGCCGAAATCCATCACATCCCCCACAAGCCTGCCCCCGTGGTGCGCAGCAACCCCCGCGTCGCGCCCGCGAGTTGTCCACTGCGCCGATGAAATCAGGGGTGCATCGTACCTGCGGCCAAGCACCATACGTAGGGTGCGGCGGGCATCGGTCGGAGGCGCACCAGGGCCGCGCAAGGTGACTCAGGGTGAAGATTTCGGGGAGACCGGGCCCGCTCGGCGCCGGTGGAAAACCGGCCCGGGGCAGAACGAAGCCCCCGATCACGGGGGAACAATCGGGGGCTTCGCGTCCGCTGCGGCCTGGAAAGACCGCGCATTCAGAACGTAAGGCCGGTGCGGGGCCCAGGTCAAGCACGTCGGTGCGGGCCCGCGCGGGCGGATGCGGCGAGCGGCTCAGGCCCGGGGGAATTCGTCACCTTCCGTGAGCGAAGAGGGTCTTCCGGCGGTCGCATCCGTCCCGGAAGTCCACTCGTATCCCGTACCGCTCTGGCGCACCAAAGTGTCGGCGAAGGGGCGCGAAGGATCATCCGCGAAGTGCGCGAGCTCTGCGCGCTCCCATCCGTCCCAGAAGTCGGAAAGTTCACGCCCGTCCCGATTTCGCCCGCGCCCCCAGGACTGCACGCGCGGGGTCTCCATCCACAGCAGACGCGCCAGATGCGGGCGCAGCGCCCGCCGCCCGGCCCCGACGCCTTCGATCAACAGGAGCGGAACCGGCTCCAGCACCCGCTCGGGGCCGAAGCGGCGCTCCACCCAGTCGTACGGGGCCCAGTGGGCCGGCCGCCCGGCGGCGAGCGGCTCCAGCACCTGCGCGCGCAGCCGCCGCGGCCACTCGAAGAGCTCCTCGTGGGTGGCGACGTCGTCCAGGTGCAGCACCGGAGCCCCGCCCAGCGCCTCGGCGAGCAGCCCGGCGAACGTGCTCTTGCCCGACCCGGCGTGCCCGTCGACGGCGATCAGCCGGACCGGACCCAGTGAGGGGGGCAGGGCGGAGAGCTCGCGCGCGAGCTCTCCGAGCGGCCGGGGCGGTCGGGGCGGCCGGGGCGGCCGGGGCGACGGGGGCGACGGGGGTGATTGCTGAGGCTCCACCCGGCCAGAGTAGGACCCTGGCCTGCGACGGCCCCGCGTCACCCCGACGCGGGGCCGTGGCTTCGCCGCCCGGCGGGCGGGAACTGGAAGGGTGGGGGACCGACCCGCCGCACCGACCCTTGGGGGCCACGCCGATGACCGCACCCACGCCACGCCGCGCCCTGCTGGCCCTCGCCCTCGCCGCGGCCACCGCCGCCGCCGTGCCCGGTGGCCGCGCCTCGGCGGCCGGTGCCCGGGGGGAAGGCGGTCCGCAGGGCGAAGCGGAACCCGCCGGGGGCGCGCCGGGCGAAGCCGCCGCCAGGACGGTCGACAACCGGTTCTGGTACTCGTACGCGCACTGGCGGGCCGGCACGCACCACGGCACCGCCGCCCTCGCCGGTGCCCGCCCCGGCCTGGTGATCGACATCCCGGCCGGCCGCACCGAGTACACCGACCCGCACACCGCGAAGAAGGGCGCCTGGGAGTACGCGGTCTGGACCTCCCCGGTGCACCGCTCCGGCGTGCCCGGCACCGAGGCCATCGCCTCCTGGAACGCCCACACCCCGGCGGGCACCTGGATCCAGGTCGAAATGCGCGCCACGTACGGCAGCGGGGCCGTCGGCCCCTGGTACGTGATGGGCCGCTGGGCCTCCGGCGACGGGGACATCCGCCGCACCTCCGTGGACGGCCAGACCGACGGCAGCACCACCGTGTGGACCGACACGCTAGCCGTCGACGCGCCCGCGAAGGCGAACGGCGTACGGATCGCCGACTGGCAGCTGCGCCTGACCCTCCACCGCAAGCCCGGCGCCTCCCAGAGCCCGACGGTGTGGCTGGCCGGGGCCATGGTCTCCGGCGTCCCGGACCGGTACACCGTCCCCGCCTCCGCCCCCTCGGGCCAGGCCCGCGAACTGAAGGTTCCCCGCTACTCGCAGGAGGTCCACAAGGGCCGCTACCCCCAGTACGACAACGGCGGCGAGGCCTGGTGCAGCCCCACCTCCTCCCAGATGACCATCGAGTACTGGGGCCGCAAGCCGGTCGCCGGGGACCTGGCCTGGGTGGATTCCCGCTACTCCGATCCGCAGGTCTGCCACGCCGCCCGGTCCACCTACGACAGTGCGTACAAGGGCTGCGGCAACTGGTCCTTCAACGCCGCGTACGCCGCCACGTACACGGACCTCGCCGGGGTCGTGACCCGGCTCCGCTCCCTCGCGGAGGTGGAGACCCTGGTCCGCGCCGGCATCCCGGTGATCACCTCGCTGTCCTTCCGTACCGAGGAGCTCACCGGGGCCGGCTACGCGACGGCGGGCCACCTGATGACGGTGGTCGGCTTCACCGCCGCCGGGGAGGTGGTCGCCAACGACCCGAACTCGCCCGACAACACGGCCGTCCGCCGCGTCTACCGGCGCCGGGAGTGGGAAAACGCCTGGCTGCGGACGAAGCGCAAGAATTCCGCCGGAAAGGTGGCGTCCGGCTCCGGAGGCGTCTGCTATCTGTACGCCCCGGCCCGCCCGAGCGCGGTCCAGATCGCGGCCCTGCGGGCCGTGGGGGTGCTGTGACCGAAATGCCGTAAATTCTCGTTGACCGCAGGCGTAGATAAGCGGAACATAAGGTCGTAAAGGGCACATAAAGGCTTCTACAGGAGGCGGCCCGCCATGACCACCCACAGCATCGAACACCACCCCGACCTCGCCGAGATGCGCTCCCGGTTCGAGCGGGTCACCAGCACCCCCGCCGCGCAGGCCGTGGAGGCACTGGCCCTCATCACGGGCCTGTACCTGGCGGCCTCGCCCTGGATCGCCGGGTTCAGCGGACTCGGCTCGCTGGCGGTCAACAACCTGATCGCCGGCGTGGCGTACTGCCTGTGCATGAGCGGACTCGGCTCCGCTTACGAGCGCACCCACGCGATGGCCTGGACGGCGGTCGCCATCGGAGCCTGGACGATCGTGGCTCCGTGGGTCATCGCCGGTGACGTCAGCACCACCCGCAGCGTGGTCAGCAACGTCATCGCCGGCGGCGTCGCGCTGCTGCTCGCACTCGCCATGGCGGGCATGGCGGGCCGCAACCGCACGACCTGACGCCCGTACGCCCCGGGCCCCGACCGCGAGCCGGCCGGGGCCCGGCGGCGTGCCGGCGGCGCGTGATACGCGCCACGAGTGACGCTCGTCTCTACCGCGAAAGCCGCGAACGCTGTCACATTGGACGGCATGACCGCATACAGCGCATCCCTCACCGCCCGCGCCCGGAACCTCGTCCGGACCGGTGGCCCCAAGGACCACTCCAAGTGGCTTGAGCACGTGCTCGGCTGGACGCTGGTGGTCGTGGTCGCCATGTTCGTCACGCAGGTCGGCTGGCTCTGACCCGCAGGCCCGCACGCCCTGCGGGGTCCGCGCGCCTACGAGGCCTCCAGCCGCAGGCCGTCCGTGACGATCAGGTCCGAGGTGACCAGCGCCTGCTCCGCGCTGACCCGGGTCATGAAGACGAACGGCGGGATCACCGGGGGAGCGGGCAGTCCGTCCGGGCTGAAGGTGACGCACAGCAGCCCCTCGATGCAGCCGCTGAACTTCGTCAGGTACAAGGTCACGTTGCCCCGTAGCTCCAGGGAGCGGGCGGCCAGCCCGTACTCCTCGCGGCCGTCGCGGGTGCGCAGCCGGTAGTCGTCCAGCGAGGCCGCGCGCATCTTCAGCACCAGCACCCTCAGCGGCCCGTCGGCCGTCGCGACCTCGGTGACCCCCGCGAAGGCGAAGCCCTCCGGGGCGAAGAGCGAGGTGGTGACCGTCGGGGGAGTCCGGGGCGCCGTCGGCGGCCCCTGAGGAGCGGCCGCAGCCCTGGCGGGCGGGGCCCCCGTCGCCAGCGCGGCCGCCAGCAGCACCGGCAGTACGGCGGCGAGCGCCCCCGGGCCGGTCCCGCCCGGCCGGTGTCCGTACGGGCCCTCCCCGCCCGCGGCCGCGTCCGGGAGCGGCGTCCATCCGAAGGCCAGCGCGCTCCCGGTGATCCCGAGCAGCATGCCGACCAGGAACCCGCCCAGGTTGGTGGCCAGGAACGACAGCACCGACAGCAGCAGGGCGTGGACGGAGACGTACGCCCGCGCCTGCGGCAGGAACCACAGGAACAGGCCCGCCACGATCAGGGCGGCGCCGATCCCGATCGCCGCGATCCCGCCGGGTCCCAGGCTCACCAGCACGGTCAGCGGGGACAGCGGGACCAGGAGCAGCTCGGCCCCGCCCAGGACGACCAGCAGCCCGCCCCAGAACGGCCGGGTCCGTCGCCAGGCGCGCAGCCGCTGCCGCCGGCGTGGGAAGGGAAGCCGCGGCCGGGTGCGGCTCAGAAGCACTTCTTGCCGTCCAGGCCCACGCTCACCCGCATGCCCTTGAGGCGGAAGTTCCCGCCGGTCGCGGACCAGGCGTGCGACCTCACCCCGACGACCTCGATGTCCCCGGCCTGGAGCCCGAACTTCCCCGGTTCCCCCTTGACCCCGTCCACCCGGTCGAGGGTCGAGGCGTCCCGGCCGATCTGAGCCGTGCCGAAGGTCGCGTCCCCGTCGAGGTCCTCGCCGTCGATGACGAGGTGGGTGGCCGTGACCTCTCCGGCCGGACCGCCCGCCGTCAGTTTGAAGACCACCGCGCCCAGCGGGGTCTGCACCTCGGCGGCCTGGCAGATGTCGGTGAGCGTGGCCTCGCCGATGCCAAGCAGCGCGACCGGATGCCCCTTGCCGTCGACGGAGCGGTCCGTCTGCACGTACGAGGCGAGGCCCTTGCTGCTCAGCTTCGACGAGGAGACCTGGAAGGCGGTCCCGGAGACGGCGAACGACGCGGCGAGCGCGCCCTGCGCCATGACCGCGGCCATCGCCCCGACGGCGAGGACCGCCGGCACCGCGACGGCGGCCGACTTCCGCCCGCGCACCCGGCCTTCGCGCCTGCGGGCCGTGTCGGGGGGCGTCTCGGGGGGTGTCTCGTCACCGCTGTCCGCGCCGCTGTTCTTGCTCATGGAAGTGCCTCCCGTACGTCGTCCGTGCGCAGGGGGAGTGCATGAGACAGGTCTGCCATACTGCGGGCATCCTGTGGCAGTTCGAGGCTAGGGCCGAATTTGAATATTAGTCAACAGCGGGGCGCGAGTGGGCGTTCGCAGGTTCGCAGGGCCGAACTCATAGCGACCGGGCGCAAGTTGTTCGCCGACACCTCGTACGACGCGCTCTCCATGGACGACATCGCCAAACAGGCCGGCGTCGCCAAGGGGCTGATCTACTACTACTTCAAGAGCAAGCGCGGCTACTACCTCGCCATCGTCGAGGACTCGGTGGCCGAGCTCGTCGCCCGCGCCGCCGGGGAGCCGGACCTGCCCAAGGTCGAGCGGGTGCGCCGCACCATCGACGGCTACCTCCACTACGCCGAGCACCACCAGGCCGCCTACCGCACGATCGTCACCGGGGGAGTGGGCTCCGACGCCGAGGTGCTCGCGATCCGCGACGCGGTGCGCGAGGAGCTGGTGGCCACCATCGCCGAGGGTGCTTACGGGAGCCGCGCCGTCCCGCCGCTCGCCCGGCTCGCGCTGGTGGGCTGGCTGTCCGGGGTGGAGGGGACCACGCTGGAGTGGATCGGTGCCCGGGCCGCGGACGCCGAGGCCGGAGCGGGGGCGGACGACGATGCGGAATCCGCCGCTCGACAGCCCGGCCGGGACCGGCTCGGCGCCCTCCTCGTCCGCCAGCTGCGTGCCACACTGACCGTGATCGGGGAGTTCGTCCCCGAGTGTCCGCCCCCACCGCTGCCCGAAGACGCGTTCGAGATAACGGGTGATCTTGCCCCAGTGACGGGACGACCCTGATCGGGCATACTCAAGCCGCCCGCAGCCACTGATCTGCCGCTTCCGTGATCCGGGAGGGCAGTATCGGCTGTGAGAAGCACCGAGACCCGGCGGCCCGTCCCACACCTCACGTGCCGCCGCCGTGCCCGATGAGGGAGGAGAGCGCCGCCATGACTGACCGCGCCCCGCAGCCGGTGGACCGTCAGCTGCCCACCGAGGAGTCCCGGGATCTCCTCGCGCTCGTACGAGAGATCGCCCAGCGTGAGATCCGCCCCGTGGCCGCCGACGAGGAGGACGCCGGCACGTTCCCGCGCGCGATCTTCACCCTCCTGTCCGAAGCCGGCCTGCTCGGTCTTCCGTACGCCGGCGAGTACGGCGGCGGCGAGCAGCCGTACGAGGTCTACCTCCAGGTCCTGGAGGAGCTCGCGGCGGCCCGCCTGACCGTCGGGCTCGGCGTCAGCGTGCACTCCCTGTCCTGCCACGGGCTGGCCGGGTACGGCACCGAGGAGCAGCAGAAGGCCCACCTGCCCGCCATGCTCGGCGGCGGCCTCCTCGGCGCGTACTGCCTCTCGGAGCCCGCCTCGGGCTCCGACGCGGCCTCGCTGACCACCAAGGCCGTACGGGACGGCGACGACTGGGTCATCAACGGCACCAAGGCCTGGATCACCCACGGCGGGGTCGCCGACTTCTACACGGTCCTGGCCCGCACCGGCGGCGAGGGCCCCAAGGGCATCACCGCCTTCCTGGTGCCCGGCGACGCGCAGGGCCTGACGGCCGCCGTCCCCGAGAAGAAGATGGGCATGAAGGGCTCGCCCACCGCCCAGCTGCACTTCGACGGGGTCCGCGTCCCGGACACCCGCCGCATCGGGGAGGAGGGCCAGGGCTTCACCATCGCGCTCGCCGCCCTGGACGCGGGCCGCCTGGGCATCGCCGCCTGCGCCGTCGGCGTCGCGCAGGCCGCCCTGGACGAGGCCCTCACGTACGCCCTGGACCGCAAGCAGTTCGGTCACCCCATCGCGGACTTCCAGGGCCTGCGCTTCATGCTCGCCGACATGGCGACCAAGATCGAGGCCGGCCGGGCGCTGTACCTGGCGGCGGCGCGGCTGCGCGACGCGGGCAAGCCGTTCTCCCGCCAGGCGGCGATGGCGAAGCTGTTCTGCACGGACGCTGCGATGGCCGTCACCACCGACGCCGTCCAGGTCCTCGGCGGCTACGGCTACACCGCGGACTTCCCGGTGGAGCGCCTGATGCGCGAGGCGAAGGTGCTCCAGATCGTCGAGGGCACCAACCAGATCCAGCGCATGGTCATCGCACGCCACCTGGCGGGTCCCGAGTCGCGCTGACGACCGCACCGCACCGCACCGCACCGCCCCGCACCGGGCCGGTGCGGGGCGGGCCGGGCCGGTGCGGGCCCGGTGCGGACTCCCGCCCTACTCCTCCCCGACGGACAGCGGTTTCGCGTCGTGGTTGACGAAGAGGTCCCGGCGGGCGGTGGGGTGGTCGGCCGGCGGGGCGTTGGACACCGCGTTGTAGCTGATCAGGGCGAGGGTGCGGGTGTGCGGGGAGCGGTTCGGGCCCGAGCTGTGCACCAGGTTGCCGTGGAAGAACACGACCGTGCCGGCCGGGCCGGTGGCCTCGTGGACCCCCCGCGTGCGGGCGAGCTCCTCGGTCGAGGGGTCGGGGAGCGCGTAGGCGTTCCGGCTCGACGTGATCCAGGCCCAGTCGCCCCCGCCCGCCCCGCCGTCGGTGTCCCCCTCGTTCCCGGAGGGCGCCGCCGCGGCCGGCCGGTCGGTGTGCGAGCCCGGGACCAGGCGCAGCGGCCCGTTCTCCTCGGTCACCTCGTCGAGGAACACGGCGGCGGTGAGCGCCGCCGGGCGCCGCATTCCGTCGGCGGCCCGCCAGAAGTCGAAGTCCCGGTGCCACTGCCAGCGGTCGCCGCGCCGGGCCGCCTTCGGATTGACCTTCCACTGGTACACGTACATGTCCTCGCCGAGGAACAGCCGGGCCAGCGCGGTCAGCGGTGACGCCTCGGCCAGCGCCTGCCAGGGACCGCCTCTGCGGTGGAGTCCGTAGACGGCGCGCACGGTCGTGCCGTCCTCCTCGAAGAACCGCTGCGGCCCCTCCTCGGCGAGTACGTCGGGCAGTTCCCCGGTCAGGGGTCCCCAGATCTCGGGCGGGGTCATCGGGGGTACGACGACAAAGCCGTCGCGCCGGAATTCGGCCAGGAGCCGCTTCGGGTCGGTCATGCGCCCAGGGTGCAGCCCGGTGCGGACCCCGGCGAGGCAGCACGGGGAGCGCACCGGGAGTGCGCCGGGTCATGTCCGGCCGCTCCCCGCGAGCCACTTCCCCCGCGCCCTTCCTCCGGACCGCCTCCTACTGGCCGCCGCCGTAGAGCGGACCCGTGGGCCAGATCGGGGAGGTGGCGACCCGGGACCACTCCGGATCGCGGCGGCCCGGCAGGGTGCGTCCGTCGGCGGCCCAGCGGGTCAGCAGCGCATGGTAGATCGGCGGGTCCGGCTGCCGGTGCGGAACCGATTCTTCGTGACGCGGAACCGATTCTTCGTAGCCGGGCGGCGCCGGACGCCGCCGCCTTCCCGTTCTTGTGCCGGGGGTTTCGAGTGTGGTCATACCGGGCCAACGCGCCACCCGACGCGCGGGTAACCGCCCCCGCCCTCCGGGTATCCGTTCGAGGGTGTCCCCGCAGCCGCGCGCCGGGGCGGCCCGGCAGGGGCCGTCGCGCCGGTCGTACGGGGAGCGGTTGCCCCGGCGGGCGACGGCGTTCAGGTGGCCAGACGTGCCGGGGTGTCAGGGAGTGACAGAACTCTGGCCCCGGGCACCGTATCTGACGTACCGTCATATTTGCCCGAGCCCACTGCCCCAGGAGGTTTGCCGTGCCCGCGGACCGACCCGTGCCCCTCGACGAATACCCCGTCCACCAGGCCCCCTTGTCGATGAAGCACCTCGTCACCGGCGACCGCAACGCCTACGACCGCTGCATCTTCCACGTCTTCGACCACGCAGGCCGCGCCGTCCTCATCCTCGGCCTCGGCGTCTACCCCAACGCCGGGGTCATCGACGCCTACGCCACCCTGCGCACCGGCGACGAACTCCTCGCCGTCCGCGCCTCCGACGCCCTCACCGACGACCGCATGAACCTCTCCGTCGGACCGCTGCGGATCACCGTCGACGAACCCCTGAAGCGGATCACCCTGCGGTGCGATCCCGACCCCGCCGACCCCGACGGGCTCTCGTACGACATCGCCTGGAACGCCGAGTTCCCCGCCGTATGGGAGCCGCACCACGTCCAGCGGCGCGGCGACCGCCTCATGCTCGAAGGCCGCCGCTTCGTCCAGGCCGGCCACGTCACCGGCACCATCCGCGCCAGGGGAGAGGAGTACGCCCTCACCCCCGGAGAGTGGACCGGCACCCGCGACCGCAGCTGGGGCGTGCGCCCCATCCCCGGGGAGGACGGCGGCCGCGCCGCCGAGGAGCACCGCCCCGAGGGCTTCCACTGGCTCTGGATACCCGTCCGCTTCGAGGACCGCTTCCTCATGGTCATCGCCCAAGAGGACGCCGACGGCCACCGCACGCTCAGCGAGGCCGTCCAGGTCTTCCCCGAGGGCAGCGGCCGCCACGACGTGCAACTCGGATGGCCCCAGACCGAGATCCGCTACCGCCCCGGCACCCGCCACCCCGAAAGCGCCGTCGTCCACCTCGCCGACCCCGCCCGCAAGCCCCTCGAACTCGGCGTCGAGATCCTGAACTCCTCCCCGCTCGCCGTCGGCGCCGGCTACCCGCCCGCCTCCGACTGGCAGCACGGCAGCTGGCAGGGCCGCGGCTGGACCGACCGCCGCGTCTACGACCTCTCCGACCCCGCCGCCCACCCCATGGCCGCCTTCGGCGTCACCGACCACTCCGCCCGCTTCACCCTCGACGGGCGCACCGGCTTCGGCATCTTCGAGCACGGCAGCTTCGGCCGCCACGACCCCAGCGGCTTCACCGACTACGGCTCGGTCGCCCCGTAACAGCCCCCGCAGCGCCTGCGGCCCCCGCAGACCCCGCAGCGCCCCGCAACAGCACGAGCCAAGAGAAGGAAGGGGAAGTCATGGCAGCACCGGCACCACGCCCGCGCACCTCCACCCGCGAACCCGAGGAACTCGGCCGCCGCCTCGCCGCCTGGCTCGACACCGAGCTCCCCGGCGCCAGGGTCACGGGCGTCGCCGTCCCCGCGTCCAACGGCATGTCCAGCGAGACCCTGCTGTTCGACATAGAGCACCCCGACACACCCGTCCGCGCCTGCGCCCTGCGGCTCGCCGCCGACCCGGCCGCCTACACGGTGTTCCCCACGTACGACATGCCCCGCCAGCACCGCGTGATGAGCCTGGTCGGCGCCCACACCGACCTGCCCGTCCCGCGCGTGCTCTGGCTGGAACAGGACCCCGGGCCCCTCGGTGCGCCGTTCTTCGTCATGGCCCGCGCCGAGGGCCGGGTGCCGCCCGACGTCATGCCCTACACGTACGAGGGGAACTGGCTGCACTCCGCGAGCGACTCCGAACGCGCCGAGCTCCAGGAGGCGAGCATCTCCCTGCTGGCACGGCTGCACGACCAGTTCCCCGCCGAGAAGGCCGAGTTCCTCCTGCCCGGGGGCGCCGGCAGCCCGCTGCGCCGCCACGTCGACGCCCAACGCGCCTACTACGCCTGGGTGGTCGGGGGACTCGCGCCCTCCCCGCTGCTGGAGCGGGCCTTCGAGCGCCTGGAGGAGCTGTGGCCCGCGGACGAGGGGCCCGCCGTCCTCAACTGGGGCGACGCCCGCATCGGCAACGTCGTCTACCGGTCCGACGGATTCGCGCCGGTGGCCGTCCTGGACTGGGAGATGGCGGCGTACGCCCCGCGCGAGGTCGACCTCGGCTGGACCGTCTACCTGCACCGCTTCTTCCAGGACCTGACCGTCGGCTTCGGCCAGAGGGGCCTGCCCGACTTCCTGCGCCGCGCCGACATCGAGCGCCGGTACGCCGAACTCACCGGACACACCCCGCGGGACATGGAGTTCCACACCCTGTACGCCGCCCTGCGGCACGGGATCGTGATGCTGCGCATCGCCTACCGGCAGGCCCACTTCGGGGAGGTCGAGATCCCCGCGGACCCGGACAGCCTGATCCTGCACCACGCCAGCCTCCGGGCGATGGTGCAGGGCACGTACTGGTAGAGGGTCCGGCGCTGCGGCCGGAGACCGTCAGGCGGCCTGCGCGTGCTGCTGTCGCACCTGCGGCAGCAGCGCCGGCGCCGGCATCCGCACGGGACGCGAACCGGGACCGCCGACGTGCGAGAAGGGCTGCGTCCGCCAGTCCAGACCCTGCGGCAGGTCCAGCAGCACGACCTCCAGCTCAGGGGACTCGCCCTGGCCCATGCCCACCGTCGGCAGCGCGTCCGAGGCCGGGCGGCCCGTACCCGCGCACACCGTGAGCCCGAACGGGTTCCACGGGGTCAGGCAGAGCGCGTGCTCCGGCAGGAACTCCTCGTCCGCGACGAGGGCGATCGACTGGCCGCAGTCCGGGCAGATCGCGTGGTGGATCTCGAAGCCGTCGAACCCGTCGGCGTCTTCGAGGTACTCACCGTCCTCGGCGTCGACGAAATCCAGGGGCTCCGGTTCGGTGCGACCGGCGCGCTTGGTGTTCAGCATGGATGTACTCCCCCTTGGGTGGGCCGGGCGGGCAGTTTCCACGGCCTCGGCCACAGCAAGCACTTCCCGCCGCGCGGCACGAGTAACCACAACATCCCGCCGTACGCCTGCATACCCTTGTGGCCTTGGTCACATGCCCGCCGCAGGTGCCACTTGTGGGCGGACAGCACTGGGCCTGGAGCACCCTTGGGCCTTAGGTTGAGCGGCTATGAGCGCAATGGAGGAGCTGGACCGCCAGATCGTGGATCTGCTCGTGCGGGACGGGCGGATGAGCTACACGGATCTGGGCAAGGCCACCGGACTGTCCACGTCGGCGGTCCACCAGCGAGTACGCCGTCTGGAACAGCGCGGAGTGATCCGCGGGTACGCGGCCGTGGTCGACCCCGAAGCCGTCGGCCTGCCCCTGACGGCCTTCATCTCGGTGAAGCCCTTCGACCCGAGCGCGCCGGACGACATCGCCGACCGGCTGGCCGGCGTACCCGAGATCGAGGCCTGCCACAGCGTCGCCGGCGACGAGAACTACATCCTGAAGGTGCGCGTCGCGACCCCGCTGGAGCTGGAAGACCTCCTGGGACGCCTGCGCGCCCTGGCCCACGTCTCGACCCGCACCACGGTGGTCCTCTCCACCCCGTACGAGGCCCGCCCGCCCCGCGTGTGACGCGTCGCGCGCCGCGCCCCCCGGGGGTGCGGTCGAGGAGGGGCGGCGGACCCGCGAAACTGAGGGCATGACAGACCGCACCGCCAGTTCCGCCGATGCCGCCGGAGCCCCCGCATCCGAACGGACCGTCCTCCTGCGCGGGGGCGAGGTACACAGCCCCGCCGACCCCTTCGCCACCGCGATGGTCGTCGAGCGGGGACACGTCGCCTGGGTCGGCTCCGAAGGCGCCGCCGACGCCTTCGCGCAGGGCGTCGACGAGGTCGTCGACCTCGGCGGCGCGCTCGTCACCCCCGCCTTCACCGACGCGCACGTCCACACCACCTCCGCCGGCCTCGCCCTCACCGGGCTCGACCTCACCGGCGCGGCCTCCCTCGCCGAGGCCCTCGGGCTCGTGCGCGCGTACGCCGCCCGCCGCCCCGCCGACCGGGTGCTCCTCGGCCACGGCTGGGACGCCTCCCGCTGGCCCGAGCGCCGCGCACCCCGCCGCGAGGAGCTCGACGAGGCCGCGGGGGGCCGCCCGCTCTACCTCAGCCGCATCGACGTGCACTCCGCCGTGGTCACCACCGCCCTGCTGGACCTCGTCCCGGCCGTCTCCGTCCGCGGCGACGAGCCGCTGACCCGCGAGGACCACCACGCCGTCCGCAGGGCCGCCCTCGCCGCCGTCACCCCCGCCCAGCGCGCCGAGGCCCAGCGGGCCGCCCTCGACCGGGCCGCCTCCCTCGGCATCGGCTCCGTCCACGAGTGCGGCGGCCCCGACATCTCCTCCGCCGAGGACTTCGCCGACCTCCTGAACCTCGCCCGCGAGCGCCCCGGACCCCGCGTCTTCGGCTACTGGGCGGACCGGGACCTCGAACAGGCCAAGGCGCTCGGCGCCATCGGCGCCGCCGGCGACCTCTTCGTGGACGGCGCCCTCGGCTCCCACACCGCCTGCCTGCACGCCCCGTACGCCGACGCCGGACACACCGGCACCGGATACCTCGACGCCGCCGAGGTCGCCGAGCACGTCGCCGCCTGCACCGAGGCGGGCCTGCAGGCCGGCTTCCACGCCATCGGCGACGCCGCCCTCACCGCCGTCGTCGAGGGCGTGCGCGCCGCCGCCGGGAAGGTCGGCCTCGCCCGCGTCCGCGCCGCCCGGCACCGCGTCGAGCACGCCGAGATGATGACCCCGGCCACCATCGCCGCCTTCGCGGACCTCGGCCTCACCGCCTCCGTGCAGCCCGCCTTCGACGCGGCCTGGGGCGGCGAGGAGGGCATGTACGCCGACCGGCTGGGCGCGGAGCGCGCCCGTACGCTCAACCCCTTCGCCGCCCTGCTCAAGGCCGGCGTACCGCTCGCCTTCGGCTCCGACGCCCCGGTGACCCCCTTCGACCCCTGGGGCACCGTCCGGGCGGCGGCCTTCCACCGCACCCCCGAGCACCGGATCTCCGTACGGGCCGCCTTCACGGCCCACACCCGGGGCGGCTGGCGGGCCCTGGGCCGTGACGGCGCGGGCGTGCTGGTGCCCGGCGCCCCGGCCGACTACGCCCTGTGGGAGACCGCCGAACTGGTGGTCCAGGCCCCCGACGACCGGGTCGCCCGCTGGTCCACGGACCCCCGTTCGGGGACCCCCGGGCTGCCCGACCTGACCCCCGGCCGCGATCTGCCCGTGTGCCTCGCGACCGTGGTCGGCGGGCGGGAGGTATTCGTACGGCCACAGGGGTGATCCGGTCGGCCTCGGTTCGGTACCGGCGCTTCGACCCGGATAGGTTCGGCCGGGTCCACCACCGGACGTCCGAACCGGGCGGTTCCGTCTGCTCAGCGCGCCCGCGCCTCGGGGGCGAGGGAAGGTTTCGCCGGGACGGTGGTCCCCCCTGCTCCCCAGGAGCTCGGGGGAGGGTGGTCCCGGCCGGGGCCCGCGGTCCAGTAGACAACGGTCACGGCGACCCGCAGCCAGCGGGAGCCGGACCGGCCCGAAGGACCGCGGTCCCCGGCCACTGTTCTAAAGTCTTCCTCTGAGACAGGACGTACGAGGACACGAAGGCGGACCCAGTGAGCGACGGCGGACAGCGAGGGCAGGGACCGCTCGGCACGGCCTTGGTGATCATTCCGACCTTCAACGAGGCGGAGAACATCGGCCCGATCGTCGGCCGCGTGCGTGCGGCGGTGCCCGAGGCGCACGTCCTCGTCGCCGACGACAACAGCCCCGACGGCACCGGAAAGCTGGCCGACGAGCTGGCGGCCGCCGACGACCACGTGCACGTCCTGCACCGCAAGGGCAAGGAGGGGCTCGGCGCCGCCTACCTCGCGGGCTTCGCCTGGGGCCTGGAACGCGACTACGGCGTGCTCGTCGAGATGGACGCCGACGGCTCCCACCAGCCGGAGGAGCTGCCCCGGCTGCTGACCGCGCTGGCCGGGGCCGATCTCGTCCTGGGCTCGCGCTGGGTCCCTGGCGGCCGGGTGGTCAACTGGCCCAAGAGCCGGGAGTTCCTCTCGCGCGGCGGCTCGGTGTACTCCCGGCTGATGCTGGACGTCCCGATCCGCGATGTGACGGGCGGCTACCGGGCCTTTCGCCGCGAGACGCTGGAGGGGCTGGGCCTGGAGGAGGTCGCCTCCGCGGGCTACTGCTTCCAGGTCGACCTGGCCCGCCGGGCCGTGCGCCAGGGCTTCCGCGTCGTCGAGGTGCCCATCACCTTCGTCGAGCGTGAGTTCGGCGACAGCAAGATGAGCAAGGACATCGTCGTGGAGGCCCTCTGGCGGGTCACCCAGTGGGGACTCAAGGCCCACGCGGCGAAGCTGACCGGCCAGGACAAGCCCAAGGACCCGGGCGCCGGCCCGGCCAAGGCCCCCTAGGGGATGTCCGGTACCTCCGGCTGAGGCCGCTTTTACGCCACCCCAGGCACACTGGATGGTATGACGACCGGCGTTCCCCTTTCGACGGCCCCGCGGCGGCGCTCGCGCGGCCGCACCTTCCTTCCGCTGGCGGTCGCCGCCTGGCTGATCCTGGAGATCTGGCTGCTGAGCCTGGTCGCCGGCGCGGCCGGCGGGCTGACCGTCGCCGCGCTGCTCCTGGGCGGGATCGTGCTCGGTGCCGTGGTCATCAAGCGGGCCGGGCGGCGGGCCTTCAAGAACCTTGCGGACACCTTCCAGCAGGCCCAGCAGGGACAGCAGCCCGCGCCCGAGGCGGCGAAGCGGCAGCGGGGCAGCGGCAACGGCCTCACGATGCTGGCCGGCTTGCTCCTGATGCTGCCGGGCCTGCTGTCCGATGTGGCCGGCCTGCTCCTGCTGCTCCCGCCCGTCCGGGCGTGGACGGGCCGCCGCGTGGCCGGCTCCCTTGAGCGCCAGATGGCCGCGGCCCCGGCGGGCACCTTCGGTGACGCCTTCCAGCAGGCCCGCATCCACTACCCCGACGGCAAGGTCGTCCAGGGCGAGGTCATCCGCGAGGACGGGCAGCAGCCGCAGCAGCCGGGCCCCGACACCGGGTACCGGCCGCCGCTGGCCCCCTGAGCCGCGCAGGGAACAAGCCGAGGGCCCCCGCCACAGTTCGTGGCGGGGGCCCTCGGCTTGTTCTTTACGCGCGTCCGGCTGTCAGGCGGACTTGCGGCTGTCCCGCGGATGCACGGCAATGTTCATGGCGCCGGAACGCAGGACCGCCAGCCTCTCGGCCAGCACTTCCTCCAGTTCCTCGCGGGTGCGCCGCTCCATGAGCATGTCCCAGTGCGTTCGCGCAGGCTTGCCCTTCTTCTCTTCGGGCCCGTCCCCGTCAACCAGGAGTGCCATGGCGCCGCACGCCTTGCACTCCCACTCCGGCGGAATCTCTGCCTCAACCGAGAACGGCATCTCAAATCGATGTCCGTTCTGGCATGCGTACTCCACCGCCTGGCGCGGGGCCAGATCGATGCCGCGGTCCGTCTCGTAGCTGGTAACCACGAGCCGCGTACCGCGGAGAGCTCGCTCACTCATGAATCGTGCCTCCCGGGCTTGTCGCCCACAGGACAGGTGTCGCTGTCGTCGTCATCCGGTCAACGTCCGGTCGGCGGTATAGATTCCCGCTCCGGGTGATGCGTCGCCCGTCGTGCCGCCCCTTGTTGTACCCACCAGTGCCCGTTTTGTCACATCTGGCAGCAGATGTCACCCAACGTCTTCAGTTCTTTAGCGCGCAGTAACGGTCCGGCTGGCAGGCCAAAGGCGTACACTACCGGCCCTTCGCTTCAACGTCGAAATCCGTTCGGAATTCGTATGAAGATCCGGGTCCCGCCCGCCGTCCGGCCTCCTCCGGAGCGCCTCGCGGATCCACTCAGATCCGCTCGGGAACAGGATTCCCCGCCGCCTCCACCGCGCGCCGCACCGGCACTCGCGCCAGCAGCACGAAACCCAGTGCGAAGAAGACCACCAACGAGATGATCGCGTCCCGGTAGCTGCCCGTGACCTGGTACGTCAGGCCGAACACCAGCGGTCCGACCCAGCTCACCCCGCGGTCGCTCATCTCGTACGCGGAGAAGTACTTGGCCTCCTTGCCCGCCGGCACCAGGTGCGAGAAGAGCGAACGCGACAGTGCCTGGCTGCCGCCGAGCACCAGCCCGATCATCGACGCGAGGGCGAAGAACCACACCGGCGCGCCCGCCGGCAGGAAGAACCCCGCGGCCAGCGTCACGGTCCAGGCCACCAGCGATCCGAGGATGGTCTTCTTCGCGCCGAACGACACGGCCAGCCGGCCCATCGCCATCGCGCCCGCCACCGCGAGGATCTGTACCAGCAGCACCGCCGTGATCAGCGTCGAGTCCTCCAGCTCCAGCTCCTGCTTGCCGTACACGGAGGCCTGCGAGATCACGGTCTGGATCCCGTCGTTGTAGACCAGGTACGCCAGCAGGAACGACAGCGTCAGCGGGTGGCGCCGCATGTCCTTCAGCGTGGCGACGAGCTGCTTCCACCCCGACCCGGCGGCCGCGTGGCCGACGCCCGAGCGGACCACCGCCCGGTCCCGCAGCCTGCGCAGCGGGATGATCGTGAACGCGCCCCACCACAGGCCCGCCGAGGCCAGGCAGATGCGCACCGCCGCGTCCTTGGAGACCCCGAAGGAATCGTGCGACTGGAACAGGACCAGGTTCAGGATCAGGACGAACGCACCCGCCGTGTAGCCGAACGCCCAGCCGCGCGAGGAGACGCTGTCCCGCTCCTGCGGCTCCGCGATCTGCGGCAGGTAGGAGTTGTAGAGCACCATCGACACCGACATGGAGGCGTTCGCCACGATCAGCAGGACGCCGCCCAGCAGGTACCGGTCGCCGCCGAGGAAGAACATCGCGGTGGTCGCCGCGGCGCCCGTGTACGCCGCCGCCGCGAGCAGCGGCTTCTTGCGCCCCGTACGGTCCGCGGCCGCTCCCACCAGCGGCATCGCCAGTACCGCGACGATCACCGACACCGAGACGGCGTACGCGAAGAACGAGCCGGACCGGACCGGGATCCCCAGCGGGTGGACGTACCCCTGCGCGTCCTGGGCGGCCTCGGCCATCGCCGTGAGGTACGGGCCGATGAACACCGTCAGCACGGTCGACGAGTACACCGAGCACGCGAAGTCGTAGAAGTACCAGCCGTGCTGTTCGCGCTTGCGGGCCGCCGCGGCGGCTCTGCCGTCCTCCGCGCCCGATTCCGTTTCTTCTGTGGTCTGCGCACTCATGAGTGCCCCCTCGCTGGTCCCCGTACCGCCGCGGCCGCCCCACCGGACGCGGCGGCCTTACGGGCGGTCAGGCCCAGGCCCCGCGCCGGTCCAGCACCGTGCGCAAGATGTCGATCCGGTCGGTCATGATGCCATCGACTCCCAGGTCGAGGAGGGCCTCCATGCGTTCCGGTTCGTTCACGGTCCACACGTGTACCTGGAGTCCCCGCTCGTGCGCGGTGCGTACGAACCGGCTGTCGACCACGCGGATGCCCGCCTGGGTCTCCGGAACCTGCGCCGCCACCGCCCCGACCCGCAGCGCCGCCGGGATCGCGTACGAGCGCAGCCGCAGGCCGACCACGCCGCGGACCCCGTACGAGGTCGCCAGCCGGGGACCGGCGATCTTCTGGGCGCGGGCCACCCGGCTCTCGGAGAACGAGCCCACGCAGACCCGGTCCCAGACGCCCGCCCGTGCGATCAGGTTGACCAGCGGGTGCAGGGCCGACTCGGACTTGATGTCGATGTTCCAGCGGGCCTCGGGGAACTCCTCCAGGAGCTCCTCGAACAGCGGCAGCGGTTCGGTGCCCGCCACCCGCGCCTCGCGGACCCTGCTCCAGGTCAGCTCCGCGATCCGGCCCTGCCCGTCGGTGACCCGGTCGAGGGTGGAGTCGTGGAAGGCGACCAGCTTCCCGTCGGCGGTGGCGTGCACATCGGTCTCGAAGTACCGGTAGCCCGCGTCGGCGGCCCGCCGGAAGGCGGCGGCGGTGTTCTCAAGGCCGTCCGCGGCACCTCCCCGGTGTGCGAAGGGGATCGGAGCCGGGTGGTCCAGATACGGATGGCGAAGGCGTACGTGCGTCACCCGTCGCAGTATGCACCGTGCGCCCCGTGGGGAGGCGGCGGCCGGGCGGCCGCACGGTGGCCGCACGGTGAACGCGTCGGCGCCCCCTGGTCCGGGTGGATCCCGGCATGACAGTCTGGGGGTGCGGAAGCGAGCCAATACCGGCCCCGTTCGGGGTCGGGCGGGGCCAATTCGACGAAGGTGGACCGGACAGCATGGCAGAGTGGACCTCGGCGGTGGGTGCCGCACAGCTCGCCCGTCTCATCACCTCGCAGCAGGAGCGGCCCAGTGCGCCCGGGGCGCGCAAG
Organism: Streptomyces sp. NPDC002181; assembly: GCF_042890485.1. Lineage (NCBI taxonomy): Bacteria > Bacillati > Actinomycetota > Actinomycetes > Kitasatosporales > Streptomycetaceae > Streptomyces > Streptomyces sp. NPDC002181. The sequence continues at coordinate 32,972 of NZ_JBIASC010000016.1, read as the reverse complement.
CTCCCGGCGTACCGGACCCTCGCCGACGGCATCCGGCTGCTCGTCCTCGAAGGCCGCGTCCCCGTCGCCGCCCGGCTGCCCGCCGAGCGCGAGCTGGCCGTCTCCCTCTCCCTCTCCCGCACCACCGTCGCCGCCGCGTACGAGGCCCTGCGCGGGGAGGGCTTCCTGGAGTCCCGCCGCGGCGCCGGCAGCTGGACCTCCGTACCCGCCGGGAACCCGCTGCCCGCCCGGGGCCTGGAACCGCTGCCCCCCGAGTCCCTCGGGTCGATGATCGACCTCGGCTGCGCCGCGCTCCCGGCGCCCGAGCCCTGGCTCACCAAGGCCGTGCAGGGCGCGCTGGAGGAGCTCCCGCCGTACGCGCACACCCACGGGGACTACCCCGCCGGGCTCCCCGCGCTGCGGCGGATGCTCGCCGACCGCTACACCGAGCGCGGCACCCCCACCATGCCCGAGCAGATCATGGTCACGACGGGTGCGATGGGCGCCATCGACGCCATCTGCAGCCTCTTCGCCGGGCGCGGGGAGCGGATCGCCGTCGAATCCCCCTCCTACGCCAACATCCTCCAGCTCATGCGCGCCGCCGGGGTGCGGCTCGTGCCCGTCGCGATGGCCGACGGGCTGGCCGGCTGGGACATGACGGTGTGGCGGCAGGTGCTGCGCGACGCCGCGCCGCGCCTCGCCTACGTCGTCGCCGATTTCCACAACCCGACCGGGGCGCTCGCCTCGGACGAGCAGCGGCGCGCCATGGTGGAGGCGGCGCGTTCGGCCGGCACGGTCCTCGTCGTCGACGAGACCATGGCCGAGCTCCGGCTCGACCCGGCGCTGGAGATGCCGCGCCCGGTCTGCTCCTTCGACCCGGCGGGCTCGTCCGTGATCACTGTCGGCTCCGCCAGCAAGGCCTTCTGGGCCGGCATGCGGATCGGCTGGGTCCGCGCGGCGCCCGACGTGATCCGGAGCCTGGTCGCGGCCCGCGCCTACGCCGACCTCGGCACGCCGGTGCTGGAGCAGCTCGCGGTGAACTGGCTGATGCGCACCGGCGGCTGGGCGGAGGCCGTGCAGATCCGCCGAGACCAGGCCCGGGAGAACAGGGACGCGCTGGTCGCCGCGGTGCGCCGGGAGCTGCCGGACTGGGAGTTCGAGGTGCCGCGGGGCGGGCTGACCCTGTGGGCGAGGGCGGGCGGCCTGTCGGGCTCCCGGCTGGCCGAGGTGGGGGAGCGGGTCGGCGTACGGGTTCCCTCGGGGCCGAGGTTCGGCGTGGACGGGGCCTTCGAGGGCTACGTGCGGCTGCCGTTCACCGTCGGCGGGCCGGTGGCGGATGAGGCGGCGGTCCGCCTCGCGGCGGCCGCCCGCCTGGTCGGAACGGGCGCGGCCGGCAGCACGGCGGAGCCCCCGCGCACGTTCGTGGCGTAACGGCGACGGCGACGACGCCGACGGCTCAGGGGCCCACCGGCCAGGGGCCGCGGACCGGCGGGGTCTCGGCCGGGACCTCCTCGGCGTCGTCGAACGCCTCCAGCTCGTCGAGGTCGGCGTCGAGGAGCGGCCCCTGGGCCTGAGCCGGCGGCTGGACGATGTGCAGCGGCTTCGCGAGCGCGACCCGGCCCGGCCCGCCCGGGGACGGCAGCTGCCGCCCCGGCAGCAGCTCCAGCACCGCCTGGCGGTGTCCCGGGTGCGCGGCGTCGTCGTACGGGTCCGGCGTGGCGGGCACCTGCACCCGGTGCACGGGGCCCGAGCCGAGCCGCGCGTACCCGCGCCCCGGCGGGACCTGCGCCGTCGGCGTGGTGTGCGGCGGCAGCCCCAGTACGTCGGTGATCTGCTGGGCCGCGGCCGGGCCGAGCACGATCCGGGCCCGGGTGTGCTGCCAGACGGCGTCGTGCAGCAGCTCCAGCTGGTCGAACTGCTCGGCCACCACGACCGTGACGTGCGCGGCGCGCCCGTGCCGCAGCGGCACCTGGAGCTGGGCGAGCGGGTCCGGACTCCCCTCTGCGGTCGCGAGGTGGGCGAGCACGCTGGGCCGGTCCAGCAGGATCCACAGCGGCCGCCGGGTGTCCTCCGGCGCCTGCCGTCCGGCCTCGCGGGCCCGGTGCGCTGCGATCAGCCGCCGCTCGGTCTCGCGCGCGGCCCACTCCAGGGTGGCCAGCGCCCCCGCCGGACCGCACTCCACGGCCAGGACCCCCGTACGGCCGGACAGGCAGGAGAACTCCCCGCTGCCGCCGCCCTCGACGATCAGTACCTCGCCCCCGTGGTGCAGGGCCTGGAGGGCGATCGAGCGCAGCAGGGAGGAGGCCCCGCTGCCGGGCCGGCCGACGGCCAGCAGGTGCGGCTCGGTGGAGCGGGGGCCGGTGCGCCAGATCACCGGCGGCACGTCGCGCGGCTCGTCGTCCTCCAGGACGGGCAGGGTCCGCTGCACGGCGCCGGCGTCGGTGAAGCCGAGCACCGTCTCACCGGGCGAGGTCACGAACGGCTGCGCCGCGATGGCCGTGGGAAGCGGCGCGAGCACCGTCAGGTCGAGCTGGTTGCCCTCCTCGTCCCACTCGAAGAGGTATTCCCGGCCGCGCCCGGACTTGGCGTGGAGCAGGGTCTCGATCCGGGCCCGCGAGGCGGCCTCGCCGTCGGTGAAGTAGGCGGGATAGCGGATCCGGAGCCGGGTGACGCGGCCGGCCTCGTCGAAGGCGTGGCCGCTGAAGGCCTTGTCCCACTCCCCGCCGTGGGCGAAGAGCGGGTTCGGGTCCTCGGGGATGGAGAAGTACGGCACGAGCGCCTCGTAGAGGGCGCCGAGCCGTTCGGTCTCGGCCTCGCTCGGCCCGGTCTTGACCGGGGTCCGGTCGCGGCCGTGCCAGGCCGCCGCCGCCATCAGGGTGACGAGGGCGAGCAGGGGCCCGTACGGGACGAGCGCGACCACGAGGACGCAGGCGGCCGCCAGGAACAGCGCGGGACCACGCTTGTCCTTGGGCGTCTGCGCCCACTTGCGCCGCCCGGCCGAGGCCAGGACGCGCAGGCCGCGCCCGATGACGAGGAGCGGATGGAGGACGTCCGTGGCGCTGTCGGCGGCCGTGCGAGCGAGGTCGCGGCCCCGTGCCAGCGACGTGGTGCCGTTGCTGAGGATGCGGGGGAGTGGGCGCCGGGCCACGGTCGTCTCCTGGAGTCGGGGTTGCTGATCGGTGGGGCCGGGGTCAGAGCTTGATCCCGCCGAGGAGGCTCGCGAGGCTTGCCGTGCTCGCCGTGATGCTCGGGGCGATGGCGGAGCCGGCGAGGAAGAAGCCGAACAGGGCGCAGACGAACGCGTGGGACAGCTTCATCCCGTCCTTCTTGAAGAAGAGGAAGGCGATGATGCCGAGCAGGACGACGCCTGAGATGGACAGGATCATGAGAGGTTCTCCTGGTGGGTGGGGACGGTCACCATCAGTTGTTCCAGGCTCACAGGAAGTATCAATGCGATAAAAGGTGCATACGGGTGAATCCCGGCTTTTTTCACTTGACCGGCGCAGCCCGGCTGGCGCGTCCGCCACGAAGGGGATCCTTGCCTCCGCCGGGCCCCCGTATGTGCAGGTCCGGGCGCTACTCTGGCGATTCACCCGTACGGTCGCAGTGCCGTACGCCCCCCTGCCCGCCCGGCCCGGGGATTCTCACGTCAACAGCGAGTGGAAGGCGGTACGACAGATGAGCGAGCACGAGCCCACCCAGGGCGGCTCCCAGGGCTCTCCCGACGAGGACGTCATCGAGCTGGCCACCAAGATCTTCGACCTCGCCCGGCAGGGTGAGACCGAGACGCTCACCGCGTACCTGGACGCCGGAGTCCCGGCCAACCTCACCAACGACCGGGGCGACACCCTCGTCATGCTGGCCGCCTACCACGGCCACGCCGCCACCGTCTCGGCCCTGCTGGCCCGCGGCGCGGAAGCGGATCGCGCCAACGACCGCGGCCAGACCCCACTGGCCGGGGCCGTCTTCAAGGGCGAGGAGACCGTCATCCGCGCGCTGCTCGCCGGAGGGGCCGACCCGACCGCCGGAACCCCCTCAGCCGTGGACACCGCCCGCATGTTCGCCAAGGCCGACCTGCTGGAACTCTTCGGAGCCGAGTAGTCCGTTTTTGCCCGTGACCTGGCAGGGTCTGACCGGTCCGCCACCTCACGGAATGGTCACGGCGGCCATAAATGTGGTCGCGGCGCACAAACCGGCTGGGTCATCATGGCGACGGATTCGATTCGCGGACACGGCGGACGGGCAGGAGCGGGCAGGACACGCAGGGTGTCCGGGCCCATCCCCTGCGCAAACCCGGCCGACGTGGTCGCGGAGCACCGACGAGAGTGAGAAGGCAATGGTCTACATCGAGCGGAACATGACGGCGGACGTCCTCACATGCTGTTACGCGGCCCTGTGAATCCCGATTCCCGGTTGCGTCCCCAGCTTGATTTGAGGCCATTCCCATGTTCGAACCAGTCATAGCGCCAAGCGGCACCCTGCTCGGGCTCCTCCAGCGGGGCCGCGGCGACGGCACGCTGCACGCCCTGGCGGCGCCCCGGGCGGAGGCCCTCGCGGCCCTCAACCAGTGCGTGGTCAGCGACCCGCGCCAGGACTGGCAGGTCGAGAACCGCTCGCTGTACTACGCACGCCTGTACCTGGATCTCGACGGCCCCCTCGGTGCCATCGAGAGCCACCTCTTCAGCGCGGACGACCTCGTCGACGACTCGGACCACCGGACGGGCCTCGCCCTGTCCGTCCTGGGCCACCTGGCCTCGTACGGCCGCGACGACGCGCTCATGCTGCTGCGCCGCTACGCCGCCTCCGGCGCCAACTGGGCCTGGGCCCTCGACGAGCTCGCCCTGCGCGACGACGACGAGGGGCTGCGCGGCCTCGCCGCGCCCGTGCTCGCCAGATTCCCGGCCGGTGCCGAGGGCGAGGCGCGGCTGGCCGCCGCCGTCCGCGACGCCTACGAGCCCCGGCCCTGGTGTCTGTGGGAAGAGTCACCCGAGTACGGGGACCGCCTGCGCGCGGCCCGCCAGCAGGGCTCCTTCGACCGCTGGCAGCGCCAGCTCACCCCGAACGGGCCCCGCCCCGGCTGGGGGGTCCAGGCCGTCTTCGACTGGGCCGCCGACGGCTTGCGCCGCGGCACCCCGCTGCACGTACCCGCCGCACGCTGCCTCGCCGCCGTCGCCGCGCCCGAGGACCGCTCCGCGATCCTCGCCGCCGCCGCCGGTGCGGGCGGCGAGGCCGCCCGGGCCACCGCCCTGCACCACCTGGTCCTCGCCGAGCCGGAGAACCCGGCCGTACTGGACCTCATCGAAGCCGCCGGTGATGAACCGGCCGTCGCCGCCTACGAGCGCATGTGCGGCCCCGCCGCCGTCGACCGGGCCCGGCAGTGGATCCACCGCCCCGACGCGCTGGGCGCGGCCGCCGGTGCCCTCCTGGCCGCCCGGGGCGGCACCGAGGACGCAGCACTCGTACTGGGCGCCCTGCGCTCGACGGTCCGCGGCTGCGGCCCCGACGCCCAGCGGCTGTTCGCCCTGGTCGACGGCGCCGGCCGGCTGTCCATCGGCTGCGCGGCGCCGGTGCTGCGCCACGTCTACCGCGAGACGGCCTCCTCCCACCTGCGCGGACGCGCGGCACGGGCCCTCGCCAGCACGGACCCCTCCTTCGCCGCCGGCTTCGCCGTCGAATGCCTCTGGGACTGCGAGGAGACCACCCGCGAGGTGGCCGCCCACCACGCGGAGACGGCCGACGCCCGGGTCGCGCCGCGCCTGCGCCGCCTGGCGTCCGACCCCGCCGAGGAAGAGGACGTCCAGTCGGCGGTACGCAGCCGGATCGCCCCGGAATCGGCCGTGTAGCCGCGCCGGACACGACCTCGGCCCGGCCCCCCCGTTCGTCGGGGGCCGGGCCGAGGTCCTGTCACGGCTGCCGGGCGCTCCGCCCGCTTTGCAGACGTTTCATCGGGCCCTCACGAACCTCACCCGCACCCCCGGCCGTGCCTGCGCCGCCGCGTCCAGGGCCGGGCCCGGGGGGACCACGCCCACCACCGGGTAGCCGCCCGTCACCGGGTGGTCGGCCAGGAACACCACCGGCAGGCCGTCCGGGGGGACCTGGACGGCGCCCAGGACCATGCCCTCGCTCGGGAGTTCGCCACCGCGGCCGCGGACCAGCCGGGGCCCGGCCTCGGTGCGCAGCCCGATGCGGTTCGACGCCGGCGAGACCCGGAACTCCGCGCGCCACAGCGCCGCGAGCGAGGCCGGCTCGAACCAGTCGGCCCGCGGTCCCGGCCGCAACGGCAGCACCAGCTCGACCCGCGTCCCCGGCGTCGCCGGCGCCCGCAGCCCGTCCGCCCCGCGGACCGGATCCGGACCGGCCGGGCCCACCGGCAGGACCGCCCCGGCCGCCAGGACGGCCGGCCCCAGCCCCGACAGCAGGTCCGTCGAGCGACTGCCAAGGACCGGCGGTACGGCGACCCCTCCCCGTACCGCGACGTAGCTGCGCACCCCCGACTCGGCCCGGCCCACCTCCAGCTCCGCACCGGCCCGCAGCCACACCGGCGCTCCCCACGCCACCGGGCGACCCGACACCCGTACGGCACAGGGCGCGCCCGTGACCGCCACCGTCACGGGGGCCAGGGCCCGCAGGCCCACGCCGTCCAGCGTGGTCTCCAGGGCGGCCGCCTCCGGCGGGTTGCCGAGCAGCCGGTTGGCCAGGCCGAGCGCCCCCGCGTCCAGCCCGCCCGACCTCGGCACGCCCAGGTGGGCGTACCCGGGCCGGCCCAGGTCCTGCACCGTGGTCAGCGCCCCCGCCCGCACCACCTCCAGCGCGGCCCCCGTCACCGCGACGCCTCCTCGAACCGCACCCGTACCCCCGGCGCGAACAGCGCCGCCGGTTCGCGGCGCGGGTCCCACAGCACCGCCTCCGTCGTCCCGACCAGCTGCCATCCTCCGGGCGAGGAGCGCGGGTACACCCCGGCGTACTCGCCGGCGAGGGCCAGCGAGCCCGCCGGGACGACCGTACGGGGCGTGGCCCGCCGGGGGAGGTGGAAGCGCTCCGGCAGCCCCGTCAGGTACCCGAAGCCGGGCGCGAACCCGCAGAAGGCCACCCGGAAGACGGTGTCCCCGACGATCCCGGCGACCTCCCGCCGGCCGACCCCCCACAGCCGGGCCACCTCCGCCAGGTCCGGCCCGTCGTACCGGACCGGGACCGTGACCAGCGGCCCCTCGGTCGCCGCGAGCGGGGGCACCTCCCAGCGCGTGATGCGCTCGGCCAGCGCGCGCGGCTCGCGCACACCGTCCAGGAGCACCGTCCGCGCCGCCGGCACCACGTCCCGTACGGCGCCCAGCTCGCCCGCGTCCCGCCGCCGGAGCAGCTCGGCGTGGAGCGCCTCCACCTCCTGCGCCGAGTCCAGTTCGATCAGCAGCGCCTCGCCGCCCACCACCAGCGGCCTCACGCGAAGGCCTCCACCCGGACCCCGGCGGCGCCCAGCGCCTCGCGAACGCGCAGCGCGAGCCCGGCCGCCCCCGGGGTGTCCCCGTGCAGGCACAGCGAGCGCGCCCGCAGCGCCACGGGGGAGCCGTCGGAGGCCGTCACCACGCCCTCGGCCGCCATCCGGACCGCGCGGGCCACCACGGCGTCCGGATCGTGCAGCACCGCCCCCGGCTCGCCGCGCGGCACCAGCGTCCCGGCCGGCGTGTACGCCCGGTCGGCGAAGGCCTCCGGCACGGCCGGCAGCCCCGCCGCCTCGGCGGCGGAGAGCAGCAGCGAGCCCGGCAGGCCGAGGACGGGGAGGCCGGCGGCCCCGGCCGCCATGCGCACCCCGGCGACGACCGCGCCGGCCTGGCCGGGGTCGTGGACCGTGCGGTTGTACAGCGCGCCGTGCGGTTTCACGTACGACACCCGGGAGCCGGCCGCCCGGGCGAAGACCTCCAGCGCCCCGATCTGGTACGCCACCTCGTCGGCCAGCTCGCCCGCCGGCACGTCCATCGAGCGCCGGCCGAAGCCCGCCAGATCGCGGTACGAGACCTGCGCCCCGATCCGCACGCCCCGCTCCGCGGCCATCGCGCAGACCCGGCGCATGATGGACGGATCCCCGGCGTGGAAGCCGCACGCCACGTTCGCGCTCGTGACGACGGACAGCAGCGCCTCGTCGTCGGTCAGCGTCCAGCGCCCGAAGCCCTCGCCCAGATCGGCGTTGAGGTCGATCAGAGATGTGATCATGGAAGCCATGCGGTGAGCGTAGAACGTGGGAACGCCGAACACCGCGCGTCCGGCGGGAGCGGCCGGCGGCACCCGGGACCGATCATGCCGAACCATGCCGTTTGGGATGTTGTCAGTATCAGCGCCTAGTCTTTGTCCGTGACTCTCCCTGCCCCGGCGAAACCAGTTCCGTCCCCGGCGCCGGGCCCGGCCGCCGACGAGGGCCTGGCCCGGCGGCTGCGCGCGCTCGCCTGCACCGCCCCGCTGCACGACCTCGACGTACGCAAGGCCAATCTCGCCGGCGAGTACGGGATCTACGCGATGGCGGAGGTGGCGCTCGCCGCGATCGACCTGGTCACGCTCAACATGGACTTCGACACCGGCGCCGACCACGAGCAGATGGTGGCCAGGCTGCTGCCGCGCGTCGCCGCGCAGGCACCGCACCGCCCGGCGGCCGAGCACGAGCGGGTCGCCCGCTGGGTGCTGGAGAACCTGATCAACGTCGGCAGCGTGGACCGCGGATTCCGCGCGATCTACGGCACGTTCGGCCCGGACGGGGTGTACGTCCGCCGGGACTACGACTTCAAGCTGATCGAAGAGGTCCCCGGCCACGGCGGGGCCGTCTACCTCCGCACGACGGACGAGGCCGTCAACGTGCTGGTCGGCGCCCTCGACACGGACGTCACCAGCGCGCAGATCGCGGCCGAGGTGAAGCTGGAGGTCCTGATCAGCCGGGGCCGGCTGGCCGACGCCCAGCTCGCCGCCGAGCAGGCCCGCTACCGCACCGTGCAGTACGCGGAGACCCTGCGCCGCACGCTGGACGCCACCCGGCGCAACGTCCGGGCGGTGGACTGGCTCGAATCGGTGCCCGACATGATCGAGGAGGCCCTCGACCACGTCGCCGACCGCTACCGGCACGAGAACGCGATCCTGACCAACATCCGCCGGGCGCGCGACGAGGCGGAGGCCGCGTTCGATTCGAAGGCGGCCGACAACAAGCGGCGCGCCGCCGAGCTCGTCGACATCGTCAAGGACTGCATCCGTCGCCACACCCAGCTCCAGTCCAGGCTGCTGGACGCCGGCCCGCTCTTCCGCGCCGAGCAGGACCGGCAGGCCTTCGCGGCCCCCACCCCGCGCTCCGGGATCGACCTGTACGGACAGCTCGTCGCCCCCGTGCTGCCCCTGCCGCTCGCACAGGCCACCCGGGTCACCGACGCCTTCTTCGCATCGGCCGTCGGACTGCGGACCCCGGTCTCGGTGCGCGTCACGGACCTGGTCGAGATACTGCTGACGCCGCCGGTGGAGCGCGAGCACCTCGGTGCGGAGATGCCGGAGCCGGACCTCATCGCGACCCCGGACGACAGCCGGTTCAGCGAGGAGCAGCTCGCCGCGGCCACGGAGCTCCTCGACCTGCCGCACGACGCCCCGCGCCGGCTGTCGGGCCTGCTCGCCGAGGCCCGGCGCAGCGACCCGGACCTGCCGTACCTGGTGGCCCTGCTCGCCGTCCACGCGGCGAGCCCGGCCGTCGGCACGGCCTACCGCCAGGGCGAGGAGCGGCTGCTCTTCGCCGTTGACGACGGCACGCAGCTCGAAGACCCCGAGTTCGGCGGCGCGGACCTGATCGTCGGCACGGCGCTCCTGGACGCGGCCGCGATGACCGCGGACCGCACGGAGGCGGCATGACCCCCGCCGGCCCGACCGGCCGAACAGCATGATCCAGCACAGCGGCACGGGGCGGCGCGCGGGGGAGACCCCGCCCGCCGCCGCGACCACCGCACACCACGAGAGGCAGTACCCGTGAGCGACCACCACGCCGAACACCCCGCGTGGAGCGAGGCCGACGCGCCGCCGGCCCCCGTCGCACCCGCCGCCGGCGGGGCGGTCACCCCCGCCGACGCCGCCGACGCGGCCCGGCTCGTCGCGTTCGGGCTCCAGCCCAAGCTGCTCCCGGCCCGCGACGCCGAGTACGCCGAACTGCTGCGCCGCTACCGCGAGGAGCCGGCGTTCGGCCGCCTCGCCGACGCCGTCGCCACCGGGCTCGGCCTCGTCGTCCTGGAGGTGTCCCCGCGCGCCGGCATGGCCGTCGCCGCCGGCGAGGACTCCGTCTTCGCCGTCCGGATGGGCGACTACGCCCGCCGTACCACCGCCGACTCGGCAGACCGGTTCCTGCACGGCCTCGCCCACCTCGCCGTCGCCGCCCTCGCCTTCCCCCGCCCCGAGGACCTCGCCGACGACGGCTACATCGGCCGGATCACCGTCAACGGGGTCGACGCCTTCGTCCGGCAGACCTGCCGCCGCCTTGAGGAGCGCGCCGAGGAGCTCGGCGAGAACACCGACCCGGCCACCGACGCCCCCGGCCTCGAAGCCGCCTGGCGCGTCTACGCCCGCCGCAGCGCCACCGGCGCCACCAAGGACGCCCGCCGCCTGGCCGGCTCCACCACCGGCATCGTCGGCAAGGCCGCCGCCTTCCTCACCGACTCCGGTTTCCTCCAGCGCACCGGCGACGACGCCGGCGGCACGTACCGCACCACCCCCCGCTACCAGCTCCAGGTCCGCGACATGGCGGGCAGCGCGGCCATGGCCGAGCTCCTGGAACTCGGCGTGGTCCCCGTCAGCGACGGCTCCGCCAGCCTCCTGCCGCCGCCCGAGGGCGACGACCTGGAGCTCGCCGCCGACGCCGGCCTGCCCTTCCACGCCTGAGCCCCGCCGCCCCGACCTGCCCTCCGTACCCCTCCGTACCGAGAATTCACGAGAGTCCGCCGCCATGTACGAGCTGTCCCGGATCCGCCTCTACTCCATCGGGCCCGCCGGCGCGCGCTACGCCGACACCGTGCTCGACCTGCGCGGAGTCGGTGAGCCGGTGCCCCACCCGGCGCCCGCCCAGGCGGAGTTCTTCGAGGACGAGCCCACCGGCCCGCCGCGCCGCCCGGCCCCCGCCGGCGTGCTCTTCCTGGAGAACGGCGGCGGCAAGTCGGTCCTGCTCAAGCTGATCTTCTCGGTGATGCTCCCCGGCCACCGCAACACCCTCGGCGGCGCCAGCTCCGGCGTGCTGCGCAAGTTCCTGCTCGCCGACGACTGCGGCCACGTGGCCCTGGAGTGGCAGCACACCCAGACCGGCGAGTGCGTGGTCGTCGGCAAGGTCAGCGAATGGCGCGGCCGCCAGGTCTCCAACGACCCGCGCAAGTTCGCCGAGGCCTGGTACTCCTTCCGCCCCGGCCCGGGCCTGAGCCTGGACAACCTCCCCGTCGCCGAGGCCACCGCCGTGCGCCCGCCCGTCGAAGGCGCCTCCGGCGCACGGGGCCGGCGCCGCACGATGAAGGGCTTCCGCGACGCCCTCACCGAGGCCGGCAAGGCGTACCCGCACCTGGACGTGTACTTCGAGGAGATCCACGACCGCTGGAACGAGCACCTCACCGAACTCGGCCTCGACCCCGAACTCTTCCGCTACCAGCGCGAGATGAACGCCGACGAGGGCGAGGCCGCCGGCCTCTTCGCGGTCAAGAAGGACTCCGACTTCACCGACCTGCTCCTGCGCGCCGTCACCGACACCCGGGACACCGACGGCCTCGCCGACCTGGTCCACGGCTTCGGCAACAAGCTGGGCCGCCGCGCCGAGCTGATGGCCGAACGGGACTTCACCGCCGGCTCGGTGGACCTCCTCACCAAGATCGTCGAGGCCGCCGAGGCCCGCTCCCGGCTCCGCGACGTCCACGCGGGCGCCGAGCGCCGCACCCGCACCCTCGCCCGGCGGCTGTCCGCCCGCGCCGCCGAGGAGCGCGGCCGCGCCGCGGACCTCGCGCAGCGGGTCACCGGCGCCGCCCACGGGGTCACCTCCGCCGAGTCCGCGCGGACCCGCAGCGCCGCAGTCTCCGCCGAACTCGCCTACCGGCACGCCTCGCTGGCGCTGACCGTCGCCGACAAGGCCGCCGCCGCCCAGCGCCGCGAACTCCTCGAAGCCCGCACCCTGCACTCCGCGTGGCAGGCCGCCGAGATCGTGCTCCGCCACCGCGCCGCGTCCGACCGCTCCGCCCGGGTCGCCGCCGCGATCCTGGAGGCCGAGCGGGACGCGGCCCCGGCGCTCGCCGCCCGCGCGACGGCCGCCGCCGCGCTCGTACGGGCCCTGCACACGGCCGCCGAGAACGGGGAGCGCGTCGCCAACGAGGAGGAGGAGCGGTCCGCCGCCCTCCAGGAGGCGGGCGAGGCCGCGCACCGCGACGCCACCGCCGCCGCGACGGGGGCCCAGCGGGCCCGGAGCGAGGCCGAACACCTGCGCGCCAGGCTCGCCGAGGTCCAGCAGGAGACCGCCGAGGCCGTTCGGGCCGGCTGGCTCGACGACTCGGCGCCCGACGCGGACCCGGCGCGTGCCGCCCTGGCCGCGAGCGATGCGGAGAAGAGCGCCGTGGCCGCCTGGGACGAGTCCCGCGAGGCCGCCCGGACCACCGCCGACGCCGCCCGCGAAGCCGCCGCCGCGGAGTCACGCGCCGAACTCACCGCCGCCCGCGCGGCGGACGCCGCCGACGCGGCCGAGGCCGCCCACGGCGCCGAGCACCGGGCGGCCGCCTCCCTGGCCGCCTCCCCCCGCCTGGCCGAGCTCCTGGGCCTCCCCCCGACGCCCGAAACCTTCCTCCCGCACCCGCGTACGGGCACCCCGGAGCAGGCCGGTACGCCCGGCGCCCGGTCCGGGGCCGACAACGGCCGCGCCACCGCCGCGCACCCGGGCGGCGCTCCCGGCGCCCCCGGCGGCGCCGCGGACGGCGGGCTGACCGTGGAAGACCTCGACCGCAACGCCGACGAACTGCGCGAGATGCTCAGCCGCGGCGTCGGGACCGCCGAGCGGCAGCTGTTCGAGCTGCGCACCGCCGCCGCCGACGACGCCCGCATCCTCGGCGCCCTCGGCGACGGCGGACTGCTGCCGCCCGGACCCGACGTCCTCGCCACCGTCGAGTACCTCGGCGAACACGGCATCCCGGCCCTGCCCGGCTGGCGCTACCTCGCCCAGTCCGTCGACCCGGCCGACCACGCCGCCGTCCTCGCCGCCCGCCCCGAACTCGTCGACGGTGTCGTCATCACCGACCCCGACACCCACGCACGGGCCCGCGAGGTCCTCTCCGCGGCCGCCCTGCTGCCCCGCTCCGCCGTCGCCGTCGGCACGGCCGCCGCCCTGCTGGCCCCCGTGCCGCCCGCCGATCACTCCGACACCGGGGTGTTCCTCGTCCCGCCGAACCCGGCCATGCACGACGAACACGCCGCCGACGAGGAGCGCCAGGCGCTGCGCGCCCGCGCCACCGCCCGCGACACCGAGATCCGGGACCTGGCCGCCCGCCTCGCCGGGGACCGTGAACTCGCCGCCCGCCTCGCCTCCTGGCGCACCGGCTGCCCGTCCGGCCGCCTCGCCGAGCTGGCGCGGCAGGCCGAGGCCGCCCGGTGCTTCGCCGAGGAGGCCGACGCCGAGCTCGCGGAGGCCCGTACCGTACGCGCCGAGGCCGACGAGGCGGCCGCCGACGCCGCCCGCGTCCGCGACGAGCGCCAGGACGCGGCCCAGCGGGCCCGCCGAGCCGCCGACGCCCTCGCCGGGCTCGCCTTCCGGCTGCGCGAGCGTGCCGGCTGGCAGGCCAGGGTCCGCGAACTCACCGACGACGCGGCCGAGTCAGAGGCGCGCGCCGAGGTCTGCCTGGACCGGGCCCGCGCCGCCGACGAGGACCGCCGCGCCGCCCAGCGCGCCGCCGACGACGCCCGCCGCACCGCCCGCGCGCTCCGCGCCGAGCGGGCCGAGATCGCCGGCGCCCCCGAGGCCCTGCCCGAGGACGACGGCGCCGCCAAGGCGCCCCTGCCCGACCTCCGCGAGGCCTACCGGGCCGCCTCCCGGCTGTACGAGAAGGTCGGCGTCGGAGCCGACCTGCGCGCCGAACAGGCTCGCGCCGAGAGCGACGAGAGCGCCGCTCTCGCCGAACTCGACCGGCTCACCAACAAGGTCCGCACCCGCGCCGCCCAGCTCCTCGAAGGCACCGACGGCGCCGACGGGCCTTCCCGGCAGGCGGCCGCCGCCCGCGCCGAGTCCCTCGTACAGATGCTGGAGACCCGTGCGCAGGTCGCCAGCGAGCAGCTCGGCCGGCTCCGCGGAGAGGCCGAACGGCACGCCCCCGCCGAGGGCGGGGCCCACACCGACCTGCCCGAGGAGCTGATCCCGGGCGACGTGGAGCAGGCCCAGGCCCTGCTGCGCACCGCCACCGCCCAGCTCGCCGCGCACACTGCGGCCGTGGAGACCGCGCGGGCCGCCCACGCCGACCTGCTGCGCGCCCACCGCACCGCCGAGGACGGCGCCGGTGGCTTCGACGAGACCGCGGCCATGCTGCGGGACCTGCTGCGCGACCACACCCACCAGGAAGACGAGCAGGAGCCGGCCGCCCACGCGGGCACGCTGGAGGAGGCCCGGCACTCCGCCGCCGAGGCCCGCCGCTCCCTGCGCGGCTGCGCCGCCGACCTCTCGGCCGCCGAGGCGGCGGTGCGCGAGGCGAGCGACGTCCTGGTCCGCCACGCCAACGCCAACCGCTACGAGCAGGTACGCACCCCCGCGCGCCAGCAGATCCGCGAACTGCCCGCCTCCGCCCTGCCCGAGCACGCCGCGGCCTGGGCCGCCGCCTTCGCGCCGCGGCTGCGCGTCCTCACCGACGAGCTGGCCCAGCTGGAGCGCAACCGCGACAGCATCGTCGACCGGCTGCGCGGACTCGTGGAGTCCGCCCTGGCCACCCTGCGCTCCGCCCAACGGCTCTCCCAGCTCCCCGAGGGCCTGGGGGAGTGGTCGGGCCAGGAGTTCCTGCGCATCCGCTTCGAGGAGCCGGACCAGGCCACCCTCACGGAACGCCTGGGCGAGGTCATCGACGAGGCGACCCGCGCGGCAGTGAAGAAGAACAGCAACGCCTCCTTCGGCGAGGGCCGCCGCGACGGCATGTCCCTGCTGCTGCGCGGGGTCCAGGCGGCCCTGGAGCCCAAGGGCATCTCGGTCGAGATCCTCAAGCCCGACGCGGTACTGCGCGCCGAGCGCGTACCGGTCGGTCAGATGGGCGACGTGTTCTCCGGCGGCCAGCTGCTGACGGCCGCGATCGCGCTGTACTGCACGATGGCGGCGCTGCGCAGCAACGACCGCGGCCGAGACAAGCACCGCCACGCGGGCACGCTGTTCCTCGACAACCCGATCGGGCGCGCGAACGCCACGTACCTGCTGGAACTCCAGCGGGCCGTCTCGGACGCGCTCGGCGTCCAGCTGCTCTACACCACCGGCCTGTTCGACACCACGGCCCTCGCCGAGTTCCCGCTGGTCATCCGGCTGCGCAACGACGCGGACCTGCGGGCGGGCCTGAAGTACATCAGCGTCGAGGAGCACCTGCGGCCGGGCCTGCCCCAGCAGTCCCCGGAGGAGGAGACCATCCACGGCGAGATCACGGCGACCCGCATGTTCCGCCGCTCCGCGCCCGTTTCCTGACCGCACCGCACCACACCGCACAGCGCCGCGCCGTGGGCGGCCCGTACGGGCGACACCCCCTAGCTCGCCTGGTAGCGCCGGTCCGCACCCGGCGGCGGCCACACGGCCGGACGGGAGCCCGGGGCCGCTTCGCCGCCGCCCCTCGGTATTCGGCCCGCTGCGCCGCCGCCCGGCTGCCGGCGGGCCTCCGTACGGGCCTCCGTACGGGCCCGGCGCCGCTCGCGCCGACGGCCGCGCGCCGTACTGCTCGGCTCCGACACCACCCCGTACCGCTGGTTCCACATCTGCCGGGTGATCATCACGTCCAGCACGCCCCAGGTGGCCACCACCGTCCCGGCTATCGCGCCGAGCGCCATCGGCAGGGCCAGCCAGGAGCCGGTCAGCGTCAGGAAGAACGTGACCGTGGCCTGGGTCAGCGTCACGGCAACGATCAGCACCGCCCGCACCGCCGAGTCCCGCACGGGATCCGGCATCCGGCGGCGCAGCGCCGGCTCCTCCTGCCACAGCGACCGGCCCCGCGCGCCCGCCATCACACCGTCGTCCTCGTACATCCCCATGCCACGCTCCCCCTGCCCCGTCCCCTCAACCAGCTAGACGTTCGAAACCGCTCAGAGATTCCCGTATCCACTGGAACTTCTGCCCCGCACCTGCCCATCGCGGAACGAAGAATTCCAGCCATCCATTCGGTTGCGGGAACCGACACCCCACCAAGTGTCATCTGCCACATAACGGACCGCTGTTGACCGGATGTGTCGGACAACTGGTGATCTACGCCCCGGCACCCGGCCGAAAACGTCCGGACACGCCTTCGAAGCCGCTCCCCGGCAGTAGTAGGCTCACGCCGTTTAAATGACGGAACACCGACCCCCGACAACGGGGTTGAGCTGGGGGAGGCTGGGGAGGCCATGCGCTTTCGCGGGAAGTCCATCCGCCGGAAGATCGTGGCGTTGCTCCTTGTGCCGCTCGTCTCCCTCACCGCCCTGTGGGGCTTCGCGACCGTGCTCACCGGCCGCCAGGCCGTCGAACTCCTCGACGTCGCCTACGTCATCGACAAGGTCGGCTACCCCGTCGAGGACGTCGTCCGCGTCATCCAGAAGGAGCGCCGCCAGAGCCTCGTCGTCCTCGGAGACCCCCGCGCCTCCACCGCGACCGCCGAACTCGCCAAGCGCCGCGCCGACACCGACGAGCTCGTGGACCGCATCAGCAAGAACGCCAAGGACCCCGAGGTCTCGGATGAGCTGGCCCCGGAGGCCGCCCAGCGCCTCGACTCCATCCTGGACGCCTTCCACGGCATCGGCGCCCTGCGCCGCTCCGTCGACCAGAACACCCTCGACCCGAGCCAGGCGCTGGAGCTCTACAGCCGTCTCGTCGACCCCTGTTACGACTTCCTCCTGAACCTCCACGCCCTCGAGAACGTGGAGATGGACAAGCAGGGCCGCGCCCTCGTCGGCGTCACCCGCGCCCGCGAGACGCTCTCCCGCGAGGACGCCGTCATCGCAGCCGCCCTCGCGGCGCGCAACGTCACTTCCGCGGACGTCCGGCACGTCTCCGACTTCGCCGCGAACCGCTCCCTGCTCTACGAGTTCAACCTCGCGATCCTCCCGGCCGACGACCGCGAGCTGTTCGAGCAGTACTGGGGCGGCCCCGACTCCAAGGCGCTGCGCGACCTGGAGGAACGGTTCGTCGCCGCGGGCCCCGGCAAGAACCCGCGCATCACGGCCGCCCAGTGGGACGAGGCCGCGGGCAAGGTCCTCGACGACCTCGCCACCATGGGCACCGCGGCGGGCGACCGCTACCAGAAGCGCGTCGAACCCGTCGCCATGGACGTCCTCGTCCAGGCGGCCATCGCCGGCGTCCTCGGCTTCATCGCCCTCGTCTTCTCCGTCGTCCTCTCCGTGCGCATCGGCCGCGACCTGGTCCGCGACCTGTCCCGGCTCCGCAAGGAGGCCCACGAGGTCTCCGGCGTCCGGCTGCCCGCCGTCATGCGCCGCCTCGCCGCCGGAGAACACGTCGACGTCGAGACCGAGGCCCCGCGCCTGGAGTACGAGAAGGACGAGGTCGGCCAGGTCGGCCAGGCCCTCAACACCCTCCAGCGCGCCGCCGTCGAGGCCGCCGTCAAACAGGCGGAGCTCCGTCGCGGCGTCTCCGAGGTGTTCGTCAACCTGGCCCGCCGCAACCAGGTCCTGCTGCACCGCCAGCTGACCCTGCTCGACACCATGGAGCGGCGCACCGAGGACGCCGAGGAACTCGCCGACCTCTTCCGCCTCGACCACATGACCACCCGCATGCGCCGCCACGCCGAGGGCCTCGTGATCCTCTCCGGCGCGGCCCCCTCCCGCCAGTGGCGCAAGCCCGTCCAGCTCATGGACGTCGTACGGGCCGCCGTCGCCGAGGTCGAGGACTACGAGCGCATCGAGGTGCGCAGGCTGCCCCGGCTCGGCATAGCCGGTCCCGCGGTCGCCGACGTCACCCACCTCGTCGCCGAACTCCTGGAGAACGCCACCGTGTTCTCCCCGCCGCACACCGCCGTCCAGGTGCACGGCGAACGCGTCGCCAACGGCTTCACCCTCGAAATCCACGACCGCGGCCTCGGCATGAACCCGGAGGCCCTCCTCGACGCGAACCTCCGGCTCGCCGAGACCCCCGAGTTCGAGCTCTCCGACACCGACCGCCTCGGTCTCTTCGTCGTCAGCCGCCTCGCGCAGCGCCACGCCGTCAAGGTGGTCCTCCAGCCCAGCCCCTACGGCGGCACCACCGCCGTGGTGTTCCTCCCGGCGGCCCTGCTCACCGAGGCCCCCGAGACCAACGGCACCGGCCTGCGCCTCGGCGACGGCAAGGGCGGCCGGCCCGGCCTGGGCACCAAGAACGGCCGGGGGCCCGCCCGGCCCGCCCCGGCCGCCGTGGAACGCGCCCCCGCCGGCCGCACGCTCGCCGCCCCCGAACTGCGCGGCCCGGTCGAACTGGAAGCCCCGCTCGGCGTCCTAGGGCTGGACGGCCTCGACGACCCGGCCCCCCTCGACGAGCTCACCACCGGGATCGCCGGCCTCACCGGAGTCGGCGGCCGCCCCGCCATGGCCACCCTCGACGACGAGACCCCGCCGAACGGCACCCCGCGCAGCGCCTTGCTGGGGCTGCGCCCGGCGGACCGCGCGGCGCACACCGACCGCAAGGGCGGCCAGGACCGCGAGCCGGCGGCCCCCACCGGCCCGGTCCGCCTCGACAGCCACCGCGCCGACCCGGTCCGCGCCGCCCGCTCCGACGCGCCCCGCCCCGCGGGCGCCGTGCCGCTGCCGCGCCGCAGGACCACCCCGACGCTGGTCGCCGAGCACGGCCGCCGCGTGGAGCCCCGCCCGGTCGCCGCGGTCCCGAAGCCCGAGGCGGAGCCGGAGCGGGCCGCGCAGGGCCCCGGCGGTCTGCCCAAGCGCGTCCGCCAGGCCAACCTGGCGCCCCAGCTGAAGAACGCCCAGGCGTCCGCACCCGCCGAAGCCGCCGCCGACCAGGTGGTCCACCGCGACGCGGAAGAAGTACGCACGCGCATGTCCGCACTCCAGCGCGGCTGGACGGCGGGCCGCACGCAGCAGGCACAGGCACAGCAGGCACAGCAGGCACAGGCACAGCAGGCACAGCAGGCACAGGTACAGGCACAGCAGCAGTCCGGAACCGGGGCAGGCACTTCCGCCGCCACAGGTCCCGGATACGAGAACGAGGGGGACGGTCGATGACCGCACCGCAGACCGGCAACGACACCCGGGGCCGCGGCTCCGGTCCGCTCAACTGGCTCCTCGACGAGCTCGTCGACCGGGTCGCCAGCATCCGCAAGGCCGTGGTCCTCTCCGGCGACGGCCTGCCCACCGGCAGCTCGAAGGACCTGACCCGCGAGGACAGCGAGCACCTGGCCGCGGTGGCCTCCGGCTTCCACAGCCTGGCCAAGGGCGTCGGCCGCCACTTCGAGTCCGGCAGCGTCCGACAGACCGTAGTCGAGCTGGACGAGGCCTTCCTCTTCGTCATGGCCGCCGGCGACGGCAGCTGTCTCGCCGTGCTCTCCGACGCCGACTCCGACGTCGGGCAGGTCGCGTACGAGATGACACTCATGGTCAAGCGGGTGGGAGACCACCTGGCGACCGCTCCCCGCTCCGGGCTGCCAGCCGGAGGGTGAGGCGGACGGCATGAGCGATCCAGGCCACGGGGATCCGGCCGAGAACGATCCGGGCCGGCCGGCCGACCCCGCCCACCCGCACTGGTTCGACGACGAGGCCGGCCCCGTCGTGCGCCCGTACGCGATGACCCGCGGCCGGACCAGCCATGCCGGCCAGCACCGGCTCGACCTGATCGCGCTCGTCGTCGCCGAACCGGCGGCCGACGACCCGGTCTGGGACCTGACCCTGTCCCCGGAGCACTCCCACATCCTCGGACTGTGCCGGGAGCGGCCGCAGTCGGTCGCCGAGCTCGCGGCCGAACTCGACCTCGCGGTCGGGGTCGTACGCGTACTGATCGGCGACCTGGCCGATGAGCAACTGGTCCATGTGAACCGGCCGGTACCCCCGGCCGAACTGCCCGACGAATCCATTCTGCGTGAGGTGATCGATGGCCTTCGGGCGCTCTAGCCGCACCGGTGCCATGCATGCCGTGTCACCGGTCGAGCCGCTGACCCTGAAGATCCTGGTCGCGGGCGGCTTCGGGGTGGGCAAGACCACCCTGGTCAGTGCGGTGAGCGAGATCAGACCGCTGCGGACCGAGGAACTGCTGTCGGAGCCGGGCATCGGCATCGACGACACCGGGGGGGTCGAGGGCAAGAGCACGACCACGGTGGCGATGGACTTCGGCCGCATCACGCTGCGCGAGGACCTGGTGCTGTACCTCTTCGGCACGCCAGGACAGGACCGCTTCTGGTTCCTGTGGGACGAGCTGGCCCAGGGCGCGCTCGGCGCCGTGGTCCTCGCCGACACCCGCCGCCTCGCCGACTGCTTCGCCGCCGTCGACTACTTCGAGCGGCGGGGGATCCCGTTCACGGTCGCCGTCAACTGCTTCGACGGGGCCGAACGGCACCCGGTGGTGACCGTGCGGGAGGCGCTCGACCTCGATCCCGAGGTGCCGGTGCTGCTGTGCGACGCCAGGGATCGGGAGTCCGTGAAGGACGTTCTGGTGGGGGTCGTGGAGCACGCGATGTCGCTGGCCCGGGCCCGGCGCCGGAGCCTGACCGCGGGGAGCTGAGTCCCCCGCGCACGGGAGGCGGCCCGTACCCCCGCCGACTGGGGTACGGGCCGCGGCTCTCATGGGGGGATGGAGGGCCTCCGGGGCGTCGTGCGCGGCGGGAGGCTGTGGAGCGAGTGTGAACCCGCCTCCGGGGGCCGTCAAGCCTTCCGGCAACAGCCGCTGTTCAGGCTCCGCGCCCGGCCGCCCCGTCCCGCCCCCGCAGCCGCGGGCGGGACGGGAGGACCCGTTTCACCGCACGGCGACGACGGCCGATCCGTGCCCGAACAGCCCCTGGTTCGCGGTGATCCCGGCCCGCGCCCCCGGCACCTGCCGGTCCCCGGCCGTGCCCCGCAACTGCCAGGTCAGCTCGCACACCTGGGCGATGGCCTGCGCCGGCACCGCCTCCCCGAAGGAGGCGAGCCCGCCGCTGGTGTTCACGGGCACCCGCCCGCCGAGCGCCGTCACGCCCTCCCGTACGAGCTTGGCCCCCTCGCCCTCGGCGCACAGGCCGAGGTCCTCGTACCACTCCAGCTCCAGGGCGGTGGACAGGTCGTACACCTCGGCGAGCGACAGGTCCCCGGGCCCGAGCCCCGCCTCCTCGTACGCGGCCCGCGCGATCGACGCCCGGAACGAGCCCGGAGCCGGCCGTACGGCGGTCACCGAGTCCGTGGCGATGTCCGGGAGGTCGAGGACCGTACGGGGATACGTCGGCGTCACCGTCGACACCGCCCGGATCCGCACCGGATCGGCGACCCCGCGCGAGCGCGCGAAGTCCATGCTGCTCAGGACCAGCGCCGCGCCCCCGTCCGAGGTGGCGCAGATGTCGAGCAGCCGCAGCGGATCGGCGACGACCGCCGAGTCCGCGACCTCCTCGGCCGTGACCGGCTTGCGGTAGCGGGCGAGCGGGTTGAGGGCGCCGGCCGCCGCGTTCTTGACCTTGACCTGCGCGAAATCCTCCAGCGTGTCCCCGTGGACCGCCATCCGGCGGCGCGCGTAGAGCCCGAAGTACGCCGGGTTCGTGGCGCCCAGCACGCGGAACCGCAGCCAGTCCGGATCGTCCGGCCGGTCCCCGCCCGCCGGGGCGAAGAACCCCTTGGGCGCCGCGTCCGCGCCGACGACCAGGACGACGTCGGCCAGCCCGGCCAGGATCTGCGCCCGCGCCGCCCCGATGGCCTGGGCGCCGGAGGCGCAGGCCGCGTACACGCTGGTCACCCGCGCGCCCTGCCAGCCGAGCGCCTGGGCGAAGGTCGCCCCTGCCACGTAGCCCGGGTACCCGGAGCGCACGGTGTCGGCCCCGACGATCGACTGGACGTCGGCCCACTCCAGCCCGGCGTCGGCGAGCGCGGCGCGGGCCGCGGCCCGCCCGTACTCGACGAAGCTGCGGCCCCACTTGCCCCAGGGGTGCATTCCGGCCCCGAGGACGGCGATGTCGGCGCTCACGCGGAGCCTCCCGCCGGCCGGAACCGCCAGGTGGTCCACGCGGTCCCGGTGTCCGGGTCCTCGTTCAGCACGCCGCCGACCACCTCGACCTCCATCCCGACCGCCAGATCGGCGACCGTGACCCCGGGGACCGTCTGCCCGAGCACGACCATCCCCTCGGCCTCCAGCTCCACCGCGACCAGGGTGTACGGCTCCCAGGGCGCGCCCGGGTCGGACACGTAGGGCGCGGGCGGCCGGTAGCGCCCGTCGGTGAAGGACCACACCCGGCCGCGCGGGGACAGCGGCACCTCGGCGAGGAGCCCGTCACCGGGGCAGTGCGGATTGCGGCAGTACGCGTCCTCGCGCGGGAAGAACACCGCGGCGCAGGCGGAACACCGGGTGCCGAGCAGCCGGAAGCCGCCGCCGTCCGGCCCGTCCTCGGTGAACCACCCGCTGACGACGGGGGTGCGTGTGCGTTCCAAGGGACCCTCCCTGGGCAATCACCTGACGGATCGTCAGGTCCCTTGGGAGTCTGTCACGGGCGGGCAGCCCTGGCACGGGTTCTCGGCAAGCCACTTCTGCGCGATCTCGGCCAGCTCGGCGTCCCGCCCGGCCAGCATCATCCGGATCATCCGCGCGTCTCCGCGCAGCGACCAGGCGGGGTGGCCGAAGGTGGCCGGGTTGTTCCCCTCGATCAGGAAATGCGCGGGCCAGGCGGTGCCGTACCCGATCAGGGGGAGCGCGGCGAGGAACCTCTTGCGGCCCCTCGCCAGTCCGTAGGCGGTGAGGGCGAGCCCGGTCAGGGTGCCGGAGAGATGGATCCAGCGCGTGGCGGCCCGGGAGTGCTGGGCGACGTAGTACGGCCAGAACTCGTCGTACGAGGTGAAGGTCATGCGGGCACGGTACTCACGGCCGCGGGAGGACAACAGGGACCGCAATGCCGGAGGTTGGCATACGATCGCCGCATGCCGGAACAGCAGAGGGACTCACACTGCTCCACCTGCGGATCGCTGTTCGACACGACCGCCTGGCCCCGTACGTGCGCCTCCTGCGGCGCCGTCACGTACCGCAACCCACTCCCGGTGGCCGTCACGCTGCTCCCGGTCGAGGACGAGGCGGGGACGGGGCTGGTCGTGATCACCCGCACCATCGAGCCGGCCCTCGGGGGCATCGCCCTGCCCGGCGGTTTCATGGACTTCGGCGAGGACTGGCGCGACGCGGTCGTACGCGAACTGCGCGAGGAGACGGGCATCGGCGCCCCGGCCTCCGACGTCGTCCTGGCCGACGCCATGAGCTCCCCGGCGGGCCACCTGCTGCTCTTCGGCCTGTTGCCGCCCCGCCCGACGGCCTCCCTCCCGCCGTCGGCCCCGACGGACGAGACCACGGGCTGGCACGTCCTGCGCACCCCGGCGGAACTGGCCTTCCCCCTCCACACCCGAGCCGCGGCAGCCTGGTTCGCGGGCCGCTACACCCACTGACGGCGGCCCGGCCACGAGGCGAGACCGGCGCGCCCGCGCCCGCGGTTCACGCCCCCGGTGCCAGGACGAAGTCCGCCGTGGCCACCACCGCCACGGCCAGCAGTGCCGTCACCGGCAGACCGCGCGCCCACAGCGCGCGCAACGGTACCGGCCGCGCCCGCAGGCACGCCCCCGCCGCCATCGGGAGCACCGCGCTCGCCGCCGCGACCGCCCAGACCACCCCGAAACCGGGAGCCGGCGCCACGTGGGCGCTCAGCCACCCGTGGGCCAACAGCGCCGGCAGCGCCGAGACCGACGCCGTCAGCACCAGCGCCGCGACCGGCTCCGGCCACGCCGTCAGACGGGCCGTCAGCCGCCCGAGCACCGCCACGGGCTTGACGAGCAGCAGCCCGTGCAGGAACCCCACCGCCACCGCGGCGACCGACCCCACCCCGAACACCACCAGGGACGCGGCCGGCGAAGCCTGGCGCGCCGCGACGAGCAGCCCCCACACCAGGAGCAGCTGGCAGGCACCCACCACCTCGGACCCCGGCGCGATGTCCCAACGGCGCGGCCGATCACCTGCCGGATTGGCCCAGACCACCACTGACCCCCCGCATCGACAGCGCCACGGCACCTCCGCGCGCCCGGGCAGGATCCCGCGGCCGCCTGGAGCCGTCCTAGAGCCGCTCCCGGACCCCTTGCGCCGGCCCCTGCCCGGCCGCCAGCCCGAGACCCCGTACCTCCACCCCCTCCACCGGCTCGCCGGCCTCGTTCTCCACCACCACCGCGTCGCCCGCCCACCGCACCGCGTACCGCTCGACCTCCCCCGCCTCGAACCCCGGTCCCGGATCCCGGATCACCACCCCGCCGCCCGCGCGCCCCCGCGCCGGAGCCCACACCTCCAAGCCGACCCCGCCGCCGGCGGAGCGCACCGGCAGCACCGCCCCGGCCCGCGCCAGCACCGGGATCCGGCCCCGGGGCGCGTCCAGCAGGACCTGCCCGGGGCCCTCGTACGCCGCCCCCGTCGCCGTGTCGTACCAGCGCCCCCGCGGCAGCCGGACCGCCCGCCGGTCCGCCCCGCACTCCAGCACCGGGGCCACCAGCAGCGCGTCGCCGAGCAGGAACGCGTCCTCACAGTCCCGCAGCGCCCGGTCCTCCGGCGCCCCCCACCACAGCGGCCGCACGTACGGGGCCCCCGTACGCCGCGCCAGCTGGGCCAGCGTCAGGAAGTACGGCCGCAGCCGCTCCCGCTCCGCCAGCACCTCCCGCGCCCGCTCCTCCACCTCAGGCCCGAACTCCCACGGCTCCCGCCGCCCGGCCCAGATCGCCGAATGCGTCCGGAACAGCGGCAGGTACGAACCGAGTTGCAGCCACCGCAGATACAGCTCCGGCGAGGGCGAACCCCCGAAACCGCCGACGTCCGGTCCCGAGTACGGCACCCCGCACAGGCCGAGCCCCAGCACCAGCGCCAGCGAGGCCCGCAGCCCCTCCCAGCCCGTCTCCACATCCCCCGACCAGGTGCCCCCGTACCTCTGCATCCCCGCCCACCCCGACCGGGAGAACAGGAACGGCCGCTCGGCCGGCCGCAGCCGGACCAGACCCTCCCAGCCCGCCCGCGCCATCCCGAGCGCGTACACGTTGTGCGCGGACCGGTGGTCCCCGCCCGCCCCGTCCATCGCGTGCCGCGCCGAACGCGGCAGCGTCATGTCCCCGAACGGAGCGAAGGACACCGGCTCGTTCATGTCGTGCCACACCCCGGCGAAGCCCTGCTCCAGCCGCTCCCGGTACAGCCCGCCCCACCAGGTGCGCACCGCCGGATCCGTGAAGTCCGGGTACGCGCACTCGCCGGGCCAGACCTCGCCCCGCACCTCCCGCCCCAGGGCGTCCCGTACGAAGGCCCCGCCGGCCCCCACCGCCAGGCCCGACGCGTGGACCGCGTCGCCCGCCTTCACCGCCGGGTCGACGATCGACACCAGCCGCACGCCCTGCTCCGCCAGCTCCCGCGCCAGCCCCGGCAGATCGGGGAACCGCTCCTCGTCCACCGTGAACACGCGGTGCTCGTCGTAGTGGTCGATGTCCAGGTGCACGGCCGACAGCGGGAGCCCGCGCGCGGTGTAGCCCGACACCACCCGCCGCACCTCCTGCGCGCTCCCGAACCCCCAGCGCGCGTGCTGGTACCCGAGCGCCCACTCCGGCGGTACGGCGGCCCCGCCGGTCAGCCCCGACCACCCCTGCAGCACCCGCGCCGGCGTCCCCACCAGCACCCAGCACCGCAGCGGCCCGCCCTCCATGCGCAGCTCGCTCGCGCCCGGCCGGTCCGCGCCCGAACCGGCGCCCTCCTCACCCTCGCGCAGCGCCACCCGCCCGTCCCAGGAGTTGTCGTGGAACACCAGGTGGGTCCCCGCGTCCGCGACCACCATCTGCACCGGCATCGTGATGTACAGCGGATCGTCGCCCGGACCGAAGCCGCCCTTGGGGTCCGTGTTCCACAGCCGGTACACCCCGTCGCGCAGCCGCGGCCCGCCGGCCCGCCCGCCGAGCCCGAAGAAGCGCGCGTCCGCCGGCACCTCCGACCGCTGGAGCCAGCGGGACTCCACCGGCTCCCCGGCGACCGGCTCCACCGGCTCCCACCAGCGCGGCGGCAGCTCCCGGCGCAGCACCGTCCCGCCGGGCGTACGGACCTCGATCGCCCCGTGCCGGGACACCGCCACCGTCACCCGCTCGGAGACCACCCGCCACCCGCCCCCGGTGTCCGGCTCCAGCGCGGCCCGCGGATCGGGCTCGGGCCCGCCGCCGACCAGCGCGTACGAGGGTGTCGGCCCGGCCCCGTCCCAGCTCCAGAACACCGCGCCGCCGACCGTGACCCGAACGAGCAGCTCCGAGCGGGCGAACTTCAGCACACCGCCGCCGGGCCGCGGCTCCGTACCGGTCAGCAGACCCGGCACGCGGGCGCGCTCCGCGCCCCGGCGCGGGAGCCCCAGCGCGTCCGCGCGCCGGTGGCGCCAGGCCGAGCGCCACGCGCGCCGCCCGCGCTCCGTACCGATTTCCTTCACCGCACGCACCAGATCACGACCGTTCATGCTGCTCACCCTGCCACCGGCCGCCCGGCGAGCGGGCGCCGTTCAACTTCCGTTCACTCGTCCAAGAGGCCCCTGGTGCGGAGGTGGATCACGTGGCATCGTCCCTGTGGGCCGCCGCGCACACCCACCGCACGACGGAGCCGTACGCACGCCCGCACACATCACGCACACGACGCGCGAGCCGCAGACTTGACCGGGAGCCGACCCATGACCTCAGCCACCCCGCCGGAACCCCTCTGGTCCCCGGGCCCCGACCGGATCGCCGCGGCGCGCATCACCGCCTTCCAGGCGTGGGCCGCCGACCGGTTCGGAGCCCCCGCGGACGGCGGCTACCCCGCCCTGCACCGCTGGTCCGTCGACGAGCTCGACACCTTCTGGCAGGCCGTCGCCGAGTGGTTCGACGTCCGCTTCACCACCCCGTACGAGTCCGTCCTCGCGGACCGCTCCATGCCGGGCGCGCAGTGGTTTGCGGGCGCCACCCTCAACTACGCCGAGCACGCCCTGCGCGCCGCCGAGGACCCGGCGCGCGCGGACGACGCGGCGCTCCTCCACGTGGACGAGACCCACGAGGCCACCCCCGTCACCTGGGCCGAGCTCCGCCGCCAGGTCGGCGCGCTCGCCGCCGAGCTGCGCGCCCTCGGCGTACGCCCCGGCGACCGGGTGAGCGGCTACCTCCCCAACATCCCCGAGGCCGTCACCGCGCTCCTCGCCACGGCCGCCGTCGGCGCCGTGTGGACCTCCTGCGCCCCCGACTTCGGCGCCCGCAGCGTCCTCGACCGCTTCCAGCAGGTCGAGCCCGTGGTCCTGTTCACCGTCGACGGATACCGCTACGGCGGCAAGGAGCACGACCGCCGCGACACCGTCGCCGAACTGCGCGCCGAGCTCCCCTCGCTGCGCGCCGTCGTGCACATCCCGCTGCTCGGCACGCCGGCCCCCGAAGGCGCCGTCGCCTGGGCGGACCTGATCTCCGGTACCGCCGAGCCCGTCTTCGAGCCGGTCCCGTTCGACCACCCGCTCTGGGTGCTCTACTCCTCCGGTACGACGGGCCTGCCCAAGGCGATCGTGCAGTCCCAGGGCGGCATCCTGCTGGAGCACCTGAAGCAGCTCGGCCTGCACTGCGACCTCGGCCCCGAGGACCGGTTCTTCTGGTACACCTCCACCGGCTGGATGATGTGGAACTTCCTCGTCTCCGGCCTGCTCACCGGGACGACGGTCGTCCTGTACGACGGCAGCCCCGGCTACCCCGACACCGGGGCCCAGTGGCGGATCGCCGAGCGGACCGGGGCCACCCTGTACGGCACCTCCGCCGCGTACGTGATGGCCTGCCGCAAGGCGGAGGTGCACCCCGGCCGGGACTTCGACCTCTCCGCCGTGAAGTGCGTGGCCACCACGGGCTCGCCGCTCCCGCCCGACGGGTTCCGCTGGCTGCACGACGAGGTGGCCGAAGACCTCTGGATCGCCTCCGTCAGCGGCGGCACCGACGTCTGCAGCTGCTTCGCAGGCGCCGTACCCACCCTCCCCGTCCACATCGGCGAGCTCCAGGCGGCCTGCCTCGGGACCGACCTCCAGGCCTGGGACCCGTCCGGCAAGCCGCTGACCGGGGAGGTCGGCGAACTCGTCGTCACCAACCCGATGCCCTCCATGCCGATCCACTTCTGGAACGACCCGGACGGCAGCCGCTACCGCGACAGCTACTTCGAGATGTTCCCCGGCGTCTGGCGCCACGGGGACTGGATCA
Organism: Streptomyces sp. NPDC002181; assembly: GCF_042890485.1. Lineage (NCBI taxonomy): Bacteria > Bacillati > Actinomycetota > Actinomycetes > Kitasatosporales > Streptomycetaceae > Streptomyces > Streptomyces sp. NPDC002181. The sequence goes on along the minus strand of NZ_JBIASC010000016.1, from coordinate 4,439 downwards.
CGATCACCGACCACGGTTCCGTCGTCATCCACGGCCGCTCCGACTCCACGCTGAACCGGCAGGGCGTCCGGATGGGCTCCGCCGACATCTACGAGGCCGTCGAACGCCTCCCCGAGATCAAGGAGTCCCTGGTCATCGGCCTGGAGGAGCCGAACGGGGGCTACTGGATGCCCCTGTTCGTCCACCTCGCACCCGGAGCCACCCTCGACGACGACCTCCGGGGCCGCATCAAGGCGACGATCCGCGAGGAGCTCTCCCCGCGCCACGTCCCGGACGAGGTCATCGAGGTCCCGGCCATCCCGCACACCCTGACGGGCAAGCGCATCGAGGTACCCGTCAAGCGCCTGCTCCAGGGCACGCCCTTGGCGAAGGCCGTCAACCCGGGCTCGGTCGACAACCTCGGCCTGCTGCACTTCTACGAGGAGCTGGCCCGCACCCGCACCCGCACCCGCGGCTGAGGTCACTGTCAGTGGTCTTGGTTACCGTGAGTGAGCAATCGAATGCGTCACTCAGGGGGAGCCATGCCACGGACACGCCACGACCCGAGTCAGACCACCGAAAAGGCCTCGCCGGCCGGTGGCCGCACCACCCGGCGCCGCCTGCTGCGCCGCGAAGTCCCCCACACCGTCGGCCTCCTGGCCGACGCCGGGGACTTCGCGGTCATGCGCGGCTACCGCAGCTTCACGTTCGACCACCACGACGACTACGGCGACTACCTCCGGCACGTCGACGGCCTGCTCCGGTCCCTCGCGGCCCAGGGCCTCCACACCACCGTCGCCCTCTTCGACCCCGACGAGTACGCCGATTTCTGCGGGGAACACGGCGTCGATCCCGACACCGCCGAAGCGCGCACCCGCTTCACGGCCGAACTGGCCGGGGCGGGAGCCGTACTCCCGTACACCGGCCAGCCCATCGACGAGCTCGTCCCGCTCCTCGTCGACGAGGCGGTCCGCCAGGCCACCTGGGAGTACGCCACCACCCTGCTCGCCGGCGTCGGCAGCTGCGCCGACTGCGGGGAGGACATCGGCCACGCCTCCTTCACCCGGGCCACCGAAACGCTCACCCGCCTCGTCGACGGCGCCGGGCCCGGCCACCACCACCTCGTGTGCAGCGTCCCCACCCAGGACGAACAGCTCGTCGCCGTCCTGCACGCCGAGGTCACCTCGGACCGGGACGGCCCACCGCGCATGGACGGCCGCGACGGGCTCGACTTCGTGACCGTCCTCGCCGCCGGCCTCGCCCTCGGCGGCCCCGGGGGACTGGTGCTGCGCAGCACCACCGAGGGACTCGGCGACCGGGTCCACGGCTGGCGCCTGGACCGCGGCCGCCTGGTGGCCCTCTCCGCGGCCGCCGTGTTCAACGCCTACTGCACGGACGCCGACACAGGGGACCCCGTGGCCCCCGAGTCCGGCGTCGACTACTGCCCCGGCTACGAGGTGGACGACCCCGCCCCGCACCACTGACCCGTGAGCACCGCTGACCTGTAAAGGGGGACACGACCGGACCGACCGGACCGACCGGACCGACCGGACCGACCGGACCGACCGGACCGACCGGGCTGACCGGACCGACCGGGCTGACCGAATACGAGCGGATACGACCGAGGGGCCCCCGCCACCGGCGAAGGCCCCTCGATCGAACACCACGCCGCTCGGCTACTCGCCGGACAGCACCGCCTGGGCGGCCACACGGGCCTCCTCGGCGCTGTCGGCCGCACGTGCCGCGGCCGCAGCACGCTCGCACTGGGCCAGCGTGTACTTGGCGAGCGTCGCGCGCACGTAGGGAATCGAAGCGGCACCCATCGAGAGAGAGGTGACACCCAGACCCGTCAGCACACAGGCCAGCAGCGGATCCGAAGCCGCCTCGCCGCAGACGCCGCAGCTCTTGCCCTCCGCCTTGGCGGCCTCGGCCGACATGGCGATCAGGTCGAGCAGCGCAGGCTGCCACGGGTCCTGGAGCCGCGACACCGCACCGACCTGACGGTCCGCGGCGAACGCGTACTGCGCCAGGTCGTTGGTGCCCAGCGACAGGAACTCGACCTCCTGGAGGATCGAGCGTGCCCGGAGCGCGGCAGAGGGGATCTCCACCATCGCGCCGAACTTCGCCCGCAGCCCGGCCTCGCGGCACGCGTCGGCGAACGCCTTCGCGTCGGTCCGGTCGGCCACCATGGGGGCCATGACCTCCAGGTAGACCGGCAGGCCCTCGGCAGCCTTGGCCAGCGCCGTCAGCTGCGTGCGCAGCACGTCCGGGTGGTCCAGCAGGGTACGCAGACCGCGCACGCCCAGCGCCGGGTTCGGCTCGTCGGCCGGGGTCAGGAAGTCCAGCGGCTTGTCGGCGCCCGCGTCCAGGACACGGACGACCACGCGGCCCTCGGGGAAGGCTTCGAGCACCTTGCGGTACGACTCGATCTGCTTCTCCTCGGACGGGGCCTTCTTGCTGTCGTCCAGGAACAGGAACTCGGTGCGGAACAGACCCACACCCTCGGCCCCGGCCTCCACGGCCGCCGGCACGTCGGCCGGACCGCCCACGTTCGCCAGCAGCGGCACCTTGTGACCGTCGGAGGTCGCACCGGGACCGGACGAGGCCGCGAGAGAGGCCTTGCGCTCGGCTGCCGCGGCCTCCAGCTCGGCCCGCTTCCCGGCGGTCGGCTCGACGAACAGGTCGCCGGTGCTGCCGTCGACGGCGATGACCGTACCTTCGGCGATCTCACCCGCACCCGGCAGCGCCACGATGGCCGGCACGCCCAGCGCCCGCGCGAGGATCGCGCTGTGGCTGGTCGGGCCGCCTTCCTCGGTGACGAAACCGAGGACGAGCGCCGGGTCGAGCAGCGCGGTGTCGGCGGGAGCGAGGTCCCGGGCGATCAGCACGTACGGCTCGTCGCTGTCCGGCACACCGGGCATCGGCACGCCCAGCAGCCGAGCCACGATCCGGTTCCGTACGTCGTCCAGGTCGGCCACCCGGCCGGCCATGTACTCCCCGGCCCCCGCGAGCAGGTCGCGGTACGAGGCGAACGCGTCGTACACACCGCGCTCGGCCGTGCTGCCGACGGCGATGCGCCGGTCGACGTCCGCCATCAGCTCGGGGTCCGTGGCGATCATCGCCTGGGCCTCAAGCACGTGCTGAGCCTCGCCGCCTGCCAGCTGGCCGCGCGCGATCAGGTCGGCGGACACAGCCTCCACGGCCTTGCGGGCGCGCCCCTGTTCGCGCTCCGCCTCGTCCGCGGTGATCTGCTTGGCCGGCGGCTCCAGAACCGCCGTGCCCATGTGCCGCACCTCGCCGATCGCCACACCGTGGCTCACGCCGACGCCTCGCAGCGTTGTCTCCATTTCACCCGTCTCCGATTGAGCGGCGGGCCCAGCCGCCGCGGTGGATGTCCGACGCGCCTGTTCAGGCGGACGAGGTCACTGCCAGCTGAACAGGGCGTCGTCGGTCTTCACGTCACCGGACTCGACGACATCGGACAGGGAGTCCGGGGTCGCCTCGAGCGCCACGACGGGGCAGACCGGCGACTTGCCGGCGTCCTCGACGGCCTGCGGGTTCCAACGGATGACGGCCTGGCCACGGGTCACCGTGTCGCCCTTGTTGACGAGGAGCTCGAAGCCCTCGCCGTTGAGCTGCACGGTGTCGATCCCGAGGTGGGTGAGCACGCCGTGCCCTTCGCCGTCGACGACGACGTACGCGTGCGGGTGGAGGGAGACGACCACACCGTCGACGGGGGCCACCGCCTCCGACGGCTCGCGCACGGGGTCAATAGCAGTGCCCGGACCCACCATTGCGCCGGAGAACACCGGATCGGGCACTGCCGCGAGTCCGATGGCGCGCCCGGCGAGTGGGGACGTCACGCTGGTCATGGGGGGCCTCCCAGGGGTGGGGCTTCAACGTGTCGTCGTCACAACCTGTGCTGCGACGACGTACTTTCAGAAGGGTATGTCATGACACGTCCCGGTTCGCTCGATGTGCACCCCCTGCGGGAGGGCACGCCACGCGACCGAACGACGTAGTGGACTAGACCATACGCCTGATTCGATTTGCTTGGGCACCACGGGGCCTGTACTGTCGTGACTCCCGCCAGGACGTGCCGCGTGAACTTCTCGCGAACAGCCGATGGACGGGACACTCCTCCTCTTTCAGTACCGATCTCGATCCGTGCTGCTCTTCGTATTGCCTTCTCGGTAATCGAGTGAGTGGTCAGGGAGACGGAAAAGCCCTGATAGAGTCGGAATCGCCGGAAAGGGAAAACGCGAAGGCGAAGACCCCGGAAAGCAAGCGGAACTGACTCTGATAGAGTCGGAAACGCAAGAACGAAGAACGAAAGCCCGGAGGAAAGCCCCAGTAAGTGTTACTGAGGGTGAGTACAAAGGAAGCGTCCGTTCCTTGAGAACTCAACAGCGTGCCAAAAATCAACGCCAGAAGTTGATACCCCGTCCACTTCGGTGGAT
>NZ_JBIASC010000015.1:0-162927 GCF_042890485.1 Streptomyces sp. NPDC002181 | reverse complement strand
GTTGCCCTCGGCCGGATCCACCACCCACCACTCGCCCGGCGGCAAAGCGCCGCCGTCCAGCTCGTCCTCCACCCAGCCGGCGTCCGGGCGCAGTTCCGTGAGGCGGGGGCGCAGGACGTCGAGGGCCGCGTCGTCGTTGGCGGCGAGCGCGTCCATCAACTCCTCGCGGCTCTCGTAGCGAACCACCTCGCCGAAGCGCTCGCGCAGCACCGCACCGGCCGTACGCACAGCCGTCACGGTCTGGGCGAGCAGGTCGGCGTCGGAGGCGGTGGTGGAGGAGAAGGCCGTGGGCTGGAGCGTTTCGGACATGGTGGTGCTCCTGTCTGAGAAGGGGTGATGAGGCCGGTCTGGGCCGCATTCGGCGCACGACGGCGGGGATGAAGCGGGTTGTATAAGCCCGCGGGCGCGGAAGAAGGCTCAGCCGAGCAGTTCGGCAGCCCGTTCGGCGATGGCGTAGACGGTCGCGTTGGCGTTGGCCGACGGGACGGACGGCATCACCGAGGCATCTGCGGCCGGCAGCCCGGCGACCGCTTCCCGCTTGCGCCGGTCGGCGAACGCGTCGCCCTCCCCGATGCGGCGTGCCACTGCCAGGCCCTTGCGCATGACCTCCCGGTCACGGTCGTCGCCCCGGTAGCCGGGGTCGACGACGGGAGCACTGGCGGGATTGGCGTCCGCCAGGCGCACGGTGCCGCTGCCGTCCGGCCGGACTTCTCTTGTTTCACGAGCTTCTTGTCCTTGGTGTGTACCCGACCAGGAACAGCCCGGGTTTCGCTTCCTGCCGTCGAATCTTAGGAATGCAGGCAGGGCACGTACTTGAACCTCCGTGCCATTCGTTCGGAACCTCCGCGCCATACGCGTGGCGAGACGGTCGACGTCACGCAGCACTGGGGCTGGCTGACCGGCCCGGCGAAGGCGGAAATGGGCGCGCGGGCCCTGTTCTCCCGCGGGGCGACGGGGTCACGACGGCAGTTCGGTCCCCGCCTGCTCCCGGACCATGTACTGGGCGTACCAGTCGGGCCAGTTCTCGTCCTCCGCACCGATGCGTGCCTCGTGCTCCCCGTGCGCGGCCGCGGCACGGCGCAGCGCGCTCGCCAGGTCCTCGGCCGAGGCGAACGTCGTGGCCGCGGGGTCGAGGCGTCCCGGGAGCCGTGTGGTGATCTCCTGGAGCAGCCAGCCGTTGCCGTCCGGGTCGCTGAAGGACAGGAACGAGCCGTAGCTCGTGCGCTGGGGATCCGGCCCCGGCACCCGGGCCTCCGTCCCGGCGTGGTGGAAGACGCCGCCGGCGTCGTGGAACACCTCGCTCGGCTCGGCGCCGAGCCGTTCCAGCTCATCGCGTGCAGCGTTGATGTCGTCCACGATCAGGTGCAGGCCCTGGGCCGAGCCAGGCGTCTGGGAGGTGACCGAGGTGCCGAAGATGACCGATGCCGGCGAGCCGGGCGGCGTCACCTGCACCACCCTGAAGGTCTCGTCCGGGGTGACGTCCGCGTCCAGCCTCCAGCCGAGTCGCGTGTAGAAGTCCTTGGCCCGGTCGACGTCGGACACCGGCACCACTACGACTTCGAGTTTCATGTCCATGACTGAGCACTCCTGGTTCGTGCAGTTCGCCGCCTTCGACGAGACTCGCACGGCCGGACGCGGCCCGCGCCCGGGAATCCGGTGGAGGGTGGCCCGGGGAGCACGCCGGGCCCGGCTTCGGAGCGGGCGGCGGTGGCCGGGATGCCGATCCGGGTCAGTTGGCCTCCCACCAGCGGGTGACGACGTCAGCGTAGGCGTCGGCGCCCTCCTCCCAGGCGAAGTGGCCGACGTCGATGAGGTCCAGCTTGCTGTTGGGCAGGTGCAGGTCCAGATACTCGGCGTTCTCGGGGGGTACGACCGCGTCGTTGCGTCCTGCCAGGATCTGGACCGGCGTCTCCAGACGGGGCAGCAGTTCGCCGAGGACGGGCAGTTCGGCGGGGTACGCACGGACGTAGGGCAGCTGGTCGGCGAACCGCCGGCCCGTGTAGGACGCGAGGTAGTCCTCGCGCACGATGTCCGGCAATTCGTAGCCGTGGATGCCGCCGATCGCGGCGGTCACGGCGGCCTTGGCGCTCATGGCCCGATAGGGGGACAGGTCCTCGGCGAACACCCAGTCCTTCAGGGGGCTTCCCAGGTTCAGCGGGACTGCCGTCCCTCCGGTGCCGACCACCAGGGTCTCGAACCGCTCCGGGTGCCGGGCCGCGGCGAACAGCGCCGCGGGAGTGCCGATGTCGGGACCCACGACGTGCGGTTTTTCCAGCCCGAACTCGTCGGCCACCCGCACGATGAAGTCACCCATCGCGGTCGGGGACAGAAGGTCCTCGCGCAGCTCGGAATGCCCGAACCCGGGCAGGTCCACCGCGATCAGGTGAGCGTGCCGGGCCAGCTTCGACCAGATCGCGTCATAGGCGTACAGGCTCTCGGGCCACGGGCTCAGCAGCAGAGCTTCGCGGGCGCGGGGCATGTCACTCTCCGCATACCGGATGGACAGTCCGTCGACGGTCCGGAATCGGGGCCTGATCTCGCTCATTTCCCGTCCTCTCAGGAGCCCTCACGGCACGCGCCCCCGGCCGTGCCGCAAACGTGTCTATGACAACACGGACAGCGACACGCGGCGACGGCACGCCTGCGGAACCCGGGGAGAGGGCTAATGTCGCCGGGTACCGAGCCCGCCGGATGCCAGGCGCCCGACAGGCAGCCGCCAGGACCCTGCGACGTCATCGTCGCCGCCCGACATCCCGTGCCGACGGAGTCCCCATGAACTTCGCCTGTTCCTCGATCCGGACCCGGCTCGAAGAGGGCGTTCTGTGGGCCACCCTCGACGCGGGCCCGCTCAACCTCCTCGGTGTCGATCTGGTGCGTGACCTGGTCTCCCTTGTCGACACCCTGGACGATGACCCCGGCGACGTACGCGTCCTCGTCATCGACAGCGCTTCGCCGGACTACTTCTCGGCGCACGTGGATCTCACCGCGGTCCCGCAGTACACCGCGGAGGCGGCCAGGGCCGGCGGCCCCGGTGACGCCTCGCTCGGCATGTTCCTGCACAGGCTGTCGCGCGTTCCCGTGATCACCATCGCCAAAGTGCGCGGCCGTGCACGCGGAGGCGGCAACGAACTCGCACTGGCCTGCGACATGACCTTCGCATCGCGCGAGAACGCGGTCTTCGGCCAGTTCGAGTGCGGGACCGGCGCCCTTCCCGGCGCGGGCGGCATCCAGCACCTGACCCGGCGGCTCGGCCGCACTCGCGCCATCGAGGCCGTCGCAGGAGCGGCCGATTTCGCCGCCGACCTCGCCGAGCGCTACGGCTGGATCAACCGTGCCCTGCCCGACGCCGAACTGGACGGCTTCGTCGAGCGCCTGGCCAAGCGCATCGCCGGATTCCCGCCCCAGGGGGTCCGGGCCGCCAAGCGCTCGATCAACGACCTCACGCTGGCGGAGCCCGCGCACATCCGCTCCGACGCCGCCACCTTCCAGGCCCTGATCACCCTGCCCGAAACCCGCGAGCGCCTGGAGCACCTGACCCACCGAGGACTCCAGCGCGCGGGCGAGACCGAACGCGACCTCGGCACGGCCGTGGCGGAGTTCCCCCGTTGACACGGCGCATCCCGCCCGGCCGGCCGAACGTTTCGGACAAGCGTTCCATGAGCTACAGCTTGCCCGCGGCAAGGGGGAACTCCGTCCAGACGGTCTTGCCGTCCCGGGTGTAGCGGGTGCCCCATCGGTCGGTGAGCTGCGCCACCAGGAAGAGGCCGCGGCCGCCCTCGTCGGTGGTGCGCGCCCGTCGCAGGTGCGGAGCCGTGCTGCTGCTGTCGGAAACCTCGCAGATCAGGCTGCGGTCGCGGATGAGCCGCAGGGTCCCCGACCCGCCGCCGTACCGGTAGGCGTTGGTGACCAGTTCGCTGACGACCAGTTCGGCCGTGAAGGCCAGCTCCTCCAGGCCCCACCTCGTGAGCGTGCTCTCCGTCAGGCGCCGCGCCCGGGCGGCGGCGGTCGGGTCTGCGGGCAGTTCCCAGGAGGCCACCTGCTCCGGAGCCAGCACGCGGGTGCGGGCGAGGAGCAGCGCGACGTCGTCCGGTGGGTGATCGGGCAGCAGGGCGGTCCGCACGTCCGTACAGGTCTCGGCCGGCGAGCGGCCGGGCCGGGACAGGGCTGTTCGCAGCTGCTCAAGTCCCTCGTCGAGTTCGAGGCCACGAGCCTCGACCAGGCCGTTCGTGTACAGGGCCAGCAGACTTCCCTCGTCGAGTTCCAGTTCGGCCGACTCGAACGGAAGTCCGCCCAGCCCCAGCGGCGGCCCTTCCGGAAGGTCGGGAAAGCTCACCACTCCGTCGGAGGTCACGACCGCGGGGGGCAGATGGCCCGCCCGGGCCAGGGTGCAGCGGCGGGAGGTGGGGTCGTAGACCGCGTAGAGGCACGTCGCGCCGATGATCTGCCGGCCCCGCGGGCGTCCGTCGGCGGGCTCCTGCTCGACTGCCAGGCGGTTGACCAGGTCGTCCAGGTGGGAGAGGACCTCCTCCGGGGCGTAGTCGAGGCCGGCCAGGGTGTGCACGGCCGTGCGCAGGCGGCCCATGGTGGCCGCCGCGTGCAGACCGTGGCCGACGACGTCGCCGACGACGAGGGCGACCCGTGCTCCGGAGAGCGGGATGACGTCGAACCAGTCGCCGCCGACGCCGGTGGCGGGATCGGCCGGCAGATAGAAGTGCGCGACCTCGACCGCGCTGTACTGGGGCAACGCCTGCGGAAGCAGGCTGCGCTGCAGCGTCAGCGCGGCCTGGTGCTCCTGGGTGTAGCGGCGTGCGTTGTCGATGCACAGGGCGGCCCGCGCGGCGAATTCCTCCGCGAGCGTGAGGTCGTCCTCCTCGAACGGCTCGGGCCGCTCGCCCCGCCACAGGCTGAGCAGACCGAGGAGCAGACCGCGGGCGATCAGCGGTACGACGATCAGGGAGTGGGCCCGCAGCCCCAGGGCGCGCCGGGTGCGTTCCGGGTCCTGGAAGTACCAGCGGGGACTGCTCCGGAGCACCGGTTCGAGGATGGGCTGCTGCTCGGCGAGGCACCTGGCCTGCGAGGTGCGGGGGTCGAAGCGGAAGACCTCTCCGACGGGGTGCATCACCCGCAGCGCCTCCGCCATGACCGAGTGCACGGCCATTCTGCGGACCGCTCCGCTCCCCTCCTCGGCGGTCTCGTCGCCTCGGGCGACCGACTCCAGCAGATCCACCGAGACGGCGTCCGCGAGGTCGGGGACGGCGACGTCGGCCAGCTCCCGGGTGGTCCGGCCGAGATCCAGTGTGGTCCCGATGAGGGTGCTCGCCCGGTTGAGCAGGGCGAGCCGCAGCCGGGCCCGGTAGCCGTCGGTGACGTCCTCCACCAGCTGGGTGACTCCGAGGATCTCACCGGAGAGGTCCTCCATCCGGAACGCCGACACCGAGACCACCCGCTCGCGGCCGGGGTCGCTCCTCAGATGACAGGGCTGCTCGGTGAAGATCAGAGGGGCGCCCGTCTCCAGCACCCGTCGCAGGCGGCTTTCGATCGTCTCCACGTCCGGACCGATGAGGAAGTCGCCGATGCGCCGGCCGCGGATCTCGGCCGCGGAAAGCCGTGTGAACCGGGCCAGCGCCCGGTTGATCCGCAGGATGCTCAGATCCGGGGCGTGGACGGACAGGCCGATCGGGGAGCGCCGGAACAGGCCGTCCAGGACCGATCGGTCGGTCTCCCACTGGAGCACCTCCTCCGCCGGGGCGACGACGAGGAACCACTCACGGGCCGAGCCGGCGCGGATGACTGCGCGGACGCGGAAGCCCAGCTCCACCCGTCGCCCGCTGCGGTGCCGGAGGCGCAGGACCCCGGACCAGCCCCCGTCGCGCGCGCACGCGGCCGCCGCGTCCCGGACCGCCTCGCGGTCACGGGAGTCGACCAAGAGCTCCAGGGCCTTACGGCCCAGCACCTCATCGGGCCGATGGCCGAGGTGCTCCTGTGCGCGTTCGCTCCAGCCGACGACCGTGCCGTGGTCGTCCAGAACCGCCGAGGCGGAGTTGTGCAGCGCGAACGGGTCCTCGGGCAGCTCACCCGATCCCGGCGCCGGTGCATTCATCACTGACACCCCTCGACCTGCTCGACGATTCGAACGGACCGCACGGCGGGCATTGCCGCGGCGACTACTCACAGCGACCGGAGATCGGGGCACGAGCAGTCGGCTTACCTTCAGTATCGCCGCGTCTCCGCACGTCGGCAGTCCGCCGGGAAGGCGAGCCGGCGCCGGACCGGGGCCGACGCGCGCGCCCTGGCTACGGCTGCGTGGAGCCCAGGATCAGCCGGCCCACCGAGTCGCTCAGGACGCCGCGCGCCTCGGCGTCGAGGCCGTCGTCGGAGACGAAGTAGTCGATCTCGGAGAGGGCGATGAAGCGGCTGAGTCCCACGACACCCCATTTGGTGTGGTCCGCGACCACGGCCACCTGGGTGGCGCAGTCGATCAGGGCGCGGTTGGTCTGGGCTTCCGCGAGGTTGGGGGTCGTCGCACCGGCCCGTTCGGACACCCCGTGGGCACCGATGACGAGCAGGTCCACCTGGAGGGTGCGGATCGCCTGGTCCGCCAGGGGGCCGACCAGCGAGGCCGACTTGGTGGGTGCCCCTCCGGTCAGCAGCAGGGTGGGGCCCGCGCCGGGCTCCGCTCCCCTGGGCCGCAGCAGTTCGGCGACCGGAAGGGAGTTGGTGACCACCGTCAGGCCGGGGACGTCCCGGAGCCGGGCGGCCACCGCGTAGGACGTCGTACCGCCCGAGATGGCGACGACGCTGCCGGGCTTCACGAGGGCCGAGGCGGCCTCGGCCACCGCCGCCTTGGCCCGCGACTCCAGACCCGCCTTCGTCTCGAAGGGCGGTTCGTCCCCCGTGGTGTCGGAGGCCCTGATGGCGCCACCGTGCACCTTCGACAGGGAGCCGCTGCGGGCGAGCACGTCCAGGTCGCGGCGAACGGTCATGTCCGAGACGCCGAGTTGTTCCACGAGATCGGCCACGCGCACGGCGCCGTCGCGGCGCACGATGTCGAGGATCAGGGCCCTCCTCTGGGGTGCAAGGCGCGCTGCTTCGGCCACGATCTCGTCCCCGCTCCTGTGCGTACCGTCCGTGTGCCCCGACGGGCTCGCACGGCAATCCTCGTAAACGAACAGTCTACTTGGCCGGGCTCCGGCCCCACCGTGTCCTCATGCGATGCGCCGGGCGCCGGCGGCCGGGGAGACCGGGAACAGCTGCGGAGCCTGGTACCCCGCCGAGCGGAACGCGGCGGTGACGGCGGCGCCGATGGCCGCCGTCCGGTGCTCCCGAGCCAGCACGATGACCGAGCCGCCGAAACCGCCACCGGTCATGCGCGCCCCGAGCGCTCCGTGGGCGAGCGCCGTCTCCACGACGAGGTCGCTCTCCGTGCAGGAGATCCGGAAGTCGTCGCGCAGCGACGCGTGGCCTTCCGAGAGGATCGGCCCCAGCGCCGCCGGGCGCCCGGCCCGCAGATGGGCGACGGCCTCGGTGACGCGTGCGTTGTCCGTCACGACGTGGCGGACCAGGCGTGCGAGGTCCGCGGGGAGCGCGCTCACGGTACGGGGCAGGTCCGCCGGGCCGAGGTCGCGCAGCGCCGGTACGCCGAGGAGGCGGGCGGCCCGCTCGCACCCTGCCCGCAGGGCCGCGTAGGCGCCGTCCCCGAGGTCGTGCTTCACGCGGGTGTCGACGACCAGCAGGCTCAATCCGCGCGTCCCCGGGGCGAACGGGACCTGCTCGTGGACCCCGGTGCGGAAGTCCAGGTAGAGGGCCGCGCCGGAGGTGCAGCAGGCGGAGGCCACCTGGTCCATGGCCCCGCAGGGCACGCCGGCGAAGCCGTTCTCCGCCCGCTGGGCGGTCAGGGCGAGGTCGGATGCGCTCAGGCCCAGCCCGTAGAGGTCGTTGTAGGCGAAGGCGACCGCGCATTCCAGGGCCGCGGAGGAGGAGAGGCCCGCGCCGGTGGGCACCGCGCTCTCGATGTGGAGGTCCGCCCCGCCGGGCCGGTGTCCGGCCTCGCGCAGCGCCCAGACGACACCCGCCGGGTAGGCGCCCCAGGTGGTGACGGTTCCGGGGGTCAGGTGGTCCACGTCGAGATCGATGACCGGGCCGTCGGCCTGGGCGCTGTGCAGCCGGAGCCGCCCGTCCTGCCGACGCCGCGCCGCGACCAGGGTGTTCTGGGGGATGGCGACGGGAAGCGCGAGACCGTCGTTGTAATCGGTGTGCTCGCCGATCAGGTTGACCCGGCCGGGCGCTGCCCAGACCCCCTCGGGGCGGGCGCCGTAGACGCGCCGGAAGGTCTCGTCGTACGTGTTCATGACGCGACCTCGCGCAGCCGCCGGGCCGCGGTTTCGGGGGCGATGTCGTTGACGAAGGAGTCCATGCCGGATTCGACCCCGGCGAGGAATTTGAGCTTGTCCGCCGACCGGCGGACCGTGAACAGCTCCAGGTGCAGGGCCAGTTCCCGCCCGTCCGTCTTCGGCGCCTGGTGCCAGGCGGAAATGTAGGGGGTGGGGGCCTCCTGCGCGGCGGCGCCCGCCCGGCGGAACAGCCTGTCGAACCTGCGCAGCAGCTCCAGGTAGATCCCGGGGAACTCGGCGCGTTCCGCCTCGGTGAGGCCGGTGAGGTCGCGAACGCGACGATGGGGGTAGAGGTGCACCTCGTACGGCCAGCGGGCGGCGTACGGGACGAACGCCGTCCAGTGCTCTCCGGGCAGGACCAGGCGCGAGGGGGTGGTGCGGGCCTTCGCGAGCAGGTCCTCGAAGAGGTTCCCCCCGGTGGCGGACCGGTGCCGGTCGGCGACGGCGACCATCTTGGCGGTCCGCGGCGCCGCGAACGGGAAGGCGTAGATCTGGCCGTGCGGGTGCGCGAGGGTGACCCCGATCTCCGCCCCGCGGTTCTCGAAGCAGTAGACCTGCTCGACACCGGGGAGGGAAGACAGCCGCTCGGTGCGGTCCGTCCAGGCGTCGAGTACGAGGCGGGCGCGGTCCTCGGTCAGATCGGCGAAGCTCGCTCCGTGCTCGGGCGTGAAGCAGACGACCTCGCAGCGTCCGGACCGTCCCGCCAGGGAGGGGAAGCGGTTCTCGAACACGGCCACGTCGTAGTCCGCCGCCGGTATCTCGCTGCTGTGCCCGTCGCCGGACGGGCACAGGGGGCACGCGTCGGTCGGCGGATGGTGGGTTCGCCCCTGCCGGTGCGAGGCGATCGTGACCCAGTCCCCCGTCGCCGGGTCCAGGCGCAGCTCCGGGCTGCTGTCGACGCGCTCCGGCGGGCGCCGGTCGACCGTGTCGCGCCCGGGGCTCCCGTCGAGGTCGAAGTAGATCAGTTCGCGGCCGTCCGCGAGGTTCGTCGTGGTCTTCTTCATGGAAACCGCCCGTCTCTCGGAGTGTGGGATGACGTGGGATCGCGGCGGATCGTCATGCCGGGCACGCCGAGCTGCTCCACGAGCGGGACGGCGCGAAAACGGCGCGTCCGTCGCGCGCGCCGTGTCAGTGGGGCAGTCCGACCGCGCGTTCGCCGCTTCGGCGCTGCTGGATGACGACGGCGGCGACGAGGAGGGCGCCCTGAGCGACGTTCTGCCAGAAGGTGTTGATGCCCTGGACGGTCAGGCCGTTCTCGAGCGCGCCCAGCAGCGCCACCGCCAGGAGCGTGCCGCCGATGCCGCCCTTGCCGCCCTTGAGGGCGCATCCGCCCAGCGCGGCCGCCGTGATGGCCTTGAGTTCGAGGCCTTCGCTTCCCGAGACGGGCTGTCCTGATCCGGTCCGCGCGGTCAGGAGGATGCCCGCCACCGCCGCGACCACGCCGATGAGCGCGTAGACCGCCACCAGGTACTTGTTGATGTTGATGCCCGCCAGGCGCGCCGCGGTGTCGTTGCCGCCGATCGCGTAGACGTTGCGGCCGATGTCCGTGTACTTCAGCAGGACGTGCACCGCCAGGGCCACGACCGCCAGGATCCAGATCATCACCGGGACACCGGCGATCTTGCCGCGGCCCAGGAACACGAACAGGGGGTCGTTGAGCACGTAGCCCTGCGCGCGGCCGCCCGAGACGAGTTGGGCCACGCCCTTGTAGGCGGCCAGGCCGGCGAGCGTCGCGATGGTCGGATTGACCCGGCCGTAGACGATGGCGACGCCGTTGACCACTCCGACGAGGACACCGACGCCGATCGCCGCGGCCATGCCGAGGTAGGGGTTGGATCCGCCGGACGTGAAGACCATGGCGCTCACGACGGAGGCGAGTCCGGCCTGCGAGCCGACGGATATGTCGAGTCCTCCACAGATGATCACGACGGTCTGGACGACGGCGAGAAGCCCGGTGATCGTCGCGGCCTCACCGATCACCTGGATGTTGGAGAGGCTGAGGTAGTTGTCGTTGAGGAAGCCGAACAGGGCCAGGACGAGGACGAGGGCGCCGATCAGGCTCAGGTTCTGCCCGCCGAGCGAGGAGAGCAGGGTTCCCCGGCTCTTCCCCACCGGAGCGGGGACGCTGTCGGTGGTCGCCGGTGTGTGCGTGGTGGTCATCGTGCGTCTCCATCGGCGGAGTCGGTGAGCGTTCGGTCTGAGGCGACGGGGGCGAGGTCGTCGGCCATGGCGAGGTTGAGGACGGCTTCCTCGGTGGCTTCCGCGCGGCTGAGTTCGCCGGTGATGCGGCCGTTCTGCATCACGACGATCCGGTCGGCGAGCCCGAGCACCTCGGGCAGTTCGGAGGAGATCACCAGCAGGGCGACCCCCTCCCGGGCGAGATCGGCGATGATCCGGTAGATCTCCGCCTTGGCACCGATGTCGATGCCGCGCGTCGGCTCGTCGAGGATCAGCACCTCGGGTTTGCGCAACAGCCATCGCGCGAGCACGACCTTCTGCTGATTGCCGCCCGAGAGTTTGCGCGCCTCGTACTCGATCGAGGGCGTGCGCACCCTCAGCCGGTCGGAGAAGTCCTGCGCCGCCGCCCTTTCCCGGCGGCGCTGGACGAATCGCCAGCGGCGCAACCGGTCCAGGCTCACCAGCGAGGTGTTGTCCCGGACGGAGCGGTGCAGGAACAGCGCCTGGGCCTTGCGCTCCTCGGGGGCGAGTCCGATGCCGGCCCGGATCGCGTCCTTGGGGCTGCGCAGGCGCAGGGTCCGGCCGTTCACGCTGATGCGCCCCGCCCGCAGGGGCCGGTCGCCGGCGAGGGCGAGGGCGAGCTCGGAGCGGCCGGCGCCCATGAGGCCGGCCAGGGCGACCACCTCTCCGGCGCGGACGTGGAGGTCGATGCCGAAGACGTCGTCCGTGGTGACGCCTTCCAGTTGCAGGACCACTTCGTCGCGGGCGACGTCCTGCCGGACGAACAGGGAGGAGAGGTCGCGGCCGACCATCAGGCGGACCACTTCCCCCTCACTGGTGTTGCCTGCCTCCAGCACACCGGCGACGGCGCCGTCGCGCAGGACGGCGATGCGGTCGGCGAGGCGGAAGATCTCCTTCATGCGGTGGGAGACGTAGATGACGGCGATGCCCTGGCTCCGGAGCCGCTCGATCAGGCCGAAAAGGGCTTCGACCTCGTTCTCGGACAGGGAGGAGGTGGGCTCGTCGAAGGCGATGACCTTGGTGTCTCCGGTCAGCGCGCGCAGGATCTCCACCAACTGGCGCTGTGCGGGGGTGAGCTCGGATCCGAGCTGATCGGGGTGGATGACCCTCTCGAAGCCGAGGCGGACCAGGTCCGCGGTGATGCGGCGGCGCAGCTCGGCCCGGTCGAGGCGGCGTCCGGCGGTGCGCGGCAGGGCTCCCGCGTAGACGTTCTCGGCGACCGAGACGTGCGGGATGATCTCGGGCTCCTGGGGAATGATCCGGATCCCGGCCTTGTGGGCGTCGTGCGGTGAGGAGAAGTTCTGCGGGCGCCCGGCCCACAGGACGCTGCCTTCGGTGGGCCGGTGGTCGCCGGTGAGGATCTTCAGAAGGGTCGACTTGCCCGCGCCGTTCTCCCCCATGAGGGCGGTCACCCGGCCCGGGGGGAAGGAGAGCGTGACGCCGCTGAGCGCCTGCACCGCACCGAAGCGCTTGGTGATGTTCTCGACGGAGATCTCTTCGGCGGGGTGGTCGGGGGAGGCGGGCGGCCGTGCGCCGGCTGTGGTCATGGGAGCCTCGCAAGCTGGGAGTACGGGTGGCCGGCGGTCCGGCGGCGCGGCCGGTCCGCGCCGGCCGGGACGGTGGCGGGTACGGTCCCGCGGCGGCGGGTCCGTACCCGAGCGGCCGCGGGTCGGTCGGGCTCAGCCGCAGGCGACTCCCGCGTCCTTCCAGTCGGAGGCGTCGACCATCCTGGTCGGGGCGAAGGCCTCCTTGGGGAACTCCTTGCCGTTCTTGAGCTTGTCGTACATCGTCTGCACGGCCAGGGCGCCGACGTCCCTGCCGTTGATGAAGAGCGCCGCCTTCATCCCGGACGGCTTGCCGGAGCTCCAGTTCTTGCAGGCGAGGTAGGCGCCGAGGCCCACTCCGATAACGTTGTCAGCAGTGAACCCGGCGTTCTCCAGCGCGGTGACGCCGCCCTGGACGTTCTCGTCGTTGCAGCCCCAGACCACCCAGTGCTTCACGGAGGCGTTCGCGGTGATCGTCGCCGCGATCTTGTCCTGCGCACCCGTCGGGGTGTTGTCCGTGGGTACGTCGAGGTTCTGCACCGTCGCCCCCGCGGTCTCCGCGAAGGCCTTCTTCGCGGCACCGACCCGGTCGGTGCACACCGTGACGTCCTGCTTCCAGGCCGAGATCGTCCGGGTGTCCGCAGCGTTCCAGCCCGCCTTCTTGAACTCCTCGGCGGCGCGCTTGCCCACCTCGCCGCCCATCTGCCCACCGCTGAAGCCGATGCGGGGCACCAGGCCGTCGGCGCCGCAGGCGGCGGGGTCGGGGCCGGTGGCACAGATCTGGTCGTCCGACGTCAGGAGCGCCACCTTGCCGCTCTTCGCCAGCTGCACGACCTGCGGTCCCACGGCCGGGTCGGGCACGACCACGATCAGCCCGTTGCTCTTCTGCGATATGGCCGCCTGGGCCTCGCCCACGGTCTTGTTGGCGTCGTTGCCCAGGTTCACCACCTTCAGGTCGATGCCGAGCTCGCTCGCCTTCGCCTTCGCCCCGGCGGCCTCGCCGATGAAGTACTCCTGGTCACCCTGCTTCTGAAGGTAGGTCAGGGAGATCTTCCCGTCGACCTTCCCCACGTCCGCGGCCCCGCTCGTCGTCTCCTGGCCGCTGGAGCAGGAGGAGAGGACGAGCATCGTGGCCAGGCCGAGGACCGCAGCGGCTACCGGACGGCGGTGGTGCTGAGTGAGCATGTCAATACCTTCGCTTGGACGGATGACGGTGGGCGACCGGATGACCGGGCGACCAGTGGCGCGCGTGCGGTGGGGCGGGGTCGGGGCCGGCCGTCGTCGTGTTCGCCACCCGGAGCAGTGGGGCCGTGGAGCGTTCGAGGAGCAGGTGTCCGGCCTCGGTCGACGAGCCGCCTGCGGGCGATTCCTTCACAG
This sequence comes from Streptomyces sp. NPDC002181, assembly GCF_042890485.1. Classification (NCBI taxonomy): domain Bacteria; kingdom Bacillati; phylum Actinomycetota; class Actinomycetes; order Kitasatosporales; family Streptomycetaceae; genus Streptomyces; species Streptomyces sp. NPDC002181. The sequence continues at coordinate 149,417 of NZ_JBIASC010000015.1, read as the reverse complement.
GAAATCCACCACAGTCGGCCGCTTTCAAACTTGATGCAACAGAGAAAAGCGCTGTTTCCGCCATAAGTCAACAGGGCGAACCCAAGGTTTCGGATCGATGCGACCCCGTGACCCTCAACGTCACGCAGGCCCCGGTACGGCAGCCCCGCAAGGGGGTTGGACCATCATGGCCGGAGCGCGCGGCACGGCGCGGCAGCCCGCGAACACCGGCCCGGAGCGTGTTGATATCCGTCGGAACGCGTTCGAAGCTGTTTTGGCCCTTGATGCCCGGTCCGGGTGGGGTGAGCCGGCCCGGGCGCGGACCGGGGCCGCCGACGCGACCGCCCCGCCCCGCCGGTTCGGCGGCGGCGGGGCGGGGCGGGGCGGGGCAGGCGGCGGGGCGGGGGTGTTCAGAGGCGGCAGGCGTGGATCGCCGTGGTGAGGATCGCGCGGGCGCCCAGGGCGTAGAGATCGTCCATGATCTGCTGCGCCTCCTTGGCCGGGACCATCGCACGGACGGCCACCCAGCCCTCGTTGTGCAGCGGGGAGACGGTGGGCGCTTCGAGCCCGGGGGTGAGGGCGACCGCGGCTTCAAGGTGCTCGGCGCGGCAGTCGTAGTCCATCATCACGTAGGAGCCCGCCACCAGGACGCCCTGGAGGCGCCGCAGGAACGGCCGGGCCCTCGGATCGTCCGTGCCCGGGCGCCGGACGAGGATGGCCTCCGATTCCATGATGGGCTCGCCGATCACTTCGAGACCGGCGTTGCGCAGCGAGGTCCCGGTCTCCACCACGTCGGCCACGACCTGGGCCACGCCCAGCTCGACCGCGGTCTCCACGGCGCCGTCGAGATGGACGACCGTGGCCTGGATGCCGCTGTTCGCCAGGTGTTTGGCCACGATGTTCTCGTACGAGGTGGCGATCGTCATGCCGTCGAAGTCGGCCGCGCCCCGCGCCGAGCCGGGCTTGACCGCGTAGCGGAACGTCGAGCGGGCGAAGCCCAGCGCCAGGACCTCCTCGGCGTTGGCGCCCGACTCCAGCAGCAGGTCGCGGCCGGTGATGCCCAGGTCGAGCCGCCCCGCGCTGACGTACACGGCGATGTCGCGGGGGCGGAGGTAGAAGAACTCGACCTGGTTTCCGGGGTCGACCGTGACCAGCTCCTTGGCCTCCTTGCGCTGCCGGTAGCCGGCCTCCTTCAGCATCGTCGAGGCCCGCTCCGACAATGAGCCTTTGTTGGGAACCGCGATCCTTAACATCCGTCATAGCTCCTTGTATGAGGACGGCGAGGGTGGGCTGTGCGGGGGTGCGGGGTAGGGCTCGAACGTCAGCACTCCGGCCGCCTCCGCGCCGCTGGAGGCGTTGATCGCCGAGGCGGACCTCGGCGGGGCCTGGCGCAGGAACGTCCCGGCGAAACGGCCGCCGAAGACCAGGGGGGCCAGGACCACCTCGCGCCCGGCCGGGTCGGCGCCGGGCACGTCGACGACGGCGGGCCGCAGCCGGCGCTGGAGGACGTACGTCTCGTTCGGGTCGGCGAGGCGCTCCGTCAGCAGAACCCGCCATTGTCCGTCGTCCTGGGTGAACCCGAAGGCCAGGTCCTTGCCCCCGTAGGCCGACGCGGGCTTGCAGATGAGCTCCTCGCGTTCCGCGAGCGCGCGGTCGAGGGTGTCCGCCCGCAGCCGGAAGGTCTCGGGGACGTGCGCCCGCGCCAGGCTCCGCTCCTCGTCGCTGAGGAGGTGGTCGAACTCGGGCTCGGTCAGCAGGGCCAGGTTGCCCTTGTTGTCGTGCAGGGCCGTCGCCGGGGCACCGATGAAGTCGATCTTCTCGGCGATGTCGAGCTCCATCAGCCTGCGGGTGAGCGCGGGCGGGACGTGCTTCTTGGTCTCGTGCCAGGTGTACATGGTGACGACCACGTCGACCCGCCTGCCCTCGAAGGAGGCGCCCTCCTCGTCGAGTTCGAGGTCGGTGACGAGGCCGCAGCTGATCTCGTACCCGCCCGAGCGGATCATGTCCACGAAGAAGCGCCGGCCCGAGTCGGAGTCCGCGGGGTTCGCGATCGCCTCGAACACGTGGAGCGGCCGCTCCGTCTCGTGCTCGCGCAGGAGGCCGACGAACATGTCCAGCCAGACGTGCGAGGTGGCCGCTGCCTCCGGGGTGAGGCCGCGCGCCGCGAGGAAGCGGGCGTACTCCGAGTCGAGGGTGGCCTCGGTGTACGGGGCGATCGTGCTCATGCCGCCCATCGGAGTGGAGACGTTGAGTTCGACGAGCCGGAGTCCGTCGTCGGTCACCACGAGGTCGGGCCGCATGATGGCCGTGGCCGCGCGGCCCGTCCGCGGGTGGCGCAGGGCGCTGATCATCAGCTCGGCGTCCTCGGCGGGGACGCCGAGGTAGCCGGCCCAGGCCTCCAGGTCCTCGCCGAAGGCGCGGCGGGGGAAGTCCGAGACGAGCTCGGCGAGGCGCAGGCCGAGCTCGGTGACCTCGTCGGCGGCGGCCTCGCGGAAGACGACGGGCGGGTACGCGTGGACCCAGCCGGGCCGGTGGAGGCGCTTCTGGAACCGTTCGTTGTCCGCTTCGGCCGCGCCGGTGGCGGCGAACTCCGTCCAGGCGGCGGTGGCCCGGGGGTCGAGCGAGGACCAAGTGCTCACGAGATCTTCCCGGCGGCGCGCAGGGCGGCGAGCACGGCGTTGACGGTCTCGGAGGACTGGTCGACGCCGGTGGCCCGGAAGGAGTAGTTGAGCCCGCCCGGGTTCACCAGGTTGAACTCCATGATGTACGGGTACGCCATGTCGATGCCCGAGTAGAAGATGCCCAGGTCCATCATGCGCTTGCCGAGGGCCCGGACGAACTCGTCCTCCTCCGGGGTCAGGGTGAGGCCCTCGAACTTGGTGCCGAGCGTGACGTTGGCGCGGTCGTCGTTGTCGAAGTGGAAGCGGCGGAACCCGCAGACCGGGACGTCGCCGGCGATGATCACGCGCTTCTCGTTGCTGCGGACGTTGGGGATGTACTCCTGCACGGCCGTGTACCGCTTGGAGAGCCCGATGATGTTGCGGCTGTACATCTCGTAGCGCGGTACGGCGTTGCCGGTGGCGGCCTGGAGCAGGGCGGGGCGGTTGCGCTCGTTCTTGTTGACGAAGTACACGCCCGCGCCGCAGCCCTCGTTGGTCGGCTTGAGCACCCAGGTGCGGTTCTCGTCGGACTCGACCAGCTCGGTGAGGTACTCGAAGTCGTTCGACACGTACGAGGCGGGGAGGTGCTCCGCGGGGACCGCCGCGCCCAGGGTGATCTTGGAGTTGAGGTAGAAGAGGGCGGAGGCGTCGTTGACGAAGGGGACGCGCTGGTTGAGCAGCCACAGCAGCTGGAAGGAGTCGGCGAGGGCCTCGGGGTGGGTGCCGGTGAGGACCCAGACCAGGTCGAAGTCCTCGGCGGAGGCGTAGGACTCGCTCAGCGCCGGGAAGTCGTGGCCGGTCAGGTACTCCTCGCTGAGCCGCACGCGGTCGACGACCACGGTGTTGTCGTGCAGGCAGAGGGTGTCGATGTCGCCGATGTGGACGTCGTGCCCCTCCCGGTGGAGCGCACTCGGAATGATCGAGTGGTTGTCGAGGCGGAACTTCGCCGCCTCGGAGACGAGTACCAGGATCTTGTACGACATGGGAAGGGCCTTTCGGGGGCTGACGTGTTGGCGTGCGGTGGGAGGTACGGGGACGGAGCGGGTACGGGGACGGAGCGGGTACGGGGACGGAGCGGGTACGGGGGCGGAGCGGGTACGGGGAGGCTCAGCGGCCGGCGGTGAGGGTGCGTACGGCGACGGCGAGACGGCTCTCCAGCTCCTCGCGGTCCCCGCCGAAGGCGACCACGAAGCCGTGCCGGTCCCCGGACCGGTGTACCTCCGGCGGGAGTTGGCCGGCCGGTACGGCGACGCTGACCTCGGTGACCCCGGGCAGGGCTGCGACCGCCGCGATCTCCGCGTCGGTGACGGTGAGCGGCACCGTCCGGTCGAAGGCGACGTAGCGGATCCCGGCGACGCGGTCGCGGGTGGGGGCGCCCGGGACGGGCAGGCCGAGCAGGTCCGCCATGGCCTGTTCGAAGACGTCCTCGCCGAGCGCCAGGTCCAGCATGTCGCTGAGGCGGTCGCCCCCGGGACGGCCGTGCGATTCGATGAGGCGGGGCCCCTTGGCCGTGAGCATGACCTCGGTGTGCGAGGGGCCCGAACGGTAGCCCGCCGCGTCCAGGGTCGCGGTGACCAGGGCGGCGACGGCCGCCTCGTCCTGCGGGTCGAGCCGCACGGGCAGGGTGTGGCCGGTCTCTACGAATCCGGGGGCGCCGGTGGTCGCCTTCTCCGTGATCGCGAGGACCCGGTGGCCCTCGGAGGAGCTCGTCGCCTCCACGCTGTACTCGGTCCCCACGAGGAACTCCTCGACGATGTGCGGGGAGGTGAAGTCCAGGGACGCCAGGTGGCTTTCGAGCTCGTCCGGCCCGGCGAGGTGGCGCACCCCGGCGCTGCCGGTGCCGTCGGCGGGCTTCACGATGCAGGGGTAGCCGATGCTTTCGACGGCCGGACGGATCCCGCTCTTCTCCGTGCACAGCACGTACGCGACGGGCGCCCCGGCCCGGTCGCCGACCGCGGAGCGCAGCTTCGCCTTGTCCTTGAACGCCTCCATGGCCTCGGGCGGGTTGCCCGGCCAGCCGAGGCGCCGGTTGACCAGCGCGGCGACGGAACAGCCGAGTTCGCCGAAACCGAAGCAGCTGACGGGGGCGGGCAGGTCCAGGGCGCGCAGCCGCTCGACCAGGTCCTCGGGGTCGGTGATCCACGGGGAGTGGAAGGCCACCCCGGCCCCGTCCTCGGGCAGCGGCCTGCCGGGTTCGGGGACGGTCACGGTGGCGACCCCCAGTTTCCGGGCCGCGGCCAGGACATGGCTGCGCGGGTTGAGCAGCACGGCGGTCGGCTGTGTGTCAGACATGGCGCGTACGCACTTTCGGTAGGAGGAGACAGATCGCCGCGGCGGCGAGGGAGGACCCGACGAGCAGCAGCCACACCTCGCTGCCGCCCCGCGCGCTCTGCAGCAGGTAGCCGCCGGCGCTGGAGCCGAAGAGGCTGCCCAGGGCTCCGGCGGCGCTCATCGTGCCGAGCGCGAGTCCGGTGCGGCGGGTGGCGGCGGCGTTGACCGCCTGCTCGTCGAGGCTGGGGCCGATCAGCATCTCCGCCAGAGTGACCGGCACCACGAAGGCGAGGAGCGAGTACCACCCGGCCAGCGGTATCAGCGTGGCGTAGGCGCAGGCGAAGGCCAGGAAGCCGAGGACCAGCAGGGTACGGGCGGTGGCGCGGCGGAACACGTGACGCAGCAGGGTGTACTGGAACAGCACGACGAGCAGCCCGTTGGCCGTGAAGACCACCGAGATCGCGGCGGCGCTGCCGGTCATCGCGTTCGCGGTGATCGGCAGCAGGACGTTGAGCTGGCTGTAGATCGCCCAGTACGCGACCCCCAGCCCGCACAGGGGAAGCCACTGGCGCAGCGTCCACGGCGCGGCGGGGGCGCCGTCCGCCGCCGGGGCGGCGGCCCGTCCCACGACGGCCCGTGACCGGGAGGCCGTCACGGACCGTCGCAGGACCAGGCGGGTGCCGAGGACCAGGTGGGAGAGCACGCAGGCCGCCAGGATCCAGCCGAACCCCAGCGGGTACACCGCCGCGCCCAGGGCGGGCCCGGCCACGACGCCGACGTTCACGAACGTCGAGCGCAGCGCGAGCATCGTGCGCCGGTCGGTGCCCTCCTGCGAGACGAGCAGCGTCTTGGTCGACAGGCCCAGCAGCGAGCCGCCGACCCCGACGGCCACGATCCCCGCCACGAGCGGCGCCGGCGCTCCGGCGCCGCCGAGCCCGAGCAGTGCGTAGCCGAGGACGCGCAGGAGGAAGCCGGCGGCCATCACCCGGTGGGCGCCGAACCGGTCGACCAGCAGCCCGGTCAGGAGCGAGAACGCCTGGCCGGAGAAGGCGAGCAGACCGACGAGGAAGCCGGTGCGGCCCGCCGGTATGCCCCGCGCCGTCAGCTCTATGGCCAGCAGCGGCAGGAACATGAAGGTGGTCAGGCCGGTGAAGAGCACCGCGACCAGCAGGAGGCGCGCGGTGGGGGACGCCTCTCGCCAGGCGTTCACGGCGCGGGGAGCCGGGCGGGTTCTTCGGCCTCGATCAGGTTGTCCAGGATCCATGCCTCGGTCTGGAGCAGGCGCTGCTCCACCTCGGCGGTGTCGGCTCCGCGGACCAGGGCGAAGCAGAGGTTGGAGGTGCTGTTCTGCGCCACGGCGCCGAGTGCGAGCTGCTCGTTGACCTGGTAGTGCTCGACCCAGTCGAACGGCAGGCTCTGCGGTGCGCGCACGGGGCGGCCCTGGGGGACGATGCCGATGGAGCCGCGCAGTTGGGCCGGCGGGGTGTTCGGCGCGGGGTCCACGGGCAGGCCGCAGGAGAGCCGGAGCCAGGTGGTGTGCAGGTCCAGGCCGTAGGTGAGGCGGGTGAGGGCGGGGATGCGGGAGCCGCCGACGCGCGAGGCGATCTCGCACAGCACGAACTCGTCCTCGGGCGTGCGGAACACCTCCAGGTGGTAGGCGCCGGCCTCCGGGGTGTCGAAGGCGTCCAGGACCCGGTCGAGGAACTCCTCCAGCCGCCGGGAGAGTTTGCCGGCCGGGTCGAGCTGGAGGGAGCCGTTGTTCTGGCCGGAGAGGACGCCGAGGCAGTCGCGCAGGTACCGCGAGGAGGCCACGAACCGGTAGCCGGGCGCCAGGATCGCGTCGACGTGGTAGATCTCGCCGTCGACGAAGTCCTCGACCATGAGGTCCTCGCGCCAGTGGCGGCGGCTGAAGGCCATCAGGTCGTCCTCGTCGCGCAGCACGACGATGTCGCGGGAGCCGCCCTGGCTCACCGGCTTGACGACGACCGGGTAGTCGTTGTCGGCGATGAACCGGGTGAGGTCGACGATCGTCGCCAGCCGGGCGTAGCGCGGGGTGGCGACCGTGCGTCCCGCGGTCTGCTTCATGACGACCTTGTCGCGGAACTGGCGTGCGCTGCGCGCCGACTGGCCGGGGATGCCGAGGTCCTCGCGGATGCGGGCGGCCCGTTCGAGGTCGTACTCGTTGTCGGTGATGATGTGGGCGAAGCGCCGGGTCCGCGCCAGCTGCCGGATGCGCAGCTCGGCGTACGGGACGAACTCGCAGTCCTCGACGTGCTCGTAGGAGCCGAGCCCCGCGGTGTGCGAGAGGGGGTTGTGGCTGAAGACGTGGAGCCCGTTCGCCAGCTCGGGGAGCATGGCCGGATAGTCGTGCTGGGCGCCATAATTGATGATGGCGACATCGGTCATGGTGCGGCCTCTGATTCTTTTACGGGGGAATTCGGCGATCCAGGGTCGGCCGTGGGGCGATTCAGCCCTGCAGGGCGAGCACCGGGAGGTCGTCCTGGACGCTGTACGGCCTTCGGCCCCAGTTCATCGTGCACCAGGGTCCGGTCATCTCCTCCAGTGCGGAAATGACCACGGGCCGGTATTCCGGGTCCTCGACGAGCGGTCCGTCGGGCGGGAACACCTGCTTGACGTAGCGGTGTCCGGGGTCGGCGGCCATGAAGACGACGGGGCCGCCGGAGGGCTCGGTCGAGCGGATGTACCGGGCGGCCTGCCAGCCGGCTCCGGCGGACAGCCCGGCGAAGACGCCCGTGGTGGAGAGCAGGTGGCGGCAGCCCGCGGCCGACACGTCGAAGTCGACCCAGTGGATGTCGTCGTAGGCGCTGTAGTCGATGTTGTCGAAGCGGATGCCGCTGCCGATCCCGGCGATGATGAACCCGTCGAGCGGGAAGTTCTCGGAGCCGAAGGAGCGGCTGCCGAACGGCTGGATCCCGGCCACCCGGACGTTGGGGCACGAAGCCCGCAGGAAACGGCTCATCGCGCTGGTGGACGCACCGGTGCCGACGCCGCCGACCAGGGTCATCTCGGCCCAGCCCAGCTCCTTGAGGAGCAGTTCCGCGACGTGCTCGTAGCCGGCGTAGTGGACGTCGTCGTGGTACTGCTGCATCCAGTACGCGTCCGGATTGCTCCGCAGGTAGTCGTGGACGAGCCGGACCCGGGCCTCCTGGTCGTGCTGGAGGTTGGCCCCGCCGCCGGCGACCTGGTCGTAGGTGGCACCGAGGTACTTGAGCTGCGTCTTGATCCCGTCGTCGACCGCGACGGACGCGAAGACGTGGCACTTCAGTCCCAGTTCCCGGCAGACCAGGGCGAGCGCGTGGCCGTAGATGCCGCTGGAGCTGTCGACGAGGGTCTGTCCGGGCCGGATCACCCCGCGCGCCAGCAGCTCCTTGACCGCCCGGTAGACCGAGGTCACCTTCATGACCTCGAACCGGAGGACGTAAATGCCGTCGCCGAGATCTATCAGATCCGGTTGTGCCATTTTCTCCGTGAATGACGAGAACACCGAACTCCCTGCCTCCTTCCTCTTTTCGCTGTGGGCCTAGTGATGCCCAGCAAAAATGAGACCGGTGGCTACCGAATCGATCCCGGACCCTTCCCGGTGACCGGGAACGAAACGGGAACGGATCATGGCTGAATCGGATCCCCACAGCCGCCGCCCGGCCACCCCGCCGCCCCCGAGGAGAGCTCTCGTGACACCCGAAGCCGCTCCGGACGCCCCCCGCACCGAGCGTGCGGACGTGGCAGGCGCCCACCGGATCGTGGTCAAGATCGGCTCGTCCTCGCTCACTTCGGACTCCGGGCGGCTGGATCCCGCCCGGCCGGCGGCCCTGGTCGAGGTCCTGGCCGGGCTGCACCGGCAGGGCAAGAGCGTCGTCCTGGTCTCCTCCGGCGCCGTCGCGGCGGGACTCGCCCCGCTGGGCCTGACCACGCGGCCCACCGAGCTGTCCGAGCAGCAGGCGGCGGCCAGTGTCGGCCAGGGGCTGCTCATGGGCACGTACGGCTCGGAGTTCGGCCGGTACGGCATCCAGGTGGGGCAGGTGCTCCTGACGGCCGGGGACATCACCCGCCGCGACCACTACCACAACGCCCGGCGCACCCTGAAGAAGCTGATGCTCCTGGGGATCGTCCCGGTCGTCAACGAGAACGACGTCGTCGCCACCCACGAGGTCCGCTTCGGGGACAACGACCGGCTGGCGGCGCTGGTCGCCGAGCTGATCGGAGCGGACCTGCTCGTCCTGCTCTCGGATGTGGAGGCGCTGTACGACGGGGACCCGCTGGCCCCCGGAACCAGCCCGGTCTCCGAGGTCCGCGGCCCCGCCGACCTCGCCGGGATCCGTACGGGCACCCCGGGGCGCTCGGGAGTCGGCACGGGCGGCATGGCGGCCAAGGTGCAGGCGGCGATGACCGCCGCGAGCGCCGGGATCCCCGTGGTGCTGGCCGCCGCGGGGCAGGCCGCACGGGCCCTGGCGGGCGCGGGGACCGGCACGTACTTCCACGCCGCCCGCCAGCGGCCCGCCGAGCAGCTGTTCTGGCTCGCCCACGCCACGGCGCCGCAGGGCCGGATCGTCCTCGACGCCGACGCGGTGCGGGACGTACGGGAGCACGGCCGGCCCCTGTTGTGGAGCGGAGTCACCGCCGTCGAGGGGCAGTTCACAGCGGGCGACCCGGTGGACCTCGCCGACGGCGCGGGCCGGCCCGTGGCGCGCGGCCTCGCCCGGCTGGCGTCCGGCGATCTGATCCGGCTGCTCGCCGGGTTCCCCGTACCGCAGGACGGGCCCGCTGCCGCGGCCTGTCCCGAGGTCGTCGGTGCGCAGGACGTGGCCCTGTTCGCGCCGCACGCGTACGCGGGGACGGGTACGGGGTGAGCCGGGGCGGCCGGCCGTTCTTCTCTTCGTCACTTCCACCACGAGGGAGCAAGTCATGACGTGCAAGGTCGCCGTGCTCGGCGCGGGCAAGATGGGTGAGGCACTCCTCGGCGGCCTGCTGCGTTCCGGCTGGCCGGCCCCGGCGCTCGGGGTCACCTGCCGGCGCAAGACGCGGGCGGCCGAGATCGAGGCGCGCCACGGGATCCCGCCGATGGGCAACACGGAGGCCGCCGCCTGGGCCGACGTGCTGATCCTGGCCGTGAAGCCGCAGGACACGGGCGCACTGCTGGCGGAGATCGCCCCCGCGATCGCCCCCGGGACCCTGCTGATCAGCGTGGCGGCCGGACTCACCACGGCCTTCTTCGAGGAGCGGGTCCCGGCCGGCGTCGCGGTGGTGCGGGCGATGCCCAACACGGCGGTGCTGGTCGACGAGGGGATGACCGTGCTCTCCGGCGGCAGCCACGCCTCGCAGCAGCAGGTGGAGCAGGCCGCGGAGCTGTTCCGCGGTGTCGGCCACACCCTCACCGTGCCGGAGTCCCAGCAGGACGCGGCGACCGCCCTGTCGGGGTCGGGACCCGCCTACTTCTACTTCCTCGTCGAGGCCATGACCGATGCGGGGGTCCTGCTGGGGCTTCCGCGGGACAAGGCCCGCGAGCTCGTCGTCCGCAGCTCCGTGGGCGCCTCGGTCATGCTGCGCGACTCCGGTGCGCACCCGGTCGAGCTGCGCGAGGCGGTCACCTCGCCGGCGGGGACCACCATCAGCGCGGTGCGGGAGCTGGAACGGCACGGCGTACGGGCCGCCCTGATGGCGGCCCTGGAGGCCGCCCGCGATCGCAGCAGCGAGCTGGCGGCCTCGTACGCGTGACCGTGCGCCCGCCCGTACGCGCAGTTCCGTACGGGCGGGCCGACCGGCGTCAGGACGGGAGCCAGGTCCGCCAGGTGGCCTCGTTCTCCTTCACCCAGCGGGCGGCCGCCTCCTGCGGCGCCAGCTTCTCGTCCGCGATCATCAGGGAGACGTCGTTCTGCATGTCGGTCGTCCAGCGGAACTTCTTCAGGAAGGCGGCGGCGTCGCCACCGCCGTCCGCGAAGCGGGCGTTGAGGAACTTCCGCAGCGGCGTGTGCGGGTAGGCGCAGGCCACCTTCTCCGTGTCGGTGTCACAGCCCTCCTGGTGCTCGGGCAGCTTCACCTCCGTCATCGGGACCTTCTCGAACAGCCACTGGGGCTTGTACCAGTAGCTCAGGAACGGCTTCTTCTCCTTGGCGAACTGCTTGATCTGCGTGATCTGCGCCGCCTCCGAGCCCGCGAAGACGACCTGGTAGTCAAGGCCCAGGTTCTTCACGAGCGCCTTGTCGTTCGTCACGTAGGACGGGGAGCCGTCCATCAGCTGGCCCTTGCCGCCGCTCTCCGCCGTACGGAAGTCGTTCGCGTACTTGTTCAGGTTCTTCCAGTCGGTGACGTCCGGGTGCTGCTCGGCGAAGTACGTGGGCACGAACCAGCCGATGTGGCCGGTCACCCCGAGCTCGCCGCCCGGCTTGATCGTCGCCTTGTCGTCGACGTACCGCTTCTCCTGGTCGGGGTGGCCCCAGTCCTCCAGGATGGCATCCACCCGGCCCTGGCTGAGCGCGTCCCAGGCGGGCACCTCGTCGATCTGGACGGTGTCCACCCGGTAGCCGAGCTCGTGCTCCAGCAGGTATTGGGCGACGGCCACGTTGGCCTGCGCGCCCACCCACGACTGTACGGACAGGGTCACCGTGCGGGAGCCCTTCGCGTCGGCGTACGGGGAGGCCTGGCGGGTCATGTCCGCGGCGCCGCAGCCCGTGAGGGCCGTCACCGTGACGGCGGCCGCTGCCGCGAGTGCGGCGAGGCGTGTGCGAGCCATGTCAGGCCCCCTTTCCGGCGGGGTCGCGGCGTTCCGTGGGCTGGGTGACGCGGTCGAGCATCAGGCCGAGGCAGACGATCGCGGCGCCCGCGACCAGACCGGTCGCCAGGTCGCCCTGGGCGAGACCGAAGACGGCGTCGTAGCCGAGCGCGCCGCCGCCCACGAGGCCGCCGATGACGACCACGGCGAGGACCAGCACCACGCCCTGGTTGACGGCCAGCAGCAGCGCGGGCCGGGCCAGCGGCAGCTGGACCTGGAGCAGTTGCTGGCGTCCGGTCGCGCCCAGCGAGCGCGAGGACTCCAGGGCGGCCGGGTTCACCGCGCGCACGCCCTGGGCCGTGATCCGTACCACCGCGGGCAGCGCGTAGACCACCGCGGCCGCGACGGCCGGGGCGCGGCCCACGCCGAACAGGGCGACCACGGGGATGAGGTACACGAACTGCGGCATGGTCTGGAAGACGTCGAGGACCGGGCGCAGGGCGCGCCCCAGGCGGGTGCTGCGGGCAGCGGCGACGCCGAGCACGAAGCCGAGCAGCAGGGTCACGGCGACGGCGGCCAGCACCTGGGACAGGGTGTCGAGCGCCGGGTTCCAGACGCCGAGCACGCCGATCGCGGCCATGGCGAGGACGGCCGTCACGGCGGTGCGCCAGGTGCCGATGAGCAGGGCGAGGGCGCCCACGGTCAGCAGGACCGCCCACCAGGGCAGCCACTGCAGTCCGTCGCGCAGGGGGTTGAGGACCCAGGCGGTGAACCGCGCCGCCCAGTCGGCGGTGCCGCCGACGACGGGCACGCCGGAGTAGAGGTGGGCGGTCATCCAGTCGACCGCGCGGTTGACGGGTTCGGCGGTGTCCACCGTCCACCCGTCGGGCCACGAGAGCCGGTCGGCGAGGCGCCCCGCGAGCGCGACGGCGGCGGTCACCGCGAGCGCGAGGGCCCAGCCGAGCCGGGACCGGGCGGCCGGTGCCGCACCGAGCCGCTCCCCCGCGGCGGCGGTGACCCGGTCCAGGACGATGGCCAGCAGCACGATCGGCACGCCGGCGGCGAGCGCGGCGCCGACGTCGACGGATGCCAGTGCCTGGTAGACGCGGTCGCCGAGGCCGCCCGCGCCGATGACGGACGCGATCACGGCCATGCCCAGCGCCATCATGATCGTCTGGTTGAGGCCGAGCAGCAGTTCCTTGCGGGCCAGCGGCAGCCGGGCCGTCAGCAGCCGCTGGCGGCCGGTGGCGCCGAGGGAGGTGGCGGCCTCCACGACGCCGGCGTCGGCGCCGCGCAGTCCGAGTGCGGTCAGGCGCGCCATGGGCGGGGCGGCGTAGACGACGGTCGCGAGGACGGCGGCGGGCACGCCGATGCCGAAGACCAGCACGACGGGCAGGAGGTACGCGAAGGCGGGCAGCACCTGCATGGTGTCCAGAACCGGCCGCAGGATGCGGTGCATACGGTCCGACAGGCCCGCGGCCAGCCCGAGGAGGCCTCCGACCAGCACGGACGCGGCGACGGCGACCACCATCAGGGCGAGCGTCTGCATGGTGGGCACCCACATGCCCAGCAGCGCGCACACGGCGAACGCGGCGACGGAGGTCAGCGCCAGACGGACGCCCGCGACGCGCCAGGCCACCAGCCCGGCGGCGGCGGTGACGCCGGCCCAGCCGAGAGCGAGCAGCAGCAGGTACACCGCGCGGACGGACACGACCACGGCGTTGCTGACGTGGCCGAGGAAGTAGAGGAACAGCGGGTGGCCGTCGCGGTTGTCGACGATCCAGTCGCCGGCGCGCTCCAGCGGTCCGGACAGGTCGACGCCGAGGGCGGCCGGCCAGCTGCCGCCGCCCAGGAGCACCGATCCGAGGACGAGGCCGAGGACCGCGCCCGCGCCGATCAGCCGGCCGCGGTGGCGGGCGAGGGTGCGCAGGGCTCCGGGGCGTGCGTCGCCGGCGGTGATGGAGCCGGTGGCGGCGGGGGTGGGGGTGGCGGTGGCGGTCATCGGCTCCACCGCCCCTCGGAGGCGTTGGCGGCGGTCGCGGCGCCCGGCGGCGGCCAGGTGGTATGGGCGTACATCAGGCCACCGCCTTCCGGGCCGCGACCGGTACCCCGGCGACGACACCCAGGAGTCCGGCGTGGTCGACCACGCCGAGGCAGCGGCCGTCCTCGACGACCCGCGCGTTCTCGCCCGTACGGGCGACCGCCTCGATCGCCTCGTGGACGGTGGCCCGGGGGTCGAGCGCGGGACCGCTCTCGCGTTCGTCGGCGAGCGCCGGGCGCATCGCCGAGCGGACGGTCAGCACCTGCTCGCGCGGCACGTCCCGGACGAAGTCCCTGACGTAGTCGTCGGCGGGGGCGCCCACGATCTCCTCCGGCGTGCCGAGCTGCACGATCCGGCCGTCCCGCATCAGCGCGATCCGGTCGCCGAGCTTCAGGGCCTCGCTGAGGTCGTGCGTGATGAAGACCATCGTGCGCCCCTCCTCCCGGTGCAGGCGTACGACCTCCTCCTGCATGTCCCGGCGGATCAGCGGGTCCAGGGCGCTGAACGGCTCGTCGAACAGCAGGACTTCGGGGTCGACGGCGAGGGCGCGCGCGAGGCCCACGCGCTGCTGCTGGCCGCCGGACAACTGGCCCGGTCTGCGCTGCTCCAGGCCGTCCAGGCCGACCTTGGCGACGAACTCGGCCGCCCGTTCGCGCCGTTCACCGCGTCCGATGCCCTGGATCTCCAGTCCGTACGCGATGTTGTCGAGCACCGTGCGGTGCGGCAGCAGCCCGAAGTGCTGGAAGACCATCGAGGCCCGGTGCCGGCGCAGCTCGCGGAGCCGGCCGCTGTCCATGGAGAGCACGTCCTCCCCGTCGATGGAGATCGTGCCCGAGGTCGGCTCGATGAGCCGGGTCAGGCAGCGGACGAGCGTGGACTTGCCCGAGCCCGACAGGCCCATGACGACGAAGACCTCGCCCTTGCGGACGTCGAAGGAGACGTCGCGGACGGCGGCCGTGCAGCCGGTGCGCTCGCGCAGCTCGGCGGCGCCGAGGGCAGCGAGCTCCTGATCGGCGGGCACGCGGTCGGCCTTCGGGCCGAAGACCTTCCACAGGTCGCGTACGGAGAAGACGGACTGTGCGGGGGCGGTGGGGGTGGCGGGGGTGTGCGGTGCGTTCATCGGGTGGTGCCTCCCAGCAGGTCGGCGCATTTCTCGCCGACCATGAGGACGCCGATCATCGGGTTCACGGCGGTCATGGTGGGGAATACGGACGCGTCGGCGATCCGGATGCCGTCGAGGCCCCGGATCCGCAGGTCGGGTGCGACGACGGCGAGTTCGTCGTCGGCGGCGCCCATCCGGCAGGTGCCGGCGGGGTGGTAGACGGTGTGCGCGACGTGGCGCGCGTACGCGCTGAGCTCCTCGTCGGAGGTCACCTCGGGCCCCGGGCACACCTCGCGCTTCAGCCATCCGGCCAGCGGCTCGCTCTCGGCGATCTTCCGGGCGATGCGGATTCCGTCGACGAGGGTCCGTCCGTCGTAGTCGTCCTCGTCGGTGAAGTACCGGAAGTCGAGGGCGGGCTTGTCCTCGGGGTCGGCGCTCGTCAGGTAGAGCCGGCCGCGGCTGCGCGGCTTGGGGATGTTCGGGGTCATCGACACGCCGTGCGCGGGACGTTCGTAGCCCAGGCGCTCGGGGTTGTCGGTGAAGGGGATCTGGTAGAAGTGGAACATCAGGTCCGGGCCCTCGGAGGCCGGGTCCCGGCGGACGAACAGCCCGGCGTCGGAGTCCATCGCGGAGTTCTCCGGGATCGGTCCGTGCGTCTCCCAGACGATGACCGACTCGGGGTGGTCGAGCAGGTTCTCCCCCACGCCCGGCAGGTCGTGCACGACGGGGATGCCCAGCTTCTCCAGGTCGGCGCGCGGCCCGATGCCCGAGTGCAGCAGCAGGCGCGGGGTGTCCACGGCTCCGGCGCACACCAGGACCTCGCGCCGGGCGCGTACGACGTGCTCCTCTCCCTCCTTGGTGCGGATGTGCACGCCGGTGGCGCGGGTGCCCTCCAGCTCCAGCCGGAACGCCCAGGTCTCCAGGGCGATGTGCAGGTTCGGCCGGTCCAGGAACGGGTGCAGGTAGGCGACGGAGGCGGAGGAGCGCTTGTTGTTCTCCGGGTGGTAGGCGAGGTCGAAGAAGCCCGCGCCCTCGTGGAAGGGGCTCTTGTTGAAGCCCTCGACGCGCGGAACTCCGAGCGCGTGCTGGGCCGCGTCGACGAAGTCCCGGGCGATCGCGTTCCGGTCGGCCTGGTCCACGGGGACGATGTTGTTGCGCAGCCGGGCGAAGTACGGGTCCATGGCCGCCGCGTCCCACCCCTCGGCGCCGGCCTCCGCCCACTCGTCCCAGTCGGAGGGCAGGGGCTTGAAGGCGATGAGGGTGTTGTGCGAGGAACAGCCGCCCAGCACCCGCGCACGGCTGTGCCGGATGTACGAGTTGCCCCGGGGCTGCTCGGTGGTGGGGTAGTCGTAGTCCAGCTCGCCGCCGAGCAGGCCCATCCAGCGGCGCAGGGTGAGGACTTCGTCGCGGCCCACGTCACTGGGGCCGCCCTCGATGACGGCGACGCTGACGTCCGGGTCCTCGGTCAGCCGGGAGGCGATCACGGAGCCGGCGGTGCCGCCGCCGACGACGACGTAGTCGTACAGGTGCTGGTCGTTCATGCCTGGTCCTTCTCCGTCGCGCCCGCGAACCAGCGCACGGGGCGCGGGGCGAGGTTCTGGTAGATGTGCTTGGCCTCGCGGTACTCGCCGAGGCCGCCGGGGCCGAGTTCGCGGCCGATGCCGGACTTTCCGAAGCCGCCCCACTCCGCCTGCGGCAGGTAGGGGTGGAAGTCGTTGATCCAGACGGTGCCGTGGCGCAGGGCGGCCGCGACCCGCCGGGCCCGGTCGCCGTCTGAGGTCCACACCGCGCCGGCGAGGCCGAACTCGGTGTCGTTGGCGAGGGCGACGGCCTCCTCCTCGGTCCGGAAGGTCTCCACGGTGAGGACCGGTCCGAAGACCTCCTCGCGGACGACGCGCATGCCGCGGTGGCAGCGGTCCAGGACCGTGGGCCGGAAGAAGTACCCGGGACCGGCCGGCTTCTCGCCGCCCGCGCGCAGGACCGCGCCCTCGGCGAGGGCCGAGGACACGTACTCCTCGGTGCGCGCCAGCTGGGCGGCTGAGACGAGCGGTCCGCACTCGACGCCCTCGTCGGTGCCGCGCCCCAGCCGGATCAGCTCGGCCCGGCGGGCGAGTTCGGCGACGAACCGGTCGCGCAGCGGTTCCTCGACGATGAGGCGGGATCCGGCCGAGCAGACCTGGCCGCTGTGGATGAAGGCCGCGTTGAGTGCCTGGTCGACGGCGGTGTCGAACGCCTCGGGCGTGGAACAGGCGTCGGCGAAGACGACGTTGGGGTTCTTGCCGCCCAGTTCGAGGGCGACCTTCTTCACGCTGTCGGCGGCCGCCTTCGCCACCTTCGTGCCGCTGACGAGACCGCCCGTGAAGGAGATGAGGTCCACGTCGGGGTGTTCGGCCAGGCGGGCGCCGACCGTTCCGCCGGGGCCGGTGACGATGTTGGCGGCGCCGAGCGGCAGTCCGGCCTCCAGGAGCAGCTCGATCAGCGCGACGGTGGTCAGCGGGGTGATCTCGCTGGGCTTGATCACGAACGTGTTGCCGGCGGCGAGGGCGGGCGCGATCTTCCAGCTGGCCTGGAGCAGCGGATAGTTCCACGGCGTGATCAGGGCGCAGACGCCGACCGGCTCGTGGACGACGACGCTGCGGATCTCGTCCGAACCGGCGTCGACGAGGCGTCCGCCGCTCTCGCCGGCCACGAGGTCCGCGAAGTACAGGAAGGCGTCGCGGACGCAGTCGACGTCGACGCGGCCCTCTTCCAGCGTCTTTCCCGCGTCCTGGCTCTCCAGGGCGCCGATCCGCTCGCGGTCGCGCTCCAGCAGGGCGGCGACCCGGCGCAGCAGGGCGGCCCGCTCGGCGACCGGCGTACGCGGCCAGGCACCGGCGTCGAACGCGGCGCGTGCCGCGGCCACGGCCTCGTCGGTGTCCTGGACACCGCCCTCGGCCACGACCGCGAAGGCGGTCGCGTCGACGGGGTCGATGATCTCGCGCGTGGCGCCGGAGAGGGCTGCGCGCCACTCTCCGCCCACATGGATGCTCTGCTGTGCTGCGGTCACGTTGGGTATTGCCTTTCGTCCTCTGTTTCCCCCTGCCGGTGGCACCGACACGAACCGCCCGGTTGCCCCGGCTCCCGGCATCCATGCGCAATGCATTGCGGAGAGTGTTCTTGTTCACGCGGGAAGGCAGGGCAAATTCGGACATGTAAGGCAGGTCGTGTGAGCGGGGATACAGAGGGGCCACGATCGCGGGCGCCCGTCACGCAGAGTGGGGGGCGGCCCGCGCCCGGCGGACGGGGCCGCGTCGTGACGCTCCGCGTCCCCCGGGGCGATCAGGCCCGGCCGGGGGATTCGGCGAGCGGCTCCACGGGTTCGGCGCGCCCCCTCACATGGGGGAGGGGTAGACCCGGGACTGCTTCACGCTGCCGAAGGCGAAGCTGGACTCGATCGACGCGATGCCGGGGATGGCGTGGATCCGGTTGCGCACGAGGGATTCGTACGCCTCCAGGCTCTCGATGACCACGCGGAGCAGGTAGTCACTGCTTCCGGCCATGAGGTAGCAGTCCTGGATGTGCTCGATGAGCGCGACGTGCCCCTCGAAGACGCCGACCGCCTCCTTCGTGTGCCGGTCCAGGCGGATCCGTACGAACACGGTGATCGGCAGGCCGAAGGCGACCTGGTCGACCATGGCCGTGTAGCCGCGGATCAGGCCGGCCTCCTCCAGGCGCCGCACCCGGCGCAGGCAGGGCGACGGGGACAGCCGGACCCGGTCGGCGAGGTCCTGGTTCGAGAGCCGCCCGTCGGCCTGCAACTCCCGGATGATCTGGAGATCGACTGCATCCATCGCCCCTCCTTCGCCCCCTCTTGGCAGATCCTGCCCCAAACGTATGTCCGAGCGGCAGAACTGGCAATCGCCTGCCCCGGCGAAAGACCTAGCGTTGCTCCTTGGCCGGATCCGGCCCCCGAGGCTGGAGGAGCCCCTTGGTCACCACGAATGCCGGACCCGCGACGGCACTGCCGCCGGCGGTCCGCCCACGGCTCTCGGCCCGGACGAAGGGCACCATGGCGCTGGTCGTGACCGTGCTCATCTGGGCCGCCTTCGCGCTCAGCGCCCGGGCGCTGAGCTCCTCCTCCCTGCTCCCCGCCGACGCGGCCCTGCTGCGCTTCGGCGTCCCGCTGCTCGTCCTGGCTCCCGCGCTGTGGCGGCGGCGCCGGCGGATCGCCGCCGTCCGCCCGGCCACCGCCCTCAAGATCGCCTGCGGAGCCGGGGTGCCGTTCTTCCTGGCCGCGATGTACGGCGGCTCCCTGACCTCGGCAGCCTTCGTCGGCTCCATCGTCCCGGGGATGGTCCCGCTCTTCGTCTCCGCCCTGATGGTCGCCGCGGGCAGGGGCCTGCCCCGGGGCGCGCAGGCGGTCGGGCTGGCGCTGATCGCGGTCGGCGTGGTCGCCCTGGTCTGGCGCCACGTCGTTCCGCTGAACACTCAGGTGCTGGCGGGCGCGGGGATCCTGCTCGTCGCGAGCGGACTGTGGGCCCTTTACACCGTCGGGCTGAAGGAAGTGGACCTCGATCCGGTCGGATCGATCGGCCTGCTGTGCCTGCCGTCGTTCGCGGTGATGGCGCTCCTGGTCCTGACCGGGGTGCTGCCCACCGGACTGGCCTCGGCCGCGGGGAGCGACATCGCCCTGTTCCTGGTGGTGCAGGGGCTGGGGGTCGGCCTGTGCGCCGGCCTGCTGTACGCGTACGCCATCCGCAGCCTCGGCGCCGAGCGCAGCTCCACCGTGGGCAGTCTGAGCCCGGTCGCGGTGGTCCTGCTCGCCATCCCCCTGCTGGGCGAGTCGCCGACCGGGGCCGTTCTCGTGGGCGTCCCCCTGATCACCGCGGGCGTGGCCCTCGCCAACCGGCGACCGCGCACCCGCAGCGCCGCCCTCCCCCTCCCCCGCACCCAGTCCGAGGTTCCCGACCATGCTTGAGCTCCTCCTCCCGCCGCCCGTCGACCCGCTGTGGGACCTCACCGAGGCGTACGGCGCCGACGCCCGGCCCGAGCGCCTGAACCTCGTGCTCGGCGTCTACCGCGACCAGACCGGCGGCACCCCGGTCATGGCGGCCGTGCGCGAGGCCGAGATACGGCTGGCGGAGCGCTCCCCCTCCAAGGAGTACCGGGGGCTCTCCGGCAACACGGCCTTCAACCGGGCGATGCTGTCGCTCGTCCTCGGCTCCGGCGGCGCGGCCGAGCGGGCCGTGGCCGTCCAGACCGTCGCGGGCAGCGGCGCGCTGCGGCTGCTGGCCGATCTGATCTGCCGGACCCGGCCGGGCACGACGGTGTGGATCAGCGATCCCGCGTACGTCAACCACCGGCCCATCCTGGAGGCCGCCGGGCTGACCGTGCGGACGTACGGCTGGCTCGACGCCGAGGGCCGCTTCGACACGGCGGGCATGCTGCGCGACCTCGGGCGGGCGCGGCGCGACGACGTCGTCCTGCTCCAGGGCTGCTGCCACAACCCGACCGGCGTCGACCCGACCGCGCAGGCCTGGGAGGCGGTGGCCGAACTCGCCTCGGAGCACGGCTGGGTGCCCTTCGTGGACCTCGCGTACCACGGGCTCGGCGACGGCCTGGAGGCCGATCTGGCCGCCACGCGCATGCTCGCGGAGCGGGTGCCCGAGATGCTCGTCGCCATCAGCTGCTCGAAGAACTTCGGGCTGTACAGCGACCGGACCGGCTGCGCCGTCGTCCTCGGCGCCTCGCGGCAGTCGCTGCGGCACGTGGAGACGGCGCTGCAGAACGCGGCCCGCACCCTCTACTCGATGCCGCCGGAGCACGGGGCCGCGGTGGTGACGGCGATCCTCGAAGACGACGGACTGCGGGACCTGTGGCGCGCCGAGCTGGACGGGATGCGGGCCCGGATCGAGGACAACCGGCGCGGGCTGACCGCGGAGCTGACCGCGCTCGGCCGGGACGCCCAGGCCGACGTGCTGGCGCGGCAGAAGGGGATGTTCTCGATGCTGCCGCTCACCGCGCGCCAGATGCTGCGGCTGCGCAGCCGGTTCGCCATCTACGGGACGACGGCCGGGCGGATCAACATCGCGGGGATCCCCGCGCACCGGATCCCCTGCCTCGCCCAGGGCGTCGCTGCGGTGCTCGACGAGGGGGCCGAGTAGCCGGGCCGGGCCCGGCCGGGCCCTCCCCCGGGCGGGCCCGGCCAAACGGCTGACATTCCATCAGGTCATCCGTCCCGGACCCTTGACTCTGTTACCGCCGGTAGCCATTCTCGTCACACTGCCTGCGCGGGACATGACAATCAGCCGGCTCCCTCAGACGGTCTGCGTCCTCGACCGCGCCATCCGCCGACCGATGACGTGAGTGATGACCATGACCCGAGTCCCGCACCGAAGGCGCAGGCCCCTCGCGCTGCTCGCCCTTCTCCTCGCCATGGTGGCCATGGCCCTCGGCCCCGCGCCCGGCGCGGCCGCCGAGGGCGATGCCGGCTGGTGGAACCCCACCGCGCGGCCCGCGCCCGATTCCCAGATCAACGTCACGGGCGAGCCGTTCAAGGGCACCGACGCCAAGGGACAGGTCCGGGGCTTCGTCGACGCCCACGACCACATCATGTCCAACGAGGGCTTCGGCGGCCGGCTCATCTGCGGCAAGGCCTTCTCCGACCAGGGCGTGGCCGACGCCCTCAAGGACTGCCCCGAGCACTACCCCGACGGCTCCCTCGCGATCTTCGACTTCATCACCAAGGGCGGGGACGGCAAGCACGACCCCAACGGCTGGCCGACGTTCAAGGACTGGCCCGCCCACGACTCGCTGACCCACCAGCAGAACTACTACGCCTGGATCGAGCGCGCCTGGCGCGGCGGCCAGCGCGTACTCGTCAACGACCTGGTCACCAACGGGGTGATCTGCTCGGTCTACTTCTTCAAGGACCGCAGCTGTGACGAGATGACCGCCATCCGCCTGGAGGCGCAGAAGACGTACGACATGCAGGCGTTCATCGACAAGATGTACGGCGGCCCGGGCAAGGGCTGGTTCCGGATCGTCACCGACTCCGCGCAGGCCCGCGACGTCATCCAGCAGGGCAAGCTGGCCGTCGTGCTGGGCGTGGAGACCTCCGAGCCGTTCGGCTGCAAGCAGATCCTGGACGTCTCCCAGTGCAGCAAGCAGGACATCGACCGCGGCCTCGACGAGCTGTACCGGCTCGGCGTGCGCAGCATGTTCCTCTGCCACAAGTTCGACAACGCCCTGTGCGGGGTCCGCTTCGACGAGGGCGCCCTGGGCACGGCGATCAACGTCGGACAGTTCCTGTCCACCGGCACCTTCTGGAAGACCGAGAAGTGCACCGGCCCGCAGCACGACAACCCGATCGGCCTGGCACCCGCGCCCTCGGCGCAGAAGGAGCTGCCGGCCGGGGTGGCGGTCCCCTCGTACGCGGCCGACGCGCAATGCAACTCCCGCGGTCTCACCGACCTCGGTGAGTACGCCGTGCGCGGCATGATGAAACGCAAGATGATGCTCGAAGTCGACCACATGAGCGTCAAGGCGGCGGGCCGGGCCTTCGACATCCTCGAATCCGAGTCCTACCCGGGCGTGATCTCCTCGCACAGCTGGATGGACCTGGGCTGGACCGAGCGCCTCTACAAGCTGGGCGGATTCGCCGCCCAGTACATGAACGGCGCCGAGGGGTTCAGCGGCGAAGCCGCCCGTACGAAGGCGCTGCGCGACAAGTACCAGGTCGGATACGGGTACGGCACCGACATGAACGGGGTCGGCGGCTGGCCGGGCCCGCGCGGCGCCGACACCCCGAACCCGGTGAAGTACCCCTTCCGCAGCACCGACGGCGGCTCCGTCATCGACAGGCAGACCACGGGGCAGCGCACCTGGGACCTCAACACCGACGGCGCCGCGCACTACGGTCTGGTCCCCGACTGGATCGAGGACATCCGGCTCGTCGGCGGACAGGGCGTCGTGGACGACCTCTTCAAGGGCGCCGAGTCCTACCTGCACACCTGGGGAGCGTCGGAGCAGCACAAGGCGGGCGTCAACCTCGCCGCGAACGCGCCCGCCTCCGCCAGCTCCGCCGAGTGGAACCCGTTCGTCAGCTACGCGCCCGGCAAGGCCGTCGACGGTGACAAGGGCTCCCGCTGGGCCAGCGACTGGAGCGACGACCAGTGGCTGCGGATCGACCTCGGCTCCTCCGCGACCGTCAAGCGCGTCACCCTCGACTGGGAGCGGGCGTACGGGAAGTCGTACCGGATCGAGGTCTCGACGGACGACGTGAACTGGCAGACGGTGTGGTCCACGACCACCGGTGACGGCGGCCTGGACACGGCGCAGTTCGCCGGCGTGCCGGCCCGGTACGTACGCGTCCACGGCGTCGGCCGCGGCACGCAGTGGGGCTACTCCCTGCACGAAGTCGGCGTCTACGGCAGCTGACGGCCCGCAGCGGCTCCCGCAGGCCGGGGCCGGGAGGATCGGGCTCGTCCGATCCCTCCGGCCCCGGCCTCGGCCGTATCTCCGCCCGCACGAAGGGAACCGATTCCGCATGGCACGGATGCCGTTGGCGCAGCGGCGCAGGCAGCTCACCGAGGCCGCGATCCGCGCGATGGCCCGCGACGGCGTCCCCAGGACGACGACCCGCTCGATCGCCGCCGAGGCGGGCGTGTCGCTGAGCGTCTTCCACTACTGCTTCGACTCCAAGCAGGCGCTGCTCGAATCGGTCATCGAGACGATCACCGATCACTACCTGACCGTGGTCAAGGAGGCGATCCGGCCGCGCACCACCCTCCGCGAGACCGTGCGGGCCGGCTTCCAGGCCTACTGGGACCACGTCCGGACCCACCCCGCCGAGCACATGCTCACGTACGAGCTCACCCAGTACGCCCTGCGCGAGCCCGGGTTCGAGCACCTGGCGCGGCGCCAGCACGAGCTGTACTGCGCCACCTACGCGGAGCTGCTCGAAGAGGTCTGCCTCCGCATGGGGGCCGGACTGAGCGTCCCCGTCCCCGTGCTGGCCCGCTACCTGGCGGCCATGACCGACGGGCTGACCCTGAACTTCCTCGTGCTCGGCGACACGGCCGCGGCGGCGGCGATCCTCGACATGGTGTCCGACCACGTGGCCGGGCTCGTCCACGAAGCGCCGGTGCAGCCGTCCCGGGCCCCCCTGCTCCCCTGAGGCCCGCGCTCACCCGAGGACCGGGTGGGCCTCCGGGTGGGCGTTCCACCAGGCGCGGTGGAAGGGGTTGTTGTCCACGTTGGCCAGGTACGCGCCGGCCGCCGCGCGGTAGAGGGAGTCCGCCTGCCCGGCGGAGACCGCCGAGCGGTTCCAGGCGAGCCGGATGCGGCCCGTGATCGGGGTGCCGAGCAGCGGGCGCATCACCGTGCCCTCCACCGCGGGGGCCGTCGGCTGGGTCAGGGAGATGGCGCGGCCCGCCGCCACCAGGTCGTGGCGCATCTTGCGGTCGGTGATCCGGTGTCGCAGGGAGGGGGCGAAGCCGGCCTTCGCACAGGCCCCGACCAGTGCCTCGGGGCCGCCGTCGTCGTCCTCGACCAGGGTCATCCACTGCTCGCCGGCCAGTTCGGCGAGGTCGAGGACCTCCCGTCCCGCCAGCGGGTGCCGCGTGGACATGCGGATGCAGAACGGCTCCTTGGGCACCAGGGTCCGGGCCAGGGCGCCCTGGGGCAGCGCGACCTCGTGGTCGTTGACCTCGCCGTAGACGATGACGTCGTACCGTCCCGCGCCGAGCATCCGCACGAGTGCGGTCACGGAGTGCTCCACGTCCACGGTGATCTCCCGCCCGGACAGCACGAGGTCCGTCCGTGCGAGCAGTCCGTCGATGAGGACGAGCAGGATGCAGCCGAGCCGCAGGGGCGCGTCGGTCGCCATCGCGCGGCTCTCGGCGCCGAGGCTCTCCATCTCGGTGAGCACGCGGCGCGCCTTGGCCAGCACGAACTGGCCCAGCGGGGTGGGCTCGACGCCGCTGCGGCCGCGGACGAAGAGCTCGCCGCCCGTGACCCGCTCGATCCTGCGCAGCTGGGCCGAGAGCGCGGGCTGGGAGACCCCCAGCCGCCGGGCCGCACCGCCCAGACTTCCGGACTCCGCTATCTGGCACACGGCTTGCAGATGCCTCAACTCCAGCTGCATTCCGGCAGCTTACGCAGCGTGACCCCACGACACCATAACGCGGACCTTATGTGCGCAGGGATGTCCCAATCTCGCCATGTCCACGCCCATACTCGGCGCCAACACCCACCCTCGCCCTCGGGCGGAGCCCCCCACACACGATCGGAGTGGACTCTTGCAGCCCACCAGATGGATGGCCTCCGTGGCGGCCCTGGCGCTGACGGCCGGCCTCGCCGGCACGCTGGCCACCGCCGCGTCCGCCGCACCACAGGCCCAGTCCCCCGCGCCCTCCCCGCAGGCCAAGTCCGCCGAACGCGCGGTCGCGGCCGCCGACGCGGCGGTCCGCAGCGGCCTCGACACCCTGGTCAACTCGCCCCAGCAGCAGTACGACCGGCGCATGGTCACCCCCTGGGTGCAGGACCTGTACTCCGTCTCCTACGAGCGCAGCTACCGCGGTCTGCCGGTCGTCGGCGGCGACGCGGTCGTCCTCGCCGACGGCGAGGGCCGGGTACGGGCCGTCCAGTCGGCCTCCGCCACCGCGATCGACGTGGCCACCACCCCCTCCGTCGGCGCGAAGGCGGCCGAGGCCACCTCGCGGGCGGAGCTGGCCAAGGTCGACAAGGTGCTCGACAGCCGGCTCGTGGTCAAGATCAAGGACGACAAGCAGGTGCTCGCCTGGGAGACCGTCCTCTCCGGCAGCACCAAGACGGCGCCCAGCAAACTGCACGTCTTCGTGGACGCCCGCACCGGCAAGGTCGTCGACCGCCACGACGAGGTCGTGGCCGGCAGCGGCACCAGCAAGTGGAACGGCCCGAACCCGCTCACCATCGACACCACCGCCTCGGGCGGCTCGTACTCGCTGCGCGACCCGAACCGGCCCGGTCTGAGCTGCGCCGACTACGGCAACGGAAGCGTGTTCACGAAGTCGTCGGACTCCTGGGGCACGGGCAACGCGACGTCAAAGGAAACCGGCTGCACGGACCTGATGTTCGCCGCCCAGAAGCAGTGGGACATGCTGGGCCAGTGGCTGGGCCGCAACGGCGTCAGCGGCAACGGCCGCAGCTTCCCCGGCAAGGTGGGCCTCGGCGACCTGAACGCCTACTGGGACGGCAGCTCGGTCACCATCGGGCACAACAGCGCCAACGAGTGGATCGCCGGCATCGACGTGGTGGGCCACGAGTACGGGCACGCCATCGACTCCAACACCCCCGGCGGCACCAGCGGCCAGGAGTCCGGGCTCGGTGAGGGCACCGGCGACATCTTCGGCGCGCTGACCGAGGCCTACGCCAACGAGCCGGCCCCGTACGACACCCCGGACTACACCGTCGGCGAGATGATCAACCTGACGGGCAGCGGTCCGATCCGGAACATGTACAACCCGTCGGCCGTCGACAACGACCCCAACTGCTACAGCTCCGCGATACCCGGCACCGAGGTGCACGCGGCCGCGGGTCCCCTGAACCACTGGTTCTACCTGCTGGCCGAGGGCAGCAACCCGGGCGGCGGCAAGCCCGGCAGCCCCACCTGCAACCAGTCCACGGTCACGGGCGTGGGCGTGCAGAACGCCGGCAAGATCTTCTACGGCGGCATGCTGCTGAAGACCAGCAGCATGTCGTACAAGAAGTACCGGACGGCGACCCTCAGCTCCGCCAAGTCCCTCGACCCGGCGACCTGCAACCTGTTCACGAGGACCAAGGCCGCCTGGGACGCGATCAGCGTCCCCGCCCAGTCCGGCGACCCGACCTGCACCCCGAGCGGGCAGAACGACGACTTCTCGATGGCGCTGAACCCGTCCGCGGGCAGCATCCAGCAGGGCGCCTCGGTCACCACCACCGTGACCACCAGCACCACCACCGGCCAGGCGCAGCAGGTGACCCTCACGGCCACCGGTCTGCCGTCCGGGGTGAGCGCCTCCTTCAACCCGGCCACCGTGCAGTCCGGCCAGTCCTCGACGCTGACGCTGTCCGCCACGGCCAACGCGGCGCCGGGGGCCTCCACGGTCACGGTCAAGGGCCAGGGACCGAGCCTCGCGCACACGGTCGACTACGCGCTGAACGTCGGCAGCACCCAGCCCGGCAACGACCCGCCGAACATCAACGTCGCCAACGTGCAGGCGCACCTGGCCCAGCTGAACACCATCGCCTCGCAGAACGGCGGCAACCGCCGCGCGGGCAGCGCCGGCTACACCCAGTCCGTGGCGTACATCAAGGGCAAGCTGCAGGCGGCCGGCTTCACCGTCACCGAGCAGAGCTGCACCTCCTGCACCTACCCGTCCAGCAACCTGATCGCGGACTGGCCCGGCGGTCCCGCCGACCAGACCGTCATGTTCGGCGCCCACCTCGACAGCGTCTCGGCGGGTCCGGGCATCAACGACAACGGCTCGGGCTCCGCGACCCTGCTGGAGAACGCGCTCGTCCTCGCGCAGAAGAACCCCACCCTGACCAAGCACGTGCGGTTCGCCTGGTGGACCGACGAGGAGCAGGGCCTGAACGGCTCGGAGTTCTACGTGGGCCGGCTCAGCAGTACCGAGAAGGCCGCCATCAAGGGCTACTACAACTTCGACATGGTCGGCTCGCCCAACGGCGGCTACTTCATCAACAACCTCAACTCGACGACGGCCGCGCCGCTGAAGGCGTACTGGACCTCGCTGAACCTCGCCCCCGAGGAGAACACCGAGGGCCAGGGCCGCAGTGACGACTACTCCTTCCAGCAGGGCGGCATCCCGACGTCCGGCTACGCGGCCGGCGCCAGCGCCCGCAAGACCTCGGCGCAGGCCACCAAGTGGGGCGGCACCGCGAACGCGGCGTACGACTCCTGCTACCACAGCTCCTGCGACACGACGAACAACATCAACGCGACGGTGCTGGACCGCAGCGCCGACGGCGTCGCCTACGCGATCTGGAAGCAGGCCGTCGGCGGCGACACCCCGGCGCAGGACTTCTCCATCGCGACCTCTCCGGCCGCCGGCTCCGCCGCCCCGGGCACCAGCGTCACCTCCACGGTGAACACCACCACCGTGAGCGGCAGCCCGCAGACCCTCGCCCTGTCGGTCTCCGGCGCCCCGTCCGGGGTGACCGCGTCGCTCAGCCCCGCCTCCGTGCAGTCCGGCGGCTCCTCGACGCTCACCGTGCAGGTCGGCGCGGCCACCGCGGCCGGCACCTACACCCTGACCGTCACCGGCACCGGCACGGTCGCGCACAGCACGACCTACACCCTGACCGTCGGCGGCGGGGGTACGTGCACCCCGAAGCAGGTCGTGGTCAACGGCGGCTTCGAGAACGGCAGCAGCCCGTGGACCGCCACCGCCGGGGTCGTCACCAACCAGTCCGGCCAGGTCTCGCACGGCGGCGCGTACATGGCGTGGCTGGCCGGGTACGGCACCTCCCACACCGACAGCGCCTCGCAGTCGCTGGCGCTCCCGGCCGGCTGTGCCACGGCCCGGCTCGCCTTCTACCTCCACGTCGACACCGACGAGAACGAGAACGTGGTCTATGACCGCTTCACCGTCTCGGTGGGCGGCCAGACCCTGGAGACCCTGTCCAACCTGGACGCGGCCCCGGGCTACGTGCTCAAGAGCTACGACGTGTCCCGGTTCGCCGGCCAGACCGTCACCCTGAAGTTCCAGGGCGTGGAGGACCAGTCCCTCCAGACCTCCTTCGTCGTGGACGACGTCACCCTCCAGGCGAGCTGACGCCCGCCGGTGTCCCCGCGTCAGTAACGGCGCGGGGACATCACCTGGGGTACCGCGTCCGGGGCCTCCAGGACGCAGCGCGGGACACCGGGGCCGGGGGTCGCCCGTACGGACACCGGGGTCGGCGGATCGGTCGGGAGTTCCACCTGCACGCTGACGGGCCGGTCGTGGTGCGTGGTGCCGTGCCCCGTCTCCTTGCCGTCGACCAGGATCTCCACCTCGACGCGGTGGCCGGTCTCGACGGTGGCGCTGACGGAGTGGCCCGCGTGATCGATGTGGAAGTGATGGCGCCGTCTCATGGGATCGCCTCCGTCGGGGCACTCCTGACCGTCCCCCGTCCAGCGTAGCCCCGCCCGCCGGGGGCGGCAGGTCGGGAGCGTTTTGGTCCCGGGGGCGGATCCTCAATACGATCCGGCGATGATCACAAGAAAATGGGTGGCGGCCGGGGCCTGCGGCCTGTTGGCCACTCTGGCGGTCGGGCTCTTCCCGGCGAATGCCGCCGCCGGTGAACCGGTGGCGAAGGAGTCCCCCAAGGTCGAGCTGGTCCTCGACGTCAGCGGCTCGATGCGGGCGACCGACATCGACGGAAAGTCGCGGATGGCCGCGGCGAAGCAGGCGTTCAACGAGGTGCTGGACGCCACGCCGGACGAGGTGCGGCTCGGGATACGGACCCTCGGGGCCACTTATCCCGGTGACGACCGGCAGCTCGGCTGCAAGGACACCAAGCAGCTCTACCCGGTCGGCAAGCTGGACCGGACCGAGGCGAAGACTGCGGTGGCCACCCTGGCCCCCACGGGCTGGACTCCGATCGGGCCGGCCCTGCTGGGCGCGGCCGACGACCTCAAGGGCGGCGACGCCACCCGGCGGATCGTGCTCATCACCGACGGCGAGGACACCTGCGCCCCGCTCGACCCCTGCGAGGTGGCCCGTGACATCGCGGCCCAGGGCATCCACCTCGTCATCGACACGCTCGGGCTCGTCCCCGACGCCAAGACGCGCAACCAGCTGATCTGCATCGCCGAGGCCACCGGCGGCACGTACACCTCGGTACAGCACACCGCCGAACTCTCGGGCCGCGTGAAGCAGTTGGTGGACCGGGCGGCGACCCCGGTCGTCACCCCGGTGGCGACCGAGGGCGCCAAGCAGTGCGCCGGAGCCCCGCAGCTCGGCGCGGGCCTCTACACGGACCGCGAGGCCTTCGGCGAGCACCGCTGGTACCGGGTCGACGTCAAGCCCGGCCAGGAGCTGCGCGCTTCTGTCAGCGTCGCGGCCGACCGGGCCGTCAACAACGACTACGGGGTCATGCTGCGGGCGACGACCGTCCACGGCCGGGAGATCGTCCGGGGCTCGGAGGCGGGCGACGGGCGCACCGACATGATCTCGACCGGTCTGCGCTACCCGAAGGCCGAGGCCGACGACTCCGACGAGGACGGCGACGGGAAGGCGGCGGTGGAGACGGTCTGCCTCCAGGTCAGCAACTCCTTCTCGGCTCCCGCCTCGGTGAAGACCACGCCGGGCCTGCCCGTCGAGCTCACCATCGACGTGGTGGACGGGCCCGACGACGCCGCCGACGCCGCCTCGTTCGGTCTCGGCCGCGGCTGGTGGCTGATCGGCGTGCTGGTCCTCGCCGGTCTCGTCGCCGGCCTGCTGTGGGGCTGGATCTCCCGCTGGCGTATCTCGGTCTGGAGGACCAACTGATGCGTACCGTACGCATACTGACCGCCGCCGCTCTCGCCGCGGGCGGTGTGCTCGGCACGGCGGGCGCCGCCCTCGCGGACACCCCGTCGGCGAGCGCGAGTACGAGCGCGAGCCCCGGCGGCAAGGCCTCCGGGCCGACCGAGGCGGGCACGGCCTTCCGGACCGCCACGGCGATCCGGCCGGGGCAGCGGGCCACGGCCGACGCGTCCACGGGTGACTACCTGTACTGGGTGCTCCCACTGGACTCGGGGCAGCGGGCCACGGTCAAGGCCACGGTGAAACTGCCTCCGGCGGCGAACCGGCACGGCGCCTCGACCTGGCAGCTGGACGTCTACGACGGACTGCGCCGCCGCCAGGCCTGTACGTACGGCACGCAGCAGGCCGCAGCGGCCAAGGAGGCCGCCTCGGCCGAGCTCTCCTGCACCCTGCGCACCGTGCGCCCGGGTGCGGAGCCCTGGGCCAACGACCCGCTGCCCGGAAGCTACTACGTCCGCCTGACGGTGATCGGCGTGGCGCAGGAGGACCTCGGTCTTCCCGTACGGGCCGAGGTCGAGGCCTCCACCCGGGACACGGGCGGCGCCTTCGCGGTGGACGGCGCCCTCGCGAAGCCGCTCGTACCCGGCATCGGCAAGACCGTCCAGGCGGGGTCCGGGAGTTCGGCGCAGCCGGCGGCGGTCGGCGAGCCGGCCGACGGCTGGTCCGGCGGCCGGTGGTCCGACCGCTGGATCTGGACGGCGGCGGGCGGGATCCTCGGCGCCCTCGCCGGCATCTTCGGATACTCCCTCACCCGTGGCCGGGGCCGCCCCTCCGGGGTCCCGCCCCGCGCCTGACCGGCCGGCGCCTGACCGGCCGGCGCCTGACCGGCCGGCGGCCGCGGCACCCCGCCGTGGCCGCCGGCCGGACACCCCCGGGCCGGGCCTAGTAGCCCGCCTCCGCGCGGCCCGCGTCCGCCGAGATGTCCAGGCGGCCCGGCGCCGAGGGGTCGTCCATCCCGGGGGCGACGTCACAACGCCCCGCCCCCGTACGGGCCGTGACCCGGAACCGGGTGGCCTCGGGGACGGTGAGCCGGAGCCGCCCGGCGCCCGCCCGGGCGGTGACCCGCTCCGGCGGCGCGGCGAAACGGACGGCGGCCGACCCCGCCCCGGCCCGGATCTCCGCCTGTGGCGAGGTGAGCCCCGAGGCTTCGAGGGAGCCCGAGCCGATGCCCGCCCGCAGCGGCCCGTGCAGTGCGCTCAGCCGCAGCGTCCCGGTACCGACCTCGGCGTCGACGGCGCCGCCGAGCCCGCTGATCACCACCGTGCCGGAGCCCGCCGTCACCTTCACCGGCATCCCGGCGGGCACGGTGACGCCCAGGTCGACCGAACAGCCGACGCCGGATTCCACGAACTCCGCGACCGCCGGGCAGCGCGGGGTCAGCTTCAGGGTGTCGCCGAGCCAGCTCTCCTCGATCTTCGGAGCCCCCGCAGACCAGCTCGCCCGGGCGTCGTAGACCACCCGCCCGTCGGAGCGGGGGGTGATGCGCACGTCCGCGCCGCCCGCCTCGATCTCCAGGGCGGTCACCGGCCGTTCGCCGCTGCCGCCGCTCAGCGTCCCGCTCTCGGTGGAGGCGAACGACCAGACCTGCCGGGCGGCGGGGGCGAGGACGAGGACGGCACTCAGGACGGCGACCACGATCCAGGCCGTACGCCGGGGGCGCCCTGCGCCGCCCCCGCCCCCTCCCCCGCCGCCTTCGCCGCTGCCCTCGCCGCCGTCGCTCACGCGCTGCCGTCCAGGAAGCGCAGGACCGCCAGCACCCGCCGGTGGTCGCCGTCGGCCTGCGGCAGGTCCAGCTTGGCGAGGATGTTGTTGATGTGCTTGGCCACGGCGCTCTCGCCGACCACGAGCTGCGCCGCGATCCCCGCGTTCGAACGCCCCTCGGCCATCAGCGCGAGCACCTCCCGCTCGCGCGGTGTGAGGCGCTCCAGCGGGTCGATGCCGCCCCGGCGCAGCAGCAGCTGCGAGACGACCTGCGGGTCGAGGGCGGTACCGCCGGCCGCGACCCGCCGGACGGCGTCGATGAACTCCTCGACGTCGGCGACCCGCTGCTTGAGCAGGTATCCGATGCCCCCGGCCCGTGCGGTCAGCAGATCGGCGGCGTAGCGCTCCTCCACGTACTGCGAGAGCAGCAGCACCGAGGTCCCGGGCCACTGCCTGCGGATCATCAGGGCGGCCCGTACTCCCTCGTCGGTGAATCCGGGCGGCATGCGGACGTCGACCAGGGCGAGGTCGGGTTCGTGCTCGGCGACGGCGGCGAGCAGGGCCTCGGCGTCCCCGGTTTCCGCCGCCACCTCGAATCCGGCCATTTCGAGGACCTTGGCCAGTCCTATTCGCAGCAGCACCGAATCCTCGGCGATCACAGCCCGCACGGCAGCTCCACAGTCACGACGGTCGGGCCCCCGAGGGGGCTGTTGATCAAGATGGTTCCGTCGACCGACCCTACGCGTTTGCGCAGGCCCAGCAGTCCCGTGCCGCGGGCCGCATCCGCGCCGCCCACCCCGTCGTCGGTGACGGTGATGCGCAGCAGGTCGCCGTCCCGGCGGGCTTCCACGCGGCAGTGCGAGGCCCTGGCGTGCTTGGCGACGTTGGCGAGGGCCTCGGAGACGACGAAGTAGGCGACGGCCTCGACGGTGGGGCCGGGCCGGCGCTCCAGCTCCACGGCCAGTTCGACGGGCAGGGGCGCCCGGGCCGCGATGCCGGAGAGGGCCGCGTCCAGCCCCCGGTCCTCCAGGACCGCCGGATGCAGGCCGCGTACGAGGTTGTTGAGCTCCTCGATGGCCTCCTTGGCCTCGCGGTGGGCCTCGTCGATCACGGCCTTGACCTCGGGCGGCAGGTCGGTGAGCGTGGCGCGGGCGATGCCGAGGTTCATGGCGAGGGCGACCAGCCGCTGCTGGGCGCCGTCGTGCAAGTCGCGTTCGATCCGGCGGCGTTCGAGGTCGGCCGCGTCCAGGACGCCGGCCCGGCTCTCGGCCAGGTCCTCGACGCGGCGTTCCAACTCCTTGGCCCGGTTGGGTCCGAGGAGCGCGGCTGCGGCGAAGGAATCGAGCCGGGCCAGGCCCGCGGCGAGCCAGGGGGTGGCGAGCAGCAGCAGGGCGCCGAGCACGGTGAAGGTGTCGTAGCTCCTCGTCCAGCCGGGGTCGCCGTACTCGAGGGGCAGCAGCCAGGACCAGCCGTACACGGAGGCCCCGGCGAACCCGCCCGCCCAGGCCAGGACGATCAGCGCCCCGCCGATCCCCGTGAGCGGGCTGACCAGCAGGTGGTAACCGTACTGCCGCCAGGTCGACTCCGAGCGCAGCCGTTCGAGCAGCGCCCGCGGGCGCAGCGACCGGTCCCCGTGGCGGACGGCCGGGATCTCCCGCTCCAGCAGCTCGCGGAAGCGGCTGCGCTGGAGCCGGGTGAGCAGCGGGGTCAGGACCAGCGACAGGAGCAGCACGAGGGGGGCGGCCTTGAAGAACACGAGCGCGGCTGCGGCCGGCAGGGCCATCGGGATCGCGGCGGCGGTGAACGCGGTGGTGCGCCAGGCCCACGCCGACCAGGGCGCATGATCGGCGGTCCAGCGTGTGGTACGCCGCAGCGCTCCGGAAAGTCCCATACCCGTACGGTAATCGCACTGGTCAGGGCCGCTCCATCACCCTGGTGCCCGGTCGGGGGTGTAGCCAGTGCCACCCCCGGTTCGGACGGTGCCGCTACTGATTCCGCGTCCCCGCCCGACCAGAGTGATCTTCGTACCCGGAGGACGGACCACCGGGGCCGGAAGGAGCTCCTCCACCATGACCCTCGTCGCCCCGCGCTTCCGGACCGGCCACACCTCCCGGCCCCGCCTGGCCACGCTGCTCACCGGCGCCGGGGTGGCGCTGCTCCCGTGGATGGTGGTGCTGGCGAAGACGCTGCCGCAGACCGCGGAGGTCTCCAACTGGTCGACGGCCTGGATCGGGCTGGACGCCATGCTGGCCGCGGGACTGAGCGGTACGGGTCTGCTGCTGGGGCGCCGTGATCCCCGCGCCGCGTCCCTGGCCGCGGCGACGGCCGCGCTGCTGCTGATGGACGCCTGGTTCGACGTGACCACCGCTGCCCCGGGCAGCGCCCGGGCGACGGCGGTGGCCCTGGCGGTGTGCGCGGAGCTGCCCTTGGCGGCGGCCTGTGCGGCGGTGGCGGCCCGCCGCCCGGTGTTCTAGCGTCGAAGGTGCGGGGTGAGCGATGCGCCGCGCCGAGGGTTCCCCCGAACTGCCCGCGCCGCCCGCGCCCCGCCCGTGGTCCGGCGCACCGGCGGGCCATGCGACCGACCCCGAGAGCAGGTGCGTCCGTATGCGTCCGTCGGCCCGTGTCCCCAGCATCCTCGCCGGTTTCGTCCTCGCCGCCGGCGGCGCGTTCTTCGCCGCCCCGGCCGCCGGCGCGGCCGCCCCCACCAGCGTCCAGCAGTGCGAGCAGTACGTCGTACAGCACGGCAAGCAGATCACGGACGGAGTCGGGCAGGCCTGCTACGAGGGCCAGATCGGCAACCAGACCAGCTGCGCCGCGAGCCTCCAGGCGGTCGGCATCTCCGCGGACGTCGCGTCCGGGGCCTGCCGCGCGGCCCACTAGCACGGCACGCCGGGGGTCACACCGGGTGGCCGTTCTCGTCGGTGGGCTCCCTCTGGGTGGAGAACTTGGAGACGAACACGTCGAAGAGGCCGTCCGGGCGGCGGGTCAGCGTTGCCCCGTCCTGCCAGATGCCGTTGTCCGGCCACCACTGGCTGCCGTAGGGGTCACCCTGGTTCTGGTGGATGTTGTGCATGCCGAGCCCCTCGTCGAAGGGCTCGCCGAAGACCAGGACCGGCCGGCCCACGACGAGGATCGGCTCCAGCGCCGCCGAGGCCTCCAGGTACGAGCCCGAGATCCAGGGCCGGGGCGGGTTCAGCCGGTCCAGGATCCGCTGGTACCACCGCGGCGGGTGGCCTCCGAGGAGACAGCCGGGGCGGTCCGCGAGCGCCGGGTGCCGCTGGTAGTCGAGGGCGCCGGACCCGGAGGTCCGGGCGAGGTCGTGGTAGCCGGGCGCGGGCGAGGCGACGGGGTCGAGCACCGAGGCGTGCAGGGTGAAGACCTTCCACTGCACCCCGATCGCGGAGTGCTTGCTGTCCACGTCGACGGCGCATTCGTAGCGTCCGGCGGGCGCGTCGACCTCCAGGTGGACGTGGAACCAGCGGCCCTGGTCGTCGGGCCGGTCGCGGAAGTGGCGGTGCAGGGTCCCGGACAGCACTCCGTAGTTTTCGAGCGGCATCCCGCCAGTGAACCACCCGGGCCGCCCCGCGGCGGGCGCCGAGGGGCGTGTCCGGGCGATCTCCGGGGCCATGGTGAACACTTGACGGAACGTTGACTCCTTCCGGAGCGAGCCCCGGCGGACCCGGTGGCTACCGTCCCTGCCATGCCCCTACCTCCTCCCCTCCCGGTCCTCCCGTACCGCAAGCCGACCCGCGGCCGCGACTACTGGGTGCTGGACGACGTGCTGCCGGACCCGAACGCCGTGCGGGAGCGCTGCCTGGCCAAGGACGACTGGACCGAGGGCTACCCCCGCAAGCCCGAGAGCTGGCCGGGGCTGCGCGCGATGCCGGGCCTGGAGCCCGATGAACTGGCCCTGGTGGAACGGCTGGTGCGCAAGTCCACCGGCGCCCCGAAGCTCTGGGCCGAACGGCCCGCGGGCGGCGGCACGTTCAACCACAACTGCGTCCAGGTCGTCGGCGAGGGCGAGTCCGAGCCGCGCCCGCACACCGACTCACGGAGCCTGTGCCGCTACGCCGCCGTGCTCTACCTCAATCCGAAGGTCCCGAAGGACTGCGGGACCAGTTTCTACCGGCAGAGCCTGCCCGGCGGCGCGCTGGGCGGCAATCAGGTGATCGCGCCGCACAACAACCTGGTCGACGCCCTGGGCACCCGCTTCGTCTCCCCGGACTCCTTCACCGAGGACGTACGGGTCCCCCACCGCGCCAACCGCCTGCTGCTCTACTCCGCCAACCTGATCCACAGCGCCACCGGCTATTGGGGCCAGACCCTGGAGGAGAAGCGGATGACGGCCGTCTTCTTCTGGAAGGCGTAGTCGGCAGAGCCGCCCGGGCGGGCGGTCAGCGCCGGATCGTACGGACGCGCTCCGCCTCGGGCGCCGGGGCCTGGGCCGGGACCCCGGGGATCGCCGGGACCGCTGCCGGCTGCGCGGACATCCGGCGGATGTCCTGCACGGCGCGCCGCAGTACGGTGCGCAGCCGGCGGCCCAGGGGACGCTCCACCAGCCGGTGGACGAGCCAGGCGAGCACCACCATGAACGCGGTCACGCCCAGGACGAGGGGGACGGGCCGCACCTCGTGGCGGAAGTGGTGGATGAACGTCAGCCCGGCCATCATGTGGATCAGGTACAGCGGATAGGTGAGCGCTCCCGCGTGCCCCAGCCAGCGCCACCGGACGCGGTCGAAGGCCCCGAGGGCGATGCCCGCCATGACGAGGAACCCGCAGGCTATGACGACGTGGGCCGGCCAGACCGGCGTGTGCGCGGCGACGCCGCGCCCCAGGTTGCTGATCATGCGTCCCTGGACGTAGCTCTGCGCGAGGACGAACTGGAGGCCGGCGATGCCCCACAGGACGGCGTTGGGTCCGAAGCGGCGCATGAGGTGGAAGGCTATCCCCGCGATGAAGTACGGCGAGAAGGTCGGGATCGCGAAGAAGGACAGCACTCCGCTGTCCGCGGTGGGCGCCACCACGCCGGCCACCGTCCAGACCGTGCAGAAGACCACGCAGTTGCGGTAGGTGACGCCGCGCACGACGACCAGCGCGAACAGGGCGTAGAACTTCAGCTCGACGAAGAGGGTCCAGTACGCGTCGTCGATGTGCGGCACCTTCATGCCGCCCTGGAGCATCGACAGGTTCACCACGACGTCGCTGAACGCCTTGACCCCGCGTACCTCCGGCCACGCGAACAGGGTCCCGGCCGTGAACAGGACGGCCGCCCAATAGGCCGGGAAGAGACGGGAGATGCGGGAGGCGGCGAACTCGCCCACGCCGCGGCCCCAGGCGCTCATGCAGATGACGAACCCGCTGACGACGAAGAAGATCTCGACGCCCAGCCAGCCGTAGGCGGCCCAGGCGCTCGCGACGGGGAAGACGGAGGTGGCCGGTTCTCCCCAGCCGCTGTCGAGCGCCAGGTAGTGGTAGCACAGGACGGCCAGTGCGGCGAGGATCCGGACGCCGTCCAGGGCGGCCAGGCGGGTGCCGCCGCCCGGTACGGCCCCCCGTACGGTGCCCGGCCCGGGGGATCCGATGGCTCTCGACGCGCTCATACCGTGGCCGCCCCTTCCCTGGGTGATGGTCCGATGAACAGATTTGATCAACCGGCACCCTACCGGGCACCTCCGGCGGCCACCCCTGCCCGCCCGACAAGGTGTGACGGAAGTCTGACGGCCGGCCGCGGGGCCTGGTGCGGGGGCGGCGGCGGTGGTCGAATCGGTCCGTGAGCCCAGCACCCGCAGCCGTACCCGCACCGCAGCCGCCACCAGGCCCCGGCCCCGAAACCGGCACCGAACCCGGCACCGATCCCGACCCCGACGGCCGGGGCGCGCCGATCGGCCGCCGCCTGGTCCTCGGGATGGTCGGGCTCGGCGCCGCCGGGCTGGTCGCCGCCCCGTACCTCCAGCGGGGCTTCGAAGCCGTCCTCGGCGCGGCCTCCACCAAGGACCCCACCGGCCTGACCGGCCTGCTGCCGAACGGCGGCGGGTTCCGCTACTACTCGGTGGCCTCCTCCGTGCCCGAGCGCGGCCCCGAGAACTACCGGCTCACCGTCGACGGCCTGGTCGACCGCCCCGCGACGTACACCCTGGACGCGCTGCGGGCGCTTCCGCAGACCCGGGTCGTACGGGACGTCCAGTGCGTCACCGGCTGGCGGGTACCGGGCACGCCCTTCGAGGGGGTCCCGCTGACGCGGCTGCTCGATGCCGCCGGTGTGCGGCCCGAGGCGCGGGCCATCCGGTTCCGCTGTTTCGACGGCACGTACACCGAGTCGCTGACCCTCTCCCAGGCCCGCCGGGACGACGTCATGGTGGCGCTGCGCATGCAGGACAAGCCGCTGAGCCACTCGCACGGCGGGCCGGTCCGCCTGTACGTCGCCCCCATGTACTTCTACAAGTCCGCGAAGTGGCTCTCCGGCATCACCCTCACCCGTGACGTGCAGCCCGGCTACTGGGAAGACCTCGGGTACGAGGTCGACGCATGGGTCGGCCGGTCGAACGGACGCGACGATGCGCCGACCGTCTGATCCGGTGCTGCGGCACACCGAGCTCACCGGGCACGCCGAGCACACCGAGCACACCGGTCGGATCCGTCGGTTCAGCCGCGCCGAGCGGTGGATCCACCGGTCCACGGCCGCGCTGATGGGCCTGTGCGTCGCCACCGCCGCCTGCCTGTACCTGCCCGCGCTCGCGGAACTCGTCGGCCGCCGCCACCTCGTCGTCACCGTCCACGTCTGGTCCGGACTGCTGCTCGCCGTACCGTTCCTGCTGGGGCTCGCCTCGCGGGCGTTCCGCGCCGATCTGCGACGCCTGGGCCGGTTCGGGCCGCACGACCGGGTCTGGCTGCGGGCCGCCCTGCGGCGCGACCGGTTGACCCGGCGGCCCGCCGGGAAGTTCAACGCCGGGCAGAAGGTGTACGCGGGCTGGCTGGCCGGGGCGGTGCTGGTGATGGCGGGCACCGGCATCATGATGTGGTGGACCGGGCTGGTCCCGCTCGGCCGGCGCACGGCGGCCACCTTCGTCCACGACTGGCTGGCCCTTGCGGTCGCCGTCGTGCTCGCCGCGCACATCGGCAAGGCCCTGGGCGACCCCGAGGCGCGCCGGGGCCTGCGCACCGGCTCCGTCGGCCGGGACTGGGCCGAGCGCGAACACCCGCTGTGGCGGCCCGGGGAGTGAGGGGGCCGGCCGGCGCGGATCCCGCGTCGGCCGGCCCCGCGCCGGTCTCCGTCAGCCGCCGTCGCGCACGGCGACGATGCCGTTGAAGACGCCGACGTACGCGGTGCCGTCGGGTCCGAGCGTGATCGGCGCCCAGTTGTTGTCGTACAGCGGCCCGGTGCCGGTCAGCTGCCGCCAGCGGCGCTCGCCGGTGCGGAAGTCCACGGCCGTCAGGTACCAGGCGTCGATCCCCCAGGCGTTGGGCTCCTTCTCGTAGAAATAGAGCAGCCCGTTCGCGGTGGACAGTTTCGGGACCACGGAGGGCGAGCGGACGGTGCTCTGCCACACGGTGTCGCACCCGCTGCCGTCGGCGCGGACGTCGATCCGGCTGGCCCCGCCGACGACCGATTTGCCGAGCAGCAGGCTGGTGAGGTTCTCGTAGCCGTAGTTGTTCTCGACGACGATGCTGTTGCCCCAGGTGATCAGGGAGTTGTCGGTGGTCGACGCGCCGCTGCCGAACACCGGGACCTTGCAGACGAGCCGCTGGTCGGCGGGTACGTCCGTCCCCCGCCGGTAGACCAGGACGTTCATGCGGTCGTCGGCGTTGTCGGTGATGGCGACGTAGCCGTCGCCGAAGAGGTCCGGGGTGGTGCCCGAACCCTGGTTCACGGATCCGGGTTTGGTTCCCGTACCGCGGTCGTACGTCTGGCGCCACTGCACTTCGGGGGTGCCGTCGGCGGCGGCGCGGAAGCTGTAGAGGGCGTGGTCGGTGACGATCGACACCCCGTCCTCGGCGACCGAGAAGGAGTTCTGGATCTCCTCGCCCGGCAGGCGGATCGAGCGGATCTGCGCGGTCCCCGGATCCACGGTGCCCACGCGGCCCTGGCGGGTGACCCACCAGATGCGGCCGTTCCAGTCGGGCATCACGGACGTGACCGGGTCGCAGGTGCCGCTGGGGCGCAGATTGGTCCAGGTGACGCAGTCGTGCGGGACCTGGCCGGTGAGGTCCCAGTCGTCGACGACGTCGAACGTCCAGCTTCCGTCCGGCCGCTGGGCGTGCGAGAGGCGCAGGATGTGCTGGCGGGAGTCGGCCAGCACGGCCCGGTCCTGGTCGTCGAGGTAGAAGTAGGCGCCGCCCGAGGTGTCCTTGAAGATCTTCGAGAAGTCGAGGGAGGTGATCGCCTCGACCGTCGAGGAACGCTGCGGAAGCTGGTGTTCCGCAAGCGTGGCCAGCGTATGGGGATCGAGGAGCTTGACCTTGAAGCCCGTGAAGGTGCCGCACACCGTGACCAGCCGGCCGCCCGCGTCGAACGTGGCGGTGGCGCATTCGCCGCCGAGGGCCGCGATCTTCTCGCTGCTGACGCGCGGGCTCTTGCCGAGCGGTCCGGACCAGGGGGAGGTGGCGCTGCCCCCGGCGTCGGAGTGCATTCCGCTGCGGCCGTTGGGCGCGAGGAAGGGGTGCTGGGGCGGGGCCTCGCCGGGCAGCGGGACGGCGGCCACGGGGGCGCCGTCGTAGTGGCTGACCAGGCGGTGGCCGGGTGCCTGGGGTATCTCCGCGGCCTGCGCCGGCGAGATCCCGTACATCGCGGTGAACACGATGAGGGCGGGGACCACGGCGCAGTTCAGCGCTCTTCGGAACATCCGGACTTCCTCCGTTCTCTTCAGTTTTATTGACAGTGCGTATGACATCGCGCCCGCCGCCAGACGCTAGATCGCACGGCCCGAGGAGTCCATGGAGGAACCGGATGATTCATGAAGGCGCAACAGTTGATCAATTCGCCCCGGGCGGCCGGCCTACGGGCGCAGCCCGGAGACCACCTCGGCCGTGGCCGTCAGACCGTCGTGGATGGTCGCCGCCATGCTGCTGCTCGCGAGGTAGAAGCCGAGCAGCACGCAGACGAGGGCGTGGGAGAACTTGAGGCCGCCGCTGCGCATGAAGATCCATGCGAGGACGAGGAGCAGCACGACCACGGAGAGCGAGATCACCATCGTTACCTCCTGAGAGCGGCGCCCATCGTGGCGCAGGAGGGGGTTCCTTCGGGCGAAACCGGTGTCCGCCGAACGGGTGTTGACCGTCCGTGACGGGCGATCAGTGCTTGACGATCTCGTCCCGGTGGGTCGTACGGTCCATGGCGGTCATCTCGTCGCAGACCGGCCGGCGCGGGCGCACCACCAAGGCGCGCGCCAGGCAGGCGCGTTGCAGCTGTGCGCGGCGCCCGGTGCCGAAAGCCGGTCACGGCGGCGCCGTCGAGGACCACGGCGCCCCGGTCGGGCCGGTGCAGCAGGGCGGCGACCCGGGCGAGCGTGGACTTGCCGCAGCCGCTGGGGCCGAGCAGGGCGAGGGATTCGCCGGGGCGGAGCGCGAGGTGCGCGTCGCGGGCGGCG
Organism: Streptomyces sp. NPDC002181; assembly: GCF_042890485.1. Classification (NCBI taxonomy): domain Bacteria; kingdom Bacillati; phylum Actinomycetota; class Actinomycetes; order Kitasatosporales; family Streptomycetaceae; genus Streptomyces; species Streptomyces sp. NPDC002181. The sequence goes on along the minus strand of NZ_JBIASC010000015.1, from coordinate 107,822 downwards.
GGGAGCTCGGGCGGGGCGCCCGGGACGGGGGTGAAGGCCCGTTCGGGCAGGGCGTCGAGGAGGCCGCGGGCGCACGGGTCTTGCCGCACCGCCCGCACCCGTGCCATATATGTCTAGACCTTTACGAGGAAGCGGAAGCCGAGGAAGGCCCCCCCGTGCGACGCACCGCCCCCCTGCTCGCCCTCTGCCTGGCCGGCACCGTGCTCACCGCCTGCACCGCCGCCGACACCACGCCCCCGGCGGCCCCCGCCGGGATCACCGCCCAGGCCGGCAGCGCCACCTCCGTGCACGTCATGTGGCAGGCGGCGGCCCCGGCCGACGCGGTGACCAACTACCAGGTCTTCCAGGCGGGCCGGCTGGTGCGTGAACTCCCGGCCGACAAGACGATGGTGGACGTCACCGGCCTCACCCCGCAGACCTCCTACGCCTTCACGGTCCGGGCCCGGGACGCCGCCGGGAACACCTCCGCCCCGAGCGCCTCCGCCCAGGCCGCCACCCCGGCCGCCAAGGCCGAGGACCACCAGGCCCCGACCGCGCCCGCCCGCACCACGGGCCGGGCGGACGGGCCCCGGTCCGCCACGCTGTCCTGGGCCGCGGCGAGCGACGACACCGGCGTGACCGCGTACGACGTCTACCAGGGCGGCGTACGGATCCACACGGCCGGCCCCGGCGAGAGCGCCACCACCCTGACCGGCCTCCAGCCCGACACCGTCTACACCTTCACCGTGCGGGCCCGCGACGGGGCGGACAACTCCTCCCCCGACGGTCCGCCGGTGGACGTGACCACCCCGCCCTCCGCCGGACAGGGCCCGGGCACCGCGCCCGCCGAGTTCACCGCGACCGCCTCCCCCGGCTCCGTCACGCTGACCTGGACCGCCCCGGACACCGGCCGCCCGACCACCGAGTACGAACTCCACGTCAACGGAAGGCCCGTCACCGTCATCCAGTTCGGCGCCGGCGCCGCGCCCGCCTCCGGAGCCGCCCGGGTGGAGCACCGGCTCACCGTGACCGAGCCGGCCGGCACGCGGTGGACGCTCAAGCTGCGCGCCCGGCTGCCCGACGGCAACTGGGGGGCCTTCTCGGCGGAGCGGAACATCGTACTCGTGGCCTGAGGCGCACGGCGGGCCTCCGGCAACATGACGGCAATCCGGACGGAACGGCGCGCCGTGGCCATAAGATCGCGCACAATACACCCGTGTTCGGTGAGTACGCGTTCAACAAAAAACGGCCGGATTCCGGGGAAGGCGACGGCGATCCCGATCCGGCTCCCTGCGCCCCGCCGGGAAACCTGCCGCCCGACCCCCCGGGCTTCGTCGGCCGGGAGAGCGAACTCGCGGAACTCCATTGCCTGTTGCGCTCCCGCAGGCTGACCACCCTCACCGGCGTCGGCGGCGTGGGCAAGTCCCGCCTCGCCCTGCGGGCCGTCAGCGACCCCGCACAGGCCCGGCCCGACGGGGTCTGGTGGGTGGAGCTCTCACCGCTGCGCGACCCCGGCCTGCTCACCATGACGGTCGCCCACGCGGTGGGCCTGGCCGACCACTCCGCCCGCCCCCTCGACGAGGAGCTGTGCGCGTGGATGGCCGACAGGGAACTGCTCCTCGTCCTCGACACCTGCGAGCACCTGGTGGCCGAATGCCGCCACCTCGTGGGTGAACTCCTCCAGTCCGCACCGGGACTGACGGTCCTGGTGACGTCCCGGGAACCCCTCGACAGCCGCTGCGAACAGGTCCTCGAAGTCTGCCCGCTGCCCTGCGAGGGGCCCGACAGCGATGCCCTCGCCCTGTTCCGCGCCCGGGCCGTGGCCGCGACCGCGGATGCCGCCGCGGCCTTCGAAGACCCCCGGCGGGCGCGGCTGGCCGCCGAGGTGTGCCGCCGCCTCGACGGGATCCCGCTGGCCCTCGAACTCGCGGGGGCCCGGCTGCGGCTGTGGACCCTGGAGCAGATGGCGCAGCGCCTCGGGACCCGCTTCGCCGTGCTCTCCGACAGCGGGCGCGTGCTCCAGCCCCGGCACCGCACGATGCGGACCGCGATCGGCTGGAGCCACGAACTGTGCGAGCCGGTGGAACGGCTGCTGTGGGCCCGGCTGTCCGTCTTCACCGGGGACTTCGACATCGCCGCCGCCCGGGCCGTGTGCTCGGGCGGACCGCTGCCCGCCTCACGGGTGGAGCGGGTGCTCGCGGGCCTGGTCGCGAAGTCCGTCGTACGGCGCACCCTGGAGCGGGGGACGGGCGCCCGCTACCGGATGCTGGACACCATCCGCGAGTACGGCCACGACTGGCTGACCGAGCTCGGCGAGGTGCAGACCGTCGCCGACCGGCACGCCCACTGGTACGCGGCGCTCTGCCAGGCGGCCGACCGGGGCTGGATGAGCCCGGAGCAGGTGGACTGGTACCGCAGGATGACCACCGAGCACGCGCAGCTGCGCACGGCGCTGGAGCACCTCCTCGGCGCCGACCCCGCGGCAGCCCTGGAGATGGCCGGGGCCCTGTGGTTCTTCTGGTTCTCCTGCGGGCACGTCCACGAGGGCCGGGGCTTCCTGGAACGGGCCCTGCGCACGGCCCCGGGCACGGGCGCCGCGTACACCCAGGCCCTGTGGGCCCTCGGTCTGACCGCCCTGCTCCAGGGGGACATGGACGCGGCCCGCGAGCTGGGCGGGGAGTGCACCCACGCGGCGGGCCGGCTGGCGGATCCCGAACCGGAGCTGCGCGCCGCCTACTTGCACGGGGTGTCGCTGCTCATGCCCGGTGACCCCGTACGGGCGCTGGAGCTGGCGGGGCCGCGGGCACGGGCCGGCCACGGCGGGCGCACCAGCGGCCCGGGCTGGCTGCTGTGCCGGCTGGCGACCGGCTACGCCCTGTGCGACCTGCAGCGCTTCGAGGAGGCCGCCGAGGAGGCCCGGGGGCTGCGCGAGGCCTGCGCGGAGCTGGGCGAGCGCTGGCTGCGGGCGTACGCGGACTACATCCTGGCGGTCGCGGCGCTCGGGCTCGGCCGCCACGGAGAGGCGGCGCGCCACGTACGGGCGATGCTCTCCGGGAAGCGGCTGCTCGGCGACCGCTTCGGCATCGCACTCGGCCTGGACGTGCTCGCGGCGGCGGTGGCGGCCCTGGGCGACGGGGAGCTCGCGGCGCGGCTGCTGGGCACCGCGCACGCCTGGTGGCGCACGGTCGGCCGGCCGCAGATGGGCTCACCCTCGCTGACGGCCCTGCGGGACCAGGGCGAGCGGCAGGCCCGCGCGGCGATCGGGGACGAGGCCTTCGAGGCCGCGTTCCTGGGCGGAACCGCGGCGCCCACCGGCTGAACTCCAGCCGGTGGGGCCGCGTAACGCCGGGGCTCCCGTCAGTACGGGAGGGGTCTGCCCGACGGTGTGCGCAGGTCCAGGTCTCGTGGTGCGGGCTTGGGGACGGGCTTGCGGATCAGCTGCTGGCGCATGCGGCCTCCTCGCTCAGACCAGGGCCGGGCGGCGGGGTTCCACCGCGCGGCCGTCGGGGAGCAGCTCACCGGTGTCGTCGAAGACCACCAGGCCGTTGCAGAGCAGGCTCCAGCCCTGTTCGGGGCGGAAGGCCACGGTGCGGGCGGCGTCGTGGTCGGCGCTGTCGGCGGACGGGCAGGGGGGCTGGTGGGAGCACATGGCGCACCTCCTCGCTGTGTGGGGCGGGAGGGCCGGTGGTCACCCGGTCGAATCCGCGATCCACGGTGGCGGTGAGTATTGCTGATCGCCGCCCCCGGACGGAACCCATATTCGGGGTCCAGTTCAGGGTGTGTATGCCCGCTTACCATGCGCTCATGCCCGGTATTCGGATCGTTCACCGAACCCCCCTCCCGCCCGCCGCGGCCTGGTCGCGGGTCACGGACTGGGAACGCCACGGCGCACAGGTCCCGCTCACGCGGACGATCATCGGGACGGCGCCCCCCACGGGCGCCGGAACGCGCTTCACGGCGCGCACGGGCGTGGGGAGGATCACGTTCGACGACCTCATGGAAGTCGTGCTCTGGCGGCCCCCGGCCGAGGCCTCACCGGGACTGGTCCGGCTGGAGAAGCGCGGTCGCGCGGTCACGGGCTGGGCGGAGATCGAGGTCCGCCCCGGTCCGGCCGGCGGATCGCTGGTGGAGTGGCGCGAGGAGCTGCGCGTGCGCGGGCTGGGGCGCCGCTTCGACCCGCTGGTCGCGGCGGCCGGGCGGCTGCTCTTCTCGCGGGCCCTCGCCCGGCTGCTGCGGGAGTGACGGCGCGGGCTAGGGTGCCGGTGATCACCGACCGCCCGGTGAGCACCGCGAGACCCGAGGAGAGATCCGTGGCCACTCCGCCACCGCAGCACGGCGCCGGCCCGTACCAGCCGTACGGGCCGCGGCAGGGCGGCCCCCACTCCCCGTACGGGGTCCCGCCGCAGGCCGTGCCGTACGGCCACGGCCACCAGCCGATGCCGCAGGCGCCGTACGGCTGCCGCGTGTGCGGGGCCCAGCCGGCCGTGCGGGCCACCGTGCGGGGGCACCAGGGGATGCTGGTGCTGATGCGGTTCCTGCGCCAGGAGGGGCCGTTCTGCCGCGACTGCGGGCTCGCCACCTACCGCAAGATGTCCGCGGACACCCTGTGGCAGGGCTGGTGGGGGCCGCTGTCCCTGTTCATCACGCCGGTGACCGTGCTCATGAACCTCGCGGCGCGCTCCCGCTTCGTCGGGCTCGCTCCCCCGGCGGGACACATCCTGCCCTCGCTGAGCCCCGGCAAGCCGCTGTGGCGCCGCCCGCCCGCGCTGGTCTTCCTCGCGGCGGCCGTGCTGATCGCCCTCGCACCGCCCCTCCTCGTACTGCTGGGCCTGACGGCCGGGGACGACGAGCCGTCGGCCGGCCCGGCCGTCGGGACGTGCGTGCGCGACGCGGACAGGCTGCGCAACGAGAGGCTGGTTCCGGAAGCCTGCGGTTCCCCGCTGGCCGCGTACCTGGTCACCAAGGAGCGGGGCACCGGCGACGCGGACTGCGCCGCCGGCGACCTGATCAGCGTCCCCGAGAAGTGGTCCGAGGGCGCCCGTTCGCTGTGCCTCACGCCCGTGCCCCACTGAGGCACTCACTCGCGGAGCACGGCGGGCGGCGGCCGGCTAGCGGATCGGCATCTCCGAGATCGTGCGGGCGATCACCAGCCGCTGGATCTCGCTGGTGCCCTCGAAGATCGTGTAGATCGCGCTGTCGCGGTGCATGCGCTCCACCGGGTACTCGCGGGTGAATCCGTTGCCGCCGAGGATCTGGACCGCCTGGGCGGTGACCTTCTTGGCGACCTCGCTCGCGAACAGCTTCGACATGGAGCCTTCGGCCGAGGTGAAGGGCTTGCCCGCGACCGCCATCCAGGAGGCCCGCCACACCAGCAGCCGGGCCGCGTCGATGGAGGTCCGCATGTCGGCGAGCTGGAAGGCCACGCCCTGGTTGTCGATGATCGGACGGCCGAACTGCGTACGGGTCTTGGCGTAGTCGAGGGCCACCTCGTACGCGGCGCGCGCGGTGCCGACGGCCATGGCGCCGACGGCCGGGCGGGAGGCCTCGAAGGTGGCCATGGCCGCGTTCTTCACGCGCTCGCCACCGCCGCCGGCCCTGGCCCGCTCGTGGGCCCGGGCGAGCCGCTCGTCCAGCTTCTCCTTGCCGCCGAGCAGGCAGGAGCCGGGCACGCGGACGTCCTCCAGGACCACCTCGGCGGTGTGCGAGGCGCGGATGCCGTGCTTCTTGAACTTCTGGCCCTGGGAGAGGCCCGGGGTGTTCGGCGGCACGATGAAGGAGGCGTGGCCCTTGGTGCCGAGCTCGGGGTCGACGACCGCGACGACGATGTGGACGTTGGCGATGCCGCCGTTGGTCGCCCAGGTCTTGGTGCCGTTGAGCACCCACTCGTCCTTGGCCTGGTCGTAGACGGCGCGGGTGCGCATCGCGCCGACGTCGGATCCGGCGTCCGGCTCGGAGGAGCAGAAGGCGGCGACCTTCACGTCGTCGGGGGTGCCGTACATCTGCGGGATCCAGGTACCGATCTGCTCCTCGGTGCCGTTGGCGACGACGCCGATGGCGGCGAGCCCGGTGCCGACGATCGACAGGGCGATGCCCGCGTCACCCCAGAACAGCTCTTCCATGGCCACCGGGATACCGAGACCGGTAGGGTCGAAGAACTGCTGGGCGTAGAAGTCGAGCGAGTAGATGCCGACCTTGGCGGCCTCCTGGATGACGGGCCACGGAGTCTCTTCGCGCTCGTCCCATTCCGCGGCCGCGGGGCGGATCACCTCGGCGGCGAAGCCGTGGATCCAGTCGCGTACCTGCTTCTGGTCGTCATTGAGCTCCATGGTGAACTCCGCCATGTTCCCCTCCAGCTGTGCGTCCACCAGTGTGTTACTAGCGGTAACCCATACGGTGGCCACAGTCTGTTACCGGCGAGTAGGCACTGTCAAGCAGCGCCGCCGCCGAGCCGTCCGCGGGGCGGCGTCGGAGCGGTGGCGGGGCGGCGTCGGGGGCGGCCGATTCGATCGCGAGGGTGTGCGGGGTGTTACGTTGCGTGGGCGTCACGCACCATCGCAAGGGCGGGGAGAGAAACACGTCATGGAGACCACTCAGCAGGCCGGCGAACCGGGAGCGGCCGAGCGCCGCAGGCGGGAGCTGCTCGAAGCGGCCGACCGGGTCGTCCTCCGGGACGGACCCAAGGCGTCCATGAACGCCATCGCCGCGGAGGCCGGCATCACCAAGCCGATCCTCTACCGGCACTTCGGCGACAAGGCCGGGCTCTACCAGGCGCTCGCCGTCCGGCACACCGACGCCCTGCTCGACTCGCTGCGGGCCGCGCTCGACGCCCCGGCCGAGCGCCGCAGCCGCGTGGAGTCCACCCTCGACACCTACCTCGCGGCCATCGAGGCCCGTCCGCAGGTCTACCGCTTCCTCATGCACCCCGCAGAGGACTCGCAGGCCGCCGAGAAGGGCTTCGACGTGGGCGTGCACTCGGCCCCGCTGCTGCGCCGGCTCGGCGAGGAGCTCGCCGACGTCATCGGCGAGCGCGTGGACCTCGGCCCCGGCGGCGAGCGCCTGGCCCGGATCTGGGGCCACGGCATCGTCGGCATGATGCACGCCGCCGGCGACTGGTGGCTCGGCGAGCGCCCGTGCGAGCGCGCGGAGTTGGTCACCGGACTCACCGACCTGCTGTGGGGCCGGCTGGCCACGGCCGGCAACCGCGCGGACGGCCCGGGGTTCTGAGGCCCTGCCCTCCGAAAGGGGCCGCGCTCAGTCCTGCGCGGCCGCCGCTGCCCGTGCGCCCCAAGGCGTCTTGCGGATCGCCCGCCGCAGCCGCCTGGCGCGCAGCCCCGTGACCCGGTCCGCGTAGACCGTGCCGTCGAGGTGGTCGCACTCGTGCTGGAGGCAGCGCGCGAAGAACCCGGTGCCCTCGATCCGTACGGGCGCGCCGTCGGAGGTGACCCCCTCGACGACCGCGCGGTCGAAGCGGACCGTGCCCGCCTCCAGGCCGGGCAGCGACAGGCAGCCCTCGGGGCCGCGGAACTCGTCCCCGTCGGCCGCCACCAGGCGCGGGTTGACGATGTGCCCGACGTGGCGCACGTCCTCGTCGTCGGGGCAGTCGTACACGAACACCCGCTGCCCGACGCCGATCTGGTTCGCGGCGAGGCCGACGCCCTCGGCGGCGTACATCGTCGCGAACATGTCCTCGACGAGCCGTTCGAGGGCCGGGCCGAACGCGGTGACCTCCTCGCACGGCGAGTGGAGCACCGGGTCGCCGAGCAGGCTCATGGTGCGGACGAGGCCGGTGGTACCGGGGATGGGGCGCTGTCGCATGGCGGTAAGGGTACGACGGGCGAATATATGAGGAGATCTGCGGCGCCCTGGGGCGCCGCGGTCAAGGCCGTGGCCGGTACTGGATAGGCTGGGGCCGACCGACGCAAGGAGGACAAGGGACGATGGCAGGCAACACAGAGCCGCTTTCGCCGCGGGCCAAGCTGGCCGTGACGGCGGGCAAGGCCGCGGCGGCGGTGTCGCGGGCCGCGGGACGCGGAAGCGGATCGGTGATCGGCGGGAAGGTCGCACTCAAGCTCGACCCCGATCTCCTCGGAGCGCTCGCGCAGCATCTCGACGTCGTCCTCGTCTCGGCGACGAACGGCAAGACCACGACGACCCGGCTGATCGCCGAGGCCCTGCGGGCCAGCGGTCCCGTCGTCTCCAACGCCCTCGGCGCGAACATGCCGGCCGGCATCACCTCCGCCCTCGCGGGCGGCTCGGACGCCAAGTACGGCGTGATCGAGGTGGACGAGAAGTACCTCGCCGGAGTGGCCCGGGACGTCACCCCCAAGGTGATCGCCCTGCTGAACCTCTCCCGCGACCAGCTGGACCGCGCCGCCGAGACCCGCATGCTCGCGGAGAAGTGGCGCGAGGGCCTCCAGGGCTCCAAGGCCGTCATCGTCGCCAACTGCGACGACCCGCTCATCGTGTGGTCGGCCTCCTCCTCGCAGAACGTGGTGTGGGTCGCCGCGGGCCAGGAGTGGAAGGACGACGCCTGGTCGTGCCCCTCCTGCGGTGGCGTCATGCAGCGCCCCGGCGACGACTGGTTCTGCGGCGAGTGCGGATTCCGGCGCCCCACCCCGAGCTGGGTGCTGTCCGGGGACCACGTCCTCGACCCGCACGGCTCGGCCTGGCCGATCCACCTCCAGCTGCCCGGCCGCGCCAACAAGGCGAACGCCGCCACCTCGGCCGCCGTGGCCGCCGTCTTCGGCGTCCCGCCGCAGGTCGCGCTGGAGCGGATGTACCAGGTGCAGGCCGTAGCCGGCCGCTACGACGTCATCACCTTCCAGGGCCGTGAGCTGCGCCTGCTGCTCGCGAAGAACCCGGCGGGCTGGCTCGAAACGTTTTCGCTGATCGACCCGCCGCCGACCCCGGTGATCCTCTCGGTGAACGCGCGCGGCGCCGACGGCACAGACACCTCCTGGCTGTGGGACGTGGACTACCCGCGCCTGGCCGGGCACCCGATCTTCGTGATCGGCGACCGCAAGCTGGACCTCGCGGTCCGCCTTGAGGTCGCGGGCCTGGACTTCCGCGTGTGCGAGACCCTCGACGAGGCCGTGCAGCTGGCGCCGCCCGGGCAGATCGAGCTGATCGCCAACTACACCGCCTTCCAGGACGTGCGCCGCCGCGTCGGCAACTAGAACTCTCACCTGAACCGCAGAGGACAAGAGCATGAGCGACAACAGCCTGCGTCTGGTGTGGGTCTACCCCGACCTGCTGAGCACGTACGGAGACCAGGGCAACGCCCTCGTGGTGGAGCGCCGGGCGCGCCAGCGCGGCCTGGACGTGCAGCGCGTGGACGTGCGCAGCGACCAGCCCATCCCCACCTCGGGCGACATCTACCTGATCGGCGGCGGTGAGGACCGCCCGCAGCGGCTCGCCGCGGAGCGCCTGCTGCGCGACGGCGGTCTGGAGCGGGCCGTCTCGAACGGGGCGATCGTCTTCTCCGTCTGCGCCGGCTACCAGATCCTCGGCAACGAGTTCGTCAACGACATGGGCGAACGCCAGGAGGGCCTCGGCCTGCTGGACGTGGTGACCGTGCGCGGCGAGGGCGAGCGGTGCGTCGGCGACGTCCTCGCGGACATCGACCCGCGCCTGAACCTGCCCCAGCTGACGGGCTTCGAGAACCACCAGGGCGTCACCCACCTCGGTCCGACCGCGCGGCCCTTCGCCCGCACCCGGCTGGGCCGCGGCAACGGCACGGGCGACGGCACCGAGGGCGCCTACAACGACACCGTCTTCGGCACCTACATGCACGGCCCCGTGATGGCCCGCAACCCGCAGATCGCGGACCTGCTGCTGAAGCTGGCCCTCGACGTGAACGCGCTGCCGCCCATCGACGACCGCTGGTACGAGGCGCTGCGCGCGGAGCGCATCGCGGCGGCCACGCAGCCCGCGTAGCACCGCGCGGACCGCTCATCGGGGCGGCCCCGCCATCATGTGTTCGGCCCGGTTTTCCCTTGGGGGAACCGGGCCGACGTGGTTTCGTACGACGAGTATGACCAGCATGTGGAGGATGGTTCAGTCCACCTCTCCACCGCTTGTAGGGTGGCCGTAGTTCCAACCGGACGACGTGGTCCGGTCGTCGGCCCACGTTGCAAAGGTCTTCCTGCCATGCGCATTGGTGTGCTCACTTCCGGCGGCGACTGCCCCGGCCTCAATGCGGTCATCCGCTCCGTCGTCCACCGCGCCGTCGTCGACCACGGCGACGAGGTCATCGGCTTCCACGACGGCTGGCGCGGCCTGCTGGAGTGCGACTACCGCAAGCTGGACCTCGATGCCGTCGCCGGCATCCTGGCCCGCGGCGGCACGATCCTGGGCTCCTCGCGGGTGCAGCCCGCGCACCTGCGCGACGGCGTGGAGCGGGCCCGCGGCCACGTGGCCGACCTCGGCCTCGACGCCATCATCCCGATCGGCGGCGAGGGCACCCTGAAGGCCGCGAACCTGCTCTCGCAGGCCGGCCTGCCGATCGTGGGCGTGCCGAAGACCATCGACAACGACATCGCCTCGACGGACGTCACGTTCGGGTTCGACACCGCCGTCGGGGTCGCCACCGAGGCCCTGGACCGGCTGAAGACCACCGCCGAGTCCCACCAGCGCGTGATGGTGGTGGAGGTCATGGGCCGCCACACCGGCTGGATCGCCCTGCACTCGGGCATGGCCGCCGGCGCGCACGCCATCGTCGTCCCGGAGCGCCCCTTCGACATCGGCGAACTGACGGCGATCGTCGGCGAGCGCTTCTCGGCGGGCAAGCGGTTCGCGATCGTCGTCGTCGCCGAGGGCGCCAAGCCGCGCGCCGGCTCCATGGACTTCCAGGAGGGCGGCACCGACCAGTACGGGCACGAGCGCTTCGCCGGCATCGGCAACCTGCTCGCGGTCGAGCTGGAGCGGCGCCTGGGCAAGGAGGCCCGTCCGGTCATCCTGGGCCACGTCCAGCGCGGCGGTACGCCGACCGCGTACGACCGGGTCCTTGCCACCCGCTTCGGCTGGCACGCGGTCGAGGCGGCGCACCGCGGCGAGTTCGGGATGCTGACCGCGCTGCGCGGCACGGAGATCGAGATGGTCCCGCTCGCCGACGCCGTGCAGACCCTGAAGACGGTCCCGGAGGAGCGGTACTCCGAGGCCCAGAACGTTCTGTGATGTTTCCCCCCTTCTGGTCCGATATCCCGTAGTTGCCGCCCCCGGACGCGATCGCGCACGGGGGCGGCACTACTGTGGTGGGGCATCACAGGTCAAGGGAGTGAACAGATGGATCACAGCGGGCACGGCATGGACATGAACATGGACCTGCCACCGTTCACTCTCGGGCGCGGGCTGGAATTCTCCTTCGACGCGTTCTTCCTGATCGGCTCGCTGGTGGGCCTCGGCCTGTACCTGTGGGGCGTGGTGCGGCTGCGCCGGCGCGGGGACGCCTGGCCGCTGGGCCGGACCATCGCCTTCACCGCCGGCGTGCTGAGCGTCGCCCTGGTGATGTGCACCAAGCTGAACGACTACGGCATGGTCATGTTCAGCGTGCACATGATCCAGCACATGGTCATCAGCATGCTCTCCCCGATCCTGCTCCTGCTGGGCGCACCGGTGACGCTGGCGCTGCGCGCGCTGCCGCCCGCCGCCCGCGGCCACAAGGGTCCGCGTGAGCTGCTGCTGATGCTGCTGCACAGCCGGTACATGAAGGTGATCACCCACCCGGTGTTCACGATCCCCCTGTTCATCGCCAGCCTCTACGCCCTCTACTTCACCCCGATCTTCGACTTCCTGATGGAGAGCAAGGCCGGGCACATCGGCATGATGGTGCACTTCCTGGCCGTCGGCCTGGTCTTCTTCTGGCCGATCATGGGCGTGGACCCGGGCCCGCACCGCCCCGGCTACGTGATGCGCATGCTGGAGCTCTTCGCCGGCATGCCGTTCCACGCCTTCTTCGGCATCGCGCTGATGATGGCGAGCGAGCCGATGATCAAGACGTACGCGAACCCGCCGGCCTCCCTCGGCATCGACCCGCTGCTCGACCAGCAGTGGGGCGGCGGCATCGCCTGGGCGTTCAGCGAGATCCCGTCCGTACTGGTCCTGATCGCGCTGGTCTACCAGTGGTACCACTCCGAGCAGCGGGCGGCGAAGCGCGCGGACCGGGCCGCGGACCGCGACGGCGACCAGGAGCTGGAGGCGTACAACTCCTATCTCGCCTCACTCCAAGCGCGTGGCCAGTAGCGCGCCGGCACCTTCGCGCGCGACCATGGGGCATGACCGGATCCGTTAAGGCGATGGCCGTCATGACCTTCGCCGCTCTGGTGGCCGTCGCCACGTACTCCGTGGCCCTCGGCAGCAACGGCTGGCTGTGGTTCGGCTGGGTCGTTCTCGGCCTGCTGACCGCCGGCATGGCAGCCTCCCGCAAAACCTGAACCGGCGCCCGCGCGCACCGTCCGATCCTCCCGCCCCCGCGCCGCAGGCGTCCCTCCCCAGGCCCGGCCGCTTTGGCCGGTTCCGACCGGCCCTCACATGAACCCCCGGCGACGCCGTCCGTTCTATTAGGCAACGGAAGTCAGGCAAGGACGTTCCATGTGACGCCAACCCCCACGGCCTGGAGGATCCCATGTCCCACGGCACCGACGGCGTTCCATACGCCGGATCCGGAGAGGACGAGGCCGCCTGCAAGGCCTACGCCGAGATCCTCCAAGAGGTGCGCATCGCCCAGACCGCGGTGCAGTTCCTGCTCGGATTCCTCATGGCCGTGGCCGTGACCCCGCGCTTCGCCGTCCTCGCGACGGCCGACCGGGCCGTCTACGTCACCGCGCTGATGCTGGCGATGTCGGCGGCCGTACTGCTGGTTCTCAGCCTGGTCCTGAGCCTGTCCCAGGCCGGGCTGCTGGCCGCGGTCATCCTGTGCTGGCTGGTGGGATTCTGGTTCGCCATGCCCATCTGGCACCGTGTCCGGCACACTGACCTGACCCCCAGGTGAAGGGAAAATGCCCCGGTGTTCTACCACTTGCTCAAGCACGTGCTGCTCGGTCCGCTGCTCCGGCTGCTGTTCCGGCCGCGCATCGAGGGACTGGAGAACATCCCCGAGGAGGGGGCCGCGATCATCGCGGGCAACCACCTGTCGTTCTCCGACCACTTCCTGATGCCCGCGATCCTGGGGCGCCGGATCACCTTCCTCGCGAAGGCCGAGTACTTCACCGGACCCGGGGTGAAGGGGAAGCTGACCGCGTTCTTCTTCCGCAGCGCCGGGCAGATCCCGGTGGACCGCTCCGGCAAGGACGCCGGGCAGGCCGCACTGCGCGAGGGGCTCGGGGTACTGGCCAAGGGCGAGCTGCTGGGCATCTACCCGGAGGGCACCCGCTCCCACGACGGGCGGCTCTACAAGGGCAAGGTGGGCGTGGCCGCGATGGCGCTCGGGGCCGGGGTGCCCGTCGTACCGTGCGCGATGGTCGGGACCTTCGAGATCCAGCCGCCGGGGCAGAAGATCCCGAACATCCGGCGCGTGACCATCCGCTTCGGCAAGCCGCTGGAGTTCTCCCGCTACGCCGGCATGGAGCGCGAACGGGCCGTCCTGCGGGCCGTGACCGACGAGATCATGTACGCGGTCCTCGGCCTGTCCGGCCAGGAGTACGTCGACCGGTACGCCGCCGAGGTCAAGGCCGAAGAGGAGGAAGCGCGGAAGAAGGCCCGGCGCAAGACGCGCTGAGCCTTCTCCCGCACATTCCCGGCCGAGCTCGGGCGCCTGCCGTCCTAGCGGACGGCGGGCAGCTCCTCAAGCGCCGGAAGCGCCGAGGCCGGAGCCTTCTCCAGGGAGCGGGCGGCGGCCGGAGCCGGGGGGACCGGAGTGGCGTGCGGACCGCACTTCACGTCCTTGGCGTCGACCTTGCCGGTCAGCAGGTAGGCGTCCACCCGGGTGTTGATGCAGGGGTTCACCAGGCTGGTGACACCGTGCGAGCCGGCGTTCTGCTCGGTGATCAGACGCGAGCCGGCCAGGCGGCGGTGGAGCTCGACGCCACCCTCGTACGGCGTGGCCGCGTCACGCTCCGACTGGACGATCAGGACCGGCGGCAGACCGCGCTTGGCACCGACCTCGATCGGGTTGCTCTGCTTGGCCTTCCAGGTCGCGCAGGGCAGGTTCATCCACGCGTTGGACCAGGTCAGGAACGGGTACTTCTCGTGCAGCTTGGAGTTGTCCCGGTCCCACTTGGCCCAGCTGGTCGGCCACTTGGCGTCGGCGCACTCGACCGCAGTGTAGACGGCGTTGCTGTTCTCGGACGCGGCGTTGCCCGCGGTGTCCGACATGTCCGGGGAGATCGCCTCGATCAGCGGCTTCTCGTCACCGGCGGCCCAGGCGCTGAACGCCTGCGCGACCGGGACCCACGAGGAGTCGTAGTACGGGGCGCCCTGGAAGAAGCCGATGAGCTCGTTCGGGCCGACGACCCCGCCCAGCGGGTGGGCCTTGGCCTTGGCGCGCAGCTCCTGCCACTTGGCCTCGACCTTGGCGCGGGTGTCGCCGAGGTGGAAGACGCCGTCGTTCTTGGCGACCCAGTCCTGCCAGTCGTTCCAGCGCATCTGGAAGGCCACGTCCTGGCCGAGGTTGGCCTCGTACCAGATGTTGTCCGTGTCCGGGTTGACCACGCTGTCGACGATCATGCGGCGCACGTGGGTCGGGAACAGCGTCGCGTAGACGCCGCCGAGGTAGGTGCCGTAGGAGACGCCGAGGTAGTTCAGCTTCTTCTCGCCGAGCGCGGCCCGGATGACGTCCAGGTCGCGCGCGGTGTTCGGGGTGGTCATGTGCGGCAGCATCTCGCCGCTGCGCTCCTTGCAGCCGTCCGCGTACTCGGCGGCCAGCTTGCGCTGGGCGCGCTTGTCCGCCTCGCCCGACGGGACCGGGTCGGCCTTGGGAGCCTTGACGAACTCCTGCGGGTCGATGCAGGAGATCGGGGCGGAGTGGCCGACACCGCGCGGGTCGAAGCCCACGAAGTCGTACGCCTTGGAGGTGTTGACCCACAGCGGGCTCTTGGTGGTGACCCGGCGCGGGAAGCGCATGCCGGAGCCGCCGGGGCCGCCCGGGTTGTAGACGAGCGCGCCCTGGCGCTCCTCCTTGGTGCCGGTGCTGCCGATCCGGTCGACCGCGAGGTCGATGGTCTTGCCGAACGGCTTGGAGTAGTCCAGCGGGACCTTGACCCAGCCGCACTGGATCGGGGCCTCGAAGCCCCAGTCGGCGGGGCAAGCCTTCCACTCGACCCCGGTGGCGGCGGCGCGGGCGGCGGCCAGCTGGACGCCCAGCGCCTCCGGGAACCCGCTGTTCTGTCCGGACGGAGCCGCGGCTGCCGGCGTGGCCAGCAGCAGGCCCGCGGCCAGTGCTCCGGTGATCAGAGTGGCAGCGCTCCCCAGCGCTGCAGTGCGTATCACGTGGTTGTTCCCCCTGCGTCGGACCGGCCCGGAGAAGGCCGGGTCGGTCGGGTCGGTCGGTCGAACAGGGGGATCCTTTCGCCTGACCTACACCTGACAACAGAGCAAGGTCGCGTTCTTTGCCAACCCGATAACCGGAAAGGCGTGTACCGCTGAGCGGAGTCCCATTCCTCCCAGGTTGGCTCAGCCGTTACCAGCCATACGTGCGACACGCCGCGTCGAGTACCTCGCGCAGCCGCAAGGCGTCCGGCGCCAGCGCCGTCACGAGGACGGCGGGACCCGCCAGCGGAGTGACGGCCGCGAACTCCCCGAGTACGGCGGCGGCCGGCGGCGATGCGGCGAACGCCGGGTCCACGACCAGGAGCTGACCGAGCGTCCGGTGGCCGGCGAGCCCCGCCGGGCCGTCCCAGCCGCCGGGCGCGCCCGGTCCGCAGGCCAGCTCCTGGTCCAGCAGCGGGATCCCGCCCCGGGTCACGGTGAGCCGGCTGCGCAGCAGGCCCGGCTCCTCCCCCGACCGGCCCAGCACCTGCTCCTCGCGCAGCAGCAGCCGGGCCGTCGGGGCGAGTTCGGCGCGGGTGCGCACCCGCAGGTCACTGCCGCGTACGGAGACCAGCGGCTCCGGCAGCCACCGCACCGCCGAGTCCTCGGCCAGGGTCAGCCGTACGTCGTAGCGCGCGGGCTCACCGCCGCGGCCGGGCAGCGCGAGGGTGGCGGCCGCGGAGCCCAGGGCGAACCGGGCTCCGGGACCGGCGGCGGCCTCCACGGTGAGGTGGTCCCCGCCGAGCGGGGCGCTCATCGCGCCGACCAGCATCACGCCGGCCTCCGCTCCCGCGCCCCGGGTGCGGCGCAGCGCGAGCGGTCCTTCGCCGGCCAGCAGGGGCAGGGCGGTCGTGCCGCGGCCGTCGGCGACCGCGGCGATCCGGGCGGTGGCCCGGACCCCGGCCGGCGTCGTGGCGGGCTCGGGCGGGGCCGGCCGGACCGGGCCGGGCGGAGCCGGGGCCGGCAGGGCGGCGGGAGGCGCGCCGGCCACCGTAAGACTCACCGCGCGGCCCAGGCGGCGATCCGCTCGCGCACCCACGCGGCCACCGGGGCCACGCCCTCGGCGCCGCGCAGCGACTGGAAGGCGACCGGGAGTTCGCCGCGCTGCTCGGCGGCGTCGCGGGCCATCCGGTCCAGGTCGGAGCCCACGTGGGGAGCGAGGTCGGTCTTGTTGACGACGAGCAGGTCGGCGGTGGTGACCCCGGGGCCGCCCTTGCGGGGGATGTCGTCGCCGCCCGCCACGTCGATGACGAAGATCTGGGCGTCGACGAGGCCGCGGGAGAAGGTGGCGGTGAGGTTGTCGCCGCCGGACTCGACGAGGATCAGGTCGAGCGGACCGACCGTCTCCTCCAGCTCCTCCACCGCCTCCAGGTTGGCGGAGATGTCGTCGCGGATGGCGGTGTGCGGGCAGGCGCCGGTCTCCACCGCGCTGATCCGCTCGGGCGGCAGGACCGCCTCGCGGAGCAGGAACTCGGCGTCCTCGCGCGTGTAGATGTCGTTGGTGACGACGGCCATGGACAGCTCGGCGCGCAGGGCGCGGCAGAGCGCGGCGACGGTGGCGGTCTTGCCGGAACCGACGGGTCCGCCGAGGCCGATGCGCAGGGCGCGGCGCGAACCGTCCGCCCGTACCGGCTCGGCGCTGTGGGTGTGGCGCTGGGGGTAGGTCACGCCGTGGTCGAGGTGCATGGGGGTCTCCGGTCGTGGAGGTGGTCGAAAGGGGCGGGGGAAGGGCCGGTCAGGAGGCGAACAGCCGTACCGGCCAGTCGGCATGGGCCTGCGCCGCGATGTCGAGCAGCGGCGAGGAGGCCGCGGGCAGGGCGTCCGGGCCTTCCCGGCGGGCCCGGTCCGCGGCCCGCGCGGCCCGGGCCGAGACGGCGTCGAGCTCGGGGGCGAGGCGGGCCAGGACCCCGCTCGCCCGGAAGGGGTCCAGGCCGAGGAGCCGTACCGTCGCCGTCGCCGGTCCGCTCACGCTCTCGTACGCCGCCACGTGCGCGGCCTCCAGCGGCCCGAGCCCGGCCGCCCGGGCGGTCAGCCCGAGCACCACCGGCTGGTGCGCACCCCTCGGGAAGGCCGCGGCGAGCGCGTCGAGTTCGGCGGCGGGCCAGGTGGCCCGGGCGGCGCGCAGCAGCTGGCGGCCCAGCCGCCGGGCCGCGGTGCGCAGCGCCGGCGAGGGCGTACGGGCGTCGGCCGCGGCGTCGAGGACCGCCGGGTCGAGGCCCAGGGCCGCGGCCGCGGCGAGTGCGGCGGCGGTGAGTCCGGCGGTGTGGAGCCGGCCGCGGCAGAACTCCTCCAGGGTGGCGGCATCGTGGATGCGGCCGGCCTTGCAGGCGGCCTCGGCCCCGCCGGAGTGGGCGTGCCCCCCGGCGGGGAACCGTCCGTCGGCGAGGACGAGCAGGGCGGCGAGGCTCATGGGGCGGCGCCCGTCGGTAGCGGTCCCATGTCAGAAGAGGAAGTATCTCTGGGCCATGGGCAGTTCCGCGGCGGGCGCGGGCTCCACCACCTCGCCGTCGATGGTGACGGTGAAGGTGTCGGAGTCGACCTCGACCCGCGGCATGGCCTCGTTGTTGCGCATGTCCGTCTTGGCCACCTTGCGGGTGCTCTCGATGGCCACGAACCGCTTGCCGAGGCCGAGCCGTTCGGGCAGCGCGTCGTCGAGGGCGGCCTGCGCGGTGAAGTTGACCGAGTTCAGCGCGGGGGCCCGGCCGTGGCTGCCGAACATCGGGCGGGGCAGCACCGGCTGCGGGGTCGGGATGGAAGCGTTGGCGTCGCCCATCTGCGCGTAGGCGATCTGGCCGCCCTTGATGACCAGTTCGGGCTTGACCCCGAAGAAGGCGGGCGCCCACAGCACGAGGTCGGCGAGCTTTCCGGTCTCCACCGAACCGATCTCCCGAGCGAGTCCCTGGGCCACGGCGGGGTTGATCGTGTACTTGGCGACGTACCGGCGGGCGCGGTGGTTGTCGGCAGGTCCGTCGCCGGGCAGGAATCCGCGCCGCTTCTTCATCACGTGGGCGGTCTGCCAGGTGCGCATCACCACCTCGCCGACGCGGCCCATGGCCTGGGAGTCGGAGGAGATGATGGAGATCGCGCCGAGGTCGTGCAGGACGTCCTCGGCGGCGATGGTCGAGGGCCGGATCCGGGACTCGGCGAAGGCCAGGTCCTCGGGGACGGCCGGGTTGAGGTGGTGGCAGACCATCAGCATGTCGAGGTGTTCCTCGATGGTGTTGACGGTGTGCGGCCGGGTCGGGTTGGTGGAGCTGGGCAGGATGTTGGGCTCGGAGACCACGGTGATGATGTCGGGTGCGTGCCCGCCGCCCGCACCCTCGGTGTGGTACGAGTGGATCGTCCGCCCGGCGATGGCGGCGAGGGTGTCCCCGACGAATCCGGCCTCGTTGAGGGTGTCGGTGTGGATGGCGACCTGGGCGCCGGTCTCGTCGCAGACGCCGAGGCACGCGTCGATGACGGCGGGGGTGGCCCCCCAGTCCTCGTGGATCTTGAACCCGAGGGCGCCCCCGCGCAGCTGCGAGTGCATGGCCTCGCGGGACATGGTGTTGCCCTTGCCCAGCAGGCCGATGTTGACGGGGTAGGACTCCAGGGCCGCGAACATCCGGGCGAGGTGCCAGGGTCCGGGGGTGACGGTGGTGGCCTTGCTGCCCTCGGCGGGGCCGGTGCCGCCGCCGACGAGGGTGGTGATGCCGGAGGCGAGGGCCTCGTCGATGACGGTCGGCGAGATGAAGTGCACGTGGGCGTCGATGGCGCCCGCCGTGACGATCTTCCCGTTGCCCGCGATGATCTCGGTCTCGGGGCCGATCACGAGTGCGGGGTCCACCCCGTCCATGGTGTCGGGGTTGCCGGCCTTCCCGATGCCGCAGACCCGGCCGTCGCGGATGCCGACGTCGGCCTTGACGATGCCCCAGTGGTCGAGGACGACGACCCCGGTGATCACGGTGTCGGGGGCGCCCTCGGCGCGTGTGGTGCGGGCCTGCCCCATCGACTCGCGGATCACCTTGCCGCCGCCGAACACGGCCTCGTCGCCGGAGCGTCCGGGTCCGCCGCTGAGGTCCTGCTCGATCTCGACGAAGAGGTCGGTGTCGGCGAGCCGGATGCGGTCGCCCGCGGTCGGCCCGAAGAGGTCGGCGTACGCACGCCGGTCGAGCTCAGCCATCGAGCGGCCCCCCAATTTCCCCGCGCAGGCCCGGTACGGTGCGCAGCCCGCCGAGCGGTACGAGTTCCACCGCGACCGGGATGCCCGGCTCGAAGCGCACGGCGGTGCCGGCGGCGATGTTGAGCCGCAGTCCGCGGGCGGCCGCGCGGTCGAAGTCGAGGCCGGGGTTGGCCTCGGCGAAGTGGTAGTGGGAGCCGACCTGGACGGGCCGGTCGGCTGCGTTGAGCACGGTGAGGCGGGTGACGGGCCTGCCCTCGTTGAGGCGCACCGGGCCGTCCCCGTGGACGATTTCGCCGGGGATCATGCGGGTTCTCCCCTTCAGACGATCGGGTCGTGGACGGTGACGAGCTTGGTTCCGTCCGGGAAGGTCGCCTCGACCTGGACGTCGTGGATCATCTCGGGGATCCCCTCCATCACGTCGGCGCGCCCGAGCACGGTGCGGCCCGAAGCCATGAGCTCGGCCACGGTCCGCCCGTCGCGGGCCCCTTCGAGGATGTGCGAGGTGATCAGGGCGACCGCCTCGGGGTGGTTGAGGAGGACGCCGCGCGCCTTGCGCTTCTCGGCCACGTCCGCGGCCACGTGGATGAGCAGCCGTTCCTGCTCGTGCGGTGTCAGTTGCACTCGTATCACCAAGTTTCCGGGACCAGATCAGCGTCGCGCCGGGCCGACCCTAGCTGCCTTCAACACTTTGTTGACCTGCACATATCCGAGCCAAGCGTCTCTTGCCCAATGCGGGGGAAGGCTTTCCGCCCCGACCACCGGCGCTTTGCCGAAGGATGGGTGATCATTGACGGAACGTCGTGCCCGCCACGCTAGGCGCCGCGCTTTTCCGCCGCGTTAACCCACGTTTCGGGGAAGCACCCGGTTCAACTCCGGGGCTTCTACTCCCGGTCCGCCCGGGGACGGTTCCGTATACGGCCACCCATGAGGAGACGCATGTTCGCGAACCCCGTACGGCACATCACCTTCGACGCCCTCGACCCCTACAGGACGGCCGGGTTCTGGTCCGAGGTGACCGGCTTCCCGATCCACCCGGACGACGTCGAGGGGGACGAGGAGGTCCTGCTGGACCCGGGGCAGCCCGGGGTGCCGGGCCTGCTGTTCATCCGGGTGCCGGACGCCAAGTCCCTGAAGAACCGCGTCCACCTGGACATCCAGCCGCCGAGCGGTACGCGGGACGAGATGGTCGAGCGGCTGGTCGGGCTCGGGGCGAAGCTGGTGGACGACCGGCGCCGGGAGGACGGCCTCGGCTGGGTGGTCCTCGCCGACCCGGAGGGCAACGAGCTGTGCATCGAGCGCGGAGCCGCGGAGCGCGGGCAGGGCTGAGCCCGCGTCAACAGCCGGAGACGCTCTTCGCGGGAGCCCCGACAGGCCAGGGAAGGGCGATCCAGACGGTCTTGCCGCCATCCTCGGTGGGGCTGACCGAGAGCCGGCCGCCCGCTTCGGCGGTGAGCCAGCGGATGATGACCATGCCCCGGCCGTTGTCCTGCTGGACGGCGGCCGGGAGGCGCCTCGGCCAGCGCGGGTGACTGTCGGTCACGCCGACGCGCAGCCACTCCCCGCGCTCCAGGCGGACGTCGACGGTGAAGGTGGGCGACTGGCCGAACGTGTGCTGGACGGCGTTGGTGGCGAGCTCCGAGACGATCAGCCGCACGCTGTCGGCGGTGTCGGCCTCGTCGGGCAGTCCCCATTCACCGAGCACCTCCGCGACGTAGCGGCGGGCGGTGGCGACCGAGGCGGGATCGCTCGGCAGGGTGACGGATGCTTCCTGGAGGTCTGCCATGGCGACGGTCCCTTTCCCACCGGGGCGAACCGCCCCGGATCTGTGCTGGACGCCAGAGTGCCACCCATCGTCCCGTCGGCGCGGCCGTTCCCCCAAGATATGCATATATCTGTCGCTCAATGCAGTGAACTCTGCTACGGAAGAGCGTATTTGGACGGCAGACTGGTGCGAGCTGTGCCGGTGGAAGGAGGCGGGTATGCAGCACGGTCCCGCGGTGCGTCGGCGCAAGCTCGGCGAGGAACTGCGCGCCCTGCGCGACCGGACCGGACTCACCAGTGGTGAGGCCGCCCGGATCGCGGGATGGCACCAGTCGAAAATCAGCCGCATCGAGACAGGGCGCAGTGGCGTGAAACCGGAGGACATCCGCCTCCTCCTCGATGTGTACGCGAAGGTGGTCAGCCCCGAGCAGCGGGCGCTGCTGGAGGCCCTGTCGGCCTCGGCGGCGGGACCCGGGCCGGGCGGCGGCGAGGCCGGGCGCGGCCGCCAGTGGTGGCACGACTACCGGGGCCTCCTGCCCCAGGAGTACCGGGACTTCATCAGCCTGGAGGCGAGCGCCCGTTCGGCCCGTACGGTCGAGCTCTCGGTGGTGCCGGGCCTGTTGCAGACCCCGGATTACGCGCGGGCGGTGACCCGGGCCGCGCTGGGCGGGCTGCCGGAACCCAAGGTGGACGCGCTGGTCGACGTACGGCTGGCCCGGCAGTCGGTGCTGCGGGCCGCTCCGCCGCTGGAGCTGAGCGCCGTGCTGGACGAGGCGGTGCTGCGGCGGCAGATCGGCGGGCCCGGGGTGATGGCGGCGCAGTTGCGGCATCTGGTGCAGGTGGCCCGGTTGCCGCAAGTGCGTTTGCAGGTACTGCCGTTCAGCGTGGGGGGTCATCTCGGCCTCACAGGACCGTTCGTGATCTTCTCATTTCCGAACATCGCCGATCTGGATGTGGTGGTACTCGACCATTTGACGAGTAGCCTCTACCTGGAGCGGAAGGAAGACCTAGAGGCGTACAGCGCCGCATTCCGCACCATCCAGGCGCACGCCCTACCGCCCCAGGACTCGTCGGATCTCATCAGCTCACTCGCTGACGACGCGTAAGGAGGCACCCCCGTGTCCGCAACCCCCCTCTCCACCAGCGGACTTCTGATCAGCGCGCGGTGGCGGCGGAGCAGCCGCAGCACCGGAATGAACAACTGCGTGGAAACCGCCGTGCTCGGTGGCGGCGGCCTGCTGGCCGTCCGCGACTCGAAGCGGACGGACGGCCCGGCCCTGCTCTTCACCGGGCCGGCCTGGGACGGCTTCCTCGCAGCCGTACGGGCGGACGCGGACGTGCTCGCGTGAGGCCCTAGCAGTCCGTGGCTCCGGCCGGGGCGGTCTTCAGGATCGTCTCGACGGCCCGGTCGATCTCGTCCCCCGTGAGATCGGCCCGTGCGGTCAGCCGCAGCCGGGAGATGCCGTCCGGCACCGACGGCGGACGGAAGCACCCCACGGACAGACCTGCCTCGCGGCAGTCGGCGGCCCAGCGCAGTGCCGCCGAAGCCGACGGGGCCCGTACCGACACCACGGCCGCGTCCGGCCGGGCCGCGGTCAGGCCGGACGCGGTGAGCCGCCCGTACAGCCGGTCGGCCACCTCGCGGGCCCGGCCGGCGCGCTCCGGCTCCCGCCGGAGCAGGCGCAGGCTCGCCAGCGCCGCACCCGCGGCGGCCGGTGCCAGCCCGGTGTCGAAGATGAAGGTCCGGGCCGTGTTGACCAGGTGCCGGATCACCTTGGCCGGACCGAGCACGGCCCCGCCCTGGCTGCCCAGGGACTTCGAGAGCGTGAGGGTGGCGACCACACCGGGCGCGCCCGCGAGTCCGGCGGCGTGCAGGGCTCCTCGGCCGCCCTCCCCCAGGACGCCCAGCCCGTGCGCGTCGTCCACGACCAGGGCCGCGCCCCCCTCCCGGCAGGCGGCGGCGTACGCGGCGAGCGGGGCGGCGTCCCCGTCCACGGAGAACACCGAGTCGCTGACCAGCAGCGCGCGGCCCTCGTGCGTGCCGAGCGTCTTGCGCGCGGCCTCCGGATCGAAGTGCGGGACCACCTCGACCGCGGCGCGCGAGAGCCGGCAGCCGTCGACGATAGAGGCGTGGTTGCCGGCGTCGGACACGACGAGGGTGCCGCGGTCGCTGAGCGCGGTGACGGCCGCCAGGTTGGCGGCGTACCCGGAGGACAGGACGAGCGCGGCCTCGAATCCGCAGAACTCCGCGAGCTCGCGCTCAAGCTCCGCATGAAGCTCGGTCGTACCGGTCACCAGGCGTGATCCAGTGGCCCCCGCCCCCCACCGTTCGGCGGCCTCGCGCGCGCCGCGTACGGTCTCCGGGTGGCGGGACAGACCGAGGTAGTCGTTGCTCGCGAGGTCCAGCAGCGGCGAGGCGGCCGGGCGGGGGCGCAGCGTCCGGACGAGTCCGGCCTGCTCACGGGCCCGCTCCGCGTCGTCGATCCAGGCGAACACGTCATCGGGCTCGGGGCTGTGCTGGCTCATCGGCGGGTCCTCGTTTTTTGTCGGCAGTCCACAGACCTGCCTGACCCTAACGGCCGCCACTTGAGTGCCAGGTGTGGCGATCCACACACTCCGTTCCGGCCATGTTGTGCGATCTCTCCTTGGCCGGGAGTGCTCGTGTAGTCCAGGATCGGCGTCATGGACCTGCTGAACACCCTGGTGGACAAGGGGCTGCGGCGCGAGCTGCCGACCCGCGAAGAGGCGCTCGCCGTACTGGCGACCTCTGACGACGAACTGCTCGACGTGGTGGCCGCGGCCGGCAAGGTGCGCCGCCAGTGGTTCGGGCGTCGGGTCAAGCTGAACTACCTGGTCAACCTGAAATCGGGCCTCTGCCCCGAAGACTGCTCCTACTGCTCCCAGCGACTGGGATCGAAGGCGGAGATCCTCAAGTACACGTGGCTCAAGCCGGACGAGGCCTCGCAGGCCGCCGCGGCCGGTGTCGCGGGCGGCGCGAAGCGCGTGTGTCTGGTGGCGAGCGGGCGCGGCCCGACGGACCGGGACGTGGACCGGGTCGGCAAGACGATCGAGGCGATCAAGGAGCAGAACGAGGGCGTCGAGGTCTGCGCCTGCCTGGGTCTGCTGTCGGACGGCCAGGCGGAGCGTCTGAAGGACGCGGGTGCCGATGCCTACAACCACAACCTCAACACCTCCGAGGCCACGTACGGCCAGATCACCAAGACCCATACCTACGCGGACCGTGTCGACACGGTGCAAAAGGCGCACGCGGCGGGCCTGTCGGCCTGCTCCGGTCTGATCGCGGGCATGGGCGAGAGCGACGAGGACCTGGTCGACGTCGTCTACTCGCTGCGCGAGCTGGACTCGGACTCGGTGCCGGTCAACTTCCTGATCCCCTTCGAGGGCACCCCGCTGGCCAAGGAGTGGAACCTCACCCCGCAGCGCTGCCTGCGGATCCTGGCGATGGTCCGGTTCGTCTGCCCCGACGTGGAGGTCCGGATCGCCGGCGGCCGCGAGGTGCACCTGCGCTCGATGCAGCCGCTCGCGCTGAACATCGCCAACTCCATCTTCCTCGGCGACTACCTCACCAGTGAGGGCCAGGCCGGCCAGGCCGACCTCGACATGATCGCGGACGCTGGTTTCGAGGTGGAGGGCGCCGGTACGACGACCCTGCCGGCGCACCGCGCCGACGCGCTGGCGGCGGCCAGGGCCGCGGCGGGTCAGAGCCCGTGCGGGTCCTCGGCGGCCGAGGCGGGCTGCGGTTCGGCGTGCGGCGGCTGCTCGGGCCACGAGGCCGTTCCCGCGCAGGCGGCGGCCGAGGCGCCGGCGCCCGTGCCCGCCGGGGCGCCCGCCCAGGCTCCGGCCGGGGAGGTCCGCTCGGACCTGGTGGCGGTCCGCCGCCGGGGCGCGGGAACGGACCTCGCCCCCAATGCCTGATCAGCACCACCCGCTGCCGGCCGCCGAGCTGCTCGCGCTGGACCGGCAGCACGTCTGGCACCCGTACGGTCCGATGCCCGGGCGGCAGGAGCCCCTCGTGGTCTCCTCCGCCTCGGGCGTGCGGCTGCGGCTGGCCGAGCCCGCGCAGGGCCGGGACGAGCTGGTCGACGGCATGTCCTCGTGGTGGTCGGCGATCCACGGGTACAACCACCCGGTGCTGAACGAGGCCGTGACCGGCCAACTCGGCCGCATGTCACACGTGATGTTCGGCGGGCTCACCCACGAGCCCGCCGTCCGCCTCGCCTCCCGGCTGGTCGAGATCACCCCGCCCGGCCTGGAGCACGTCTTCCTCGCCGACTCGGGGTCGGTCTCGGTCGAGGTCGCGGTGAAGATGTGCCTGCAGTACTGGCGTTCCATCGGCCGGTCCGGCAAGACCCGGCTGCTGACCTGGCGCGGCGGCTATCACGGGGACACCTGGACGCCGATGGGCGTCTGCGACCCCGAGGGCGGCATGCACGAGCTCTGGTCGGGGATCCTTCCGCAGCAGCTCTTCGCGGACGTCCCGCCGAGCGGGTTCGACGCGCCCGTGGACCCCGCGTACGTCGACCACCTGCGCTCCCTGCTCTCCGCGCACGCGGACGAGCTGGCCGCGGTGATCCTGGAACCGGTGGTGCAGGGCGCGGGCGGCATGCGCTTCCACAACCCCGGATACCTGCGGGTGATGCGCGAACTGTGCGACGAGTACGACGTCCTGCTCATCCTGGACGAGATCGCGACGGGCTTCGGCCGCACCGGCGCCCTGTTCGCGGCGGACCACGCCGGGATCACTCCTGACGTGATGTGCCTCGGCAAGTCCCTGACCGGCGGCTACCTCACGCTGGCCGCCACCTTGTGCACGGAGCGGGTGGCGAACGGCATCTCCCTTGGCGCCGTCCCGATCCTGGCCCACGGGCCCACCTTCATGGGCAATCCGCTCGCCACGGCCGTGGCTCTGGCCTCGATCGACCTGCTCCTCGGGCAGGACTGGCAGCGCGAGGTCAAGCGCATCGAGGCGGGCCTGCTGGAGGGCCTGGCTGCGGCCCGGGAGCTGCCCGGTGTGCGGGACGTAAGGGTCCTGGGCGCGATCGGCGTGGTCCAGCTGACGCACGAGGTCGACGTGGCCGCGGCGACCCGGGCCGCGGTCCGCGAGGGCGTGTGGGTACGCCCCTTCCGGGACCTGATCTACGTGATGCCGCCGTTCGTCACGGGCGACGCCGACGTGGCACGCATCTGCCGCGCGGTGTGCGCGGCGGCACAGGAGGGCTGACATGACGGTACTGGTGGTCTCGGGCACGGGCACGGAGATCGGCAAGACGGTGGTCACGGCGGCGGTCGCGGCGTCCGCGGTGGCGGCGGGCCGCTCGGTGGCGGTCCTGAAGCCGGCCCAGACGGGCATGGAACCCGGCGCTCCGGGCGACGCTGCGGAGGTGGTCCGCCTCGCGGGGCCCTCGGTCACTGCGGTGGAACTGGCCCGCTATCCGGAACCGTTGGCCCCGGACACGGCGGCCCGCCGGGCGGGCCTGCCGACGCTCTCCCCCCAGGAGATCGCGGACGCGGCGCGGGAGCTGTCCCGCTCCCACGACCTGGTCCTGGTGGAGGGGGCGGGCGGGCTGCTGGTCCGCTTCGACGAGGCCGGTCACACCCTGGCCGACGCCGCCCGCCTGCTCGACGCCCCGGTCCTGGTGGTCACCCCGCCCGCCCTCGGAACCCTCAACTCCACGACGCTGACGGCGGAGGCCCTCCGGGCGCGGGGCCTGGCGGCGCCGGGCGTGGTCATCGGCAGCTGGCCGGCGGAGCCGGACCTGGCCTGCCGCTGCAACCTGGCGGACCTCCCCTCGTCCTCAGGGCTCCCGCTGCTGGGCGTCGTGCCCGAGTCCTCGGGATCCCTGTCCCCGGAGTCCTTCCGCGAGGCGGCCCCGACGTGGCTCTGCGCCGACCTCTCGGGCTCGTGGTCGCCGGAGTCCTTCCTGACGGCCTGGCAGCCCTGAGCGGTGTGCCGGCAGGCCCGGCCGACGGGTCAGTGGCCACCGCGGGGTTCGTTGCAGCCGCCTTCCACGTAGACGGCGTGCGCCTTCACGCTCACCGGCGGGGTCAGATGACCCGTCACGCACGGCCCGCTCTCCGGGATCGACAGCACGAACGACAGGTTGCCCGTGCTCGATGCGTACACGTCCGGGGGCTCCGGCTTGTAGCCCATCCCGGTCAGCAGCGCGCCGAGCTCCTGCGCCGTCCGCGGCGCGCCCTTCCCCTCGGAGCCGCCCAGCGCCGCCTTGATCCGGGCGGCGTGCGCGTCGCCCCGGCACTGGGCCGCGGGCGTGAGAGTGCCCTGCTGCTTGTACCCGTGGTTCTCCGCGTACTTGCGCGCCTCGGGGTCCGTGGGCAGGCCGTCCGGCGTGGCCGACCGGCTCGGGACGGCGGTCGGCTTCCCGGCGCACGCCGCGGCCACCTCGGGGAAGAGCGCGTCGTGGCGGGCCTCCGCGGCCGCCGCCCGGGCTGCGTAATCCGGAGTCGGGCTCAGGGACGGGGACGGGGATGGGGATGGGGGCGGGGCCGCGGCGGTCCCCGGCACCGTGGTTCCGCAGGCGGTCAGGACGAGCAGCCCTGCGGCGAGCAGCACCGCACTTGCGGGGGGCGTACGGGGCGTCACGGGGTCTCCGCTCTCGAATCCTGCGATCAGCCGATTGTCATCACCGCGCCGCGCCGGGCACATGAGTACGCGTACTCAGAGGGCGGCCGCGCGCCGTCACCCGCGCGCCCACGGCACGGGTTACGGGGCGTCCGAGCGGGGCACACGCCCGGCAGACCCACCCGTCCGTCGCCCTTCACCCGGAGGTCCGCCATGCCCTCACCGCACCGCGACCCGGACTCCGTCGACCATCCGCTGTTCGCCCGGTTCTACGCCCGGCTCAGCAACGCCGCCGACGCCCGCGGCGGGGTGCGCGATCTCCGTCGTGAGCTCCTGCACGGGGTGTCGGGCCGCGTCATCGAGATCGGAGCGGGCAACGGCCTGAACTTCGCCCACTACCCGCGCGCCGTCTCCGAGGTCGTCGCCGTCGAACCGGAGCGCCGCCTCCGCCGGCTCGCGGCCGATGCCGCCCTGCGCGCCGAGGTCCCGGTCGATCTCGTGCCGGGGGTCGCCGAGGCGCTGCCGGTGAAGAGCGAGGCCTTCGACGCCGCCGTGGCCTCCCTGGTGCTGTGCACCGTACGGGACCTGCCGCGCGCGCTCTCGGAGCTCCACCGGGTGCTGCGCCCGGACGCCGAGCTGCGCTTCTTCGAGCACGGCCGCGCGCCCGCCGCCGGCATGGCCGCCGTTCAGCGGATGCTGGACCGGACCGTCTGGCCCCGTCTCTTCGGCGGGTGCCACACCGCCCGGGAGCCCGTCGCCGCGATCGAGGACGCCGGCTTCCGGGTCACCTCGTCCCGCACCTTCCGTCTGCCGGAGCGCGGGCCGGCGCTTCCGAGCTCGTACTGCGTGATCGGTACGGCGCGCCGCGGTCCCGCGTAGCCCTCGAAGATGCCGCGCGGTCCTTCGGGCCGGACCTCAGACCAGCGGCTTGACCCAGCGCGTCCAGTGGTCCTCGGGGTGGTAGCCGCCCGCGGCCCAGGCTCCCCGCGCCCGCTCGTTGCGGTCCAGCACCATCGCGTCCGCGCGCCGTCCGCCGAGCTCGCGGAACCGCTCCTCCGCGGCGGCCAGCAGCGCGGATCCGATGCCCTGGCGGCGGTGGTCCGGGTGCACCGCGAGCCGGTAGAGGTGGCAGCGCCAGCCGTCGAAGCCCGCGATCACCGTGCCGACCAGTTCCCCCTCGCGCCGGGCGAGCAGCAGGGCCTGCGGATCGCGGGCGTGGAGGCGCTCGACCCCGGCGAGGTCGTCACTGATACTCGTGCCCTCGGCGGCCGTCTTCCAGAAGCCGAGCACGGCGGCGAGATCACCGGCGGACGCGGGACCGACGTGAAGATCGCTCATGGCCGGATCCCATCATCCGGTTGCGCTCCGCCAAAAGAATGATCCGCCCTCTTTGCCTTTCCTTTACTATGGTGACCAGCAGTCGGCCGACCCGGAGCCGACCCGAACGAAAGGTGTGAGCGTCCGCCCATGGGCGAGCCCCCCAGTACCCGACATCGCGCGACACCCCTCCTCCTGGCCGATCATGGGACGGAGGTGACCGACCGATGACCGAAGTGCTCCTGCTCCTCGTGGCGCTGCTGCTCTGCCTTGCCTGCGGCGCCTTCGTCGCGGCCGAGTTCTCGCTGACCACCGTCGAGCGCAGTGAGCTCGAACAGGCCGCCGAACGGGGCGAGCGCGGCGCCGAGAGCGCCCTCGCGGCCGTCCGGAGCCTGACGTTCCAGCTCTCCGGAGCCCAGCTCGGCATCACCGTGACCGGCCTGGTCATCGGCATGATCTCCAAGCCCTCGATCGCCGCCCTGCTCCAGGGCCCCTTCGAGGCCCTCGGGCTGTCGGCCGGCGCCGCCTCCTCCACCGCCCTGATCCTGGGCACCGTGCTGTCGACCGTCGTCCTGATGGTCGTCGGCGAGCTGGTGCCCAAGAACTGGGCGATCTCCTCGCCGCTGGCCATCGCCAAACGCGTGGCCACCACGCAGCGGGTCTTCACCCGGGCGTTCCGGCCGTTCATCAGCCACCTGAACACCACGGCGAACCACATGGTCCGCCGGCTCGGCATGGAGCCGGCCGAGGAGCTGGCCTCCGCGCGCACCCCGCAGGAGCTGGTGGCGCTGGCCCGGCACTCCGCGAAGGCGGGCGCCCTGGAGAAGGACACCGCCGAGCTGTTCGTGCGGACCCTGAACCTGGCCGACCTGACCGCCGAGAACGTCATGACCCCGCGGGTCCAGGTCACGGCCCTCGACGTGCAGACCACCGCCGAGGACGTGGCGAACGCGACGCTCGCGACCGGCCTGTCCCGCTTCCCCGTCTACCGGGGCAGTCTCGACACCGTCGTCGGCACCGTCCACATCAAGGACGTGCTCGCGCTGCCCGCCGAGGAACGCCATCGCCGCCCCGTCTCCCGGCTGCTGCGCGATCCGCTGCTGGTACCCGAGTCGCTGACCGTGGACCGGCTGCTGGACCTGCTGTCCGGCCGCCAGACGATGGCCGTGGTGATCGACGAGTACGGCGGGACGGCCGGCGTGGTCACCCTGGAGGACATCGTCGAGGAGGTCGTCGGGGAGGTGCGCGACGAGCACGACCCGCACGAGACCTCCGACCTGGCCCCGGCCGGTACGGACGCCTCCGGGCGCCGCCTGTACTCCGCCGACGGCGCCGTGCGCACCGACCAGCTGGCGCGGATCGGACTGCGCGTCCCGGACGGTCCGTACGAGACCCTCGCCGGGCTGATAGCGACGGAGCTGGGCCGGATCCCGGCCGTCGGCGACAGCATGGAGCTGGCCGGCTGGCGGCTCGACGTGCAGGACGCGAGCGGCCGGCGTGCCGCGCGGGTGCTGCTGCACGCCCCGGCCGACCCGGCACAGGATTCGTCGGACAAGGGTGGGGAGGGGGCCCGATGACGGTCATCCAACTGCTGATCGGCCTGGCGACCCTGGTCGTCAACGCCTTCTTCGTCGGCGCGGAGTTCGCGCTGATCTCGGTACGGCGCAGCCAGATCGAGCCGTACGCCGAGCAGGGCGACCGGCGGGCCCGCGCCGTGCTGTGGGCGCTGGAGCACGTGTCGGCGCTGATGGCGGCGGCCCAGCTGGGCATCACCCTGTGCACCCTGGTGCTGGGTGTGGTCGCCGAGCCGGCCATCGCGCATCTGCTGACCCCGCTGTTCGACCTCGTCGGGGTGCCTTCCGGGCTGACCCACGCGATCTCGTTCGTCGTGGCGCTGGCCCTGGCGACGTACCTGCACATGCTCTTCGGCGAGATGGTGCCGAAGAACGTGGCCCTGGCCGAGCCGGTGCGCACCGCGCTCCTGCTCGGGCCGCCGCTGGTGACCCTGACCCGGGCGCTGCGGCCGGTGATCTTCGCGATCAACGCCTTCGCCAACCTCCTGCTGCGGCTGCTGCGGGTGGAGGTGAAGGACGAGGTCGCGGCGACGTTCTCGGACGACGAGCTGGCCCGCATCGTGAAGGACTCCAGTGACGCGGGGCTGATCGACGACCGTGCGAGCGAGCGGCTGCACGACGCCCTGGAGCTGGGCCGGCGGCCGGTCACCGATGTGGTGCTGCCGCTGGACCGGGTCGTCGTGGCCCGGGAGGGCGTCACGCCGACGGCCCTGCAGCACCTGTCGGCCGAGTCCGGGTACTCCCGTTTCCCCGTGATCGACGCGCAGGCCGGGATCCTCGGATACCTGCACGTCAAGGACGCCCTGGACGCGGACGGGCCGGAGCGGGACGAGCCGTTCCCCGTGTCCGCGCTGCGCCCGATCGCCCAGGTGCGGGCGGAGACCCCGCTGGACGACGTGCTGACCGCGATGCGGCGCAGCCGGACCCACCTGGCGGCGGTCATGGGCTCGGGCGGGGCGATGACGGGCCTGGTCACGATGGAGGACGTGCTGCGCGAGCTGTTCGGCAGGCCGGCCTCCGCCTGACGTGGTCGCCACCGCGACGGTGCCCCGGCCCTGCACGGCCGGGGTACCGCGCGGTAGCATCGCTGCGCCATGGAGATGAATGCCTCTTACACCAGTTTCGTCGCGGTCGGCGACTCCTTCACGGAGGGCATGTCCGACCTGCTGCCCGACGGCTCCTACCGCGGCTGGGCCGATCTGCTGGCCGCCCGCCTCGCGGCGCGCGAGCCCGGTTTCCGCTACGCGAACCTCGCGGTGCGCGGGAAGCTGATCGGGCAGATCGCCGAGGACCAGGCCCCGGTCGCGGCGGCGATGGGCGCGGACGTGGTGACGCTGGTCGGCGGTCTGAACGACGCCCTGCGGCCGAAGGTGGACATGGGCAGGGTGCGCGGGCACCTGGAAGAGGCCGTGGGGCTGCTGGCGCCCACGTGCAAGACGCTGGTGCTGATGCGCTCGCCGGGGCGCAACGGGCCCGTGATGGACCGGTTCCGGCCGCGCATGGAGGAGCTCTTCGTCATCATCGAGGAGCTCGCCGCCCGCCACGGGGCCCTGGTGGTCGACCTGTACGGGGCCGCGGCGCTCGCCGATCCCCGCATGTGGGACGTGGACCGGCTGCACCTGACGGCCGAGGGCCACCGCAGGGTCGCGGAGGCCGTCTGGCAGACGCTGGGCCTGCCGCCCGAACAGGACTGGCGCACCGAACTCCCCGCCGCCGTGCCGCCCGGCTGGGCCTCGCGCCGCTCACAGGACCTGAGCTTCGCCCGGCAGCACCTGCTGCCGTGGGTCGGCCGCCGGCTGACGGGCCGCTCCTCCGGGGACGGCCGCCCGGCCAAGCGCCCGGAGCTGCTGCCGTACCGGGCCACCGCGGGCGAGCCGCTCTCGTAGCAAGGCACAATCCGGGGCAGGGTCCCCACCTGCGTAAACGCACAGCCGTAGCCCAAGTAGAATCCCTACACGTGACAGCCAAGCCCCGCATCCCCAATGTCCTGGCCGGCCGCTACGCCTCCGCGGAGCTCGCCGTCCTGTGGTCCCCCGAGTACAAGGTGACGCTGGAGCGGCGGCTGTGGCTCGCCGTGCTCCGCGCCCAGAAGGACCTCGGCATCGAGGTCCCGGACGCCGCCCTCGCCGACTACGAGCGCGTCCTGGAAACGGTCGACCTCGCCTCCATCGCCGAGCGCGAGAAGGTCACCCGGCACGACGTGAAGGCCCGGATCGAGGAGTTCAACGCCCTCGCCGGCCACGAGCACGTCCACAAGGGCATGACCTCGCGCGACCTCACCGAGAACGTCGAGCAGCTCCAGATCCGCCTCTCGCTGGAGCTGGCCCGCGACCGCACGGTCGCCGTCCTCGCCCGCCTGGGCAAGCTGGCCGGCGAGCACGCCGAGCTGGTCATGGCCGGCCGCTCCCACAACGTCGCCGCGCAGGCGACCACCCTGGGCAAGCGGTTCGCGACGGCGGCCGACGAGCTGCTGGTCGCCTACGCCCGGCTGGAGGACCTGCTCGGCCGCTACCCGCTGCGCGGAATCAAGGGCCCGGTCGGCACCGCCCAGGACATGCTCGACCTGCTGGGCGGCGACGCCGCGAAGCTGGCCGACCTGGAGCAGCGGATCGCCGCCCACCTCGGCTTCGCCCAGGCCTTCACCTCCGTCGGCCAGGTCTACCCCCGCTCGCTCGACTACGACGTGGTCACCGCCCTGGTGCAGCTGGCGGCCGCCCCCTCGTCGATCGCGAAGACGATCCGCCTGATGGCCGGCCACGAGCTGGTCACCGAGGGCTTCAAGCCCGGCCAGGTCGGCTCCTCCGCGATGCCGCACAAGATGAACACCCGCTCCTGCGAGCGCGTCAACGGCCTGATGGTCATCCTGCGCGGTTACGCCTCGATGACCGGCGAGCTGGCCGGCGACCAGTGGAACGAGGGCGACGTGTCCTGCTCCGTGGTCCGCCGGGTGGCCCTGCCCGACGCGTTCTTCGCGTTCGACGGCCTGCTGGAGACCTTCCTGACGGTCCTCGACGAGTTCGGCGCCTTCCCGGCCGTCGTGGCCCGCGAGCTGGACCGCTACCTGCCGTTCCTCGCGACCACCAAGGTCCTGATGGGCGCGGTGCGGGCGGGTGTCGGCCGCGAGGCCGCCCACGAGGTCATCAAGGAGCACGCGGTGGCCTCCGCGCTCGCCATGCGCGAGCAGGGCGCCGAGCGCAACGAGCTGCTGGACAAGCTGGCCGCCGACGAGCGGATGCCGCTGGACCGGGCGCAGCTCGACGCCCTGATGGCCGACAAGCTGTCCTTCACGGGCGCGGCCGGTGACCAGGTCGCCACGGTGATCTCTCGTATCGAGGCGATCGCCAAGCAGCACCCGGAGGCCGCCGGGTACGCCCCGGGGTCGATCCTCTGACCCCCGAAGAGCTGAACGCCGCCCGTGACCGCTTCCTCCCGGACGTGGTCACGGGCGGTCTGCGCGTGCTGTTCTGCGGGATCAATCCGGGTCTCCTCTCCGCCGCGACGGGCCACCACTTCGCCCGCCCCGGCAATCGCTTCTGGCCGGTCCTGCACCTGTCCGGCTTCACCCCGCGCCGCCTGGACCCCGCGGAGCAGGAGGAGCTGCTGGCCTACCGGCTCGGCATCACCAACGTCGTCGCCCGCGCCACGGCCCGGGCCGACGAGCTGACCGCCGAGGAATTCCGCGAGGGCGGCCGCATCCTGACCTCGAAGGTGGAACTGCTGCGCCCGCAGTGGCTGGCCGTCGTCGGAGTCACCGCCTACCGGACGGCCTTCGGCGAGCGGAAGGCCCAGATCGGGCCCCAGGACCGGACCATCGGCTCCACCCGGATCTGGGCGCTCCCCAATCCCAGCGGCCTCAACGCCCACTGGACCGCGGAGTCCATGGCCCAGGAGTACGCCCGCCTCCGCACGGCCGCCGACCAGACCCCGGATTCCTAGGGCGGGTCGATCACGGTCACCGCGGCCATCAGCTGCGGCGAGTGGTCGGCCCCCCACCGTGCCTCGTAGACGGTGACCCAGCGGTCCCCGACCCGCCAGAGGTGAAGGTGGTCGCTGGTGTCGCCGATCTCCTGCCACGGCTGCGTCACCTCCCGGGTCTCCGTCCGCAGCCGCAGGCTGTCGAGTGTGAACCGGTCCGGCTTGCCCCAGCGCTCCTCCAGCCGCTGGGTCAGAGCCTCGAACTCGGCGGAGACCTGGTCCTCGTGCGCCAGGCGATCGGCCGCGTCCTCGTCCCCGTACCACCGGCTGCCGCCCAGCTCGGCGAGGTGGTAGCCGGGCCCGCTGGTGCCCACTTCGGACCTGCCCCGGACGTCGGGGAAAGCACGCGTCCGGAGCCGGTCGATCGTGTCGAGATGCTCTGCCGTGGTCATGCCGTCAGTATCGCGCCGGGGTCTGACAACTGGCCCGGCGTCACGCGTCACGCCGGCGCACCGCCAGCCAGCCCCCGGCCAACGCGGCCGCCGCCCACAGCGCGAGCACCCCGAGGCCGCTCCAGGGACCGAGCCGACCGGTGGACTCCAGATGCAGGACGAGCTGCCCCGCCTGGTCCGGGAGGAATTCGGCGACACCGCCCGCGGCCTGGCCGATGATGAACGGCACCATCACGACGAAGGGTATGAGCACGCTCAGGACGATCGCCGCACTGCGCAGCACCGCCGTCAGTCCGGCCGCGAACAGGGCCATGAGCGTCAGGTACACCCCACTGCCGAAGACGGCCCGGAGGGCACCCGGGTCCCCCAGCGACAGCGCGTGCCGGCCCATGAACGCCTGTCCCAGGAGGAATGTGAGCAGTCCGGTGACCTGACCCACCAGGAAGGCGAGCGCACCCACCATGGCGATCTTCGACAGGTAGAAGCGGGTCCGGTTCGGCACCGAGGTCAACGTCGTGCGCAGGGCGCCGTTGTGGAACTCGGCGGCCAGGGCGCTCGCCCCGAAGGTGAACGCCGCTATCTGGCCGAAGTTGATGCCGTAGAAGGCTCCGAGCAGTGGGTCCTCTCCCAGGCCGCCCGCCTCCGCCTGGCCTATGGCGGCGGCCGCCAGCGCCTGGATCCCGGCGGTGGCCACGAGTATGGCGATCAACGCCCCCAACGTGCCACGCAGGGACCGTATCTTGATCCATTCCGAGTGCAGGACGGGGACGGTGGGCAGAGCGGCGCTCATGGCGAGGCCTCCTTGGGTCTGAGTGAAAGTCAGTGGGTTGCGGCGAACTGGGCGTGGTCGGCCGTGAGGTCGAGGTAGGCCTGCTCCAGCGAGGCGCGTTCGTCGGAGAGTTCCAGCACGGGGATGCCCTCGCGGGCTGCCATGGGGCCGAGCTGCTCGGCCCGTATGCCCTCCACGGTCCAGCGCTCGCCGTCGGCGGCAGCCAACTCGAAGCCGTCCCGGGCCAGGGCCGCACGGAGCCGGACCGGATCCGAGGTGCGCAGCCGCACCTTCGGGGTACTGCGGGCCTCGATGAACTCCTCCATCGAGGAGTCGGCCAGCAGCCTGCCCTGCCCGAGCACGACCAAGTGGTCGGCCAGCGCCGCGGTCTCGGACATGAGATGGCTGGAGACGAGCACCGTGCGGCCCTCGGCGGCGAGGCCCCTCATCAGCTCGCGGATCCAGATGATTCCTTCGGGGTCGAGCCCGTTGGTGGGCTCGTCCAGCAGCAGCACCTCGGGATCCCCCAGCAGCACGGCCGCTATGCCGAGGCGCTGGCGCATGCCGAGTGAGAACGTCTTGATCCGCCTCTTCGCCGCCGAGGCGATCCCCGCCTGCTCCAGCACCTCCTCCACCCGGCGCACCGGAATGCGGTTGGCGGCGGCCAGGAAGCGCAGGTGGTCGCGGGCCGTGCGCCCGCCGTGGGCCGCCTGGGCGTCCAGGAGGGCGCCGACCCGGTGGAGCGGGTCGGGGAAATCGGTGAACCGGGCCCCGCCGATCGTGGCCGTGCCGGAGGTGACCCGGTCCAGGCCCAGCAGCAGGCGCATCGTGGTGGACTTGCCGGCGCCGTTGGGGCCGAGGAATCCGGTGACCCGCCCCGGCAGGACGTCGAAGGTGAGGCGGTCCACGGCCCTGGTGCGGCCGTACTCCTTGGTCAGTTCTCGGATCTCGATGCTGTTCATGGCTCAAGACTCGCCGCCCGCCCCACCCCCCTTCCTCCCCCATGCGAGGGTCCCGTCTCCCCCACGTGGGGGAGACGCATCCTCGCCGGTCACTGCCACGATGGGGGCATGTACCGACTGCTCCGTGCCCCGTTCCAACCGGTGACCTACTCACGCTGGTTGCATCTGTGCGTGCCCGTGCTGCTGCTGGCCCTGTGGATGTTCATAGAGCCGGCGTGGCCGTGGATGCCGTTGGTCATCGTCATACCGTTCGGCCTGGTGCCGTGGGTGCGGCTGGCGGAGGGGCTTCAGGCGCAGTTCCTGCTCACACCGCACGATCGCGACACCACCGACAGCGGCATCAGTGCCGCGCCGTCGGCACGGTGGGGCGACCGCTGGCGGACACTGCTGTGGCTCGAAGCGCGGCTCGCCATCGCGCTCGCCGCCATGGCCGCGACCGTGTGGCTCCCGACGACCACGGTCGAACTGGTCGCGGCCGCGCTCGGGCATCCGCTCCATTCGGACCTCATGATCCCTTTCACTCCCCCGCGTTGGGCCGCCGCTCTGCTCGTTCCGGTGCCCTTGGTCCTCCTCATCGTCATAGTGGTGCTGCTGGGAGAGCTGGTCACCGCTATCGCGCGCCGGCTGCTGGGGCCGTCGGCCGCCGAGCGGCTCACCGCCCTGGAAGCCCGCACCGAGCAGCTGTTGGAGCGCACGCGCATCGCGCGGGAGCTGCACGACTCGATCGGGCACGCCCTGACGGTGGCCGTGGTCCAGGCGGGAGCGGCCCGGGCCGCGGGCAACCCCGAGTTCACCGACCGGGCGCTGAGCGCGATCGAGGAGACGGGCCGGGCCGCGCTGGAGGACCTGGAACGGGTCCTGCTGGTCCTGCGGGAGTCGGCGCAGCCCGTATCGCAGCGGCCGACGCTGGCCGAGGCGGACCGGCTGCTGGAGTCGGCCCGCGCCTCGGGCGCGGAGGTCGACGCACAACTGACCGGACCACTGGAGCAGTTGCCGGGCCCGGTCACCCGGGAGGGCTACCGGATCCTGCAAGAGGCACTCACGAACGTACTGCGGCACTGCGGTCCGGTACCGGTACGGATCCGGGTGGAGATGGCCGTCGGCAGGCTGGACATGGAGGTCACGAACCCGCTGCCGCAAGGGCCCGTCTTCAGCCCCGGCAGCGGGAGCGGGCTGCGCGGGATGCGGGAGCGGGCGGCGCTCCTCGGCGGAGAGGCCGAGACCGGTCCCTTCGAGGGCAGTTGGAGGGTGCGCGCCCGGCTTCCGCTGGAGCGAATACGCTGACCGGATGCCGGTTACCGTTCTGCTCGTCGATGACGAACCCCTGGTGCGCGCGGGTCTGCGTGCCGTCCTGGATGCCCAGCCCGACATCGAAGTGGTGGGTGAGGCGGCCGACGGGGCCTCCGTCGTCCCCCTCGTGCGGCAGCTGCGGCCGGACGTGGTGGCCATGGACGTACGGATGCCGTTGCTCGACGGGATCGAGGCGACACGGGCCGTGCTGCGGACCGTGGACTCCCCGCCGAAGATCCTCGTGGTGACCACGTTCGAGAACGACGAGTACGTGTACCAGGCGCTGCGGGCCGGTGCCGACGGGTTCTTGCTGAAGCGGGCCCGCCCCTCCGAGATCGTGCACGCGGTGCGGCTGGTGGCGGAGGGCGAGACGCTGCTGTTCCCGGCGGCCGTGCGGGCTCTGGCCGCCGAGTACGGGAACCGGCAGGCGCGGGCGGTGCTGGAGCGGGCCGCGCTCACTGAGCGGGAGGAGGCCGTGCTGAGGCTGATGACGCGCGGGCTGACGAACGTCGAGATCGCCAAGGAGCTGATCGTCGGCACGGAGACGGTGAAGTCCCATGTGAGCGCGATCCTGGGCAAGCTGGGGGCGCGGGACCGGACCCAGGCGGTGATCACGGCGTACGAGTCGGGATTCGTCGCCCCGGCGTGAGGGAGGAGCCGGTTCCGGCCGATGGGGGGCTGCGTCTCGCAGCGACCCCGGGCGCACAGTACGATCCGGCAGACAAGCTCGCTAGCTGGGAGGACACACGTTGGGGCAGCTGACCGGCGGGGATCCCTCTCTGCTCCGGCGAATCAATTCGGCCGTGGTGCTGCGTGCGCTGCGGGCGGCCGGATCGCCGACCCTCACCGACCTCACCCGGGTGACCGGGCTGTCCCGGCCGACCGTAGAAGGCGTGGTCGAGGGGCTGATCGGGACCGGGCTCGTCGTCGAGGCCGGCGCGGAAGAAGGCGCGCGGCGCCAGGGCCGGCCGGCGAGGCGCTACCGCTTCCGCGCCGAGGCCGGGCATCTGCTCGGCATCGAGATCGGCTCGCACCGCGTCGCCGTGCTGCTCTCCGGGCTGGACGGGCGGGTCATCGGCGCCGGCACCAAGGAGGTCGCCGAGACGGCGTCCGCCGACGAGCGGCTGGAGCGGGTACGGGCGGCCGTGGCCGATCTCCTGCGGCGGGCGGGCGTACCGCGGGACTCCCTGCGGGCGGTCGGCGTCGGCAGCCCCGGGATCGTGGAGGCGGACGGCACCGTGCGCCTGGGCACGGCCCTGCCGGGCTGGACGGGCCTGCCGCTCGGGGAGCGGCTGCGGCGCTCGTTCCGCTGTCCGGTGCAAGTGGAGAACGACGCCAACGCGGCCGCGGTCGCCGAGCACTGGAAGGGCGCAGCCCAGGACACCGACGACATGGTGTTCGTGATGGCGGGGCTCAGCCCGGGCGCGGGTTCCCTGATCGGAGGCCGACTGCACCGCGGGTACGGCGGGGCGGCCGGCGAGATCGGCGCCCTGCACCTGCTGGGGCGCGACGTCACGCCCGAGAAGCTGCTGTCCACGACCGGCGAACCGCTGCACCCGCTGGACGAGCAGGCGGTGGCCGAGGTGTTCACGATGGCCCGCCGGGGCGACGAGCGGGCCGTGGCCGCGGTGGAGCGCTTCATCCAGCGGCTGGTGCACGACGTGGCGGCGCTGGTCCTGGCCATGGATCCGGAGCTCGTCGTGGTCGGCGGCTGGGCGGCCGGCCTGAACGGGGTCCTGGACCCGCTGCGCCGGGAGCTGGAGCGCTACTGCCTGCGCCCCCCGAGGGTGGCGCAGTCACTGCTCGGCGAGGCCGCGGTGGCCACCGGAGCCCTGCGCCTGGCGCTGGACCACGTGGAGGAAGAGCTCTTCGCGGTGGAGAAGACGGTCACGACCCGCCGCCGCTGACCCGCCGCGGCGGGCGACGCGAAACGGCCCCCTCCCGGCGGGTGGGCCGGAAGGGGGCCGTCGAAAGGCGTACGGGGACGCCATGACGCCGGGGTCAGCGAGGACGCCGGAGTCAGCGGGGACGCCGGGTCAGGAGGCGACGCGGGCTTCGTGCGTTATCTCCACGTCGCCCGAGTCTCCGAAGGTCAGGCGGCAGGTGTCCGCGCGGTACGTGGCCACCGAGACGGCCGCCGTCCCCGCGGCGGTGAAGTACCGGGTCGTGACCACGAGCACCGGCGCACCCGGCAGCCGGTCCAGTTCCTTGGCGTCATCGGCGCGCGCCGAACCGAGCTCCACCGAACGGTCCTGCCCCTCCAGGGAGAGCCGCTGGAGCTCGCGCAGCACGGCCCGGGCGCGGGCGGTTCCGTCCGGGGCGTCGATGGCGGAGAGGCCGGGCACGGAAGCGGCCGGGACGTACAGCAGCTCGGCGGCGACGGCCTGCCCGTGGGAGACCCTGGTCCGGCGCACGGTGTGCACGGGCCCGTCGGCGACGGCGGCGCCACCCAGCAGCTTCAGGACGGCGGCGGACGGCAGGGCGGCTTCGGCCCCGTCCGCGTCCACGAGCTCCCAGCCGTCGACGCTCTCGCCGGGCCAGCCCTGCACCGAGCTGCCGACCGCGACGCCGACGCGCGGCGGGGCCACGGTGGTGCCGACCCCGCGGCGGCGCTGCAGCCGTCCTTCGAGTTCGAGCTGCTCCAGGGCCTGCCGCAGGGTCGCGCGGGCGACTCCGAAGCGGGCGGCGAGCTCGCGCTCGTTCGGCAGGATCTCGCCCACCGCGAAGTCCTGGTCGAGCGCTTCGCTGAGGACGGTCTTGAGGTGCCAGTACTTAGGCTCCGGCACCGTTTCGAGCTGCGTGGTCCCCACCCTGACTCCTCCTGCCATCGCTGCAATCGCCGTGTTCCAGCGGCAGTTCCGCGCCTTTGTTTATTAAAGGTTCCTGCACTATCCCTGCGACGATAGGACGGCACACCCCCTTGGTCAAGACCAATCCTCACCCCTTTACCGGGCACATCGGGCATACGTATCAAGCCGTTCATGCGATGTTCTGCTCACCGCGACACGCGCCGGAGGCTTGTCCCGCCGGGCTACCGGGCGGTAATCATGGCGGTAGTCATTACTGACAACCTGTCTCACACGCGTCCACCCGACGAGGAGCAGCATGACCGCCACGGTCTCCTTCCCGATCGAATCGCAGCTGGGCCCCCGCACCGCCACCGTCGCCTACGAACGCAAGGGCGCGGGCACACCCCTCCTCCTGCTGCACGGCATCGGCCACCACCTCCAGGCCTGGCACCCGGTGACCGACATCCTGGCCGCCGAGCACGACGTGATCGCCGTCGACCTGCCCGGCTTCGGCGCCTCGGAGCCGCTGCCCCAGGGGGTCCCGTACGACCTCGGCACCTTCGTCCCCGCTCTCGGCGCGCTCTGCGCGGCGCTCGGCGTCGAGCGCCCGCACGTCGTCGGCAACTCCCTCGGCGGGCTCCTCGCCCTCGAAATGGGCCGCAGCGGCCTCGTCCGCTCGGTCACCGCGCTCTCCCCCGCCGGGTTCTGGACCGAGGCGGAGCGCAAGTACGCCTTCGCCACCCTGCGCGCGATGCGCGTCGGCGCGCTCACACTGCCCCCCTCCACCCTGGAACGGCTCTCGCGCAGCGCCGCCGGCCGGGCCGCGCTCACCGGCACCATCTACGCGCACCCGGCCCGCCGCTCCCCCGAGGCCGTGGTCGCCGAGACCCTCGCCCTGCGCGAGGCCACCGGCTTCGAGGAGACGCTGGCCGCGGGCCGCTCCGTGCGGTTCACCGCGAACGTGCCCGGCCTGCCGGTCACCATCGCCTGGGGCTCCCGCGACCGTCTGCTCCTGCCCCGCCAGGGCGTACGCGCCAAGCACACGGTCCCGGACGCCCGCCTGGTCCGGCTCCGCGGCTGCGGCCACGTACCGATGAACGACGACCCCGCACTGGTCTGCCGCGTGGTTCTGGACACGGTGCGCGCCACAACCGGCCACTCGGCCTGAGCGGCTGACGGCTGTTCATCCACGGTTCGGTTCGGCGACGCGGGCGGGCCCGTGTGCGACGGCACACTGGTCCGACCCGTCCCCGCCGGCCCCTGGAGACGCTCCGATGGCACCGATGCCGCACACCCGACGGTCCCTGCTCGGCGGTTCACTCGCCGTTCCGGTGGGCCTTGCCCTGTCCGGCGCGCTCGCCGCGCCCGCGTTCGCCGCGCCCACCACCGCCGCGGCGTTCACCCGCTCCGGGCGCCCGAGCGCGCCGTGGGGCACCCAGTCCGGTGAGATCACCGCGCACTCGGCCACGGTCTGGACCCGCTCCGACCGCCCCGCGCGGATGTACGTCGAGACCTCCCCGAGCGAGTCCTTCCGCTACGGCGTCCGGCGGCACGGCGGCCCCTTCCTCGGCCCCGCCACCGACTTCACCGGCACCTCGACCCTGCGCGACCTCCCGCCCGGGCAGCAGATCCACTACCGGGTGGTCCTGGCCGACCCGGACGACCCTCGCCGAACGGGCGAGCCGGTCCGCGGCACCTTCCGCACCACCCCCGTATCCCGCCGCCACCACGTGCGCTTCCTGTGGTCCGGGGACCTCGCGGGCCAGGGCTGGGGCATCAACCCGGACCTCGGCGGCTACCGCGTCTTCGACGAGATGCGCCGGCGCGACCCCGACTTCTTCCTCTTCAGCGGGGACACCATCTACGCCGACGGGCCGATCCAGGCCTCCGTCCCGCTGCACGACGGCAGCATCTGGCGCAACATCACCACCGAGGAGAAGTCGAAGGTCGCCGAGACCCTCGACGAGTTCCGCGGGAACTTCCGCTACAACCTGCTCGACCGCAACCTGCGCGAGTTCAACGCCCAGGTACCGGTCCTCGCCCAGTGGGACGACCACGAGGTGCGCAACAACTGGTACCCCGGCCAGGTGATCGACGACCCCCGCTACACCGTGCGCGACGTCGACACCCTGGCCGGCCGCGCCCGCCGCGCCTTCGGCGAGTACTTCCCGGTCACCGACCTCCGCGGCGGCCGCGCCGAGGGCCGCATGTACCGGGTGATGCGGTACGGGCCGCTGCTCGACGTGTTCGTCCTCGACATGCGCACCTACCGCGACGCCAACTCGCCCGGCCGCCAGACCGTGGACCCCATCGGCATCCTGGGCCGGGAGCAGCTGGCCTGGCTCAAGCGCGAGCTGTCGCGCTCCCGGGCCACATGGAAGGTCATCGCCTCCGACATGCCGCTGGGCATCGTCGTCCCCGACGGGACCGCGAACTTCGAGGCCGTCGCCCAGGGGGACCCGGGCGCCCCGCTCGGCCGCGAGCTCCAGATCGCCGAACTCCTGCGCCACATCAAGCACCAGCGCATCACCG
This sequence comes from Streptomyces sp. NPDC002181, assembly GCF_042890485.1. Taxonomy (NCBI): domain Bacteria; kingdom Bacillati; phylum Actinomycetota; class Actinomycetes; order Kitasatosporales; family Streptomycetaceae; genus Streptomyces; species Streptomyces sp. NPDC002181. The sequence goes on along the minus strand of NZ_JBIASC010000015.1, from coordinate 64,257 downwards.
GCACCCTCTGGCTCACCGCCGACGTCCACTACACGGCCGCGAACCACTACGCCCCCGAGCGGGCCGCCTTCACCGACTTCGCGGCGTTCTGGGAGTTCGTCTCCGGTCCCGTCGGCGCGGGCGGGTTCCCCGCCGGGAAGCTCGACGCCACCTTCGGCCCCGAGACCGCGTACGTCCAGTCCGCCCCGGTCGCCAACATGTCACCGTCCGAGAACCCCCCGTACTACGGGGAGGTCGACATCGACGGCGAGAGCGGGGAGCTCACCGTCCGGTTGCGCCGCCAGGGAGGCGGCGTACTCTTCACCACCTCGCTCCGGCCCGGACGCGTGGGTCAGTAGCGACCGCAGGTCCGGGGCCCGGGAGAGCCGCGGCCCCGGGCCGCCGGCGCCGGAGCCGAGGAGGTCCCGGCGCCCCGGACCCGGCCCCCGGCCCGCCGTCGCGGATTCCGGATGCCCGCGCCCGCTCGGAAAACCGGGCGAAATCGGCCAGACGGACACTTAACCAGGCGGACACAGATCGTTCGTGATCACGCAACACCCCTGCGTCACAGTGGCATGCATGACTGAACGCAACCACGCCCCCGCCCAGCGCCACCACCGCCACCACTGGCGACGCGACCTCGTCGAACTGGCCGCGCTGTTCTGCGCCGTCGCGGTCGCCGACGGCATCGCCAACCTCGTCGCGCACGGCCCCCACGGCCCGGTCCTGCTCATCGCCTCGGCCGTCGCGCTCCTCGTCACGACGGCCTTCCACACCTGGTGGGCACGCCGCCACAACAGCCATGCACCGCCGCCGGGCACGGCGCCCTCCGATCCGGCCGCGGGCGCCGATCCGGTCGCGTCCGCGTCCGAGAGCGCCACCGCCCCCACCACCTCCCTGTGGCGGATGCGGACGACCGTACGGGACGAGCCGGGCAGCCTGGCCGCGATCTGCAGCGCGCTCGCCCACCACCACGTAGACATCCTGACCCTGCAGACCCACCCGCTCCCCGAGGGCGGCACCGTCGACGAGTTCCTGCTGCGCTCCCCGCACCAGCTGACCTCCTCCGAACTCTCGCGCGCCGTCGCCGGAGCAGGCGGTCACAGCACCTGGATCGAACGCGCCGACGCGCACGACCTCGTCGACACCCCGACCCGCGTCCTGAGCCTGGCCACCCGTACCGCCCTGGACGCCGCCGAACTGCCGCTGGCGCTGCGCCAGCTGCTCGGCCGCTGCACCATCCACTCGATCCCGGCCACCACCCTCTCCGGCCGCCCCAACGCCGGCGCCGACGCCCCGGTCGAGGGCGTCCTGGAGGCGACGGTGATGCGGCTGCGCGACCCCTCGGGCGGCGCCATCACCGTCGAGCGCCCGTACCTGCCCTTCACCCCGACCGAGTTCGCCCGGGCCCGCGCCCTCGTCGAGCTCGACGCCCGGCTCGGCCCGCGCGTCCCGCGCAGCCAGGACGTGCTGACCCTGCCCGAGGGCAACGAGATCACCGTGCGCCGCGCCGACGGCTCCGACCTCCCCGCCGCCCGCGCCATGCACGACCGCTGCTCCGAGCGCACCCTGGGCCTGCGCTACCACGGCCCCGTCGCCGACGCCGACCGCTACCTCAGCCACCTGCTGAGCCCCCGGTTCGGCCGTACGCTGGCCGCCACCACCGCGTCCGGCAAGCTCGTCGCCCTCGGCCACCTGCTGTGGGACGGGGACGAGACCGAGGTCGCGCTCCTGATCGAGGACGACTGGCAGCGCCGCGGCATCGGCTCCGAACTGCTGGGCCGCCTCATCGCGATGGCCGCCGAGACCGGTTGCGACAGCGTGTACGCCGTCACCCAGTCCTCCAACACCGGCATGGTCGCGGCCATGCGCGGTCTCGGCCTCCCCCTCGACTACCAGATCGAGGAGGGCACGCTGGTGATCACGGCCCGACTGGACACGACACCCGCCGTCTCCGGCGCCGCGTACGAGCTCCCGCGCGCGCAGCAGCCGTACGGGCAGCGGCACTCCCGCTGAACCGGGCGCCGCGCGATCCCGGCGTCCGGCGCGGCCCGGCTCCGGACCGGCATCCCCGGCCGCCGACGGCACGGGAGCGGAGGCAGGCTCCGCCGCTCCCGTGCACGTCAGGAGGCTGACAGCGAACGGTGATGACGCGGGGCCGTCCTCCGTACGAAGATGGCCGCATGTCAGAGACCCTTCGCAGCGACAGCGCTTCCCGGCTGCCCCGCCAGGTCGCCGACGCCTATGTCGACGACCTCATTGCCATCGATCCGATCTCGGGCACCTATCTCGGTGTCGCGGCGTGCTCCAGCCGACTCCCGGACTTCTCGCCGGCCGGCCGTGCGGCCGCCGCCGAGCTGTCCCGCTCCACCCTCGCCCGCCTCGACGCCGCCGAGCGGCTGCCCGGCGCCGACAGCGACGCCGAGCGCCGCTGCGGCCGGCTGCTGCGCGAGCGCCTCAACGCCGAACTGGCGGTGTACGAGGCCGACGAGGACCTGCGCTCCGTCAGCAACATCCACTCGCCCGCCCACTCGGTCCGCGACGTCTTCACCCTGACCCCGTCCGAAACGGACGAGGACTGGACCGCCATCGCCGAGCGGCTGCGCGCGGTCCCCGCCGCCCTCGCCGGCTACCGCGAGAGCCTCGCACTCGGCCTGGACCGCGGCCTGTACGGGGGCCCGCGCGCCACCGCCACCTTCATCGACCAGCTCACCACCTGGGCGGGCGAGGACGGCGAGGGCGAGGACGGCGGCGAGGCCTTCTTCGGCGAACTCGCGTCCCGCGGACCGGAAGCGCTGCGCACCGGCCTGGAGGAGGCGGCCGCCGGAGCCACCGCGGCCCTCGCCGAACTGCGCGACTGGATGCGCGACGTGTACGCGCCCGCCGTCGCCGACGCGCCGGACCCGGTGGGCCGCGAGCGCTACGCCCGCTGGTCCCGGTACTTCAACGGCACCGACCTGGACCTGGACGAGGCGTACGCCTACGGCTGGTCGGAATACCACCGGCTGCTCGCCGAGATGAACGCGGAGGCCGCCAAGATCCTGCCGGGCGCGGGTCCTTGGGAGGCGCTCAAGCACCTCGACGAGCACGGCACCCACATCGAGGGCGTCGACGAGGTCCAGGCCTGGCTGCAGGGCATCATGGACGAGGCCATCGAGAACCTCGACGGCACCCACTTCGAGCTCGCCGAACGCGTGAAGCGGGTGGAGTCCATGATCGCCCCGCCTGGCGGCGCGGCGGCCCCCTACTACACGAACCCCTCGGAGGACTTCTCCCGCCCGGGGCGCACCTGGCTGCCGACGATGGGCCAGACCCGCTTCCCGGTGTACGACCTGGTCTCCACCTGGTACCACGAGGGCGTTCCGGGCCACCACCTCCAGCTCGCGCAGTGGGCGCACGTCGCCGACCGGCTCTCCCGCTACCAGGCCAGCGTCGGCCTCGTCAGCGCCAACGTCGAGGGCTGGGCGCTGTACGCGGAGCGGCTGATGGACGAGCTGGGCTACCTCAAGGACGCCGAGCAGCGGCTGGGCTACCTGGACTGCCAGATGATGCGCGCCGCGCGCGTCATCGTGGACATCGGCATGCACCTGGGTCTGGACATCCCGGCGGATTCGCCGTTCCACCCGGGCGAGCGCTGGACGGTGGAGCTGGCCCAGGAGTTCTTCGGCCTGCACAGCGGCCGGCCGGCGGACTTCATCGAGAGCGAGGTGACCCGCTACCTGTCGATGCCGGGACAGGCGATCGGCTACAAGCTGGGCGAGCGGGCCTGGCTGCTCGGCCGGGACAACGCCCGCGCCGCGCACGGCGACTCCTTCGACCTGAAGGCGTGGCACATGGCGGCGCTGTCGCAGGGCTCGCTGGGCCTGGACGACCTCGTGGACGAGCTGTCGAAGCTCTGACCGCCAGCGGCCGCGTACGGGCCGTCCGCACCCTCGCGGGGTGCGGACGGCCCGTACGGCGTTCCCGGCGCTGGACCGTCGGTCAGCAGCCGCAGTCGTCGGAGTCGGTCGGCGCGGTGAGCGGGTCCGCCTCGGCGCGCTGCTCGCTGCCCTGCCAGGTCTCGACCTCGAAGCCCTCGCGGATCCAGTACTCGATGCCGCCGAGCATCTCCTTGACCTGGAACCCGAGCTGGGCGAGGGCGAGGGCGGAGCGGGTGGCTCCGTTGCAGCCGGGGCCCCAGCAGTACGTGACCACCGGAATGCTCTTGTCGAGCAGCCGCTCGGCCTGTTCGGGGATGAGGGCGGTCGGCAGGTGGACCGCACCCGGCACGTGGGCCTGGTCCCAGGACGGGGTCGAGCGGGAGTCGAGCAGCTGGAAGCCGAGCTCGGAGCCCTGCTCGCGGTGGGCCTTGAAGGCGGCGGCGACATCGGACACGTCCGCGTGGAAGGCGAGGCTCGCGGCGAAGTAGGCGGCGGCCGCGGCCGGCGCGGCCGGGGGCACCCGGAGCACGGGGTTCTCGGCGGGAGCGGTGGCAGTGGCGGCGGGGGCGGGGGCGGCGTTGTTCTGTGTCCTCGTCATGGCTCTGAATCTACGAGCCCTTGATCATCTCGTGAAGTGCCTTTCCCCGGCCTTCCCCTTGTCCGACCGGGGATTCCCCTGCTACATCTGCCTCATGACCGACTATTCCCCTGACGCCACCGACTGGCGCATCCTGACGGCCCTCCAGGAGGACGGCCGGGCTAGCTTCGCGGATCTCGCACGCACCGTCTCGATGTCCGCGAGCGCGGTCACCGAACGGGTGCGCCGCCTGGAAGAGGCGGGCGTGATCACCGGGTACACCGCCGTGGTCGACCCGGAGAAGCTGGGCAAGTCCATCCTGGCGATGGTCCGGCTGCGCTATCCCCACGGCAACTACAAGCCGTTCCACGACCTCCTGGAGGCGACCCCGGAGATCCTGGAAGCCCACCACGTCACGGGCGACGACTGCTTCGTACTCAAGGTCGCCACCCGCTCGATGAGCCACCTGGAGGAGGTCGCGGGCCGCATCGCGGGCCTCGGCTCCGTCACCACGAGCATCGTCTACTCCTCCCCCCTGCCCCGGCGCCCGCTGAGCCCCTGAGCTCTGCTCTGCAAGAGCAGAGCTCAGTCGGTGAGGGAGGCCGTGCGGTGGCGGACGAGTGAGCCGCCGCGCTGCTTGACGATCTCCAACTGGGCCTGGACGCGCGTGCGCAGGTCGGCGACGTGGCTCACGATGCCGACGCTGCGGTCCCGTTCGCGCAGGGAGTCCAGTACGTCGAGCACCTCGTCGAGCGCCTGGTCGTCGAGGCTGCCGAAGCCCTCGTCGATGAAGAGGGTGTCCAGGCGCATGCCGCCCGCCTCGTCGGTGACCACGTCGGCCAGGCCGAGGGCCAGGGCGAGCGAGGCGAAGAAGGTCTCCCCACCCGACAGCGTGGCCGTGTCGCGCTCACTGCCGGTCCAGGCGTCGACCACGTGCAGCCCGAGGCCGGAACGCCCCCGGCCGCTCGCCTTGGCATCGGAGTGGACCAGGGTGTAGCGACCGCCGGACATCCGCAGCAGCCGTACCGTCGCGGCGGCCGCCACCTGCTCCAGGCGCGCCGCCAGGACGTACGCCTCCAGCCGCATCTTGCGCTCGTTGTCGGCGGAGGTGCCGGCGGTCAGCCCGGCCAGCCGGGCCACGCGGTCGTAGGCCTCGCGCAGCGGGCCCAGCGCGCGCAGCTCGTGCTCCACCTGCCGGGAGAGCCGGTCCAGCTCGGCGCAGCGCACCCGGGCGGCGTCCACGGCGGACCCTGCCGTACGCAGCTTGGCCGCGGCCCTGGCTTCGTACGCCCCGGCGGCATCCGGCGCGGCGGGGGGCCGGGTCGCGGCGAGGGCGGTGTCGCTCTCGCCGAGCCGGTCGGCCAGCATGGCCTCCTCCGCCTGCCAGGCGTCCAGCCTCCTTTGGTGCGCGGTGCGTTCGTAGTCGGGGAGGACCGCGTCGGCCGCGGCGTCGATGGTGTCGAAGCCGGCCTTGAAGGCGGCGTCGGCGAGCTGCGCGTCGGCCTCCTTGAGCCGGGCGGCGGTGTCCTCGGCCCGGCGCAGCGCGGCCGCGGCGCCCGTGACCATCCGGACCCGGTCCTCCAGGGTCCGGGCGCGGGCCGCGACCGTGGGCGCGTCGCCCCGTACGAGGGCCAGCTCCGCCTCCAGCGCGGCCTGCTCCTGGTCCAGGGCCTCGCGCCGGGAGGCCCGGCCGGCGGCCCGGCGTTCGGCGTCCAGCCGGTCGGAGCTGCGTACGGAATGCTCCCGTTCGGCGCCGGCCAGCCGCTCCCGGGCGGAGTGCAGCCCGGCGGCCGCGGCGTGGGCGGCGGCGTGCCGGGCGCTCAGGTCCGAGGTCAGCGCGAGGAGTTCCGCGGTGGTGGCCTCCCCGGCGGCGGTCGCGGCCTCGGCGCGGGCCTCCTGGACGGCGGCGAGTTTCCGCTCGACCGCGGCCCTGCGCTCCTCGGCCTGCTCGTAGCGGGCGTGGGCGGAGTCCTCGGCGGCGCGGTCCACGTGCCCGGGGGCCGGGCGCGCCGGAGCGGGGTGCTCCGCCGAGCCGCACACCGTACAGGCCTGACCGGCCACCAGCGCCTCGGCGAGCTCGGCGGCGATCCCGCGCAGCCGGGCCTCCTTGAGCTCCAGCCAGCGCTCCCGGGCGGCGGTCGACTCCTCGCGTGCGGAGAGCAGTTCGCCCTCGGCCTGCTCCGCATCGGCGTCCAGGGCGTCCCGGCGCCGGGCCGCGTTCAGGTGCAGCCGGGCCGGCTCCAGCCGCCCCGCGAGCTGCTCGGCCAGGGTCGCGGCCTGCTGGGCGGAGTCCACCCGCTCGGCCAGCGCGGTCCGGGTGGCCTCCCAGCGGGCGAGCCAGTCGGCGGAGTCCCGCAGCTGCTCCTCGGCGTCGCGGGCCTCCCGCTCCAGGGTGGCCCGCTCGCGGCCGATCTCGGCGCTGCGCTGCTCGGACCGCTGGGCGGCACCGAGCGCGCCGAGGTCCTCCCGCAGCCGCTGCTCCACGGCGGACAGCTGCTCGGTGCCCGCCTCGGCGAGGGTGGGCGGGAGGGCCGAGCGGGCCGCGGTCTCCGCGTGGGCGGCGGACAGGTGGGCGGCCGACGCGGCTCCGCGCAGTTCCAGGGCGGGGGCCACCAGGGCTCCCCGGCGGGCCCGGTCCAGCAGGGCGCGGACCCGCTCCCGCTCGGGCTCCGCCTCGGCGAGCAGTGCGGTGCGGCGCGCGGTCTCGGCGTGGCGGCGCTGGAGGCGGTCGAGCTCGCGCGCCTCCTCGGCGGCCCGCCGGGCGGCGGCGTGCCGGCCCTCGACGGCGGCCAGCGCGTACTCGGCGACCGTCAGCCGTTCCCGGGCCGAGCAGCGTGCGACGGCGGCCCAGGCCCGGACGGCCCCGGCCAGTCCGGGGTCGCCCGGCTGGTGCCCGGGCAGCGGCCAGGCGCGCAGGTCGGCGCTGTCCCCGGCGGCCTGGGCGAGCCGCTGGGCGGTGCCGAGCACCTTCTCGTCGCCGGCCCGGACCCTGGCTTCGGCGGCCCGGCGGCGCTCGGCGAGCAGCTGCTCGACGGCGGCGAAGCGGCGGGTGTCGAAGAGGCGGCCCAGCAGGCGGCCCCGCGCGGCCTCATCGGCCCGCAGGAACTTGGCGAACTCGCCCTGCGGCAACAGGACGACCTGGCAGAACTGCTCGCGGCTCATGCCGAGCAGCTGCTCGATCTCCTCGCCGATCTCCTGGTGGGAACGGCTGAGCGCCTGCCAGTGTTCCCCGTCGTACTCGCGCAGCCAGCTCTGCGCCTTGTCCTTGGTGGTGCCGCTGCCGCGCTTCTTCGGCCGGTCCTGCTCGGGGCGCCGGGTGATCTCCAGCCGCCGCCCGCCCGCGGTGAGTTCGAGGGTGACCTCGGTCGGGGTCCCGGCGTCGGCGTGGTCGCTGCGCAGGCTGGTGCCGGGGGCCTGGCGGGGGCCGGGCACCGATCCGTACAGGGCGTAGCAGACCGCGTCGAGGACGGAGGTCTTGCCCGCGCCGGTGGGGCCGTGGAGCAGGAAGATCCCGGCGCCGGACAGCGCGTCGAAGTCGATCTCCTGCGGGTCGGCGAAGGGCCCGAAGGCGGTGATCGCGAGCCGGTGCAGCCTCATCGGCGGGTCTCCTGCCGGCTGTCGTCCGCGCGTACGTCCTCGAAGGCGCCCTGGAGCACGGCCCGTTCGGCCTCGTCCGCGATCCCGCCGCCGCGCACGTGGGCGACGAAATCCTCCGCGATCTCCTGGTCGCTGCGCCCCTTGAGGCGCTGCGCGTAGGAGGCGCCGCCGGACTCCTCGCGGTCCTCGGGGTCGAACGCGAGGCTGAGGGTGTGCGGGAAGCGGGCGGCGAGCCGGGCCATGGGGTCCTCGGGGCGGACCGGGTCGGTGAGGGTGGCTTCGATCCAGGAGTCCTCGTACGCGGCGTACGCGGGCTCCTCCAGCAGGGTGTCGAGCCGTCCGCGGAGCCTGGCGAGCGGGCGCGGCACGGGGGTGTCGAGGCGCTCGGCGGTGATCTCCCCGGCCGGGCCCAGGTCGATCAGCCACATGGTCTTGCGGTGGTCGGCCTCGGAGAAGGAGTAGGCGAGCGGGGAACCGGAGTAGCGGACCCGTTCGTTGATCGTCTGACAGCCGTGGAGGTGGCCGAGGGCGGCGTAGTCCACCCCGTCGAAGACGGAGGCCGGCACGGCCTCGACCCCGCCCACGGCGATGTCGCGCTCGCTGTCGCTGGCCTGCCCGCCGGTGACGAAGGCGTGGGCGAGGACGACGGAGCGGGTGCCGGGGGCGCGGGCGGCGAGGTCGGCCCGGACCAGGTCCATGGCCGCGCCCAGCACGGCCTCGTGGCTCACCCTGCCCGCGCCGAACCGGTCCTTCACCAGGGCGGGCTCCAGGTACGGCAGTCCGTACAGGGCGACCTCCCCGTGTACGTCGGCCAGCACCACGGGGTCGGCGCACCCTTCGGGGTCGGTGCGCAGGTGGATCCCGGCCCGGCCGATCAGCCCGGCGCCGACGCCGAGCCGGCGGGCGGAGTCGTGGTTCCCGGAGATCATCACGGTGGGCACGCCGAGATCGGCGAGCCGGTGCAGGGCCCGGTCGTACAGCTCGACGGCGGACAGCGGGGGCACGGCCCGGTCGTAGACGTCGCCGGCGACGAGGACGGCGTCGACCCCGTGCTCACGGACGGCCTCGACGAGGTGGTCGATGAAGGCGGTCTGGGCCGCGAGCAGGTTGACGCGGTGGAACGACCGGCCGAGATGCCAGTCGGAGGTGTGCAGGAGCCTCACTCGCCGGCCCCGCCGGACGTCTGGCCGCACATGTCTCTTCCGTCCCCCTGGTCGTCCCGGTCGTCTCCCGCTCGCTGAGCCCCTCTACGCTAACGCGTCGCCGGGGCCCGCACGGCACGTCCTCAGGACGCGTACGTCTCCCCGCCGAGGGTGAGGGTGGCGCTGCCGGCCGTACTGTCGGCGAGCCAGGCCTCGAACGCGGGCAGGTCCGCCTCGGGCAGGGCCACCTCGATCTCGACGGCGGCCCCGTACCGCAGGTCCACCACGGTCCGGCCGGTGGAGCGCAGGTCGTTCTGGGTCTTGCCGGCCCGCTGGTGGTCCACGGTGACGGTGGCCAGCCGGTAGCGGCGCCGGGTGACGGTGCCGAGCTCGTCGAGGGCCTCGCCCACGACTCCCCCGTAGGCCCGGATGAGCCCGCCGGCGCCGAGCTTCACGCCGCCGTAGTACCGGGTGACGACGGCGACGGCGTACCGCACGTCCCGGCGCATCAGCATCTGCAGCATGGGCACCCCGGCGGTGCCGCCGGGCTCCCCGTCGTCGCTGGCCTTCTGCACGGAGGCGTCCGCCCCGACGACGTACGCGAAGCAGTTGTGCGTGGCGGTGGGGTGCTCCTTGCGGACGCGCGCGATGAACTCCTGCGCCTCCTGCTCGGTCGCGGCGGGCGCGAGCGAGCACAGGAAGCGCGAGCGGTTGATCTCCGCCTCGTGCACGCCCTCCCGGGCCACCGTCACATACTGATCCGACTTCACCGCTCCACCCTAAGCCGTGGCCGAGGCCGACCCGGACGCCCCGGACGCCCGCGGGACCGGCCCGGAACCGCTCCGGGAATCGGGCACGCGGCCCTTCGGTTGATCACTGGTGCGGGCCGCGGTGGCGGGCCGCGTCCGGAAGGCAACAGGAGGCGGCATCCGTGTACGGCGACCCGGCAACCATCCGCAAGATCCTCACCGAGCTCGGCGACACCTGGGCCGTGGTGGGGCTGTCCAACAACCGGGACCGGGCAGCGTACGGGGTGGCCCGCACGCTCCAGCGGTTCGGCAAGCGGGTCGTCCCCGTGCACCCGAAGGCGGAGACCGTGCACGGCGAGCAGGGCTACGCCTCGCTGGCGGAGATCCCGTTCAAGGTCGACGTGGTCGACGTCTTCGTCAACAGCCACCTGGCCGGGGCCGTCGCGGACGAGGCCGTGGCCGCGGGGGCGGACGCCGTGTGGTTCCAGCTCGGCGTGATCGACGAGGCCGCCTGTGCCAGGACCCGCGGGGCCGGGCTGGAGATGGTCATGGACCGTTGCCCCGCCATCGAGATCCCGGCCCTGTAGTCGGCCCGTCCGTCCCGCACGACCGGTCCGGCCCGTCCGACCCGTACGCGTCGGCGCGCGGCGCCTGAACTACCGTGCGGAGTGTTCCCTTCCGCACCACCCCGTACTGCGAGGCCCCCGTCATGACCGCCCTCTTCGCCCTGGCCACAGCCCTGCTGTGGGGTCTCGCCGACTTCGGCGGCGGGCTGCTGACCCGCCGGCTGCCGGCGCTCACGGTGGTCGTGGCCTCCCAGGTCCTCGCCGTCGTCGTGCTCGGCGCGGTCGTCCTGGGCACCGGTGCCTGGCGGGAGGCCGGGCCGCAGCTGTGGTTCGCGGTCGCGGCGGGCCTCGTCGGGCCGATCGCCATGCTCAGCTTCTACAAGGCGCTCGCGCTCGGGCCGATGGGCGTGGTCTCGCCGCTCGGCTCGCTCGGGGTGGTCGTGCCCGTCGCGGCCGGACTGGCGCTGGGCGAACGGCCCGGGCCCGGCCAGTTCGCGGGGATCGCGGTGGCCGTCGCGGGCATCGTCCTCGCGGGCGGTCCGGAGCTTCGCGGTGCCCCCGTACAGCGCCAGGCGGTCGTGCTCACGCTGACCGCGGCCTTCGGGTTCGGCGCGGTGATGGCCCTGATCTCGCACGCGTCCAGCGGCGTCACCGGGCTCTTCCTCGCCCTGTTCGTCCAGCGCGTCACCAACGTGGCCGCGGGCGGCGCGGCGCTGTGGGTCCGTACCCGGCGCGGCGCCCCGGCCCTGCCCTCCGGAAGCGGCTCGCGGATCCTGTGGGGGCTGCTGCCCGCGCTGGCCTTCGTCGGCCTGGCCGACGTGGCGGCGAACGGCACGTACTCCGTCGCCGCGCAGAGCGGTCCGGTGACCGTGGCCGCCGTACTGTCCTCGCTCTACCCGGTGATCACCGCGCTGGCCGCGTTCGTCGTCCTCAAGGAGCGGCTGCGGACCGTCCAGGCGGCCGGCGCCGGACTGGCCCTCGCCGGGACGGTCCTGCTCGCGGCGGGCTAACGCGTGTCCGCCGCGCTCTCCTCGGTTTCCGTCAGCAGCGCCACCGCGCGCAGCTGCTCCGGTGTCACCCCTTCCGGGATCGGCACCGGCGCCGGGGTCCGCAGCGGCGGCTGCCAGCCGGTGTCCGGCTGCCACCGCCGGACGATCCGCGCGGGCGCCCCGGCCACCACGGCGTGGTCCGGCACCTCACCCCGTACCACCGCCCCCGCGGCCACCACCACGTTGCGGCCCAGCCGCGCGCCCGGCAGGATCACCGCGCCCGTGCCGAGCCAGCAGCCCGGGCCGATCTCCACCGGGGCGCTGCGCGGCCACTGCTTGCCGACGGGCTCGTGCGGATCGTCGTAGCTGTGGTTGGTGGAGGTGATGTACACCCCGGGTCCGCAGAAGGTGTCGTCCCCGATGGTGATCCGGGTGTCGGCTATGACGTGGGTGTCCCGGCCGAGCACGACGCCGTTGCCGAGGACCAGCACCGGTTCCGTCCCGAGGTCGAGGCCCGGCATCATCCCGGCCGTGATCGTGACCTGCTCGCCGATGATGCAGTGGTCGCCGAGGCGGATCCACTGCTCGCCGAAGACCGTGCCCTGGGGGAAGGCGAGACGGGTGCCGTGCCCGATCGCGCCGAAGCGCAGCCTGCCGGGGGTCTGCGCGGTGACCGCGCCGGCCTGCTGCATCCAGCGCCAGCCGGCGTGGACGGCGCGGTTGGCGAGCCGCCGGCGCAGCGCGGTCAGGGCCGTCAGCGATGAGAACGTGTTCTGGTTCTTCGGCACCGGGTCACCGTAACGCGCCCGGCGCCCCGGGCGCGCCGTGATCTTCACCCCATCGTCGGCCGGTTTGGGCCCGTGCCCTACCGTGCCGGTAGCGCGACACGCAGGGCACTCCAGCACACAGGACTGAGGAAGAGAACATGACGTATCACGCGGACCGGGGCCAGGCACTCGTCGCGGGCGTGGGCGGCAAGAGCCCGCAGATCGATCCCACGGCCTTCACCGCGCCGACCTCGGTCGTGGTCGGCGACGTCACGATGGCCCCGAACTCAAGCATCTGGTACTCGGCGGTGCTGCGCGCCGACTGCGGTCCGATCTCGCTCGGCGCGGACAGCAACGTGCAGGACAACTGCACGCTGCACGTCGACCCCGGCTTCCCGGTCTCGATCGGCGAGCGCGTCTCGATCGGCCACAACGCGGTGGTGCACGGCTGCACCGTCGAGGACGACTGCCTCATCGGCATGGGCGCCACCGTCCTCAACGGCGCGGTGATCGGTGCCGGCTCTCTGGTCGCCGCGCAGGCGCTGGTCCCGCAGGGCATGGTGGTCCCGCCCGGCTCGCTGGTGGCGGGCGTGCCGGCCAAGGTGCGTCGTGAGCTGACCGAGGAGGAGCGCGAGGGCATCAAGGTCAACGCCCTGATGTACGCGGACCTGGCCAAGCAGCACCGCGCCGCCGTCCAGCCCCCGCAGTAGCCCTGCGCGGGCGTCCGTGCCCCGCGGCCGGCTACTCGGCCGCGGCGGCCGCCGTCTCCGTGGCGTCGGCGGCCGCGGCCGCCTTCTTCATCCGGCTGCGCAGCACCAGCGTCACGGTGAGGCCGATCACCAGGGCCAGCACCAGCGCGACCCAGGAGAAGCCCTTCAGCCAGGGCTCCGCGACGATGCCGATCGAGTAGATGACGGCCGTGGTGCCACCGGCCCACAGGATCCCGCCGAGGATGTTCGCGACGAGGAACTTCCAGTACGGCATGTGCAGGACGCCGGCCAGTGGTCCGGCGAAGATCCGCAGCAGGGCCACGAACCGCCCGAAGAAGACGGCCCACATGCCCCACTTCTCGAACGCGCGCTCCGCCTGGGCCACGTGCTCCGGCCCGAAGTGCTTGGGGAAGCGCCGTCCGAGGCGCTCCAGCAGCGGCTTGCCGCCCCGGCGCCCGATCGCGTAGCCGATGGAGTCGCCGACGATCGCCCCGGCGGACGCGCAGACCCCCAGGACCACGGGGTCGATCTCGCCGTGCTGCGAGGCCAGCAGCGCCGAACTGACCAGGACGATCTCCCCCGGCAGCGGGATGCCGAGGCTCTCCAGCCCGATGACCAGACCCACCAGGAGATAGATGCTGACCGCCGGAATCGTCTCCAGCCATTCCTGGATGTGCACCGGTACGTCCTCCCGTGTCGCGGCGGCGCGTCCGCTGTGACACGCCGAACGGGCAGCCTATCTGCTGTTGACCACAGCCTTTGCCTTCAGGTGGAGTTCGCGCGAGGAACGGCCCGCGAACACTTCACGACGGCCTGAACCCAGCACCCAGGCGTGCGCCTCGGGGTCCCAGGAGGACAGCGCGCGGGCATCGACGTCGAGGACCACCCGCTGCGCCTCGCCGGGTTCCAGGGTCAGCCGCCGGTAGCCGGCCAGCGCGCGCACCGGCTGGTCAAGTTTCAGCTCCGCGGAGGGGCCGACGTACACCTGGGCCACCTCGGTGCCCCTGCGGCGTCCGGTGTTGCGGACCGTGAACTCCACCCGCAGCCCGTCGCGGGCCGGCCGCACGCCGAGGTTCTCGTACTCCCAGGTCGTGTACGAGAGCCCGTGCCCGAACGGGAACAGCGGGGCCACCCGCTGGGCGTCGTACCAGCGGTGCCCGACGTGGACGCCCTCGCCGTACTCCTGGCGCCCGCCCACCCCCGGATAGCGCAGCGGGTCTCCGGCGACCGGGGTCGCGCCCTCGTCGGCCGGGAAGGTCTGGGTGAGCCGGCCGCCCGGGTCCACGTCTCCGAAGAGGACGTCGGCGGTGGCCGCCGCGCCCTCCTGGCCCGGGTAGTACATCTGGAGGACCGCGCCGGTACGGGGGAGCCACGGCATGGTCGTACTGGACGAGGTGTTCAGCACGACCGTGGTGCGGGGGTTCACGGCGGTGACCGCCTCGATCAGCCGTGCCTGCCCGCCCGGCAGCCCCAGTGAGCTCCGGTCGGTGCCCTCGGTGGCGTCCTCGTAGGCGAACAGCACGACGCTGTGCGCCTGCTCGGCGGTCTTCACGGCTTCGGCGAGGTCGGCGGCCCGGGTCGCGTTCGTGGTGTGGCGCAGCCGGAACCGCTGGCCCTTGGCCCCGCCCTCGGCGAAGACGGCGAGCCGGTGCCTGCCCGCGGTGAGGGCGAGGGTGCGGCGGCGGACGGTGAGCCCGTCGGGGGCGGCGCCGAGGAGTCCGCCGGCGAACTGCTCGGCCGCGCCCTCCCGGACCGGGAAGAGCTCCTCGCCGTCCAGGCGTACGCCGGGCCGCTTGCCGGTGTAGTGGACGAGCAGCGTCCACTCCTCGTCCGCGGCGAGCGTGAACTCGCCCTGGTGGCTCCAGTTCCGCCCGGCCTCCACGTGCCGGTCGGCGAGATCGGCTGCCGGGGTGAGCAGCCGCGCGGGCAGCGGGCGCCCGTACAGGTCCTCGCCGAGCGCGTAGCGCACCGTACTGCCGTTCCCCGCGCGCCCCCTGATGGCGTCGAGCGGGGCGGGCGCCCGGTCCGGGACGACGTGCGCGCTGCCCCCGCCGCTGACGAAGGGCACCTGCCCGGTGGGGCCGATCACGGCGATCGAGCGGGCCGCGGCTCCGGTCAGCGGCAGGGTGGCGTGCTCGTTGCGCAGCAGTACGGCGCCCGCGGCCGCGACCTTGCGGGCGACCCGGGCGCCGGCGGCGGCGTCGCGGGCGGGCCGGGCCGGCGGGTGGGCCGCGAGCAGCCCGAAGCGGTCCATGGTGGCCAGGATCCGGCGTACCGCGAGGTCCACGGTGTCCTCGTGGACGGTGCCGCCGCGCACCGCCTGCCGGAGCGGGCCGCCGAAGTGGGTGCCGCCGGGCATCTCCATGTCGAGGCCCGCCCCGATGGCGGCGACGGTGCTGTGGGCCGCGTCCCAGTCGGACATCACCCAGCCGCCGAATCCCCAGCGCCCGCGCAGCAGCTCGTCGAGCAGGGGCTTGTTCTCGCAGGCGTACGTGCCGTTGACCTTGTTGTACGAGCCCATGACCGCGCCGGCCCCGGCGGCGACGGCGGCCTCGAAGCCGCGGAGCTCCGTCTCGTGGAGGGTCTGCTCGGCGACGACGACGTCGACGGTGTCGCGGCCGTGCTCCTGGTTGTTCAGGGCGAAGTGCTTGACCGTGGCGATGAGCCCCTCGTCCTGGATGCCGCGGACCACTTCCGCGACGAGGTCCGCCGTCAGCCGGGGATCCTCGGCGAAGGTCTCGAAGTTCCGCCCGGCGTAGGGCGTGCGGATCAGGTTGGCCATCGGGGAGAGGAGCACGTCCTGGCCGAGCGCCCGTCCCTCGCGGCCGATGACCCTGCCGTACTCGCGGGCCAGCGCCGGGTCGAAGGCCGAGGCCAGCAGGACCGGGGCGGGCAGGGCGGTGGCGGGCTTCGCGACCCGCACCCCGGCGGGCCCGTCGGCGAGGCGCAGCGCCGGGATGCCGAGGCGCGGTACGCCGGGCAGGTACCCGGCCTGGCCGAGCGGGGCGGGGTCGGGGCCGCCGTGCAGCAGGGCGGTCTTCTCGTCGAGGGTGAGCCGCTCCAGCAGGGCGTCGATCCGGGCGCCGCTGCCGGGCCGGGATCCCGCCCCGCCCGCGGCGGCGGACGCCGACGCCTTGCGGGGGGCCGCGCCGCCGGGCGGTACCGAGGCCGCGCAGCCGCCCGCTCCGAGTGCCGCGCCCACGGCGCCCATCGCCCCGAGCAGCCCGATCGCGCGGCGTCTGGACACGGCCTCGCTCATGGCGCTCCCTGCGGCTGCGGCTCGGGTCGGCGGGAGCGGCCCGCGCCGGACCGCTCCCCCGCACACTGTGCGCCGCCGCCGCGCCGGGGCCGGGCCGGACGCGCCACCGCCGCCCCGAGTTTCAGCCCTGCGGCGGCGCCGGAGCGCCGGTCTCGCGACGGGGCCGGAGAACACGAAACCCGCCCGGGACGCGGATGATCGCGTCCCGGGCGGGTCCTCGGCTGCCGCTCCCCCCGGGGCGGCCCGCTACGCGTTGGGGCGCAGGGTCCAGACGACTGTCATCTCTCCGGTCACGGCCTCGTCCTCGCGCTGGATGGCGATGGTGACGGGGAACTCGGGGCGGCCGCCCGCGTCGAGTTCGGCGATGACCTCGGCGGCCGGACGGCCGAGGGTGGCGGTGGCCGTCACGACGCCCTTGGCCAGCTTCTTGTAGCCGATCTCGGCCTTGACGGCCAGCGGCACGGCGCGCGAGAGCTGCTCGCCGAAGGCGGCCAGGACGATCGCGCCGCTCGCCGACTCGGCGAGGGTGAACATGGCGCCGGCGTGGGGGCCGCCCACGTGGTTGTGGAAGTCGGGCTGGTCCGGCAGCCGTACGACCGCACGCTCGGGGGTGGTCTCCAGGAACTGGAGGTTCAGGGTTCGGGCCATAGGCACCGTCGCGGCGAGCAGTTCGCCCACGTTCATCTGATCTGCGCTCATGGAAACCGATGTTACCCGTGAGTAGGAGGCCTTGGCCAGACCTTCACAAGGGGCGGACGTGCCTCCTGTCACCCACTCCCACTATCGTTACCGGCCATGTGGCCAGGACAGCAGCAGCCGCCCGGGGGACAGCAGAACCCTCAGGACGCGCATCAGAACCCGTACCAGCAGCAGGGACAGCCGGGGCAGCCGGAACAGCAGCCGAACCCCTACCAGCAGCAGCCCGGCTACGGATACCCGCAGGCCGGCTACCAGCCCCAGCCGCCCACCCAGCCCTGGGGCCAGCCCCAGCAGCCGCAGCAGCCCACGGCCCAGCAGGGCGGTGGCGGCAGCCCGTACGCGACCAAGACCGTGGCCATCGTCGCGGCGGCCGCGGTCATCGTGGTGGCGGCCGCCACCGGCGCGTTCGTGCTGACCCGGGACGACAAGAAGAACGACCAGGCCGACGGCAAGCCCGCCGCGTCCTCCTCGGCCCCGGCCACGGCCACGGCGCCCGCCTCGCCGGGCGCCAACCCGCGCGCCGGCGGCGAGGCCAAGCCGGTGATCGCGGGCTGGAAGGTCATCGTCAACCCGACCCACGGCACCGCCTTCGACGTCCCGCCCGAATGGAAGGTGCTCGGTTCCGGCACCGCCATCGGCTTCGACGACGAGGTGAAGAAGGACGGCTCCCCGTACGTCATGATGACCGCACCGGCGTATCTCAAAGAGGACTGGTGCAAGGTCGACTCCGACAAGGACGGCCGCGAGGAGACCAAGGCACTCGCCGGGACCGGCACCAAGGGCGGGCAGGGAGCGAAGGACACCGCGTCGCTCTCGCGCAACGCGGCCGGCAGCTGGGCGTACGCCGCCTACGGGCAGCCCCAGCCCATCGAGGTCACCAAGATCTCCGAAGCCAAGGAGTACACCACTCTTTCCGGCCTCAAGGGTCACGTCGCCACGGCGACCGTGACCGGCCAGCCCAAGGTGACCAAGTGCGACACCGACGGCAAGGCCATCTCCTTCAGCTTCAAGAACGACAAGGGCGACTTCGCCAGCTGGGTCCTCTACAGCGCCACCGGCGTTCCGGGTGAGGTACCCCAGGAAACCATGGACAAGATCCTCAGCTCGGTGCGTCTGAACGGCACCCCCGGCAACAGCTGACCCGTCCCTCCCTTCCCTCGCCCCGGTCCCGAATCCGTTTGGATTCTCGGCCCGGGGCGTGGATAGTCCGGGGGTGAGCTCTCCCCCCGCCGCCGCGTCCCGTCCGACCGCACCGCGCCGCCGCCCCGCCTGGGCCGGCCGCAACTACACCCTGCTCACGGGCGCCGCGGTCGTGACGAACCTCGGCAGCCACGGAGCGCTCATCGCCTCCGCCTTCGCCGTCCTGGAGGCGGGCGGGTCAGGCGGCGACGTCGGTCTCGTGGCGGCGGCCCGCACGCTCCCGCTCGTCCTCTTCCTGCTCATAGGCGGCGCGCTCGCCGACCGGCTGCCCCGCCACCGCGTCATGGTCGCGGCCAACGCCCTCAACTGCGTCTCGCAGGCCGCGTTCGCCGTCCTCGTCCTGACCGGACACCCGCAGCTGTGGCAGATGATGCTGCTCACCGCCCTCTGCGGCACCGGCACGGCCTTCTTCAACCCGGCTGCCGAGGGCATGCTGCTCTCCAGCGTCTCCGGGGAGCACGCCAACCGCGCCTTCGCCCTCTTCCGCATGGCCATGAACGGCGCGGGCATCGGCGGGGCGGCCCTCGGCGGAGCCATGATCGCCGCGGTCGGCCCGGGCTGGGTCCTGGCCGTCGACGCCGCGGCGTTCGCGCTCGCCGGAGCACTGCGCGCCTTCCTCGACGTCCGCCAGACCGCCGACCGGGCTCCCGGCGGCGGACTGCTGGCGGACCTGCGCGAGGGCTGGGTGGAGGTCCGGACCCGGCCCTGGCTGTGGAGCATCGTGCTCCAGTTCTCCGTGGTCGTCGCCGTCGTCGGCGCCGCGGAGGCGGTGTACGGGCCCCTGGTCGCGCGGGACCAGCTGGGCGGGCCGGCCCCCTGGGGCCTGGCACTGGCCTTCTTCGGCATCGGCACCATCGCGGGGGCCGTCCTGATGATGGTGTGGAAACCGCGGCGGCTGCTGCTGGTGGGCACCCTGTGCGTGTTCCCGCTGGCCCTGCCCTCGGCGGGTCTGGCGGTGCCGCTGCCGGTCTGGGGGCTGTGCACGGTGATGTTCGTCAGCGGAACGGCCATCGAGGTGTTCGGCGTGAACTGGATGACGACCATGCACCAGGAGATCCCGGAGGAGAAGTTCTCCCGGGTCTCCGCCTACGACTGGTTCGGCTCGGTGTCGATGCTCCCGCTGGCCACCGCCCTGGCGGGCCCGGCCGAGGCCGCGTTCGGCCGCACCTCCGCCCTGTGGGGCTGCGCCACGCTGGTCGTACTGGGCACTGCGGCGGTCCTCTTCGTCCCGGACGTACGCCGGCTCACCCGCAAGCCCGCTCCCCCGAAGGCCGTCTCGGTCCCGGCCGCCACCGCACCGGCCGCCACCGCACCGGCCGTCACCACCCCCGTGCCGGAGGGCGCGCCCACCGGCGTCACCCCAGGCTGAACGCGCCCTCCGGCGGCTCCGGCGAAGCCACGGCGTCCACGTCCGCCACCGGCAGGGCCCCCTTCATGAACCGGGCCAGGGCCGCCCCCTCCTCGACCCGCGCCGGGAACGCGTCCGCCGCGCACCTGCGCGACAGCGCGGCCACCGGCAACCGCGCGTCCGAGGCGAGCAGTACGGCGTTCCCGAACCGCCGCCCGCGCAGCACGCCCGGCTCCGCGACGAGCGCGAGCTCCGCGAACACCGCGCCGAAATTGGCGAGCTGGGCCCGCAGGAAGCCGAACGGCGCCCCGTCGGCGAGGTTCGCCGCGTACACCCCGCCGGGCCGCAGCACCCGCGCGGCCTCCCGCGCGTACTCCACGGAGGTCAGCTGCGCCGGTACGCGCGAGCCGCCGAACACGTCGGCGACGAGTACGTCCGCGCTGTCCGCGGCAGCCCCCTCCAGCCAGGCCCGGGCGTCGGCGGCGTGCACGGTGACGTCCGATCCGGCCGCCAGCGGAAGGTGCTCCGCGACCAGCTCCACCAGGGCCGCGTCGAACTCCACGACCGCCTGCCGGGAGCCCGGCCGGGCCGCCGCCGCGTAGCGGGGCAGCGTCAGCGCGCCGCCGCCCAGGTGCAGCAGGTCCAGGGGCGACCCCGGCTCCGCCACGCAGTCCAGAACGTGCGCGAGCCGGCGTACGTACTCGAACTCCAGGTGGCCGGGATCGTCGAGGTCCACGTACGACTGCGGGGCGCCGTCGACGGTCAGCAGCCAGGCCCGCTCCCGGTCCACGTCCGGCATCAGTTTGGCGGTGCCCTGGCCCACGTCCCGGACGACCGGGATCTGTTCGTCGCTCACCGCACCATTGTCCGGCAGGCGGCGGGTCAGCCCGCCCAGACCGCGGCCGCCTCGGCGGCGTGCTCGGCGGCCTGCGCGAGCCCGGCCCGGGCCGCCGGGTCCCGCCGCGCCGGGTCCAGGACGTTGCGCCCGAAGACCTTGCGGGCCCGTGCCGACGGGGTGATCAGCAGCACCCGCGCCCCCGCCTCCCGCAGCCGGGCCGCCTGGGCGGCCGGCGAGGGGACGAGTCCGGAGCCGAGCGCCATCGGCGCGAGGATCACCACCCGCGAGCAGCCGGAGGCCAGGTCGGCGTTGGTCGCGGACCGGATCCCGCCGTCGATGAACCGCCGGCCGCCGACCGTGACCGGCGGCCACACCCCCGGCACCGCGCAGCTCGCCGAGACCGCGTCGACCAGCCCGGCCCCGCTCTGCCGGTCGAAGGCGGCGAGCTCGCCGGTGAGCGCGTCGACGGCGGTGACGACGAGCCTGCGCTCGGGCCACGCGTGCGAGACGAGCCGGGCCTCCAGCACCTTGCGCCGCTCGGCCTCCTCGCCGGTGTCGGCGGCCAGCGCCAGGGCGCCGACCCGCCTGCGGTAGGCCTCCGGATCCCGCGAACGCACCATCGCGACGGCGTACCGGGCGATGAGCCCCGTACCCAGCCGGGCGGCGACCTCGCCCGAGGGATCGCCGAGCTGGCGCTCGTACAGCTCCTGCGGGCTGAGCAGCCCGGAGGTGAGCTGGGCTCCCACCACCGAGCCGGCGGAGGTGCCGACGACGAGGTCGGCGGCGGTCAGGTCCACGCCCGCCCGCGCGAGCCCGTACAGGATGCCCGCCTCCCAGCCGACGCCGGTGAGTCCCCCGCCGCCCAGCACCAGTGCCGTATCGCCGCTCATCCCGGCCCGCCCCTCTTCGTACGCCCGTGGTGACGGCAGTCTGACGCAACCGGACCGCCGCCACCACGGCGGGGACGCCTCCGCGTGCGGTACCCGCGTCAGTCGAGGACGGCCGAAACCGTCCCCGCGCCAACGGTCCGGCCGCCCTCGCGGATCGCGAAGCCGAGCCCCGCCTCCAGCGGCACGTCCCGTCCGAGCTCGACGGTCATCTCGACCGTCTCCCCCGGCCGGGCCACCCCGGCCGTCCCCAGGTCCACGTCCCCGACCACGTCCGCGGTGCGGATGTAGAACTGGGGCCGGTACCCGGTCGCCACCGGGGTGCTCCGGCCGCCCTCCCGCGCGGAGAGCACGTACACCCGCGCCGCGAAGCGGCGCTTGGGCACGACGCTGCCGGGCGCGGCGACGACCTGCCCGCGGCGCACGCCCTCGCGCGGCACCCCGCGCAGCAGCAGCGCCACGTTGTCCCCGGCCTCTGCGGATTCCATCGGCTTGCCGAAGGTCTCCAGGCCGGTCACCACGGTCAGGGCGGGCTCGCCGTCGCCGCCGAGGACGGCGACCCGGTCGCCCGTGCGGACGCTCCCGCGCTCGACCGCGCCGGTGACGACCGTCCCGCGCCCGGTGATGGTCAGCACGTTCTCGACCGGCAGCAGGAACGGCGCGTCCGTGTAGCGCACCGGCATGGGCACGTACGTGTCCACGGCGTCCAGCAGCGCCTCGATCGCCCCGGTCCAGCGCGGGTCGCCCTCCAGGGCGCCGAGTCCGGAGACCCGTACGACCGGCGCGCCGTCGCCGCCGTATCCGTTGGCGGTGAGCAGCTCGCGGACCTCCAGCTCGACGAGGTCGGTGAGCTCGGGGTCCCCGGCGTCGGCCTTGTTGAGCGCGACGACGATGTGGTCGACGCCGACCTGCCGGGCGAGGAGCACGTGCTCGGCGGTTTGCGGCATGACCCCGTCGAGCGCGGAGACGACGAGGATGGCCCCGTCGAGCTGGGCGGCGCCGGTGACCATGTTCTTGACGTAGTCGGCGTGCCCGGGCATGTCCACGTGGGCGTAGTGCCGGGTGTCGGTCTCGTACTCGACGTGCGTGAGGTTGATGGTGATGCCGCGCCGGGCCTCCTCGGGGGCCCGGTCGATGCGGTCGAACGGCACGAAGGAGGCGCCGCCGCGCTCGGCGAGGACCTTGGTGATGGCGGCGGTGAGTGTGGTCTTGCCGTGGTCGACGTGACCCATGGTGCCGATGTTGAGGTGCGGCTTGGTGCGCACGAAGGCCGTCTTGGCCATGATGTCTTCCCGAATGCCTGCGAGCCGGAGACGGGACCCCTGGAGCGAACCGACCCTCCCCCTGTGGGGTCCGCCGGACGATCCGGGAAGGGTCAGCTTCGTGCGCCGTCGAATGCGGCGAAGGCGGTTGCCTCGAAGAGGAGGACGGCAGCCTTCGGCGCGTCCGCGACTGCGGACGGCGCTGCGGGGAAGGCGTACCGGAACATGCCCCCGATCCTGCCGCAGGGCCGGGCCCGCGTCGAATGAATTTCCCCCCGGTCAGAGGTTCTTGAGGGCCTCGCGCACCGACAGCGGGGAGAGCGAGCCCCGCTGCGCCGCGACGAACGCGCGGACCGCCTCCGGATCCGTCTTCGCGTACTCGCGCAGGGCCCAGCCGATGGCCTTGCGGATGAAGAAGTCCGGGTGGCCGCTCTGGCGGCGGCAGTACGCGAAGAGCCGCTCGGTGTCCGTCGCGGACTTGTAGCGCAGCTGGTGGAGGAGGGCGGTGCGGGCGAGCCAGAGGTCCTCGTCCCCGATCCACTCGTCCATCACCGCCGGCAGCTCCGGGTCGGCGGCCACGAGCGGACCGGCCGCGTGCGCCGCGAGGAGGTCGACGGTGTCCCACCACGGGACCGTGACGATCAGCCGCCGCAGCACCGGCAGGAACCCCGAGGAGCAGACCCCGACATGGCGCCGCAGGTAGTCCACCGCGAAGTACTGGTACTCGCGCTCCGGCAGCTCCCAGCAGCGCAGCACGAGCGCCGCGACGTCCGCCTCCGCCGGCTTGGCGGTCCCCTCCGTCACGGCCTTCGACAGCTCGCGCCGCAGCGGGGTGCGCAGGCCGAGGAAGGGTGCGACGTCCTTCATGTACGCGGCCATGGCCGCGGCCCGCTCCGGGTCGGCGGCCGCGCCGTACGCGGCGGTGAGGCGCTCCACGAGGGTGTCCGCGAGGGCGCTGCGCGGGGCCTTCGGGGGTCGCTGGTCGTTCGGCCGCATGAGGCCCAGATTACGGCGCCGCGCCGCGTTCGTCGGCTACTCTCCCCGGATGTCCCTCCTCCTCGCGCCGTGGACCCGGCTGTCGCTGCTCGTCGTGCTGCTGCTGGCGGCCGGCGTGTGCGTCGTGCTGTACGAGCCGCAGCGCATCCTGTCGGAGGGCTGGCCCCCGGGGCTGCCGGTCGGCGCGGCGGTCCTGCTGTTCGCCGCCGCGTACGGGGCGGGCACGGCGGCCCTGGTGCCGCGTCCCCTGCTCAACCTCGCGGCCGGAGCCGTCTTCGGCATCCCCTTCGGCCTGGCCGCGGCGGTCGGCGGCTCGGTCATCGGCGCCGGGATCTCGTTCGGGCTGGGCCGGATGATGGGCCGCGACGCGGTCCGGCCGCTGCTGCGCGGCCGCTGGCTCCGGGCGGCCGACGACCAGCTGGCCCGGCACGGCTTCCGCTCGATGCTGGCGGTCCGGATCTTCCCGGGCCTGCCCTTTGCGGCCGCCAACTACCTTGCGGCCGTGTCCCGTTGCGGCTGGCTGCCCTTCCTCCTCGCGACGGCGATCGGCGTGGTCCCGAACACCGCCGCGTACGTGGTCGCGGGCGCGAGCGCCTCCTCCCCGGACTCCCCCGCCTTCCTCGCCTCCTTCGGCTTCATCGCCGTCTCCGCGGTGGCGGCCGCGGTCGTCGGGTGGCGGGGGCGGCACCGGCTGGCGCCCGTACCGGCGTGCGAAACGCGCGATCCGGAGCCCGTACACCCCCCTGTGGTCAGCGCCGCTCCCCACGGGCCCTAGCATCGGACCCGAACTGCCCGACGATCACAAGGACGAGCGCACCCCGACATGAGCTGGTTCGAATCCCTAATCCTCGGTCTCGTCCAGGGGCTTACGGAGTTCCTCCCGATCTCCTCCAGCGCCCATCTCCGGCTGACCGCGGCATTCGCCGGCTGGCAGGACCCGGGCGCGGCCTTCACCGCGATCACGCAGATCGGCACCGAGGCCGCCGTGCTGATCTACTTCCGCAAGGACATCGCGCGGATCATCTCCACCTGGTTCCGCTCG
Organism: Streptomyces sp. NPDC002181; assembly: GCF_042890485.1. Classification (NCBI taxonomy): domain Bacteria; kingdom Bacillati; phylum Actinomycetota; class Actinomycetes; order Kitasatosporales; family Streptomycetaceae; genus Streptomyces; species Streptomyces sp. NPDC002181. Next base: position 39,730 of record NZ_JBIASC010000015.1, on the reverse strand, counting down.
CTGTTCACCGCGTCGCTGCGCTCGGACCAGGACGCCAAGATGGGCTGGCTGGTGATCGTCGGATCGATCCCGATCGGTGTGCTGGGCATCGCGTTCAAGGACCAGATCACGGGCCCGGCGCGCGACCTGCGCCTGACCGCCACCACCTTGATCGTGATGGGCGTCGTCCTCGGCATCGCGGACCGGCTGGCCGCCCGCGACGAGGAGGGGGGCCGGCACCGCGCCGTCCGCGAGCGCAAGACCCTCAAGGAACTGGGCATCAAGGACGGCCTGATCTTCGGTCTGTGCCAGGCGATGGCCCTGATCCCGGGCGTCTCCCGCTCCGGTGCGACGATCTCCGGCGGTCTGCTGCTGGGCTTCACGCGCGAGGCGGCCGCCCGCTACTCGTTCCTCCTCGCCATTCCGGCGGTACTGGCCTCGGGCGCGTTCGAGATCAAGGACGTCGTCGAGAGCCCGGGTCACATCACCTGGGGTCCGACGATCTTCGCCACGGTCATCGCCTTCTTCGTGGGCTACGCCGTCATCGCCTGGTTCATGAAGTTCATCTCCAGCAAGAGCTTCATGCCCTTCGTGATCTACCGGATCGCCCTGGGCATCGCGCTGTTCGTGCTGATCGGCATGGGCGTGCTCAGCCCGTTCGCCGCCGAGTCGGCCGGCTGACACCGGCCGCACTCACCGCTTCGCGTGAACCGGAGGCCGCTCGGGAACGTTCCCGGGCGGCCTCCGCGTCGTTGTGCCTGAAGAGACCTGACAGAGACCGGCAGGCAAACAGCAGGGGGTGTCCCATGGGTCGAGTGGTGCTGGAGCGGTTTCCGGCCGGAAGTCCGAGGGGAAGCTGGCCCGCCGAGGAGTACGCGGCGGAGCGGATGCGCGAGGGCGTGCCGGCGGAGGTGGTGATGGACCTGGCCACCGACGCGTTCCTCGTCGTGGTCCGGCAGCGGGAGGCGCATTCCGGTCACTGATCCACCGTGTGCGGATCAGGTCCGCGCACGCCCCTTGGCCTCGCCGCCCCGCACCCCCACACTGACCCGATGACGCAGCGTGTGGACCTGGCCACGGTCATGGACCGGATGGCGATCGACGAGGTGGTCACGGGGTACGCGGTGGCCGTGGACGACGGCGACTGGGCGGCCTACCGGGCGCTGTTCACGCCCGCCGGGCGGGCCGACTACAGCTCGGCGGGCGGGATCGAGGGCCCGGCCGCGGAGGTCTCGGACTGGCTCGCGGAGACGATGAAGCTCTTCCCGGTGCGCCAGCACCTCATCGTGAACCGGCTGATCCGGCTGGAGGACCGCGGCGGCTGGCCGGGCGACCGGGCCGAGGTGCGGGCGGACTTCCTCAATCCGATGCGGCTCGCCGGACCCGAGTTCGACGGGACGGTGACCGCGCCGAATTTCGTGGCCGCCGGCCGCTACGCCTTCGGCCTCGCGCGCGCCTCCGGCGGCGGCTGGCTGCTCACCGGCGTCACCGTCCACGAGAAGTGGCGGCACATGACCGCCTAGCCCGGAGTGAACCTGTTCGAGCGGCCGCCCGGACGGCCCTGTTCCACACTGGAAGCGGAGGCGCGCCATGGTCGCGAAGCGGATCCGGTACCGGCGTGCGGCGGCCGCGGTCGCCGCCGGGGCGCTGCCGTGCCTCGCCTTCCCCGCCCCCGCGCTCTGGTGGTTCGCCTACGTCGCCCTCGTGCCCTGGATGCTGCTGCTGAGGTCGGCCCCGACCGGGCGGCGCGCGGCCCTGGAGGGCTGGCTCGGCGGCGCCGGGTTCATCGTCGCCGTCCACCACTGGCTGCTGCCCAGCCTGCACGTGTTCCTGCTGCCGCTGGCCGCCCTGGTGGGGCTGCTCTGGATCCCCTGGGCGCTCCTGGTGCGGGAGTTCCTCGGCGGGGTTCCCGATCCGGGCCGGGCGACGGCCGCGCTGCTCCTCGTACCGGCGGGCTGGCTGCTGTCCGAACTGGCCCGGTCCTGGCAGGGGCTGGGCGGGCCGTGGGGGCTGCTGGGGGCCAGCCAGTGGCAGGTGCCGCCCGCGCTGCGGCTCGCTTCGGTGGGCGGGGTGTGGCTGGTGAGCCTGTTGGTGGTGGCGGTGAACTGCGGGCTGGTGCTGCTGATCGCCGTGCCCGGGGCCCGGATCCCGGCGGTGGCCGGGGTGACGGGTTGCGTGGTGCTGACGGGGGCGGTGTGGCTGTGGGTGCCGCGGCCCGAGGCATCGGGCGCGCTGCGCGTGGCCGTCGTACAGCCGGGCCCGGTGGCGGACGGTCCGGACAGCACGGAGCAGCGGTTCGCCGCCGGGGAGCGCCTGACGCGGGGACTGACCGGGCAGCGGGTGGACCTGGTGGTGTGGGGCGAGAGCAGCGTCGGGGCCGATCTGGCCGCGCGCCCTGACCTGGCCGCACGGCTGGCCGCCCTGTCCGCAGAGGTCGGGGCCCCGCTGCTGGTCAACGTCGACGCCCGGCGGCCGGAGGGCCCGGCGCTGACGGCCCCCGCGCCCGTCGCGGCCGCCGCCCTGCCCGAGGGGGGCATCTACAAGAGCTCCGTCCTCGTCGGCCCGCGCGGACCGACCGGCGACCGGTACGACAAGATGCGCCTGGTCCCCTTCGGCGAGTACATACCGGCCCGGTCCCTGCTCGGCTGGGCCACCTCGGTCGGCAAGGCCGCCGGCGAGGACCGCCGGCGCGGTGCGGAGCCGGTCCTGATGAACCTCCCGGGGCGGCCCGGTGTCCGGATCGGCCCGCTGGTCTGCTTCGAGTCGGCCTTCCCCGACATGAGCCGCCGCCTCACCCGCGACGGGGCCGCCCTGCTGATCGCCCAGTCGGCCACCTCCAGCTTCCAGCACAGCTGGGCCCCCGCGCAGCACGCCTCGCTCGCGGCCCTGCGCGCGGCGGAGGACGGCCGCCCGATGGTGCACGCCACCCTCACCGGAATCAGCTCGGTGTACGGCCCGTCCGGCGAGCGGATCGGCGCGGCACTGCCCACCTCCGCCCGCACGGCGCAGGTGTACGAGGTCCCGCTCGCCCGCGGCTCGACGTACTACGTCCGCTTCGGGGACTGGCCCGTGGGGGCCTGCCTCGCGCTGCTGGCGGCGTACTGCGCGGCCGAGGGCGCCCGGTCGCTCGGGCTCAGGAAGCCCGCTCCTGCTCCAGAGCCGACGACACCACCCGCTCGCACAGCTCGTGGGTGAGCAGTGCGTCGCGGGCGCTGAGCGTCTTGCCCGCCGCCACGGACTCCAGGAAGGCGTCCACGACCTGCTCGATGCCGCGCTGGCGGGCGACCGGCACCCAGTCCCCGCGGCGCCGCACGGTCGGCTGGCCGCGGTGGTCGATGATCTCGGCGAGGTTGACGACCTGCCGCTTGGTGTCCTGCCCGGAGACCTCCAGGACCTCCTCGGTGGAACCGGAGAGCCGGTTCATGATGCCGAGCGCGGTGAAGCCCGGGCCCGACATCTGGAGGACGACCTGGTGCATCAGCCCGTCCCGGACCTGGGCGCGGACGTCGATGTGGTCGGCCTCGCCGGGGAGCAGGAAGCGCAGGGTGTCGACGACGTGGATGAAGTCGTCGAGGACGAACGTGCGCGGGTCCTCGGGCAGTCCGACGCGGTTCTTCTGCATGACGATCAGCTCGCGCGGGTGCTCGGCGCACTGCGCGTAGCCGGGCGCGTGGCGGCGGTTGAAGCCGACGGCGAGCGAGACCGCTCGCTCCTCGGCGAGTTCCACGAGCCGGCGCGAGTCCTCGATCTCGTAGGCGAGCGGCTTGTCCACGTAGGTCGGCACGCCCGCTTCGAGCAGCCGCGCCACGATCTCGGGGTGAACGGCCGTCGGGGCGTGCACGAATGCCGCGTCGAGGCCCTCGGCCAGCAGCCCGTCGAGGGCGGAGTGGCGGCGGGCGGCCGGGACGTGGTGGACCTCCGCGATCCGCTCCAGCGTGGCCGGGGTCCGGGTCTGCAGGTGCAGTTCCACGCCCGGGCGGGCCGTGAGCACGGGCAGGTACGCCTTCTGGGCGATGTCGCCGAGTCCGATGACGCCGACCTTCACCGGGAACCTCCTGGTTGATCCTTGCGGGACCTCCGCAGCTTAATCCCTGGTGGCGGGGGCCGCGTTCGCCGAGGATGGCGGCATGACCACCACCACCGGATCCCACCGCACCGAGCCGTCCACCACCGCGAACGAGCGGGAGATGCTGGACGGCTGGCTCGACTACCACCGCGCCACCCTCGCCTGGAAGTGCGAGGGCCTCGGCGACGGGGAACTGCGCCGCGCCGCGCTCGCCCCGTCCGAACTGAGCCTGCTGGGCCTCGTACGGCACATGGCGGAGGTGGAGCGGTACTGGTTCCGGGAGATCATGCTGGCCGAGGACCTCCCCGAGCTGTACTGCACGCAGGAGGACCCGGACGGGGACTTCCACTTCGGCCCCGGCGACACGTGGGCCGAGGCCGAACGGACCTGGCAGACCGAGGTCGAGCTGGCGCGGCAGGCCGCGGCGGGCCGTTCACTGGACCTGGTCTCGGACGCCGAGAGCCACCACCGCGGCGAATCCTTCAGCCTGCGCTGGGTCTACACGCACATGATCGAGGAGTACGCGCGCCACAACGGGCACGCGGACCTGCTGCGCGAGCAGATCGACGGCGCGACGGGCGACTGACGCGGCCCGTACGGCGGGCGTTGGCGGGCGTACGACGGGCGTTGCGGCGGGCGTTGCCGTGGCCGTACGGCCACCGCCCGCCTGATCGCGGCGCGCAGGTGACGGGCGGGTGTCCGGCGGATGTCCGTCACCCGTGCGGGGTCAATTTCGGCTCCGGGTTTTCGCAACGGGGTCCTCGCACAGCAGAGTTGCGCGAGTGCATCCAACGCGAACCACGACAAAGCTGCTGCTCGGAGTCGCCTGTGCCGTCTCGGCCGTCTCCGGCTGCGTGAATGTGACGCCCGCCCCGATGCAGCCGGCGGCCGCCCCCGGGACCGCTGCGGCGCCGCCCCGGCACGAGCCGCGCGGCGGACCGGGGGCCGTGCCGGTGGAGGTCCAGGCGCCCGCTCTGGAGGCCCTGAAGGCGGTGCCGGGCCAGGCGGGACGGCCGGCGGCCACCGCTGGAGGCGTGAAGTCCGCGCCACGGGGCACCGAGGCCGCGGCGGGCACCGGCGCCCCGGCGGCCGGGACGGCCTCACAGGCCGCCCCGCCGGTGCCGGACATCCCGGAGCCGCGCCGCCCCGCCCGGGGCGCCCCAGGGGGCAAGGGCGGCCGTATGGACCCCTCGGGGCCGGACGCGGAGGTTCCGCGCGAGCTGGTGAAGGAGATGCCGGTCCGGCCCGCCGACGTCTGCGCGCTGGGCCGCCGGCACGGCCGCTGGCACCCGGACAGCCCGGAGGCCCGGATCTGCGCGGGCGTCCACGGCGGCTGATCGAGCACCCCGGGCCCGGTCGACGCGACGCTAAGGGTGCTGCTCCGGGAACGGCCGGCGCCCCCCGCGCGGTTCCCCGGCCAGGCGCCGCTCCAGCCGGGCGATGGCGGCCCGTACGCCGTTCCCGTACCCGTCGTCGGACAGGGCCCCGGTGGCGGCCCTGGCGCGGGCCAGGTGCAGCCGCGCCGCCTCGGGCCGCTGGAGTTTGACGTAGTCGGCGGCCAGGTTGAGGTGCAGCGACGGGTAGAACACGCGCACGGCCGGATGGGGCTCGTGCTGCGCGGGCAGTCCGTCGCGCGGCCCCGGCCCCAGCCCCTCGGCGGCGGTCAGGGCCCGCAGGTCCCAGGCCAGTTCGTCGGCGGGATCGTCCTGGGCGTCGGCCATGTAGTGCGCGAGCGTGCAGCGGTGGAGGGAGTCGCCGTCCTCGGCGATCTCGGTCCAGATCTCGCCGAGGCGGTTGCGGGCCTCCTCGCGGTCACCGGCGTGCAGCAGGATGACGGCCTGGCCGATCCTGGTCATGACGGCGTCCTCCGACGCCTCCTGCTGCTCCGTCACGGCGGCCTCCGGCTCGCTCTGCCAGACCTGCTCCGGTCTGATCGTCACGACGCTAACCGGAGGCGCCGGTTCTGGCACCGAGGCGCGGTGGGGCGTCAGCCCAGGTCCGGGATCGTCCAGTCGATCGGCTCATGGCCCTGCGCCGCGACGGCCTCGTTGATCTGTGTGAAGGGCCGGGAGCCGAAGAACTTCTTGGCCGACAGCGGGGAGGGGTGGGCGCCCTTGACGACCGCGTGCCGCTCCTCGTCGATCAGCGGGAGCTTCTTCTGGGCGTAGGCGCCCCACAGCACGAAGACGGCCGGGTCGGGACGGTCGGCCACGGCGCGGATGACGGCGTCCGTGAACTTCTCCCAGCCCTTGCCCTTGTGCGAGTTGGGCTCGGCCTCGCGGACGGTGAGCACCGCGTTGAGCAGCAGGACGCCCTGCTGGGCCCACGGCATCAGGTACCCGTTGTCCGGGATGGGAGTGCCCAGCTCGGCGTGCATCTCCTTGTAGATGTTGCGCAGGGAGGGCGGGGTCTTGACCCCGGGCCGCACGGAGAAGCACAGGCCGTGGCCCTGGCCGGCGCCGTGGTACGGGTCCTGGCCGAGGACGAGGACCTTCACCTGGTCGAAGGGCGTGGCGTCGAGGGCGGCGAAGACCTGCTCCTGGGGCGGGTAGACCGGCCCGTTCGCCCGCTCCTTCTCGACGAACTCGGTGAGCTCGTCGAAGTAGGGCTTCTCCAGCTCGTCGCCGAGGACGGGGAGCCAGGACTCGGGCAGCATCTGGGTCACGTCTACAACCTCCGGTACAAGTGTCGCGCGACTGCGCGGTGCAACAGCTCAGAACCTACCGGGGGCCACTGACAACGCCGCATCCGCGGGCGCCCGGAGGCTCCCGCGGATGCGGCGTGGGCGGGGCGGGTCGTGCGGCTGCCGACCGGTCCTGCGGCCGCCCGCGGTCCCGCGGCTACCAGCTGGTCTTGCGGTACAGCTCCCACATCTGCATGGCGGTCTGCGGGTCGAGCGCCCGCTCGGCGCCCGCGATGTCCTCGCGGGCGGCGACGTACAGCTTGCCCTGCCACAGCGGCAGCAGCCGGACGTCCTCGGCGAAGATCTGCTGGGCCTGCTCGAACTCGCGGATCCCTGCCGAGCGGTCGCTCTCGCGGCGGGACTTGGGCAGCAGGTCGTTGAGGATCTCGGCGGGCTCGTACGGGGTGCCGACCGCGTTCTCCTTGCCGATGAACGGCGCGATGAAGTTGTCCGGGTCCGGGAAGTCGGGGAACCAGCCGCGGCCGAAGACCGGGTACTCGCCGTTCTTGTAGCCGACCTGGAAGACCTTCCAGGGCTGGCCTCGCAGGGTGACCTTGAACAGGTTGCTCTCGTCCAGCTGGCGCTTGAGCTCGGTGAACTCGTCGGCGGTGGAGGCGCCGTAGCGGTCGGTGGTGTACCAGAAGGTCAGCTCGACGGGCTGGGTGATCCCGGCGTCCTTGAGGATCTTCTGGGCCTTCTTGACGTCCGCCTGGCCGTACTTGTCGTAGAACGGCGTCTTGTGGCCCACGACCCCCTTGGGAACCATCGAGTACAGCGGTTCGGCGGTGCCCTGGTAGACCTTGGAGACGATCGCGCCGCGGTCGACGATCTGGGCGATGGCCTGGCGCACCGCCGGCTTGGCGACCTGCGGGTCCTTGGGGTTGAAGACCAGGTAGCGGATCTCGGCGCCGACGTTCTCGACGACCTGGACGCCCTGTGAGTGCGACGCCGGGGTCTGGAGGTCCTTGATCTCGGGGGCCGACAGACCGCGGTAGGTGGCGTCGATCTCCTTGGCCTTGAGCGCGGCGACCATCTTGGTGGAGTCCGCGAAGTAGCGGATCGTGACGCCGTCGTTGCGCCGGTTGGCGAAGCCGTTGTAGGAGGCGTTCTTGCCGAGGACCGCCTCGCCGCCCTCCTTGTACGAGTCGAGGACGAACGGGCCGGAGCCGGTGATCTTGTCGCCCTCACGCACCTTGTCGGCCGGGTAGTCCTTGGGCGCGACCAGCGAGGCGGCCGGCGAGCCGAGGACGAAGGGGAAGGTGGCGTCCGGGGTCTTCAGGTGGAAGACGACCGTCAGCGCGTCCGGGGTCTCGATCTTGTCCAGGCTGCCGAAGAGGTCCTTCGGGCCGGTCTTGGAGTTGATCGTCCGGATCCGGTCGAGGGAGTGCTTGACGGCCTTGGCGTCGAGCGGCTCGCCGTCCGAGAACTTCAGGCCCTTTTTCAGGGTGCAGCGGTACGACTCGTTCCCGGAATCCGTGAACTCGCAGCCCTGGGCGGCGTCGGGCTGGGGCTTGGTGGCGCCCGTCGGGAATGCCAGCAGGGTCTGGTAGACGTTCCGGTACAGCTCCCAGGAGCCGTCCCAGGCCGCGGCGGGATCGAGGGTGCTCGGGGCGCTCGTCGTGCCGACGACGATTCTCTTCACGGCGTCGCCGCTGTCGTCCGAAAGCAGACCGCATCCGGCGAGCAGGGATATGGACGCAAGGGCTGCAGTGATCTGCAGGCATCTGGTCCGGATGAACACGTGCACGCTCCTCGATCAGCCAGGGGTGCGGCAGACCCTACCGCAGTGCCTCACAAATCCAATGGGCAGGTTTCATGTGACACTTGACCGATTTCGTGCGTGTTAGGTACGCATTTGCCTCCCCCTGGGAGGCAAATGCGTCCGATTATCGATCAGTGCACTCCGGCATTGAGGAACATTCCCCCGTCGACGACGAGAGTTTGACCTGTGATCCATTCCGCTTGTGCAGATGTAAGAAAAGCCGCCGCCCCACCGATGTCCGCCGGAACCCCCAGCCGGCCGAGCGGGTAGGCCGCCGCGGCCTCCTGCTCCCGGCCCTCGTAGAGCGCCTGCGCGAACTTCGTCTTGACCACCGCGGGGGCGATCGCGTTGACCCTGACCCCGGGTGCCATCTCGTGGGCGAGCTGGAGGGTGAGGTTGACCATGGCGGCCTTGCTCATCCCGTACGCGCCGATGAAGGGCGAGGCGGAGACCCCGGCGATGGAGGCGATGTTCACGATCGCGCCGCCGTTGTCCTTCTGCCAGGCGTGCCAGGTCCGCTGGGCGAACCCGAGCGCCGAGATCACGTTGGTCTCGAAGACCTTGCGCGCCACGCCGAGGTCCAGGTCCGCGATCGGACCGAACACCGGGTTGGTGCCCGCGTTGTTGATCAGGAAGTCGACCCGCCCGAAGGCCTCCATCGTCCGCTCGACCGCGACGGCCTGGTGGGCCTCGTCGTGCGCCTTGCCGGCCACCCCGATCACCCGGTCCGCGCCGAGCGCCTCGACGGCCTCCTTGAGGGCGTCCTCGTTGCGCCCCGTGATGCACACCCGGTCGCCTCGGGCGACGAGCGCCTCGGCGATGCCGTAGCCGATGCCCCGGCTCCCTCCGGTGATCAGCGCGACCTTGCCGCTGTCCGCCGCCCTCTGCGTGCTGCTGTCGGTCATGTGCTGCGCCTGCCTCTCGTCAGTTGAGCGGGCCGCCGGCCACGTACATGACCTGGCCGGAGACGAAGCCGGCGGCCTCGCCCGTGAAGAAGGCGATCGCGTTGGCGATGTCGTCCGGGCGGCCGACGCGCTGCACCGGGATCTGCGTGGCCGCGGCGGCCTGGAACTCCTCGAAGCCCATGCCCACGCGCGCGGCCGTCTGGGCGGTCATCTCCGTGACGATGAAGCCGGGGGCGACGGCGTTGGCGGTGACGCCGAACTTGCCGAGCTCGATGGCCAGGGTCTTGGTGAAGCCCTGCAGGCCGGCCTTGGCGGCGGAGTAGTTGACCTGCCCGCGGTTGCCCAGCGCCGAGCTGCTGGAGAGGTTGACGATGCGGCCGAACTTGGCCTCCACCATGTACTTCTGACACGCCTTGGACATCAGGAACGCACCGCGCAGGTGGACGTTCATGACCGTGTCCCAGTCGTTCTCGCTCATCTTGAAGAGCAGGTTGTCGCGCAGCACGCCCGCGTTGTTGACCAGGACGGTCGGCGCGCCCAGGGTGCTCGCGACACGCTCGACGGCCGCCTCCACCTGCGCCGCGTCGCTGACGTCGCAGCCGACCGCGAGGGCCTTGCCGCCGGCCGCCGTGATCGCCTCGACGGTGTCCTTGCAGGCCGCCTCGTCGAGATCGAGTACGGCGACCGCCCGGCCCTCGGCGGCCAGGCGTACGGCGGTGGCCGCGCCGATGCCCCGGGCCGCCCCGGTCACGATCGCGACGCGCTGCTCGGTGGTGGACATGGTGGATCTCCTCGCCCTCGGAATCCTCATCAGCGGCTCCCCATTGGTGAGCAACCGCTTAGTAGCTTCAGCTGAGGAGACGCTAGGAGCCCTGGCACCCGGTGTCAACGGCACCGGGCCCCAGGGCTCTCACGCCGCGGCGGCCGCCGTACGGATCTTCGTACGGATCCCCGTACGATCAGCGGACCAGCAGGTCCAGCAGCCGTTCCACCTCGGCCTCAGGGTCGGCCGTCAGGCCGGTGTGCACCGGCCCGGGCTGCACCACCGTGCTGCGCGGGGCGATCAGCCAGCGGAACCGGCGGCCCGCGTCGTCGCCCGCCGCCTGGCCGGCACCCTCGCCTCCGCCGCACAGGCCCTCGACGGCGCGCAGCGCCGCCCGTACTCCCGCGACGTCGGCCTTCGGGTCGAGGGCGAGGAGTTTGGCCTCGTCCAGGTGGGTGCGCGCGGCCGCGAAGGAGCGGGCCCGGCAGTAGACGATCACACCGGCGTTGAAGCACTCGCCGCGCTCCACCCGGGGCACCACGCGCACCAGTGCGTACTCGAACACGTCCCGCTTGGTCACTCGCTGTCGCTCTTCATCTTCCGGGGACGGGGGTCGAGGCGGTCGGCGAGCCAGCCGGGCGGACCCGTCCTGACCTTCACCTCGGCCTCCATCGTGATCCTCTCGTGGATCGTGGCCGCGCGCGGCAGCAGTACGTCCAAGTAGGCGCGGCGCAGCGCGTCGGTGGAGTCGAAGCCGGGCTCGTCGACCAGCCACTCGTCGGGCACGTCGGCGACGACCTCTTCGAGCAGCTCCCGCGTCACCAGGGGCGCGAGCTTGGCGGCGGCCGCCGCGATGTCCGGTCCGACGGGGGCCAGGACGTGGTCGGAGGCGTTGTACGGCTTGGCGGCGGCGCTCTGGGCGGTGGGCCAGTTGTGGTGCCAGATCATCGTGGCGCCGTGGTCGATGAGCCACAGGTCCCCGTGCCAGACCAGCATGTTCGGGTTGCGCCAGGACCGGTCGACGTTGTTGATCAGCGCGTCGAACCAGACCACGCGGCCGGCTTCGGCCGGGTCCACCTGGTAGGCGAGCGGATCGAAGCCGATCGACCCGGGCAGGTAGTCCATCCCGAGGTTGAGTCCGCCGCTGGCCTTCAGCAGCTCCTGGACCTCCTGGTCGGGCTCGCCGAGCCCGATCACGGGGTCGAGCTGCATCTGCACCAGCCGCGGGACCCGCAGGCCCAGCCGCTGGGCGAGGCGTCCGCAGACTACTTCGGCGACCAGGGTCTTGCGCCCCTGGCCGGCTCCGGTGAATTTCATGACGTAGGTACCGAGGTCGTCGGCCTCGACGATCCCCGGGAGCGAGCCGCCCTCACGCAAGGGCGTGACGTAACGGGTCGCGATCACTTCGGACAGCATCCGCCCAGGTTACGGGGGCCGGTGCGGGGAGCGCGCCGCCCGGGCCGGAGCACGCCGCTCAGGCGCCGGCCCACCGCTCCAGCAGGGCGTCGGTGGTGGTGACGGTCGCGACGAGCGCCAGGCAGTTGCGGATCACCTCGGCGGTGTACGCGGCGGGCACCCCCGCGATGGCGTCGGAGGGGACCACGACCCGGTAGCCGAGGTTCACGGCGTCGAAGACGGCGTTCGGAATGGCGATGTTCGAGGAGACCCCGGCGACGACGAGGGTGCGGATGCCGAGGTTGCGCAGGAGGGGGTCCACGTCGGTGCCGGCGATCGGCGAGAGCCCGTGCAGCCGGCGGACCACCAGGTCGTTCCCGGCCACCTCGATGGGGGCCGCCACCTCCACCGCCGGGCTCCCCGACAGCTGCCGGACGGGCAGCTTCCCGGCGGCCCGGAACAGCCGCGCGTTGTCGTTGGCGGCCAGCCCGTCGGGCCGCCGCTCGGCGATCGCGTGCAGCACCTGCACGCCGGCCGCGTGCGCGGCGTCCACCAGCGCGGCCACCCGCCCCAGCATCCCCGAGTCCCTCGCCTCTTTGGCGAGTTCGGGCAGGGCGCTCTCCTCGCCGACGACGCCGCTCTGGCACTCGACGGTGAGCAGCGCGGTGGTGGCGGGATCGAGTTCCGGCATGGCTCCCCCTGGTGTGACGGCGACCGATCCCGCATGATTCCTGACACTCAGTCAGATGTGAAGGGGTGCGGGACGGATGGACGGATCACAGCGGCGGGGCCGCCGCATCATGATGACCGACGAGGAAGTGGACGCCTTCCTGCGCGAGCAGCGCACCTGCCGGGTGGCGACGGTCTCCGCGGACGGCCGCCCGCACGTGGGGGCCCTGTGGTTCGCCTGGGACGGCACCTCGCTGTGGCTGTACTCGATCACCCGCAGCCGCCGCTGGTCGGACCTGCGGAAGGATCCGCGGATCTCGGTGGTCGTGGACGCGGGCGAGGCGTACGACGAACTGCGCGGGGTGGAGCTCTCCGGCAGCGCGGTCTTCGTGGGCGAGGCCCCGCGCACGGGCGAACCCTGCCCGGAGCTCGCCGAGGCGGAACGCCTCTTTCCGGCCAAGAACTTCGGCATCGAGGAGATGCCGCACGACGGACGCCACGCCTGGATCCGCCTCACCCCGGAGTCGGTCGTCTCCTGGGACTTCCGCAAGCTCTGAGGCACTACTCGACCGCGGCGGCGGCCTGTTCGAGTGCCGTCACGGCGGCCCTGATCGAGGGCCGCCGGTCCGCGTCCGCCCGCCACACGACGTACACGTGACGCCGGACGGAATCGCTCACCGGCAGCAGCCGGACCCCGGCCGGCACCGGACCCCGCCCGAGCCGGGGCGCGACGCACACCCCGAGCCCGGCCTCCACGAAGGCGAGCTGGGTGTGGTGCTCCTCGGCGATGTGCGCGATGCGCGGCTCGACGCCGGTTCCGCGCAGCGTGTACACGAGCCACTCGTGGCAGAACTGGCCCTCGTTCCAGGAGATCCAGTCGTCGTCGGCGAACTCGGCCATGGAGATCCGGTCGCGGTCGGCCAGCCGGTGGCCGGCCGGGACGGCGATGTCGCAGGAGTCGTCGAGGAGGTGTGCCCGGGCGAGCTCGGCGGGGACCGGCATGCGCTTGTTGTGCCAGTCGATGGCCAGCGCCAGGTCGAGGTCCCCGCGCACGACCGCCGCCATGCTGTCCTCCGGCTCCTGCTCCCGTACGCGGGTCCGCAGTTCGGGGTGGCCGGCGCGCAGGGCGGTCAGCGCCTGGGGCAGCAGCCCGCGCATGGCCGTCGGGAAGGCGCCGATCCGCAGCTCGCCGACGGCGCAGCCCCGCTGGGCCTCGACGTCGGCCTGGGCCAGCTCGACCTGGGAGATGATGCGTGCCGCGTGATCGGCGAGGAGCCGTCCGGCGTCCGTGAGCCGGACCCCGCGGCCGTTCTTGGCCAGCAGCGGCTGGCCCACCTCCCGCTCCAGCTTGGCCATCTGCTGGGAGACGGCGGAGGTGGTGACGTGGAGCCCGTCGGCCGCCCCGCTCACCGAGCCGTGGCGGGCGAGGGCGTCGAGGGTGCGCAGGCGCTCCAGGTTCAACATGTAAGCAATGCTACGCCGTCCCCGCGATGAAATCTCGCTTGTCCTACGTAGTTGAGCGGAGCAGAGTTCTCCTCATGAGCGCACCCGCCACCCCTCGTCCCGCCCCTGGCCTCACCCTCTCCCCGCCGGTCACGGCGGCCCGCACCGCCCGCGTGGACTGGCGGATCCGCTTCGCGGTCCTCTCGGTGGTCTGGGGCTTCAGCTTCTTGCTGATCAAGGTGGGCACGGAGGCCTACGCCCCCTTCCAGGTGGCCCTCGGGCGGGTGTTCTTCGGGGCGCTCGCGCTGCTGACCGTGCTCCTGGTCCGCCGCGAGCCGCTCCCCCGCGGCCGCCGCACCTGGGCCCACCTGTTCGTGGCGGCGTTCCTGCTCAACACCGCCCCGTTCTCGCTGTTCGCGTACGCCGAGCTGAGCATCCCGTCGAGCCTGGCCGGGATCTGCAACGCGACCTCGCCGCTGTGGGGGATGGCGCTGTCGATGGTGGCCCTGTCCGAGGACCGCCCCACGCGCCGCCGCGTCGCCGGCCTGGGCCTGGGCTTCCTCGGGGTCCTGACCGTCCTCGGCGCCTGGCAGGGCTTCTCGGGCATCGACGCCAAGGGCACCGCGCTCGCCCTGCTCGCCTCGCTCTGCTACCCGATCGGCTGGATCTACGTCCGGCGCACGCTGGCCTCGGTCCCGGGCTCGCCGGTGGCGCTGACCGGCGCGCAGCTGATGGTGTCCACGCTGCAACTGCTGGCGGTCAGCGCGGCCTTCACCTCCGCCCCGGCCTCGTTCCCGCTCTGGCCGACGCTGTCGGTGATCGCGCTCGGCGCCCTGGGCACGGGGATGGCCCTGCAGATGCAGTACGGGCTGGTGACGGAGATCGGCCCGACCACGGCCCAGATGGTCACGTACTTCATCCCGGTCATCGCCACCACGGCGGGCGTCCTGCTCCTCGGCGAGCAGCTCCACTGGAACACCCCGGTGGGCGCGGCGATCGTCCTCGCGGGGGCGGCGCTCACCCAGACCCGCCGCCGCTGAACCGGTACGGCGGGACGCGCGGCGGACGGTCAGTCGATGCGGCCGCCCGTCGTGCGGCGCACCGACGCGGCCACCGCCGCCGCCAGGCCCGCCACCTCGCCCGGCCGCACGCCCGACACCGTGATCCGCACTCCCGGCCCCGACTCCACCCGGAACCGGCTGCCCGGGGCCACCGCCCAGCCCGCGGCCAGCAGCCGCGTCACCGCCCCCGTCTCGTCGGCGACCGGCACCCACACGTTCATCCCGCTGCGCCCGTGCGCCGGCACGCCCCGCTCCCGCAGCGCCGCGACCAGCGCGTCCCGGCGCTCCGCGTAGGAGCGCGCGACCGCCGCCCGGTCCACCGCCCCCGAGTTCCACAGCTCGACCACCGCGTACTGGAGCAGCCGGCTCACCCACCCCGGGCCCAGCCGCTGCCGCCCCCGGACCCGGTCCAGCGTCACGGCGTCGCCGGTCAGCACCGCCAGCCGCAGGTCCGGTCCGTACGCCTTCGCCGTCGAGCGGACCAGCGCCCAGTGCCGGGTCACCCCGCCGAGCGAGTGCAGCGGCAGGTCCACGATGGCGTGCCCGTGGTCGTCGTCGACCACCAGCACCTGCGGATGGCGCGCCAGCACGGCGCGCAGCGCGGCAGCGCGCTCGGCGCTCACCGCCGCCCCGGTCGGGTTCTGCGCCCGCGCCGTCACCACCAGCGCCCGCGCACCTTCCCCGAGCACCCGCTCCACCGCGGAGACGACCGGCCCGTCGTCGTCCACCGCCACCGGGACCACCCGCAGCCCCAGCGCCGCCGCCAGGTCCAGGACGCTCCCCCAGCCCGGGTCCTCGATCGCCACCGCGTCCCCGGGCCGCAGGTGCGCGGCCAGCACCCGCTCGATCCCGTCCAGCGCGCCCGAGGTCACCCCCACCGGGCCGGCGGGAACACCGTCCGCGTCGAAGTCGGCCCGGGCCAGCCGCTCCAGCTCCGGCACCACCGGGTCGTCCCCGTACAGGGTGGGCGCCTGCGCGTACCGCCGGGCCGCCCCGGCCAGGGCCTCCTCCAGCGCGGGCAGCAGCCGGACGTCCGGATTGCCGGAGGAGACGTCCCGCGCCCCGGGCGGCACCGCCACCCGCAGCTCGTCGCGCGGGGCACTGGCCGGACGGCCGCGGACCCGGCTGCCGCGCCGCCCGTCGGTCTCGATGACCCCGCGCTCGCGCAGCGTCCGGTAGGCCGCGGCGACGGTGTTCGGGTTCACCCCGAGCAGGCCCGCGAGCTCCCGCATCGGCGGCAGCGGCGCGCCGGGGGCCAGTGCGCCCGATCCGATGCCCGCCTCGACGCTCGCCGCGATATCCGATGCGCGACGCCCTGTGATCCGATACTCTCCTAGCACAAAGCCAAGTATGCACTAGTACAACGGAGAACGCACCATGACCGCCACGACCGACACGCAAGAGATGCCCGAGACGAACGGGGCGACCGGGGCGACCGGCGGCGGCTACGAGCCCACCGACCGCACCGTCCCGAGCCGCTCCCGCGAGCGGGCGCGCTACGACCGCGAGACGGTGCACTCGATACTCGACCAGGCCTACGTCTGCCACCTCGGTTTCGTCCGCGACGGCGCCCCGGTGGTCCTGCCGACCCTCTACGGGCGCGTCGGCGAGACCCTCTACGTCCACGGCTCGACCGGCTCGCGCCCGCTGCTCGCCGCAGGCCGGACCGACCCGGGGCTGCCCGTCTGCCTGACCGTGACGCACGTGGACGGCCTGGTGCTGGCGCGGTCCGCCTTCCACCACTCGATCAACTACCGCTCGGTGATCGTGCACGGCACCGCCTACCAGGTGACCGACGAGGCCGAGCGCCGGATGGCCCTCGACGCCCTCGTCGACCACGTGGTTCCCGGCCGCTCGGCCGACTCCCGGCCCGCCAACGCCAAGGAGCTCGCCGCCACCGCGGTGATCCGCCTCGACCTGGGCGAGGTGTCGGCGAAGATCCGTACGGGCGGCCCCAACGACGAGCCCGAGGACACGGGCCTGCCCTACTGGTCGGGCGTGGTCCCGGTCGCGGCCGTGCACGGCACCCCGGTCCCGGCCGACGACCTGACTCCCGGGATCGCCACCCCGGACTACCTCGCCGCGCTCTGAGCCCGGCAGGGCTCACCGGGCCCGCGCGACTCACCCGTCTCACGCAGCTCGGCCGTCTCATCCGTCTCGGCCGTCTCATCCGGCTCGCGGAGCCCCCGGGCGGGCCGCACCTCCGGACCGCTCGCGGGGCCGCCACCGCCCCGTCCCGCCTCGGCCGCGATCAGCGCACCGACCGCCGTCAGCAGCAGTACCGTGCCCAGCACCACGGCGCCGGTCAGCCGCTCCCCCAGCACCAGGACGGCGATCACCGCGGCGCTGACCGGCTCGATCAGCATGATCACGGACACCGTCGCGGCCCGCACCGCGGCGGCCCCGGTGAAGTACAGCGCGTACGCCAGCGCCGTCGGCACCGTGGCCACGTACACCAGCAGCCACAGCACCCGCCCGAGTTCGGCGGTGTGCGGCACCAGCCCCTCCGCCGCGGCGAGCGGCAGCAGGCACACCGTGCCCACCCCGACCGACCAGGCGGTGGTGACGAGCGGGTCCCCGCCCGCCCCGCGCCGCCCCAGCCAGCGGGCCCGCAGGGTCATCCCGGCGTAACCGGCCGCCGACAGCAGCGCCCAGCCGACGCCGAGCGGCCGCACCTCGCCGCCCTCGCCGCCCAGGACGAGCACGGCGAGCCCGGCGAGCGCCCCCACGACGGCGGCCGCACCGCCCCGGCCCAGCCGCTCGCCCATCCAGTACCGCGCCCCGACCGCGATCAGCACGGGTCCGGCACCCAGCGTGACCACCGTGCCGACCGCCAGGCCGGTCTCGCGCACGGCGCCGAAGTACGCGGCCTGGAAGAGCGTGAACATCAGGCCGGTCCCGATGAGCGAGGCCGCCGACGGCCGCGCCGCGGCCCGGGCGGCGGCCGCCGCACCGCGGGGCCGGCGTACGGCGAGCACTCCGAGCAGCACCAGCAGCCCGCCGGCGCACCGCCAGAACGACAGGGCGAGCGGGCCGAGGTCACTGGCCAGGAAGAGGAGGGAGGCGGCCGCCCCGGCGGTGCCCCAGGCGGCTCCGGCGACGACGAGGTACAGCAGACTGCGCCCTGAAGCGGGCGAAAGATTCGACACGAGTGTGCTCCGCGCATGCGTGAAGGATGAAAGAGGAGGTCATCGCTTCGCGGGCAGCGCGGACCCGCCCGGGAACGCTCCGGGCCGGATCCTCGTCACAGGGGCAGCTGCCCGCGGCTACGCGGCGGGAGGCGGAAGCACGGTCGAATGCACGGTCGCCACCTTAGGCTCTCGTCGTCTCGCGGTCCAGAACGACCGCCTCCGGATCGGCCGCCCCCGGCGGGGTGGGCCGCGCGGACTGCGCGATGAACGCCCCGCCCAGCACCAGCGCACCGCCGATGATCTGCGGGGTCGAGAGGTGCTCGTTCAGCAGGATCCAGGCGAACACGGTGGCCACGACCGCCTCCAGGCAGGCCACGACACCGGCCACCTGCGGCGAGAGCTTGCGCACCGAGACCACGCCGGTCAGGTACGCGAAGACGGTCGCGATCAGCACCACCCAGGCGAGCAGGACCCACGCGGGCACGCTCAGGTCCCCCATCGAGGCCTGACCGCCCAGCACCTGCCAGTCCATCCGCCACGGCCGGGCGATCACCGTCATCACCAGCGCGCCGACGAGCATGCCGTACGCGATCACGCCGATCGGGTCGGGTACGTCCTCCTCGGCCCCCTCGCCCGCTCCGTGGTCCGCGAACACGAAGTAGAAGGCCTGGCAGCAGGCGGCGGCGAGGCCGAGCAGCACGCCGAGGGGGTCCAGGCTCAGCCCGGACCAGATCTCCACGACGCAGGCCAGACCCACGACGGCGACGGCGGCGCCGGCCGCGGCGGCCCGGGTCACCGGCTTGCGCTGTACGAAGCGGATCCAGCCGAGCAGCAGCGCCGGGCCGAGGTACTCCAGCAGCAGGGCCACGCCGACCGGGATCCGGGACAGTGAGGCGAAGTAGAAGGCCTGCACGCCCGCGACGGCGACGATCCCGAAGCCGGCGAGCAGCAGGGGTTTGCGCACCAGGAGCCGGCGGTGGCGCCAGGCCAGCGGGGACAGCACCAGCGCCGCCCCGGCCACCCTGAGCCAGACCATGTGGAGGGGGTCGAGACCCGCCTCGATCAGCGGCTTCGCCGCCACACCGGAACCACCGAACGCAACGGCCGAGACGAGCGCGAGGCCCAGTCCGGCGTTTCTCCCTGACGCTTGCATCCGGCCATCATGGCAGGGCCGGTCAGGACCGTCACGGGCGTGACACCTGTTGAGACGGATCCGAGACCGGGCGTGACCGGGCCGATCGTTTCTGACAGGTCGTCAGTATTGAATGTTCCGCCCGCCGGGGCTACCTTCCGCCGCACGTACCCGACGAGAAGGGGTGGCCGCATGGCCGAAGTGACCGCGGAATCACGCATCGAGGCGTCCGCCGCGAAGGTCTGGGCCCAGCTGACGGACTGGGCGGCGTACGGCGAGTGGAGCATGACCCACACCAATTTCCCCAAGGGCGGCCCGGAGACCCTCGCGGTCGGGGCGACCTTCGTGGAGAACATGAAGATGATGGGCTTCCCGGCCGAGGTCGCCTGGACCGTCTCGGAGCTGGAGGACCAGCGCCTCTTCGCCATCACGGGCAAGGGCCCCATGGGCGTGGCCATCCTCACCCGGTACACCTTGGTCCCGGACGGCGCGGCCACCACGGTCCGCATCGACGGGGAGTTCAACGGGGCCGCTGTCTCCCTCATGGCGGGCAAGCTCAAGGACTCCGCCACGGCCGCCCTGAACGAATCGCTGCGCAAGCTGGCCGGCCTGGTCGCCTGACCGGCACCCCCGGCCCCGGCCCGGCCCCGGCCCCGGCCCCGGCCCGGCCCCGGCCCCTTCCCGGGCGGGTACCCGCATACGGCGGCGCGCCCCGCGAGAGGACTCGCGGGGCGCGCCGTTTCCATCGGGCGGGCCGGCTCAGTGCTCGTCGGCCAGGATCAGGTAGAGCTTCTTGCGGGCGTCGTTGATGACCGCGAGGGCCTTCTCGCGCTGCTCGGGCGAACCGGTCTTGAAGACCTGCCCGAACGCCTCGAACAGGCCGGTGCCGGCCGCCCGGACCTCGTGCATCGCCTCGAAGTCGAACCCGCGCCCCGCGTCGGCCCAGGGGGCCTCCGCGCCGGACTCGGCCTCGGCGCGGCCGGCGTCGGTCAGCGTGAACAGCTTCTTGCCGCCCTCGCTCTCGCTGGAGATGAGCCCCTCATCCTCGAGCAGCTGGAGGGTCGGATAGACCGATCCGGGGCTGGGCTTCCAGGCCCCGCCGCTGCGCTCGCCGATCTCCTGGATCATCTCGTAGCCGTGCATCGGCCGGTCCTTGAGCAGCGCCAGGATCGAGGCGCGCACATCTCCGCGCCGGGCCCGGCCGCGCGGTCCACCGCGTCCGCCGCGCCCGCCCCAGGGGCCGCCGCCGAAGGGCGGGCCGAACGGGCCGAAGGCGGCGCGCCGCCCCTTGAACTCCTCCCGACGATCGGGCCCGCAGTGGCCGTGGCCCCGTCCGTGCTCGTGCTGTCCGTGGTCGTGCTGTCCGTGAGAACGCATGGCTGCGCTCCTTTCGTCTTTCGGTTTCCCGTCATCGCTCTTGCGATGCCTCAACTATCGCTGACCCATCGCGACACGTCAACGATATATCGGAAACTCATACCGAACACGCCTGTGACCAGGCCAGTCATCCGCGATTGGCCTTTGTCGACGATCGAGAAGCGGCCCTACGGTCGGCACATGCGCCTCCGAATCGTCGACGCCTTCACCGACCGCCCCTTCCGCGGCAACCCCGCCGGAGTCCTCCTCCTCGACGGCGGGTTCCCCCCGGACTCCTGGCTCCGGCAGGTGGCCGCCGAGGTCAACCTCTCCGAGACCGCCTTCGCCCACCCGCTGCCGCCCGGCGGGGACGCCGACTGGGCCCTGCGCTGGTTCACCCCGGCCGCCGAGGTCGACATGTGCGGCCACGCCACGCTCGCCACGGCGCACGTCATCGCGACGAGCGGCCTGGCACAGGGGCTGATCCGGTTCTCCGCGCGGTGCGGCGTCCTGACCGCCGAGACCGCCGAGGACGGCACGATCACCATGGACTTCCCGACGTCCTCGCTGACGCCGGTGGCGGTCGATCCCGTCGTGCGCAGCGCTCTCGGCGCCGAGATCTGCTCCGTCCACGACACGTCCGAGCACGTCGGAGACCTGCTCGTCGAGCTGGCGGACGAGCGGGCCGTACGGGAGCTCACCCCCGACCACGCGGCCCTGCGCGGCCACTCGCGCCGCGGGGTGATCGTCACCGCGGCCGCCGAGGACCCCTCGCGCGGGTACGACTTCGTCTCCCGCGGCTTCTTCCCGGCCGTCGGGATCGACGAGGACCCCGTCACCGGCAGCGCCCACACCGCGCTCGCCCCGTTCTGGGCCGCGCGCCTGGGCCGTACCTCACTCGTCGGTCTCCAGGGCGGCGCGCGCACCGGACTCGTCGCGGTCAAGACGGCGGGCGAGCGCACGCTCCTGACCGGCAACGCGGTCACGGTCATCGACGGCGAACTGCTCGCCCGCCCGCACCTCTAGGAGGTGTCTACGGCGTCGGCAGCCAGTCCACCTTGCCCGCGAGCAGCGCGTACCCGCCGAAGGCGACGATGTCGAGCAGCGCGTGCGCGACCACGAGCGGCATGACCCGGCCCCAGCGGCGGTAGGCGAGGACGAAGACGACGCCCATCACCATGTTGCCGACGAATCCGCCGATGCCCTGGTAGAGGTGGTACGAGCCGCGCAGCACCGAGCTGGCCAGCAGAGCGGCCGTCGGCGACCAGCCCAGCTGGTCGAGCCGGCGCAGCAGGTACGCCAGCACGATGACCTCCTCCACCACGGAGTTCTGCACCGCGGAGAGGATCAGTACGGGAAACTTCCACCACACGTCGGGCAGTGCCTCCGGCACCACCGTCAGGTTGAACCCGCTCGCCCGCGCCCCCAGGTAGAAGGCCAGCCCCGCACTGCCGATCCCGGCCGCCACCAGGGCTCCGCGCCCCAGGTCCCAGCCGGGCCGGGTCCGGTCGAAGCCGAGTACGCGCAGCCCCGGCACGCCCTCCCGGGTCAGCAGGTGGGCGACCAGCAGCACCGGCACCAGGGCGGTGCCGATGCCGAACAGCTGCCAGGCCAGGTCCAGCCAGGGGCGGCCGGGGGCGTACGAGCCGTTCAACGTGGCGGCCTGGTCCTTGAGGCCGCCGGGCTTGGTCAGCGAACCGATGAAGCTGATCAGCGAGGAGACGGCGCTCGCCCCCAGCGACAGCGCCAGCACGAGCAGCGTCTCGGTGCGCAGCATCGAGCGCCCGTCCTCGTGCAACGCCTTGACCACCGGTTCCGGCTCCGCCCGCACGTCCGACTCCCGTCCCGCCGTTCCGCTTCGTCCACCCCATACTGCCTCCTCGGCGGGGCAAGCGGATCACCGGACCCGGAGCGGGCCCGGAAGGGACCGGAAGAGACCGGAGCTGACGCGGGGGCCGCCGGTTCAGCGCCGCGGCGGCACCGCCGCGCTCACCTCCTCGTCGGACGGCCCGACCGGCCAGGTGTGCACGGGATCGCCCTTGTGCATCAGCTCGCTGTAGCGCCGGGTGACGGCCGCCAGCGCCTCGTCCCGTTCCATCCCGGAGGCCAGCGCCCGGTGGTAGGTGTCCACCTGCCAGGTGGCCCCGTTGACCCGCCGCTGGCAGCGCTCCTCGATGATGCCGAGGTAGTGGTCGCGGTCGGCGGGCTCGATGCCCCACGCGTCCAGCCCGGCCGCCGCCATCGGCAGCAGCTCGTCCAGGACCAGCCGTACGGCGGAGACGCTCGCCAGCCCGCCGCCGCGGCCCCGGCGCGGCCAGCGCAGCCGCGCGTCGATCCCGTAGCGGCAGGCCGCGTCGAAGTTGGCCTCGGCCTCGGCGAACGGCAGCCGCGTCCACACGGGCCGCTGCTCGTCGGCGAGCGTACGGACCAGCCCGTAGTAGAAGGCGGCGTTCGCCACGACGTCGGCGACCGTCGGTCCGGCCGGCAGTACCCGGTTCTCCACCCGCAGGTGCGGCACCCCGTCGGCGATCCCGTAGACGGGCCGGTTCCACCGGTAGACCGTGCCGTTGTGCAGGACCAGCTCCTGGAGGCTCGGCACCCCGCCCTCGGCGAGCACCCGCAGCGGCTCCTCCTCGTCGCAGATGGGCAGCAGGGCCGGGAAGTACCGGACGTTCTCGGCGAAGAGCTCGTACGCCGACTCCACCCAGCGCTCCCCGAACCAGGTCCGCGGCCGGACCCCCTGGGCCTGCAACTCGGGCGGCCGGGTGTCGGTGGCCTGCGTGAACAGCGGCGGCCTCGACTCGCGCCACAGTTCGCGCCCGAACAGGAACGGCGAGTTGGCGCCGACGGCTATCTGCACGGCCGTCACCGCCTGCGCCGCGTTCCACACGTCGGCGAACCGCCCGGGCGTCACCTGCAGGTGCAGCTGTACGGAGGTGCAGGCGGCTTCCGGGACGATCGACCCGGTGCTCCAGGTGAGCCGCTCCACCCCGTCGATGTCGAGCAGGAAGTCCTCGCCCCGCATCATCAGGATCTGCTCGTTCAGCAGCGAGTAGCGGTCCACCGCGGAGAGGTTGGCGGTGACCAGGTCGGAGCGGGTGATCGTCGGCAGGATGCCGATCATCACCACACCGGCGTCGATCTCCGCGGCCTGCCGGTGCGCATAGCCGAGACCCGCGCTCAGTTCCTCGGCGAGCCGGTCGAATACCCGGCCGCCGAGGCGGTGCGGAAGTACGTTCACCTCCAGGTTGAACATTCCGAGTTCGGTCTGAAAATCCTGGCTCGCTATCCGCTCCAGAACCTGCGCATTCACCATTCTCGGCAAACCGTCGGAACCCGCAAGATTCAGCTCGATCTCCAGCCCCATCATGTTCTTGGGACGATCGAACCTCTTCTCCGCCAGAAGTCGCTCCAGCCCCTCCAGGCACTCGTGGAGCTTCCTCCGATACCTCTGCCGATCGGACAGGTCGAATCCGCCCGCCACGACCTTCTCCCCCATCGGAGCGTCCCTCCTCGATTGCGCCCGGCCCATCCCTCCCAGGCGCGTGTGTACGGTCGATGATGCCCCGGAGGCGTGATCCATAACGCCGAGGGGGCGTGCGTGACGGGGAGCGCGCGCCGGTTTGGCCGAAGGGCGCTATGGCACATTCACTTGGCAAGGCGTCGTATGCAAATTCCGCATGGGTTTTGCCGGTTCCGGATAATGGACGCTTTCCAGCCGAGCCCCCGTCCGGTAACCTCCGAGGTCAGCGCGACATGTTCGCGCGCAAGCGGCATGAAAGCCATGACAGCGGGACCGGTAAGCGACTTGTCGGCAATAGGCGGGACAGCTACCCGAAACACTGCGTGAACACATGTCGTATAAACTCCGCAAACGAGGCAGAGAGTTGGCGCGCGGCCATTGCCCCTCAGCCCCCCTCTGGCCCCAGAATGCGACAGCGCCGTCCGCACCTGCCCCGTTCCACAGGTCTCCCAAGTGAGAGGCGACCCACCATGCCGCTGCATGTCCCTCCGGCTCCCGCGCCCGCCCTGCGCAGCGTCCTCGCGGCACTCGGTTCCCCCACCGCCGTCCACGAGGCGCACACTCCGGCCCTGCGCGCCCTGCAGGGTCCGATGACCGCCGAACTGCCGCTGCCGGTCCACGTCCTGGACCGGTTGAACATCTCCCAGCTGGCAGCGGGGGGCCGCCCGCCCCGCACCCGGCTGACCGCCTGGCGGTTCCTGATCCGCAGCGGCGACCGCTACGTCGCCGCCGCGGACACCCGGCTGACGCCGGACGGCTGGGTCTTCTCCCATTTCTTCGAGGGTCCCTACGTCGCGGCCACCGAACGCGCCCTGCGCCAGGCGGAATCCCTCGGCAAGAGCTACCAGCCGCGGCTGCTGTCCGTGCCGGAGCTGTACATGCTCACGCTGTGGCTGCACGGGGCGGTCGGCGCCGACGCCTCCGCCGGGCTGCCGGCCGCCGCGGATCTGCTGGTTCCGCTGGCACCGGCCCCGCCCGGCATCGCCCCGTATCGGCCGCACCCGGTCTCCGAACTGCTGCCCGTGATGACCCACCGGCTCACTCCGCCGAGCCCGCCGGTCCCGCCGTCGCTCGCCGCGCCGGCCGCCTGAGCGGGGTCCGGGCCGCAGTGCGGTGGGTCTGAGCAGGCGCGTTCCCTGCTGCTGGTCCGTACTGCCCATTCGGCCTAGCCCAGTCGGACCACCCCCGAACCACCCGAAATGACAGGGGAGTTGACCTGAACCGCCCGCACGGGTGATGCGTCATCAATGTATGAGGACAGCTGCCGGGAAATCCCTGCGGACGCAACTCCGGAGGGCAACACTGGGACCCTGACCAAACCAAGACGTTGATACGGGGGGCGGCCATGAACAAGGCATCGAGCCGCAGCACACAGACCACACCGCAGCGAAAGAACGCATCCATGTGCCAGCACCAGCCAGCGTGCCCGTCAGCCGACTCCGCCGACCGGGAGGCCGCCAAGCCGTTGGCCAACCACCCGGAACAGGGCTGGAGCCTGCTGTGCAACGGCGTCCTGCTCTTCGAGGACACCGGTGAGCTGCTGCCGGACGGCCAGATCATCGCCCCGCACCGCCCGCTCGCGGCGGTGCATGTGATGAAGGCGGCCTAGCCGGCGACAGCACTGAACGGGAACGGAGCAGAAGAGAACGACGAGGGGCCGGCCCGGGAATGATTCTCCCGGACCGGCCCCTCCGTCATGCCATCACGTCATACGAATATGTCAGTTGTCGTACTCGTCCAGCGGCGGGCAGGAGCAGACCAGGTTGCGGTCGCCGAAGGCACCGTCGATGCGGCGCACCGGCGGCCAGTACTTCTCCGCCGCCGTGACCCCGCCGGGGAAGACGGCCTCGTCGCGGCTGTACGGGTGGTTCCACTCGCCGCCCAGCGCCGCCGCCGTGTGCGGGGAGTTGGCCAGCGGGTTGTCGTCCACCGGCCACTCGCCGCCCGCGACCCGCTCGATCTCGCCGCGGATGGCGATCATCGCGTCGCAGAAGCGGTCGATCTCGGCGAGGTCCTCGGACTCCGTCGGCTCGATCATCAGCGTGCCGGCCACCGGGAAGGACATCGTCGGCGCGTGGAAGCCGTAGTCGATCAGGCGCTTGGCGATGTCGTCGACGCTGACGCCGGTCGCCTTCGACAGCGGGCGCAGGTCGATGATGCACTCGTGCGCGACCAGGTTGCCCGGGCCCGTGTAGAGCACCGGGTAGTGCGGCTCCAGACGCTTCGCGATGTAGTTCGCGCCGAGCACCGCCACCTGGGTGGCGCGCTTGAGGCCCTCGCCGCCCATGAGGCGCACGTACGACCAGGAGATCGGCAGGATGCCCGCCGAGCCCCACGGGGCGGCCGAGATCGGGCCGACGCCCGTCTCCGGGCCCGCCGTGGGCTGGAGCGGGTGGTTCGGCAGGTACGGGGCCAGGTGCGCCCGGACACCGACCGGGCCGACGCCCGGGCCGCCGCCGCCGTGCGGGATGCAGAACGTCTTGTGCAGGTTCAGGTGCGAGACGTCGCCGCCGAAGTGACCCGGCTTGGCCAGGCCCACCAGGGCGTTGAGGTTGGCGCCGTCCACGTACACCTGGCCGCCGGCCTCGTGCACCTGGGCGCAGATGTCGGCGACGTGCTCCTCGAACACACCGTGCGTCGAGGGGTACGTGATCATCAGCACGGCGAGCTCGTCGCGGTACTGCTCGATCTTGGCGCGCAGGTCGGCCTCGTCCACCTCGCCGTCGTCGGCGGTCTTGACGACGACGACCTTCATGCCGGCCATCACGGCGCTGGCGGCGTTGGTGCCGTGCGCGGAGGACGGGATGAGGCAGACGGTGCGCTGCTCGTCGCCGTTGGCCCGGTGGTAGGCGCGGACGGCCAGCAGGCCGGCGAGCTCGCCCTGGGAGCCGGCGTTCGGCTGGATGGAGACCTTGTCGTAGCCGGTGACCTCACAGAGACGTTCCTCCAGCTCGGTGATGAGCGTGAGGTACCCCTCGGCCTGCTCGACCGGGGCGAACGGGTGCAGCTGGCCGAACTCGGGCCAGGTGACCGGCTCCATCTCGGTGGTCGCGTTGAGCTTCATGGTGCAGGAGCCCAGCGGGATCATGCCGCGGTCCAGCGCGTAGTCCTTGTCCGCCAGCTTGCGCAGGTAGCGCAGCATCGCGGTCTCGCTGCGGTGCTGGTGGAAGACGGGGTGCGCCAGGTAGTCGTCCGAGCGCAGCAGGCCCTCGGGCAGCGCCTCGGCCGTGGCCTCGTCCAGCGCCTCGATGTCGGC
Organism: Streptomyces sp. NPDC002181; assembly: GCF_042890485.1. Classification (NCBI taxonomy): domain Bacteria; kingdom Bacillati; phylum Actinomycetota; class Actinomycetes; order Kitasatosporales; family Streptomycetaceae; genus Streptomyces; species Streptomyces sp. NPDC002181. The sequence continues at coordinate 12,606 of NZ_JBIASC010000015.1, read as the reverse complement.
CTCCACGCCGAAGGCGGCCCAGACGGCCTCGATCCCGGCGCGCAGCGTCGTCTCGTCGCAGGAGACGGAGACGTGGTCGGCGTCGGCCTGGAACAGGTTGACCCCGCCCCGGCGGGCGGCGGCGACGACCTCGGCGGCCTTGCCGGGCACCCGGGCGGTGACGGTGTCGAAGTACGAGCCGTGCACGAGCTCGACCCCGCCGGCCTTCAGACCGGCCGCGAGCAGGGTCGCGTAGCGGTGCGTACGGCGGGCGATCGTCCGCAGGCCGTCCGGGCCGTGGTAGACGGCGTACATGCCGGCCATGACGGCGAGCAGCACCTGCGCGGTGCAGATGTTGCTGGTGGCCTTCTCGCGGCGGATGTGCTGCTCACGGGTCTGCAGGGCGAGGCGGTACGCCTTGTTGCCGTCCGCGTCCACGGAGACGCCGACGAGGCGGCCCGGCAGCGAGCGGGCGTGCTTGTCCTGGACGGCCATGTAGCCGGCGTGCGGACCGCCGAAGCCCATCGGGACGCCGAAGCGCTGGGTGGTGCCGACGGCGATGTCCGCGCCGAGCGCGCCCGGGGAGGTCAGCAGGGTCAGCGCGAGCAGGTCGGCGGAGACGGCGACGATCGCGCCGAGCTCGTGCGCCCGGTCGATGACCGGCTTGATGTCCCGCACGGCACCGGAGGCGCCCGGGTACTGGAGGAGCACGCCGTAGACACCGCGCTCGGCGACCTCGGCCGGGATGCCCTCGGACAGGTCGGCGACGACGACCTCGATGCCGATGGGCTCGGCGCGGGTCTGGATCACGGCGATCGTCTGCGGCAGCGCGTCGGCGTCGACCAGGAAGATGTTGCCCTTGGACTTGCCGACGCGGCGGGCCAGCGTCATGGCCTCGGCGGCCGCGGTGCCCTCGTCGAGGAGGGAGGCGCCGGAGGTCGGCAGGCCGGTGAGGTCGGCGACGACGGTCTGGAAGTTGAGGAGCGCCTCCAGGCGGCCCTGCGAGATCTCGGGCTGGTAGGGCGTGTACGCCGTGTACCAGGCCGGGTTCTCCATGACGTTGCGCAGGATCACCGGCGGGGTGAAGGTCCCGTAGTAGCCGAGACCGATCATCGGGGCCAGAACCTGGTTGCGGTCGGCGAGCGTGCGCAGCTCGGCCAGCACCTCGGCCTCGGTCCGCGCCTCGGGCAGGTTCAGCGCCTCGGCGCTCTTGATCACATCCGGTACCGCGGCGGCGGTCAGTTCGTCCAGCGAGCCGTAGCCCACATGGGCGAGCATCTTCGCCTGCGCCTCGGCATCCGGGCCGATGTGGCGCTGCTCGAAGGGGATCCCTCGCTCCAGCTGGGAGAGCGGAATGCGGTTGGCGGTCATGTACGGAGGCCTCCTGGGTCGTACGACCTGCGAGGGGCACCACGGCGCGGGCACCCGGACGGCCTCCCCCTCTGTCATCTCAACCTGAGAGCTTCACCGGAGTCGCGGGGGTGACCCGCGGATTCCGGCTTTCACCGTCGGTGAGGAGGGGAACCGGCACTGCGCGCCCGGTACCCGCCCCTGCTTTCCAGAGTGGCCTCGTCACGTGCGGTACGTATGCCTGAGAGATTCCGGGGAGGATTTGCTCCTTCGGCGCCTCCGTCGTACTCACTCGGAGGACTCTCCCGCACAGGGTCAACAGCCGTCACCCAGCCTACCAGCGAGGTTCTGGCCCTCGCTTCGAGTGGCCCGCGCTGCGGAAATGCCCTTCTGTAGTCATTACGGAGGAGTTGCGACCATATGGAGGGACCGTGCAGACCGACATCGATCCGCGCAGCCTGATCGGCCGCAAGGCGTTCGACCGCAACGGAACCAAGATCGGCACCGTCGACGAGGTGTACCTCGACGATGCCACGGGCGTGCCCGAGTGGGCCGCCGTCCGGACGGGCCTGTTCAGCCGGGACGCGTTCGTCCCGCTGGAGCCGAGCGAGGTCGTCGACGACACCCTGCGGGTCCCCTTCGAACGCTCCCTCATCAAGGACGCCCCGGACTTCGGCGTCGGCCGCCACCTCTCCCCCGAACAGGAACTCCAGCTCTACCACCACTACGGGCTGGACGTCTCCCTCCCGTCGGACGTCCGCCGCGACTTCGGCCGCCTGGCGAACGGCGAGGACACGCCCTGACCCGTCGGCCGCGGATCGGTCTCCCCTACGAGGGGCAGCGGATCGCAGGGCTCCAGTTCGGGGTCGTCCACCCGGAAGGTGCGCACCCGGCCCGGTGGCGATCCGGGCTGCTCGAAGCGCACGGTCACCCTCCCGACCCCGCTGCCCTGCACCCAGCCGGGCCCGTACACGGCGTGCAGTACGTCGCTGCCGGCCGCCCAGCGCCGCTCCGGGGCGGCCTCGGGCTCCCCGCCCGACCCTGCGGCCTCCGCGCCCTCGGCGGCCCCTCCAGGCCCCTCCGACCCCGCTGACCCCGAAGGCACGACGGCCTCCGGCGCACCATCCGGCCCTACGCCCCCGGCCCGTGCGACTGCCTCCGCGGCGGAGGCACCTGCGGAGGCACCGGCGGCCGCCGCCGCGGCTTCCGCCGCCGCCTCCGCCTCCGCGGCCTCCGCCGCCATCGACTGCGCGAACAGGTCCTCCTGCGTGTAATCCGCCAGGCCCGTCACGCCCACTCCCAGCAGCCGCACCCCGCCCGTGGTGTCCACGCCCTCCAGCAGCCGCGCCGCGGCCTCCCGCACCACCGCGGGATCGTCCGTGGGCCCCCGCAGCGTCTCGGAGCGGGTCAGCGTGGAGAAGTCGTACCGCCGCACCTTCAGCACGATCGTGCGCCCCGAGTGCCCCGACCCGCGCAGCCTGTGCACGCACCGGTCGGCGAGCCGCTGCACCTCGGTGCGGATCCGCACCCGGTCGTGCAGGTCCACGTCGAAGGTGTCCTCCACCGACACCGACTTCGCGTCGCGCTCGGCGACCACCGGCCGGTCGTCCAGTCCCAGCGCCATCCGGTACAGCCCGACCCCGTGCGAGCGCCCGACCATCCGGACCAGCTCGTCCTCACCGGCCTCGGCCAGCTCCCCGACCGTGGTGATCCCGGCCCGCCGCAGGTGCTCGCCGGTGACGGGCCCCACCCCGGGCAGGGTCCGCACCGACATCGGGGCGAGCAGCTCCCGCTCGGTGCCCGGTTCGATCAGCAGCAGTCCCGCCGGCTTGGCCTCCTCGGACGCCACCTTGGCCAGCATCTTGGATCCCGCCAGCCCCACGGACCCGCTCAGGCCCGTCGCGGCCCGGATGTCCGCCCGCAGCCGCTCCCCCGTCGCGCGGGCGCTCTTCGAGTCGAACGCGGTCCCGCCCGCCTCCAGGTCCACGAAGGCCTCGTCCAGGCTGAGCGGCTCCACCAGCGGGGACAGCTCACGCAGCAGCCCCATGACCACCTCGCTGACCGCCTGGTACAGCCGGAAGCGGGGGATCAGGTACGCGCCGTTCGGGCAGAGCCGGCGCGCCTGGGCCGTCGGCATCGCCGAATGCACCCCGAAGCGCCGGGCCTCGTACGAAGCGGTGGCGACGACTCCGCGCGGCCCGAGCCCGCCGACGATCACGGCCTTGCCGCGCAGGCTCGGCTTCGACGCCTGCTCCACGGAGGCGTAGAAGGCGTCCATGTCCAGGTGCAGGATGGTCGGCGCGGCTCTCACAGCCCCGATGCTGCCTCATGCCACTGACATTCGGCCGGGACCGGGCCCCGGGTCCTCGGGCCGCGCCGGAAGGCGTGCTCAGCCGGCCCGGTTGCGCCGCGCCGCCAGCTCGTCCGTCGGGTTGTGGCCGACCACCGTCTCACCGGTGTCGACCCGCTCGCCGTGCAGCTGAGAGAGCGCGTTCTCCACATCGCGCCAGACCACGCCCACGGCGATGCCGAAAATGCCCTGCCCGCCCTGGAGCAGGCTCACGACCTGGTCCGGCGAGGTGCACTCGTACACGGTGGCGCCGTCGCTCATCAGCGTCATGCGCTCCAGGTCCGAGAACCCGCGGTCGCGCAGGTGCTGGACCGCGGTCCGGATGTTCTGCAGCGCCACCCCGGTGTCCAGGAAGCGCTTGACGATCTTGAGGACCACCACGTCCCGGAAGCTGTAGAGGCGCTGCGTCCCCGACCCGCACGCGGGGCGCACCGTCGGCTCCACCAGCCCGGTCCGCGCCCAGTAGTCCAACTGGCGGTAGGTGATGCCCGCCGCGGCGCACGCGGTCGGTCCCCGGTAGCCGACCTGCTCGGGTGCCGGGTCCGCGCCCACCGGCGCGACCGGCGTACTGTCCGGCTGACGGCGCGCGGATCCCGCCGCACTGCCGTGGAGCGGGTACGGCCCACCGTCACTCCGCACGGGGATGCCCCCGGTCGTACCGTCGCCCGTGACTCTCACGCCGACCCTCCGTCCTTGACCTGCCCCCTCGAAGGTAGGCAGTCACCAGGGGTGCGTCAACGATCGCCACACTCGGCACGCCGAGTGATAATCACCCTGAGAGTGGTTTCCCGTGTCCTGTGCCGGGGAAAGGCTATCCGAATGGGCTGATGCTCCCCGTGGACACGCGGCGTGAAGGGCACGGCCGAAGCGGCCGGCGGCTCACTGCGGGCCGGTGCCGAAGTCCTCCGGGGAGATCTGGTCGAGGAACTCGCGGAACTTCTCGACCTCGTCCTCCTGCTCGTCCGGAATGGCGATTCCGGCGTCGTCCAGCACGCCGTCGCTCCCGTAGATCGGCGTTCCGGTACGCAGGGCCAGCGCTATGGCGTCGGAAGGCCGCGCGCTCACCTCGACCCCGCTGGCGAAGACAAGCTCCGCGTAGAAGACGCCCTCCCGCAGATCCGTGATCCGGACCTGGGTGAGCTCCTCGCCGATCGCCTCCAGCACGTCCTTGAACAGGTCGTGCGTCAGCGGACGGGCGGGGGCCATGCCCTGCTGCGCGAAGGCAATGGCGGTCGCCTCCCCTGGTCCGATCCAGATGGGGAGGTACCGGTCGCCTCCCACTTCACGCAGGAGCACGATCGGTTGGTTGGAGGGCATTTCCACCCGGACACCCACAACGTCGAGCTCGTTCACACAGCAACCCTAGGACCTGCCCGGCAGGTTTGGGTAGTCGGGCCCCCTCGGAGATCGCCGAGGTCAGTGCAGACGGACCCCGAGAGCGGTCTGCACCAAGGCCTCGTGGAGCCGTACGGAGAGCCCTGCGAGCTCTTTCAAGGTGGCCTCCGCATGCGCCCTCGTCTGCGGGTTGCGGTGGCGGCGCAGCGGTGCCACGACCTGTTCCACCAGACCCGCCTCTCGGTCCGCGGCGGCCTTCATGGCCCGCAGGTGGCGCGGTTCCAGCCCGAAGCGGCCCAGATCCGCCACCAGGCGGGCCACGGTGACCGCCTCGGCGTCGAATCCGCCGCCCGGGGCCTCGCCGATCAGCCCGTACGACTCCCACTCGGCGAGCTGGGCCTCGTCCACCTCGGCGGCGGCGAGCAGCTCGGCGCGCCCCACCCGGGCCGCGGCGGCCCGCTCCCGGCCCACCTCGCCGTAAACGGCGCAGGGGCTCGCGGGGTCGACGGGATCCCCCTGCGCGGTGGGCGCGGGGATACGGATCTGCTCGCCGCGGGCGAGGGCGTCGAGCTGCTCGCGGATGACCTTCAACGGCAGGTAGTGGTCCCGCTGCAACCGCAGGATCCGGGCCAGCCGCTCGACGTCCTCGGTGCTGAACTTGCGATATCCGGAAGGTGTGCGCCGGGGCTCCACGAGCCCCTCCGCCTCCAGGAAGCGGATCTTCGAGATCGTGACTTCGGGGAACTCGTCGCGCAGCCGCGTGAGCACCGTGCCGATGCTCACCAGCCGCCCGGCCGGGCCGGCGCTGCCGGCGGTGCCGCTCTTCGGGGCACCGCCGGTGGGGATGCGCAGCATGGGACCTTCCCTCTGGGGGTGTCCCCCGGACGGAGTCCGGAGGTGCGGGTCCCCCAGGCGGAGCCCGGGCGGGAGTCCCCCCGGGCGCAGCTCAGGGGCAGGATCAGATGCCCCGCAGGCTCGCGTAGAAGACCAGCCGGTACTTGCCGATCTGCACCTCGTCGCCATTGTGCAGGGCGACGGAGTCGATCGGCTCGCGGTTCACGTACGTGCCGTTGAGGCTGCCGACGTCGGCGACGGTGAAGCCGCCGTCCTGGCTCCTGCGGAACTCGACATGCCGCCGGGAGACCGTCACGTCGTCCAGGAAGATGTCGCTCTGCGGGTGCCGGCCCGCCGTGGTCAGCTCGCCGTCCAGCAGGAAGCGGCTGCCGGAGTTGGGGCCGCGCCGCACGATGAGCAGAGCGGAACCCGGAGGCAGAGCTTCCACCGCGGCCTGGGCCTCGGGGGACAGCGAGGACGACACGTGCTGCTGTCCCGACACCTCGGCCTCGTAGGCCTCAAGCCCCGAGATCGAGATGGTGGACGTGGTCTCCGAGGCACGTTCCGGCGTCAGACCCGCCCGCAGCGGCGCGCCGCAGTTGGAGCAGAACCGGCTGGCCGCATCGCTGCGGTGTCCGCACCTGCTGCAAACCTGCTCGGCCGACATGGACGGCTCCTCGCGCCGCGGCTGCCCCGCGGAGGCGTTGGTGGCATACGGGTCGGGGGCAAACCCTCCACCCGAACTTGAGGTTGATGGTTCACCGAAACCTATGCGCCCGGAACCGGCAGGGTCAACAGACGACGCGCCCGGCGCGCCCGAAACATCCCCCGCGCCGGCGACCTCGTCGCGGAAGAGCGGCCGGTCGCCCTGCCCTTCCACCTCTCCCTGCCCCGCGCGGTGCTTGGCCGCACCGCTTTCCTCGCGGTTCTTCTTGCCGAACAACTTCTCAAACAACTTCACGGGCGATTCCCCTTGAACGAAACAGACCCGCCCGTGGGGCAGGACGAACTCCGAATGCACAACCTGCCGACCCGGACATTCTCACAACGTCCGTAACCACCAGACAGTTTCCACCACGCGGCACGACTTCAGTGCGCCGACCCCCCGCAGGCATCAGCCCGCGTGAGCCCGTCCGCGCTCCGTCCCGCGTCACGACGATGACGACCGAGCGTAGTCAGGCTGCTTCGCAGCCCGCAAGGCGTCCACAACGATCTTCGCCGGTCGTGTGACGGCGACGGTGGCCTGTTCCTTCTCCAGCGTCTGCACGACACCGCCGGGGATGTTCAGGGCGGGCTCCAGGTCCTGCGGCTTGCCGATCACCTTGAACTCATAAGGCTGTGTGATCTTCTTACCGTCGATCCCGATCCCGCCTCCCTCGTCCGAGAAGAAAGAGCTCGCCACGACCCGCACACCGTTGACCTGGATCGCCTCGGCCCCGGCCGCCCGCAGCTCCTGGAGGGTGTCCAGCAGCTGGTCCGACTGCACCTGGCCCGTGGGATCGGTGATCTTCAAGACGATGCCCGGCCCCTGGGCCGCCACCGTACCGGCCAGGATCCCGAGTTGGCGTTCCTTCTCGACCGTCTGCCGACGCGCCTCCTCGGCCTGGTTCGAGCTGCTCTCCAGCTCCTTGCGCTGGTCCTCCAGCCGCTGCTTCTCGTCCTCCAGGCGCTTGGTCCGCCCGTCGAGCTCGTCGAGGATCCGTACGAGGTCCTCCTGACGGGCCCCGCGCAGGGCGCTGGAGTCGCTGTTGGAGCGCACCTGGATCGCCAGGCCCAGCCCGAGCACGAACAGGAGCAGCGCGACGATCAGTTGGGCCCGGCTCACGCGCGGCGGCCACACCGCCTCCGCCAGCCGCCGCCGACCGGTCTGCGCGGGCGCGCCGGGCTCCGGCGCACCGGGCTTCCCGGGCTGCGCCTCCGCGCCGCCCGCCGCGGGCCCGGCGGGCCGCGCCGGCTCGTCCTGGGGCGGCAGCTCCGAGCCCATCGGCTCCTCGGGAGGGTTGTCGTTCGTATTCATCGGCCTCACGCCCGGAACACGTGCCGGCGGATGGCCGCGGCGTTGGAGAAGATGCGGATGCCCAGGACCACGACCACACCGGTGGACAGCTGCGAACCGACGCCCAGCTTGTCTCCGAGGAAGACGATCAGCGCCGCGACGACCACGTTCGACAGGAACGACACCACGAAGACCTTGTCGACGAAGATGCCGTCCAGCATCGCGCGCAGCCCCCCGAACACCGCGTCCAGCGCCGCCACCACGGCGATCGGCAGATAAGGCTCGACGACGGCCGGCACTTCGGGCCGGACCAGAAGTCCGACCACCACTCCGGCCACCAGGCCCAGTACCGCGATCACGATGCACCCTTCTTCGGCTCTTCTGCTGTAGCTGTACGTACGGTCAGGCTCGACGCGGCCGGCAGCCGCAGCCCGTCCGCCGGGGTCAAGGTGGCGCGGATGCCGTAGTTCTCCTGCAGGGCGTGCAGGTACTGGCCGTCCGCGGAGTCCTGGAACGCCGTGCCGAGCCGCTTCTTGTCCCCCACCGCCAGCACTTCGTACGGCGGCACCAGCGGCCTGTTGTCGACCAGTATCGCGTCGCCCGCGGCGCGGATCGCCGACAGCGCCGTCAGCCGCTGCCCGTTGATCGAGATGGCCTCGGCCCCGGACTGCCACAGCCCGTTGACGATCTTCTGCATGTCCCGGTCCCGCAGCCGGCCGGTGTCCGAGAACCCGGCGTTCTCGCGCGGCTTGCCGCCACCGCCCGAGGAGGAGCCCTTCGCATCGTCCACGACCAGCTTCAGACCCGGCCCCTGGACCTCCGTGGCACCGGACAGCAGCGCCACCAGCTGCCCCTGGTCCCCGCCGTGCTGCTTGAGCGCCTCGCGCTGGCGGCTCGCGACGTTCTCCCGCAGCCGCTCGATGTCCCGCTCCAGGCCGTCCGCGTGCTCGTCGGCCCGCTGCACCCGGTCGATCAGCTCCTGCCGCTCCTTGGCCAGCACCGGCGCCGCTATCCGCGCCTGGGCCGCACCCAGCGTGACGACCATCGCGGCGAGCACCAGTCCGGCGGCGAGCGCCAGCTTGGCCTTCAGGTTGCGCGGCAGGCCTGCCGTGCCGTCCGCCACGCGCCGGGCCGACGCTTCCGCGTAGCCCTCGTCGAGACTGTGGTCCATCACGTGCGTCAGCAGCGACATGGACGCGTCCGGGCGCGCGGGCGGCGCCGGCGCCGAACTCCGGTTGTGGGGCGGCTGCGACATGCCGCTCATCGTCGCATGTCGGCACCGCCCGTACCGAATGCGCCCGTCCGGCGGACAGGGAGCAACACCCTCCGCGTCCTGCCCACCGGACCGCTCCGTTCCGTCAGCCGCCGGGGCTCAGTGCCCGGCGCCGTCCACCACGGCCGCCCATTCGTCCAGCAGCGCCTGGGCGGACGCGTCGTCGGGACCCTCGGCCCACAGGTGCGTGACCGCCTCCGCCGGGTCCGGCAGGACCAGCGCCCACCGGCCGTCGGCCTCGACGACCCGCACACCGTCGGTGGTGTCCACCTGCCGGTCCCCGGCCGCCTCCACGACCCGCCGCATGACGAGCCCCTTCACCGCCCACGGGGTCGGCACGTCCCGCTTGAGTACATGGGCTCGCGGTATGCGCGCATCGATCTGGCTCAGCGTGAGCTGCGTCCGCGCCACCAGTCCGATCAGCTGGACGAACGCGGCCGATCCGTCGAAGACGCTGCTGAACTCGGGAACGATGTAGCCGCCCCGCCCGTCTCCGCCGAAGATCGTGTTCTCCGCCCGGCCCACGCGCGTCAGGTCGTCGGGCGAGGTCGTCGTCCACTCCACCTGCGTGCCGTGGTACGCCGCCACCTGCTCGGCGATCCGGGTCGTGGTCACCGGCAGCGCCACCTTGCCGCTGCGCTTCTCCGCGGCCACCAGGTCGAGCAGTACCAGCAGGGCCCTGTCGTCCTCGATGATCCGCCCGCGCTCGTCGACCAGGGAGATCCGCTCGCCCACCGGGTCGAAGCGCACTCCGAAGGCGGCCCGCGCCGAGGCCACGATCTCCCCGAGCCGCACCAGCCCGGCCCGCCGGGACTCCGCCGTCTCCGTCGGCCGGGACTCGTCGAGCCCGGGATTGATCGTCAGCGCGTCCACTTCGAGGCGGCCCAACAGGCTGGGCAGGACGAGCCCGGCGCTGCCGTTGGACGCGTCCACGACCACCTTGAGCCCGGAATCGGCGATGCCGCTCGTGTCCACCCGCCGCAGCAGCGAACCCGTATAGGCGTCGAAGACGCTGCCCGGGAACTGGAGGTCGCCGATCTCGCCCGGGAACGCACGCCGGTACTCCTGGCGCGCGTACACCCGGTCCAGCTTGCGCTGCTGCTGTAGCGAGAGGTCGGCTCCCCGCTCGTCGAGGAACATGATGTCGACGGAGTCCGGCACTCCGGGCGAGGTGCGGACCACGATCCCGCCCGCCGTACCGCGGGCCGTCTGCTGCCGCGCCACGGGCAGCGGTACGTTCTCCAGGTCGCGCACGTTGATCGCGCTGGCCTGCAGCGCCGAGATCACCGCCCGCTTGAGCGCTCTCGCGCCACGGGAGTGGTCACGGGCCGTGGTGACCGTCGCACCCTTCTTCAGGGTCGTCGCGTACGCACCGGCCAGCCGGACCACCAGCTCGGGGGTGATCTCCACGTTCAGGATGCCGGTGACACCACGGGCTCCGAAGAGATGCGCCTGACCGCGGGACTCCCAGATCACCGACGTGTTGACGAAGGCACCGGCCTCGATCGTCTTGAAGGGGTAGACGCGCACGTTCCCCTGGATGATCGATTCCTCACCCACCAGGCACTCGTCACCGATGACGGCCCCGTCCTCGATCCGGGCGGCCCGCATGATGTCGGTGTTCTTGCCGATGACGCAGCCGCGCAGATTGCTGTGGGGCCCGATGTAGACGTTGTCGTGGATGACGGCCTTGTGCAGGAAGGCCCCGCTCTTCACGACGACGTTCGAGCCGACCACCGTGTGCTCGCGGATCTCCACGCCGGCCTCGACCTTGGCGTAGTCCCCGATGTACAGCGGCCCGCGGAGCACGGCGTCGGGGCTCACCTCGGCGCCCTCGGCGATCCACACGCCGGGCGAGATCTCGAAGCCGTCCATCTCGACCTGGACCTTGCCTTCGAGCACGTCGGCCTGCGCCTTGACGTAGCTCTCGTGCGTGCCGACGTCCTCCCAGTAGCCCTCGGCCACGTAGCCGTAGATCGGCCGGCCTTCTTTCATCAGCTGCGGGAAGACATCGCCGGACCAGTCGACCGGAACATCCGGGTCCACGTAATTGAAGACCTCGGGCTCCATCACATAGATGCCGGTGTTGACGGTGTCCGAGAACACCTGTCCCCATGTCGGCTTTTCGAGGAAGCGCTCGACCTTGCCTTCCTCGTCCACGATGGTGATGCCGAATTCCAGCGGATTCGGTACCCGGGTCAGGCACACCGTTACCAGTGCGCCCTTCTGCTTGTGGAAGCGGATGAGATCGGTGAGGTCGAAGTCGGTGAGCGCATCGCCGGAAATGACGAGGAAAGCGTCGTCCTTCAGGGCCTCCTCGGCGTTCTTCACACTGCCGGCAGTGCCGAGTGGCTTCTCCTCGTTGGCATAGGTGAGCTCCATACCGAGCTCCTCGCCGTCACCGAAGTAGTTCTTGACGAGTGACGCCAGGAACTGGACGGTAACAACGGTCTCGCTGAGCCCATGCCGCTTGAGCAGCCTGAGCACGTGCTCCATGATCGGCCGGTTGGCCACCGGCAGGAGCGGCTTGGGCATGCTTGAGGTCATGGGGCGAAGGCGAGTGCCTTCGCCACCGGCCATCACGACGGCCTTCATGTCGGAAGAGTCCTCCTCGAGAGACGACGTTCTCGCCGACCTCACCCGTCCCGGACGGTGACTCCGCAACTCCTCCGCGTCAGTCCCACGCCGAGCGAGCTCAATCGGCCGTGGCGTCCGCCTTCACGAGCCGGCGGACTTGCACCACGTAAAGGATTCCTGCCCACCAGTAGAGGGTTGTACCCCATCCGGCGAACGCCCATCCGAAAACTGACCCCATCCAGGCCAACCAACCCGTCCCGTCACTGAGCAACAGCAACGGGAAGGCGTACATCAGGTTGAAGGTCGCGGCCTTGCCGAGGAAGTTGACCTGCGGCGGCGGATAGCCGTGTCGGCGCAGGATCCAGACCATGACCAGCAGCATCAGCTCACGGGCCACCAGTGCTCCGGTGAGCCACAGCGGCAGAATCTCGCGATAGGTGAGACCAAAGAGCGTGGAGAGGATGTACAGCCGGTCCGCGGCGGGATCCAGCAGCCGGCCGAGGTTGCTGATCTGATTCCAGCGCCGCGCCAGCTTCCCGTCGAGGTAGTCGCTCACCCCGCTGAGCATGAGCACGGCCAGTGCCCAGCCGTCGTGCTTCTCCAGAATCAGCCAGAGGAACAGGGGCACGCCGGCGAGGCGAGCCATGCTCAGGATGTTCGGAATGGTGAAAATTCGGTCCGTCTGAACCCGAGTCTCCTGGACCTCCACCCGGGGGCCTCCACTGTTGAACGTACGAACGATGCCTCATGACCCTACAGGACCCCGCAGCGGCCCAGAACGCAGAAAAGCCCCGCACCAGAAGGTGCGGGGCTTTCCCACAATGATTGTTCGGCGGCGTCCTACTCTCCCACAGGGTCCCCCCTGCAGTACCATCGGCGCTGAAAGGCTTAGCTTCCGGGTTCGGAATGTAA
>NZ_JBIASC010000014.1:156481-243182 GCF_042890485.1 Streptomyces sp. NPDC002181 | reverse complement strand
GCGTCGCGGACCGGTACCTGAGCGCTGCGCGCTCAGGAGAGACCGGCCTCGCTGCGCTCGGCCGGGGCGCCTTCGGCGCCTGCCCTCCGCTTCGCTCCGGGCAGTGAAGCGCTTCGCTTCGCTCAGCGGGAGGGCGCTTCGCGCCCTGAGGGCCGGCCCTTCTGGCCGGTGTCCTGCGCTTCGGGCCGGACGGGTTCGGGGTTCCGCTTCGCTCCACCTCTGAACGGCCTGCTCTGCAGGCCAGGGTGACCCCGTTTCACGGGGTCCGGCCCTTCGGGCCGTTGGGCGGATCCGCTTCGCTCCTCCGCCCTGGGTCCTTCCGGCTTCGCCTCCAGGACCAACCCGCTCCGCGGGCGCTGGCAGCAAGGGGTTGGTGTCGCCTGAGCCCAGGCGCGCGCCGGCGGCCTGGGCTCAGGGGGTCTTCTAGCAATACAAGCTGTGCCCCCGGGCAATCGCCCTTCGGGTGCGGCTCCCTTTGCTGGAGGACCGCACCGCAACCGTCAGCGCTGGTCGTTCTTCTCCTGGTCGCTGTCCGGGGTCGTCTTCCTGCTGTAGTTAACCATCGCCTGGAGGCTGCGCCCCTCGGCCTTTCGTGCACCCTTCGCCTTGGTCTCAGCTGCCTTCGGCGTCGCCTCGGCTGCCTTGTCATTCTTCTTGCTCATATCCACTCCCTTCAGGGCCACAGGCCCGCGTCTCAGGCCCCACCTGCAACCGTGCATGGCCTCGGGCGGCAAGCAGGCTCCAGGCCCCTTGACCTCGGAGAAGCCGCCACGGCAGGCAGGAGGCCGACCGTTTCTCCCTCTCCACGTTGAATCACCTCACCGATCTACGCCACCTCACAAGCCGCACAACACGACCTAAGGCCCCTTCCCCTCAGCCCCCGGACAGGCCAACACCACCTCCCACGGACGCCCTCGCCTTGCATCAAAACCGACTACAGATCGACTTAGGAAACAGAGAGACCCACCGGTCCCAGGTAGGGCCGTGCTGCGCCCCCGCCCTGCTCGTCTCAGGGCCGCGCGGGCATCCGGCCCCCGGAGCAACCCTGGGCCCGCGGCACGCAGAGCATTCCCCGCTGCCCAGAACAACGGCACTGTGGACCCCGCGCATTCGGGTGAGCCCGGCGTGCGCACCGCACGAGCCGGGCACAGTCTGTCCGCGCGGGCAGGCCTCAGCGGCAGCCCACAAGACGAAGGAGGAGCCGTCATGGCCGACAAGCCAGACGAGAGATCACGCAAGAGCCCTCAGGAAATGTACGACTACACCACCAGCATCCTCTCCGGATCGGAGGACTACTCCCTCATGCACGAGGGTGTCTTCCCAGGCTGGTACGACGCCGACGGCAACCCCTGCACCATGCGGAAGTACAAGTTCGGACCAGGCGGCAACCCCGTACCCCGCGACCCCAACGACCCGCCACCCGTCCACCGGCCCTAACCCGACCCCTCCGCGCGGCCCGTGCCCACTGCGGCGGGCCGCACGGAGGCCCCCGCCGCCCCCGCCGCCGTGCCCGCATCAGGTGACCGTCACGCGCAGTACGTACGGCCAACCGCTGCCGACCGCCTCCGCCCGCTCCCACAGACCCACCCGGCCACCCGCCAGGACCTGGTCCCCCGCGCGCAGTTCGGTGAGCCGCACGTCCACTGGCCCGCCCGCCGAGATCCGTGCCATCCCGGCCGTTCCTGCGTCGGCGCTGCATCCCGGCCCAGTGTGGGCACAGGGACCAGAGCCTTCCCCGCTTGGCGGCCGCGTGCCCTCTCCCCCCTTGACTGCCGTTGATCAACGCGTCATCCGATCAACGGAGGGAAAACCGATGAAGAAGATCAGCATGGCCGCTGCCGTCGCCGGCCTGGTCCTGGCCGGAGCGGCCACGCCACAGGCGATGGCCGCCGCCGAACCTCAGCCCCTCACCAAGCCATGCCCGGGCTCCAACCAGTACTACGGGGACGCCGACTTCACGAAGTTCTGGGAATGCTCCAACGGCATCGCCTACCTCTTCGACTGCCCCGCCAACCTGCACTGGGACCTCACCCTGCTGACCTGCAACTACCCCGAACAAGCCAAACGCGTCGAAGGCGACCACCTCCACACCTAGCAACCCCCGCCAGCCCCGGGACCCACGGTCGCGCTCAGAACCCGGGCGCGACCGCCTTCGACGGGCAGGGCACGGTGACCGTCGAACTTCTGTTACGCACTGTTGGGCTGTCCGCGGTGCTTCGCAGCGCCTGAATACTAGGATGTGCGTCGCACTGTGGGCCGATAGAACGAGCCATGACGATGTTCTATTGCCTCAGGTGCGGAGGAGCTCTGACCCCCGATCTGACACCGATGGAGGCGGTACCACAACCGCCACCGTATGGGGAGGAGCCCGAGTCACGGCGGTCACCCGCCACAGTGCCCGCAGGGCACTACGCAATCGAGCCCGAGCCGTGGGGCGCACCGTATGTGGCATTCCGCGACGATGAGGAGGCGGGTCCCGCACAGCCCCGCTCTGGCTGGAAGGCGGACGAGCGAGGGCTGCTCAAGTCGGCCGGCCCACGCGACAACATCGTCCTCCACCCTGAGGATGCCATCGGGCTGGTCATGTTGGAGGACACGAGTATGGGCTGCTGCTCGGGCCCGCTGGGCGACTCGGGCCTCAACCGCGCCTGCCCCTGCGGACAACCGGTCGCCACACTGGCAGCAGACTGTTCCACGGTCTACGAACTGCACCTCGACGCCGACAGCGTACGAGCCGAGGTCAGCGACCACTGAGTGTCCTACGGCGGGTGACGCCGCGCCCCTCGGATCTTCAACGAACGGCTTCCAGCTCTGATCCCTGTCCATAACTTCTGCTCGTACGCCACCCCCGCTCCCAGGCGCGCGGGCGGGATCGCCTCGGCGGCCTGCGCCAGCATTGGCTCGACCGGCGGTCTGAGCACCACCCCGGACTCCCTCGCGCCTTGGCCCCCATCCCAGGGTCGGCCAGGCCAGTCCCCTTCAGGCCGGTGGCGCGACCGTCGCATCCACCATCCGAGGGAGCCAGCGGGCCGGTCAGACGGGGCTCCGGGGCCGACTGCGGCACGGTAGCGGCATGCGCCGCTGGTCCCTGCCCCTGCTCCTCGCCGCCCTCCTCACGGCTCCCGGATGCGTCACCGTCCACCCGGCCCCCGCCCGGCCCGGCCCGCCAAGGTGACAGCTCCGGCGGACCACAAGCAGCCGGCCGGCCCTCGGCCCGCACGGCCGGACACCGGGCCCGGGCTGCCCCTCTCCCGCACCGGGCTGCCCCTCTCCCGCCTGCCCGAGCCACCCACCGCCCCCGAGGACGACCGCTCGCCCGCTCCCGCCCGCCGCGCGCCGACCCGACAGACATCCGACGAGACCCGGCACGCCCGGCCGGCACCCCGGCACAGGGCCGCCGCGCCGAAGCACCCCGTGAAACCCAAGCCCCCGAAGGCCAGGGCGCGGCCGAGCCGTACGCCCGCCCGCCCGGTACGCCCCGCGACGGGCGCGAGGACCGCTGACATGACGGCTCTGTGCCGCACCGCGCACGGCGTGACCAGCACCCCCAACACCGTCCTGTGCTGTCCTGTGTCAACGAACATTGATCGCGTGTCATCCAACTTTGATCGACATGTCCCCTGGTCACAGGGTGCCTAACGAATCAGGTGCGCTGGGTATCGCAGTCGCCTTCATCGGGTGGGTATCCGGCTATCCCGTAGCCCCGGTGAACGAGGGCGTGAGCGCCTGTTCGGGTGTGAGGCCGAAGCCGAGGCCGGTGCCGTAGACCGCCATGGCGAGGGCCTGGAACGCCGGGGGTGGCGTGATGGCGTTGGGGTTCTTGGTGGAGACCACCTCGACGGCAGTCCGAAGGTCAGGCGAGTACATGGTGGTGGACTCGTAGCCGGCAAAGCTGCCTTCCCCGCCGATGAACCCGCCGGACTCGACGAAGCCCAGCCCGTAGCGCCAGGTGCCGGGCCCGTTGTAGTTCCCCGCGAAGACGAAGGGCACCGGGTTCTTTGTCGCTTCGGCCCAGACCGCCGGCTTGAGCAGCGCGCCGGTTGCCAGGGCGCGGGACCAGACCCGCATGTCCGAGAGCGTCGAGACCATGGCTCCGTGCGCCCAAAGACAGGACGCGGGGATGGCTGTCGCGTCGTCGGCGGTGGTGGGTGCCTGGGTGGGGCCCACATCACCCAGCCCGTACCCATGGGTGAAGGGCTTGGTGAGGCCGTTGCCCGTCGTCGGGAGCAGGGTGCGGTGGAGTCCGAGCGGCTGGGCGATGCGCTGCTGGACCGCGGTGCTCAGGTCCTGGCCGCCGACGAGTTCCACGACGCGGCCGAGCAGGTTGTAGCCGTAGTTGCTGTACGACCACTTGGCGCCGGGAGCCGCGACAGGGGGGAACTTCGCCTCGGCCGCCAAGAGCTCCGCGACCGTGCAGCCGGTGGGGATCTTCGACTGGACCGTGGGTGAGGTGAAACCGTCGGCGAGGCCGCTGGTGTGGTTGAGGAGCTGCCGGATGGTGATCCGGTCCCCGTTGGGGACTCCTGGCACCCACTTGGAGATGTGGTCCTCAAGGGCGATTTTCCCCTCGCCCACCAGTTGCAGGACGAGGTTGGCCGTGAACGTCTTGGTCTGGCTCGCGATCTTGAACTGCATGTCCGGGCGGAGCGGTGCCCTGGTCGCGAGGTCGGCAACGCCGGTGGCACTGACGAAGGTTCCCTTCGGGCTCCAGATGCCGACCAGTACCCCCGGTGTGCGGTTCGTGTCCTGGAACCGGCGGACGATCTGCCTGACCTTGGCTTCGGTCGGCGCGTCGAGAGAGGCGCCGTCACCGCCGCTTCCGCTCGATACCGCGAGATCACCGTGCGGTGATTGGCACGCCGGCACGACCAGGACGCCGACCAGGAGAACGGCGCCGAGCCAACGCCCTCTGTACCGGCCCATGGGTTCACGGCTCCCTGGTGTCGACGTCTCCAGTCCCGACGAGCGAGAACTCTGGCCCTCAGCCAGCGTCGAGTTTGGGGTGGAGGATCGCATCCCGGGCAGGCCCATTTGAGTGGCGAACCACGGGCGTAGGCCCCTGCGGCCTATTCATTCCGGTGCCGCCGGCGCTCCTGGCGCTGAAGCTCGACGGTGTACCGAGTCTGCGCGAGCTCGGCGCGAGCCGCGGTCCCGGTCAGCTCCCCTCACCGGCTGGTCATCCACGTCCGGAGCTGCTGATTAACAGGCGTGATCAAACTTCGATGACACGAACTCGCGTCCGTCAAAGATCGATGGCACACGATCAAGGTTCACTGGCACAGGACATGTGCCACCAGACCTACGGCAGGTGACCTGCACACACTCACACAGAAAATCGAACATGAGATCTGATAGGAGTGACCGCCTCCGCACCGCCAGGAGCCCACGATGACCACCCCCGCACCCCCCGCCAGACCCCGCCAGCCCGGCACCTGGGAGCCCAACCAAACCGGCCCGTGCGCGATCTGCCGCACCCCGACCTGCAAATACGGGGTGGGCGCGTCAACTACCTGCCCCTCGTGCAAGGCCGCGCGGCAGGCGCAGTACGGGGGCTGAGCGTGTCTGACCTGCCTCGGCTGCGGACCCTGGTCATCTACCTGCGCGGCGAACTGCGCCGGACGGAGGCTGCCCTGGCCGCCGCCGAGGAGCGGGAGGCCGCCACCGCCCGACAGCAACCTGCGCCCTAGCCTCCCGCATGGCTGGTCGAGCGCGGGATCGGCGTGGGCCGGCTCCCGGTCCGCGTCCATGCCGGGGGCTGCTGGGACAGCAGCAAGCGGTGCGTGCCCGCGACTGCGGAGCAGGCGCGCCGGCTGCTGGCCGAGGGCGTGTCCGCCTGCCCGCACTGCCGCCCTGACAGCGCACTCGGCATGCTGGAGTGAACGCGGACCGACAGGGTGGAGGGATGAGCCCTGACCTGCGCGCGGTCGTGTATCCGCCGGACGCCGAGGGCGGGCGCCGCGTACGGTGCGACGGCGAGATCCTCGGCCGCGCCTTCGCCCCCTGCCGATCTGCTGGAGTTCCTGCGGCGCGCTGGTCTCGACTCCGACGTCGTCCGCTTGGACGACCCGCTCCTCATCGAGTGGCGGGGCTGCGGACCAGCCGTCTGGAGCGCGGCCACCGGCACGCAGTGCTGGCGTCGGTCAGCGGTACTGGCCGCTGTGGCCGGCTACCGGTGGATCACCGCGCACGGATCCCGCTGTACGACGGCCGCGTACCGGCGCGCGGGTCAGTTGGTGGAGTCACGCCCGCTGCTTGACGACCTCGAACGCGATGTTGCCGGTGTACGCGGTCTCACCCGCAGGCAGACAGTCGTCCTCGCGGCTGGTTCCTGCTCCGTCGCAGTGTTCGAAGCTCATCCGGAAGAAGACGGTGGACGTGTGCGTGCCGGGCCTGAGGCCGGGCAGTGCGGGTGATGCGAACGTAGCGAAGGGGATCCCTTCCTCGATCACGACCAGGCGCAGGACCTCGGGGCCGAAGGAGAAGCTCCGCTCCTGTGGCGTACCGATGTCCTGGACGATCCGGACACCGAGGAACTTCAGGATGAAGTCGTCCATCGGCTTCGGCAGGGACGGCGTGTATCCCGCCGGGTAGACAGCGCCGGCCGCGTCAGCGGCCGTGCCCCAGCTCGGGAAGACCGAGACCCATGGCTTCATCGCGACTGCCACACGGCAGGCAGGGGGCCCGATGATCTGTTCCCGGATGGACAGGAGGGCGTTGAGGTCGGTTCCCTCCGGGTCCAGACACCTGTTCGCCGTCCCGGAAGAGGGGGTCGGCGTGACGCTCTGCGCCGCAGCCGGCTCCGGCCAGCCCTGCCAGGCCTGGGCCGTGCCGCTGCCCATGTACGTGAGCACAGTCGCCACAGCGGTCATGGCCAGCGCCGCGCGGATCCGGATGGGCCGCATCGCACCCCTACCTTTCGACGTCGTCTTCGATGCCAGGCCCAGGATCGGACCAGGCCCCGTTCACGTGCCGAGCATGACCACTTCGTGCGGACCTCGGAGCCGAAACGCGGGGCGCACCGTGTACGTACCTCCTGGAGGCCGCGGCTGATCACCCACTTGGCCTGGAAGTCGGGCGGCGTCCTCGCCGTGCACCCGAAGGCTGCGGTCGCCCGGACACGGCAAAGCCTTGGAGAGCGGCGCTCACCGGTTCATCCGAGGTGAGCGCCGCTCTCGTTCATACGCTTCCGTCGGCAGCTCACCGGGAGGGCACGCACGCTTCTGGGGCGGCGCCTCTCCACTCCACAAAGTCGGGATCGGTGAGGTCCACGTCCTCAGCGTTCTCAGGCCCGGCGGCCGCGAGGAAGACCCTGATGTCGGCCGGCCGATGCGCGACCCCGATGGCGACGGGGGCCGCACCCAGACAGAGCGTGCCGACCATGCGACACCCGCGGCCTGGGATCCCTCGTGCGAGTGGACGGGGAAGGCCGTCGGCGAATCGGTCCGGTCCCAACGCCGTCGCAGGGCTCATGAAGCCGATCGACGAGCAGCACGTCGCGGAGCCCGGCCTTGTGGTCTTGGACATCACCGGCGGGGACGAGGACACCGTCCGGGCCGTCATGGCCGCGCTGGAGGAGCACTTGGCCACATCGGGTTTTGAGCGGACGGTGCGCTGGGGGGCTTGGTCGGGCTGGTCCCTTGAGTCCCTGTCGGTCCGGGCCGGTGTACCGGGACGGCCGCCGATCTTTGGAGGTGAGCAGGACCCCTGCTGCGTCACGGCGACCGGCCCGGCTGCTTTCGCGCATACCCCCGGGCGACCGCCCTCACCCCAGGTCCTCGGCGTCGAGGAGCCAGCACGGTAGGAGCACCGCACACGGCGGTGGGCCGCTCCCCGGGTCGGGGAGCGGCCCACCTTGGCCTAGGACGTGCCGAAGGCCCGGCTACCAGCGGTACCAGCGACCGCTGCTGCCCTTCGGACGGGCGACGAATCCGATCAGCCACAGCACCAGGACCGCGATCGCGATCCACCACAGGATCTTCACCACGAAACCGGCGCCGAGGAGGATCAGGATGAGCAGGAGAACGAGAAGCAGGGGAACCATAGTTATCAACCTCCGCAGCGGCGACTGCCCGCCACTGCTCCGGTCATGCACTCGGTCTTTACCCGGTTCTTATCCGCGTCGGCGGGTAGTAGCGGCGGCCCGCCGCCACGTGGTGCAGTCGGTTCGCCCGGTCGGCGGCGAGGGGGTTTGCGGTCGCCGATCTGGAGCAGGCGGGAGGTCACGACCAATCCGGTACTACACGAGGAGGTCCCGATGTCGGGCACGGAGAAGACCAAGGCCACCGCCGAGCAGGCCAAGGGCAAGGCGAAGGAAGCCATGGGCCGCATGGCCGGCAACGAGCGGATGACCGCCGAAGGCCGCGCCGAGCAGGCCAAGGGCAACGTCCGACAGGCCAAGGAAGACATCAAGGACACCTTCCGCCACTGACACACGGCGCCCGGACACGCAGGCCCCTGCTCGGGCCCCGACCCTCCCCCGGGTCGGGGCCCGACCGCATGCCGGGCGCCACATGCCCGGGCGCGACCGGAACTCCTTCGGGCTCGGGCCACCGGTCCGAGGCTGCTTCGGCTGCCGTGCCAGCGCAGGCCGGTCAGGTGCGTCACCGACCATTTGCCGGGCACGGGCGCGGTGAGCGGGCACGGATCCTGCGCCCCCCGCGGGTGCCGGACAGGCCCGAGACCGTCCGGTGCCCCTGCCGGCTTACGGCTGTGCGGGCCGCCACCCGGTCAAGGGTGACGGCCCGCACACGCCCGCCAGTCAGCGATTCAGCTGACGCGGTTGGGTTGACCTGCGGATCGCTTCTCCCGTTCTGAGGCGAGCCGACTGGCCGGGAACCCCTGGACAGCGGGTGTCGGTGGGTGCATCTACGCTCCCGTTCATGCACATGGATGATCTTGCCTGGCAGGCGAGCAACTTCGGCGGCCTTGCCCCGAGAAGAGTGGACTTCCTGTTGGAGCACGGTCACCTGGAACTGGTGATCCAGGCGGCGGTGGAACGCAGCGAGTGGTTCTGCGCGAAAGGCGCGGTGGAGGAGCTGTGCCGGGCGGGGGAGTTCGGGCGGGCGCTGAAGGTGATGGAGCCGTTCGTCGCGACCGGGTGGCCGACTGCCTTGTGGGCGAAGGCCGACATCCTGCTCCGGGCGGGACGGTCTCAGGAGGCACTGAATCTGGTACGTCCGGATGAAGCCGGTGGGACCTCGAAGGCCGAGTGCCATGACTTCGCTGAGCTGCTTACCAAGGCAGGGCGCGTCGACGAGGCCATCGATCTGCTCGTCCCGCACATCGACGGATGGTGGACCCTGTCCGTCTTGGTGGAGATCACCAAAGGCCAGGACCGTGACGAGCAGGTGCTGCAGCTAATCGCCCCGCACGCCGACAGTGCGCGCCACGCCCGGGGCGAGAGCCGGTGGAACCACCCCTTCTCCAACGCGCAGGAGCTCCAGGCCCAGGTCCTGGAGCGCGCGGGCCATACCGACGAAGCGATCCGGATCCTCGGTCAGGACATAGCCGGACACCACTACCTCACGCAGAACACTCTCACCGCCTACGCCGGGCTTCTGGCGCGTCATGGTCGGCTCGACGAGCTGCGCGAGTTGGCCACCGGACAGAACGCGCACACCGTCCTGGACGTCTACGCCGGTGCCCTTCGCGACCACGGGCGGGCCGAGGAGGCCGAGACCGTGATGCGCGAAGCCATCGCCGCCGACGACTGGGTTGGGTACCGAGCCTGGCTCTCCTCGGCCTTGCTGCGGGACGGCCGACTGGACGACGCGATCGCCGTGGCCGAACCCGGCTTCGGCTGGTACGACTGCTCCAACCTCCTGGTACCACTCGTCTACCCGCTTCTCGACCGCCCCGAGGAACTGCTGCACCTGGTGGAGCACCCCCGTGTCGTACCCCACCATGACCACGAGGAGTTCCAGCACTGGTGGCGAGCCTTGGCCCTCGCCGGCCTTGGTCGCGTCGACGAGGCGATCGTCCTGGCCGAAGCCGACCCGCGCCCCTGGACCGACCCCCGCATCGTCAAGGCCGACCTCCTCAGCACGGCCGGCCAGTTCGATGCCGCTGCTGCCGAACTGCGAGCCCTCGGCACGATCAAGGCACGTGAGGAACTGTGCGAGGTCTTGGTCCGGCAAGGGCAGGCGGCCGAGGCGATCGCCATCCACCCCACGGCGGCCGAGCAGCGAGCTGCCAAACCGAAGCCCGAGCCCGTCCCTCTGGACGAGAACGGGTACTCCTTGGAGCCCCCCTTCTAGGAGTTGCCGTTGGATGTCACACCCACATCAGGAGTGATGCGCGGGTGAGTGCCCGATCTCGCGAAGGAATGGTCGCCAAGGATCCGGTCGACGCAGAGCGGGATAGTCATAGCGTCGATCTCCGCAACACCCAGGAGATCATCGGGAACCTGGTCGCATACCCAAAGCCTCGGCTCACACTGACACGCCACATGTCGCCAAGCACTGACACTCCCATGTCGCCCGACACTGGGGTGAGCCCAGCCGGCTGGCGCTGCGCGCACGCCCGCAGGTCGGCGGCACCACAGCGGTTGGAGGATGCGGGTGCGAGAGGCGACAGCCCTCTCACCGCGGACCCGCACTCTCCGTCGAGCGTTGGCGGAGAAGGCCCCCGCCGTCGGGCACGAAGCGGCGTTTCCCGGGTCCGAAATTGCCGCTCCTGAGAGCTTGGTGCGCGCTACCGTGGCGTGATGACGGCGCCCTCTTCAACGGCTTTCCTGAGGCTGGCATTCGACGGCTTCCAGCAAGCCCGAGCCCGGCTGGACGAGTGTCTGTCCGTCCACGGCTCCAGCGCGCACGCCGTCTCGATTCCTGCCGCCGAGACCATCTACTGGGCGTGCGTTCCCGACGAACAGTTGACTTCGGACGGCGGCTACAAGAGCGTCCGGGGGAGGGTGAAAGGAGACGTCATGCGCGGGACGCGGTGGATACGGAACCGCACGACGCACGCGTTGCCCCTCACAGTCCAGCGGACCGGCGGCCTCAGCCTCGCGACGCAGGCGCCGATCACCATCGAGCCCGTCGTCGTGCGCTGGCTTCGTGCCGACAGACTGCCTCCTGAACCTCCCAATCATGTGGATGCCGCCGGTCACACGGCGTACGACATGACCTTCGCCGACCGGCCCGTGCGCGACCCCGTGGAAGACATCGCGCAGTGGTTCGCGAACGAGCATGGCCGGCTTGGATCACGACTGCGTGGCATGTAGCGACGCCTCCTGCACGACCGGGCCTTTAGGTTCTGCGAGCCGGCAGAGGTTCCCAAGTCCATGGGCTGGAGTCCAGCGGTCGGAGCCAAAGACCGAATGCAGCGGCATAGGATCCGGTGGGCGGGAAGCGGCTCTGAAGGCACATGTGCTCGCTCTCCCACGACGACGGGAGCGGCGTGCAGTTCATCATCCAGCCTCATGGCCAGCCCGTGCACGTGGGCACTAGGGCCGTTGTCCTGGAAGCCGACGGCTGGGACGACATGGGCTACCGGACCACATTCCAGCTCTGGTACCGCAGCCCGACTGATCTCCGGAATCTGGGCTACGTGAAGGTCGGCGTCGCCGGACAGAAACGCGGCCCGAGTCCGCTGCAGCCTGGCGTCTACAACGGTCCGCCGCCATTGGAACTCTTCTCTCTCGGCCAGAGCGACATCTACTACGACAACATCAGGAAACTCGGGATCGAGGGCCGCATCGCCATCCTTGGAGGACTCGGTGACCTCGCCTACGATCTCGGCCGGTTCGACGGGGCGCGGGCTCACGAGGTGACGCGCGAGTCCTTGTTGCGGATGGTGGAAGAGCAGACAGTCAGGGTGCAGTACCACCGGATCGCTCACGGCGGTGTGCGGCTAAGCGAGTACCGGTTCAATTACCTCGGACCTGGCCAGGATCCCGACAGCGAAATCTCTTTCCACGTCCGCCCCGAGACGCGTCCGTCCAGCAATATCCACGTCCTTGTCGGCCGCAACGGAGTGGGCAAGACCACCCTGCTGAGACGGCTCGCGGGCGCTGTCGTCCATCCCGACCTTCACGAGATGTACGGGCGCGTGACAATGGCTCCTACGTCCACGTCAGCGGCAGGCGAGCGCTTCGTCAACGTGGTCTCGGTGACCTTCAGCGCGTTCGACCCGTTCGCCACCATGCAGGCGCCGGGCCGCCCAGGGGTTCCCCTGCCACCCAACGGCGTGGCCTACGAGTACGTGGGGCTGAAGGCTTCAACGGAGCGCACTGGAGGGCTGGAAACAACGCAGCACGAGCGACTGTGCTCGGGCTTTCATGATGCCCTGGTGCGTGTCATGGATTCGCAGCGAATCTGGGCATGGTGCGACGCGATGAAGACACTCAGCCGGGACCCTCGGTTTGCGGACACCGCCATCGCCTCTTACGCCGGGGACCTCAGGGCCGGCAGCAGGGTCACGACGTCCCATTGGAACGCGCTGCGTCAAGCCTTCGAGAAGTTGAGCTCAGGGCACGCGATCGTCGTCCTCACGTTGACGGAGCTCGTAGGCCTTGTGGTGGAGCAGTCACTGGTCATCCTGGACGAGCCCGAGACCCATCTGCATCCGCCTCTTCTGGCGTCTTTTGTCCAGGCACTGAGCGAGCTCTTGACCGATCGCAACGGCGTGGCCGTGATGGCGACGCACTCGCCGGTGGTTCTCCAGACCGTGCCCCGGTCCTGCGTCTACAAGCTGATCCGGCACGGCGAGACCAGCCGGGCCGAGCAGCCGCAGATCGAGACGTACGGCGAGAACGTCGGCGTGCTGACCCACGAGGTATTCGGGCTGGAGGTAATGCAGTCCGGCTTCTACAAGGACGTCGCCGAGGCGGTGGCGATGTTCGACTCGTACGAGGACGTCCTCGCGCACTTTTCGGGGCACCTCGGTAGCGAGGCCAAGGGCCTGGTGTACGTCCTGCTGGCCGACAAAGCTCGCGGTGGATCGTGATGTGGCCGCTCAAGGTGCCCCTCCTGAAGCCGGTCGACAGCTACCTCGCTTGTGTCGGAACCAGCACCACTGCGGGCGGACGGCGCGAGAAGTTGCTGCTTGCGCAGGACACTGTGCGCAAGGCCGGACAAGCGCTGCGCCGCGCCGCGTCCAGCAGCACCGTGCACGCGCTCCAAAAGGATGACTGCACGGTTGAGGGATTCGCTGCCGGGGACTTCGTCGAGTGGGCCTACGGCAACGGGATGAAGACGGTCACGGGCAGCAAAGTCCGGGACGCCCTCATGGCCGCGCCGCGGGACGAAAGATGCCCGATGTGCAGCACGGGCGTAGTCCGGCAGCTCGACCACGTCGTGCCTAAAAGCCTCTTCCCTGCTCTGTGTGTCGACCCGCTCAACCTTGTACCGGTGTGTGAGCGCTGCAACCTGCTCAAGGGCAATATGCAGCCGGACTCTGCCGAGAAGACGCTCCTGCACCCTTATCTCGACCGGATATCTCAGGACCGGTGGCTCGACGCCCGGACTGTTCACGACCACGGCATGGTGAGGTTGGAGTTCTTCGTCACTTCGCCGGCGTCCTGGGACGCGACGCTCACATCCCGGGTGAACCACCACTTCGAGTTCTTCGACCTGGGCAAGCTCTATGCCTCTGACGCGGTTCGCACGATCGCCGACATGACGTACCGCCTCACCTCTCTCCGCTCTAGCGGGGGCGCTGCTGTCGTCCAGCGCTACCTGGGAGCAGAAGCCGAGTCACGGTTCGCCGTCGATGCCAACAGCGTCACCGGTGTCACGTACGCGACTTTGGCGGCCGACGATCGGTACTGCCGAGGGTAGTGCGCCCCGGAAAACCGGAGCACCGGGTCTCACTCCCGCACGCCTTGTCGGCGCAAGCCTCACGATCGCAGAGTGGTCAGGGCAGCGGAGACGGTGGACGCGAGGGCGAGGACAGCTGCAAAGGCAGCGGCAGCGTGCTTGATGGCGGCGGGGTAGGTGGCGCCATCCAGGCGGGCAAGTTTGGCTGCGCCAGCCCCGGCGAGTAGGGCGAGAATCGCGACGATCGCGATGGCGAGGAGAACAAGGACGAGGTCGGTCACGGCGGGCTCCGATGGTCGTTTGGGCTTGTGTGACCGAAGGTCTCGAAGTCGGTGTTCGCCATGGTTCACCGGAGGAGAATGAACACCGGTGAACACGTCGGGAGGACCGGTGGGAGAGACGGGTGGTGTGTGGAGGGCCGCGCTGGACGAGCTTCGGAACCGGCTATCCGACGGACGAGCCCGTGCCGGGTTGGGTATGAGCGAGCTGGCCCGGAGGGCGGGGCTCGGCCGGACCACTGTGCACTCGGCGTTCAACTACGCGGAGCCCGCACCCTCCGTCAACTCGATGTCCTCGCCGTCAAGGAACCGCTAGTCGTGCTGAAGGCGCTCGCCGACCTGCGGTACGTCATCTCCAAGACCGGCCAGGACGCCGCGTACGAACTCGCCGCCCTCGACGTACCGCTCAAGGACGTGGCGACCGCCCTCGGCACGAGCGAAACCGCCGCCCGCACCTACCTCAACGACTACCTCCACCACTGACCCGTTGGCGGGCCTCCAGCAACGCCCAGTCGCCGTGACGGTAGCGGGCCGACCGCCTTGCCGGAACACGGTGGGGGACGGTGCGCGGACGCGCAGCCGCTGGGTCGGGACCGCTGCGCTGTGATGCGCAAGGCGTTCGTGAGGGCGAGCACCGGGGCCCCGGGGGGGCGTCAACGCCAGTGCGCGGCCCATGCGCGGGCGGCTGTGATCGTCTCGTCCAGCTCGGTCATCCCGTGCTCGCGCCAGTCCTCCCAGGAACGGGCCTCCGCCTCCGCCAAGACCCGCACCCCCTCGCGAGGAGCCTTGGCGAAGGCGGGAATGGCCCGGGCCCAGCGCGCAGCGTCTTCGACGCTCTGCTTGCCGTCCAGGACCAGGCGGAATCCCCACAGCGTGGCGTCGATCCATGCGGGGCCGCGCATGGCCCACGCCCAGTCGATCATCCATGCCCGGCCGCTGCGCTCGACCATGAAGTTGGTGGCGGCCGGGTCCGAATGCACCAGCCGGTCCCCCATCAGGAGGCCTTCGTCGGCGGGGTCGCAGTACTCGCCCCAGCGTTCCCACGGCGTCAGCCGCACTTCGTCAGGCGCGGGCAGCAGACTCAGTTCGTGCAGGGCTGCGGCGACCGGCTCCAGGTGGTCGCTGTCGTCGGCGAACCAGGCCCACGGGGTTGCCGTCAGGCCCTGGAAGCCGATCAGGAGCCAGCCACCCGCCACCTGTCGCCACAACACCTTCGGGGCGAAGTCGGGCAGGAACGGATTCACCGTGGCCTCGGCTTCCAGCTCGCCGATCCGCTCGTGATCCAGCGGCAGCCCCTTCACGAACTCCGTGGCCCCTGCGGCCGGGAAGTACAATGAGGCGAAAGCCGTACTGTTTCCCGTTTCCATGTCCGCTCTCCGGCAGTGCGCGCCGAACCGCTGTTGGAGGGCTTGGCGGGTGGGTTCGGGCAGCTCCTCGTACGGGAGCCGGTCCACGCGCATGCCGGTCAGCTCTGTGGGTTGGGCTTCGGCGGGTTCTGCGGGTCGTTCGGCGGGAACGGCGGATTCTTGTCCGGGGCCGTGCTGGACGGAGGGCGTCCCGGCGGAGGTGATGAGGGCGGACGGCGCTTGAGCTCAAGAATCGTCATGGCGGCGAAACTACCGGCCGTCCGTCGGCCGCCACCCGGCATTGTCGAGATTGGCCGCAAAGCGCCGCCGCCACCCCGGCCGGGGACTTGCGGGGGCTCGATGGTGTGATCCTCACCCAGGCGCGAGAACCTCGCCCGGCCGCAGGCGGTTGCTGGGGTATGAGCGACGAGAGCGTGATCACGATCGAGATCCGGGACCAGGAGAAGGCCGCACTCGAAGCCGCCCAGCGGATCTCGGCCCTCTTCCTGTCGTCCGGTCCGTGCCGGATGCGACGTACCCCCGGTGAGGCAGGAGTACAGCTGCTCGTGTACGCGGACGTCAGCCGGAGTCCGGGCGAAGGCGGGTACCTCGACCGTGACGCAGCTGATGGAGCAGGCGCGTTTCTTCGGTGAATCGGAGCATCCAGACGGGTGAGTTGGCGCTCGGTCAGAGCGGGAGCCTCAGCCCTGGGACCTGTGCGGTGGATCATGTGACCTCCTTGCGCTCATGGCGTGAGGCACACGGCGGCGGGCTGGAGGAGATGACCGTCGGCCGTTCACCTTTGAGGCAGTGGGAGGCGTACATCGTGTTGACCGGTGACAGCGTCAGCAGCAGGACCTTCGCCATCGAGTTGGGGAAGTTCCAGGTCGAAACCGTCCAGAGCGTCTCGGGACTCCAGCTGGAGCAGGACGTGGTGGAGGTCCGGCAGGTCTCACCGACCGGTGACCCGCTCGTTCGCAAGCAGCAGGGGGCGCGCCAGACCGGCGAGGTCACGATCACCCGCGGCATGGACAAGAGCACGGCGTTCACCGACTGGATCAAGTCCACCCTCGTCAACGCCGACCTCGACGCCGAGCGCCAGAACATCACCATCGCGTTGAAGGATGCAAGGAAGCAGACCGTCCGCCGCATCCACCTCAGCAACGCCTGGGCATCGCGTTGGGAGGGGCCGTCGCTGGACGCCTCCGCCTCCGGACCCGCGACGGAGCAGGTGACGATCACCTACGAAGACATCACCATCGAGTAGCAGTCGGGTCCTGCCCAGCGGATCACGTCCTAAGCCTCAGCCGGATCGCAGCGGCGGTGACGGTGCGGGCCACCCGGTTCAGGGTGCGCAGTGGCGGAGCGCCTCACGTCGGGCAGCACCATGGCGCGCCGCCCCTGGTCGGCGATGGCGCCGCCGCGGACCTTCGCTGAGTAGGCAGCAGGGCCGTTTCTTCGGTGAATACGGGCACCCGCACGAGTGAGTTGTCCGCCGAGGGCCTGTTGAGGCAGGGGCCGGGCCCGCTACACCGGCCTTTGTGATCAAGAAGTTGATGCTGCGCGGCCTGCCCGCGCTCGCCCTCTGCGCCCTCCCCGTCCTCGCCGCTCCGGCCGCGCACTCTGCCCCCTCCGCCACGGCGCCACAGACGGCCGCCGGTGTTGCCGGCCCGGCCGCACGGCGGGCTCCGCTACCGCTGTTCGAAGCGATCGACCAGCTCCCGGTCGCCGTCGAGCACCGCGAAGGCTACAAGCGGGACCTGTACAAGCACTGGAACAAGGGCCTCAACGCCGGGGACGGCTGCGACACCCGCAAGGAAGTCATCCTCGCCGAGGCCGTCGTGGCGCCGCAGGTCGCGGCCGGCTGCAAGCTGACCGGCGGCTCCTGGCGCAGCGCCTACGACGACGTGGTGGTCACGGACGCGGCCCGGCTGGATGTGGACCATTTTGTCCCGTTGGCGGAGGTGTACGACTCTAAGTAGGCGGAGTTGGGCTGGACGCATCATTCCGCCGCTTTCGCAGGCGGCGCGGTGCGGCCCGAGAACGGGGGTGTCACTCGTCCAGGTGAGGGTGTGGGGTTCTGGACCTGGGGTGGAGTATCCGACGCCACGATGTTGCATTCGGTGCAACCGTCGGAGGTGTGGCGTGGGTGTGGCAGACGTGCCGGGTGCGATCCGGCTGGTCCGCGCAGGCAACGTCCGCGCTCTGGACCCGGAGCCCGCCATGTTCGACGCCATGCTGCGCGGGTGGCAGGACCAACAGCGGAGCCGACTTCTAACGACGAAGACGATCATGGACCGGCTGAGCCTGGTACGTCGCTTCGCCGAGTTCACAGGCACGTATCCGTGGGACTGGACGCCCGAGGACGTCGAGGCGTACTTCTCGGTGCGGCTCTCCCGCGGTGAACTCGCCTGGTCCACGGTGCGAGGACAACAGGGCTCTCTGGAGATGTTCTGCGCGTTCATTACCGACGGGCGATATGGATGGGCATCGGGCTGCCTGGAGGAGTTCGGCCGGTTCCCGGTCCAGGCGTGCCACGACTGGAACACCGCCCAGCACGTCGCCCCCTACGAGGGGCGTCCCGGCCGGCGCGCGTTCACCTACGACGAGCTCCAGACGCTTTTCGACGCGGCGGACGACCGGGTGGAACAGATCCGCAAGCGGGGCCGCAAGGGGGTGCTCGCCGCTTGGCGGGACTCGGTTCTGGTCAAGCAGGTCTACGCGTACGGGACCCGGCGCCGGGAGACTTCGATGCTCGACCTGCCGGACCTGCGGCACAACCCCCACGCACCCCAGTACGGGCGGCTCGGTGCCCTCGAAGTCCGGTACGGGAAGGCGTCCCGAGGGAGTCCGCCGAAGCGCAGGACCGTGCTGACCGTGCCCGAGCTCGACTGGATCGTCCCAGTCGTCCTGGAGTGGGTCGATGAGGCCCGGTGCGGGTTCTCCCCCGGCCGGCACCCCGCCCTGTGGGTCTCTGAGCGCCGTGGCCGGCTCGGAGGCCGGCGCCTTGACGAGAATCTTCTCCACCCTCCGCGAGCACGCGGGCGTGCCCGCAGAGCTGGATCTGCACTGCCTGCGGCACACCTACATCACGCACCTGATCGAGTTCGGATATCCGGAGCGGTTCGTCTAGGAGCAGGTCGGCCATTCCTACGCGGCGACGACCGCTCTGTACACGTGGGTGTCGGACGAGTACCGCAACCGACTGATCGAGGCCTCGATCCACAAACGACTGGAGCCCGCTGAAGGAAGGGTGTTGCCGCGGTGATGAAGAGGATGGGGTTCACATGGAATCTGCGTCGGCTGATGGCGGAGCGGGACATGTATCAGACCACCGATCTGGTCCCCTTGCTGGCCGAGTACGGGGTTCACCTGTCGCGGGAGCAGGTGTTCCGGCTGGTTACCCAGCCTCCGCAACGGCTGTCGATGGATACCCTCGCCGCCCTCTGCGGCATCTTCGGCGTCACCCCTGCCGACCTGATCGAGGTAGTCGAGACCCGCGTTCAGGTCGCGAAGCCGACCGCGACCGGCGAGAGCGCGGGCACGGCGAAGGCTCCTCCTGCCCGCCGGGTTCGCGTCCTGCGCCCGGGCGACCAGTGAGCGGCCCGGTGCCCGCTCGGGGCTCGTGGGAGGAACTCGCGGAGCGGATCGCCCGGTTCCTGCCTGATCTCGTGCCGGATGAGGCGGCCCGGATCGTGGCCGGGCTGACCCCTTCAGCCCGGGGGCGGATCCGCACTCACCTCGCAGCACACCCCGACGCTCTGGTCAGCGGGTCCTGCCTCGCCCCTCGGTCGGTCCAGGCCCTCATCACTACCCTCACCTCCATGGGTGTCGCTGGGGTACAGGCACCGGCCTGACTGCGGTGCGGCCGTGTTCGGCCGCTGCGCCGGTCGGTGCCCGGCGGCAGAGTCTGTCTCGGCTGCGAGGGCGTCCTGGCCGCCCAGTCCGACGTCGGCCCTTGCAAGGCCTGCGGGGAGACCCGACCCCGCCCGAGCCACAAGACCTGTGGGCCCTGCCGCCGGGATCAGCTCTCAACCGGCCGGGCCTGCTCAGTCTGCGGGAACCGCTCCTTCATGGATCCGTGCGCGAACTGCCGTCCCCGTCCTCTCGCGTCGTGCGCCTTGTGCGGGGACCGGACACCGGTGTGCGCCCGGTGGCCGCTCGGGCCGGTCTGTAAGCCGTGCTACCGCGAGGCCCGCCGCCATCCCGCCTCGTGTCCGGGATGCGGCCAGCACCGTGTGCTGATCGCCCGCGCGGAGGGGCGCCGAGTCTGCGGACCCTGCGACGGGCACCCAGATCCGCATGCGTGCCCACGCTGCACCGAACCCCGCTCATACCAGGTCAGAGGGGTATGCGACCGATGCGCGGTGCATGATCGGCTCACTGTGCTGTTCTCCACCGTCCCCGACGGCGGACCATACGCGCACATGCGTGCGGCTCTGGCCGACAGTCCGGAGCCCGGCACCGTTCTGACCTGGCTGCGCAACTCCCACTCCGCCCGCCTGCTCGCCGACCTGGTGGCCACCGGCCGGCCCGTCACCCACACCGATCTCGACCTCACCGCGGTCGAAGGCCGGGCCGCCGCCCGGACTGCGGAGTACCTGCACGGCCTCCTCACCGCCTACCAGGTACTGCCCGAGCGGCGACGAGCTGTCCGCCCGGATTGAGCGCCACCTCCAACGGGTTGCCGCCCGCCACCCCGAGCACGCCCTCCTGCTCCGCTCCTACGTGCGCTGGTCGCTGCTACCGCGCGCCCGCCGCCACGAGCGGCTGCGCGGCGGCGGGTTCCTCGGCCGGGCCCGCGGCGCCTACGCCCGCATCAACCGAGCCGCCGAGTTCCTGAGCGCGATGACCGCGCGCGGGCTGCTCCTGCAGGAAGTGACCCAGCACGAGGTCGACACCTGGCTCGCGGTAAACCCTGGAACCCGCTTCGCCGTCCGCGACTTCATCGTCTGGGCCACCCGCCGCGGGCACGCCCGAACCCTCGACGTCCCACACTGGCCGAAGAAGGCCCCGGTCGCGATGGACGAAGACTCCCACTGGGAACTCCTCCACCAGTGCCTCACCGATACCGACCTGCCGCTCGAAGTCCGCGGAGCCGGATCGATCCTCCTCCTGTTCGGCCAGCACCTGACCCGGATCACCGCTCTGACCACTCACGCCGTGACTACCGCCGGCGAGGACACCTTCCTGACCCTCGACCGCACCCCCATCCCCCTGCCCGCCCTCCTGGGCGGCCTGCTGGCCGACCTCACGAACCGCCCGCCGCCCACCAACTGGGCGGCGAACACCTCTCGGGGCTGGCTGTTTCCCGGAGGCCGTCCCGGACAGCACCTCTCCGCCACCGTGCTCGGCCGCCGCCTGGCAGCCCACCAGATCCCCAACCGGCCCGCCCGGGCCACCGCCCTCGTCACCCTCGCCCAGGATCTTCCCCCGGCGGTCCTCGGTCCGATGCTCGGCCTCCACCCCGTCACCGCCGCCCACTGGCGACAACGCGCCGCCACCGACTGGACCGCCTACCTCGAAGCCCGTCTGACCGCGCCGCCGCGCTGACCACGGGTCGAAGCCGCGTGATACAGCCGGTTTGGGAGGTGTCGCTTGCGGCTGTACGTCGACCGCCAGCGTCGCTTGCGGCTGTACGTCGACCGCCAGCGAAGAGTCCCCCGAGGGATCCTCCCGTGACCCATAGGGGCGACAATGCGGCCTTGAGTGCACCGAGCGCGCCCCAAGGAGCGAGAGTGGCAAGAGACCGCAACAACCGGCTGGCACCCGGCCAACGCGTCGCATACGCAAGCCAGACTGGCAGCGCCTGTGTCGTTCTCGGCCTCATAGCTTGGGGTCTCGACGACCTGACTAGCGGATTCTCATGGATCGGGTTGGCCGTGATTCTCGCAGGGGCATGGCTGTATGAAGGCCGGCGTTGGAATCCCGTGGCAGCGGCGTGGAACACGCGGGTCCCGCTGATGGCGCTCCCGGCATCTGCGGGGCGCCCGCACCGGCGTTGTGCATGCCAGTCGGTCTCTGGGAGGCAGGCGTCCATGGATGGGCGGTGCCTTTGGCCAGCGGTGGGGTCTCCCTTTTCTGGGACGATGTCAGAGACCGTCAGTACCCGCCGTCTGAGATCGTGGAGATCGACCGCAGTCTGCCCTACGACCGCATCAAGATCACCACAACCGACAGCATCAGGCCCGTCATCCTCGTCTTCTCCCAGGACTGGAACGTGCGGGCATGGCAGGGACTCAAGGACCGGGACAGCATCGCGAAAAGTGACTAACCGTCCCGTATTTGGGAACGGGGTGCGTCTTGTCCCGTGGGTGCACAGCCGAATCTACTGACGGGTCCGCCTGGGGCCTGGCAGCATCACGGGAATGTCGAACCCATCGGTGCCGAATGCCCAGGACCTGCGCTCTGCCTTTGATCAGCCCCTGGGGTACGTGGTTGTGTGCCCGGCGGATGTGGGCGGGACCAGTCACCGGTACTCGCCCCTTTTGGCCGAGCAGGTCGACGAGGCCGGCAGCAGGCTGGTCACGCTGCCCCATGGAATATCGCGGACCGTCGCAGCTGCCCTTCCCGGGCTCTGGTACACCCTGCACCTGCCGAGCACCCTGATGGATCTCGTCGCCATGCGCGCCCCGCTCCTCAAAGCGGCCCACGAGGTGAACAACGGCCACCACATCCTGCTCCTGCCGATAGACGTGTTTGAGCAGCGCTACGTCGACGGGTTCTTGCAGGGATCTCACCGAACGCTGGTGGTGTGTCCCGACGAGCTGCTGGAGGAGGCTAGTGCACGCTCCGAGCCGATGGGCTTCGCCCTGCCCGTAACAGGCTATGGGTCCTTGACCGATGAGAACCTCACAGCGCAGTGGGAAGCTGTTCACCGCCATTTCATCCCGGGCATCGAGCCCCTGGGACAGAATCTCGCCCTGACCCGGCGCCTGGACTTGGCTCCCACCCTGCTGCCCCACCGCCGGCTAGCGCGGCAGATGGGATGGACCGCAGATCAAGCCGAGCCCCCATCAGGACACGGCACCGATGGTCCCGTTTCCCGTGCCGTACTCGGGCAGGCAGTCCTCGCTACGGTCGCCCGTATGGAGGACGAGGGGACGCTGCCGGATCTCGACGACCACTTCGAGCGCACCATGGCCGAAGAGCCGAGACGCCTCCGATTCCCTCTGATGCTTGCACTGCCAGGAGTAGCACCCGCATATTCACGCACCGTCTACAGCGGCCCAGTACGCGCCCGTATGCACG
Source organism: Streptomyces sp. NPDC002181 (assembly GCF_042890485.1). Classification (NCBI taxonomy): domain Bacteria; kingdom Bacillati; phylum Actinomycetota; class Actinomycetes; order Kitasatosporales; family Streptomycetaceae; genus Streptomyces; species Streptomyces sp. NPDC002181. Next base: position 220,550 of record NZ_JBIASC010000014.1, on the reverse strand, counting down.
CCGCTGATACTCAGGACGAGCCACACGACGTCTGGTCGGTGACCATGCACGAGCGGTCCGACCGTCAGGTAGAACGGTGTGCTATCGAGTTTGCCGCTACGCATCACGCCGTGGCGACCAGCGGGCTTGGACTGATGATGCCGGACGTCCCCGCACAAGGCTTCATCGCACTCTCCGAACTCGAACGGCACTTCACCCTCACCCGTACCGAGAGCCCGGCCACTGTCCGCAAGCTGCTGACGAGACTCAACGAGGCCACCAGCTCTCTGTGGAGCGAAGACACCATCGAGCTGATCAAGCGGGCGTCACGGCTGACCGTGTTCTCCAACTTCCCTCTCGGTCTGCTGACCATGCCCGGCGATACATCCCCTCTGGCCGCCCGGCTGCCCATCACCTATCGTCCGCTCCTCCCCCTGGCCCGTACGATCCAGCACGAAATCAACACCCGTTCCAGCGTCAACCTCAGCGGCTCGGTTCGGGTCCTGATTGCCGAGTGCATCCCCGCCAGCGACCACGTCGGCCAGCTCTCCCGCCTGGGCTGGTCGGTTGCGATGGAGACCATGCAGCCAGCAGGCGACGCCCTCAAGGTCGACACGGTCGAGATCGATACGGTCGACGCACTGCGCCGAGCCGTCATCGAGCACGCACCCGAATTCCTCGTCATCAGTGCGCACGGCTCGTTCAATGGCAACGTCGCAGGTCTCGTCATAGGCGACCGGGTCTGCGTTGGACTTGGCCTCGGCCCCGCCCATGCACCTCCCGTGGTGCTGCTCAGCGCCTGCCATGTCGCACCTCGCGGAGCCGGAGCCGTGACCGTGACCGACCTACTGCTGCGCGAAGGGGCACTCGCCGTGCTCGGTACGCAGGTCCCGGTTGACGTCAGGCGCAACGCAGTACTCACGGGCCGCTTCTTCGCGAACGTCGCGGCGGAACTGAAGGGACCTGGCCGTCACGCGACTCTCCTTGACCTATGGCACCACGTTCAGGGGACAAACGCTGTCAACGACATCTTCACCGGCTCCCAGTCGCTGCGGGACTGGTCCGACAGCATCAGCGCGAGCGGCGTGTCCGTGCTCGAGGACTTCATGATGAACAGATCCGTCGGCCGCCTGCGCGGACCACACGTCTACCAGAACACCGAAGACGTTCTGGGGGAGATCGCCGACGACATGGGTATGGGGACGAAGGTGAGGAACTGGTTCCGCCGCCCCGGCTACACGCCCGAGTCGCTCTTCTACCTGTTCGCGGGCCGCCCCGACCGCATCCGCCTGGCACACGCCGGGGGGGGCCGCCTCGCCTCACCTGTCAGAGGCGCCCGATATCGTCCAGCCATGACCTCAAGTGATCATCTGCTCGACCTGATCCGGAGCACCCCGGAGATCGATTTGCTGCTGCGGACGTCGTTCGGCTTCGACATCGGGCGGAAGTATCACGGCGAGGGGTTGAGGCTTGCCTCGGATGCACCGCTGGAGCCCATAGCCGGCGAGTCCGCTGGCGGGGCGTACTTCCTGTGTGCTGAGGAGGGCGGCCGTCGGCCGGTGGTGTTCGCGAGTTCCGAAGGAGAGGGTGGGCTGATTGCCAACGACTTGGCGGACGCGCTTGAGATCATCATCGGGCTTGAATGGCGTGACTGTCTTGGGTTCTCCGGCGGGGGCGATCTAGAGGTCATGCAGGTCTCTGCCCAGCACCTCGAACGGTACCTGGCCCGCGGCAACCCGGAGATCACCGAGGAGCGCGCCCAAGTGGCCGCGGCCCTGTCGCTTCGTGTCGTGCCCGTCGCCGACCTTGTCATCCGCCTGTGGGAAGCGGCTTCGAGAACCGAGCCGGACTACGTGGTGACCACCGAGGACGGGGAGCCATATGACCCACCATTCGGCGAGTACTCGGAGCCTCGCCATAGTGGCTGGCGTTGAACCAACCGATCCTCGCTCACCAGTGACAGCGACACACGACTGACATGGCCATTCGCTGGCCTGGTGGACAACGAGCATGGCGACGTTCCTGGTTCTGTTCGACGACTCCAGCACCACCTGGCGTTTCGAGCCTTCAGCCCTCACTCCCGTGCTCCAGGGTATCTGGGCCGACACGGTCATCGATCCGACCATCCGAAGCGAGGCTCGGGGCTTCGCGTGGAGCTTCCAGACGACCTGTGGCTCAGCTGAGACCTACCTGGATACGGACGGCACGTGCCTCTACATCGATGCCGCCTTCACCGACGCGGCCCAGATCGCCTGCATATTCCGTGACTGCGTGCCAGGGTCCATCGAAGTGATCTTCTGCGATCAGGGGTACAACTTCGACCTGGTGATCACACCCGGCGCCATCCCAGCAGAACTCATCGGCAAGGTGGACGCTTTGCTGTAGGCGTGGACGGACACACCCGTCTTCGGATACGAGGTCGGAGCGGAATACGGCACTCTTCGAATGACGCTCCCCGCCAGCTGAGCAGGTGCCGTGGTCGGCGGTGCGGCGGGAGGCGTACGCGAACGACCAGGCCTCGCCGGACACGCTGATCGCGGTCTCCGCCGCCTCCAACCGGTCCAAGGCCGACAAGGACCCGGCGGAGTGGCTGCCCTCGGCTCCTACCACTGCACCTACGCTGCGACCTGGGTCGCCACCAAGCTGCGTTGGGACTTGGCCGTCGACGAGGACGAGCGCCAGGCACTCCTCGGGCTCGCCGAGGACTGTACGACCACCAACGTCGTCTACGAACCCGCGTCCTGATCCCGGCCAGCCGCGTTCGGCAAGGGACGACGGTCTTCGCCGGGCGCGGTCAGGCGTCCGGGTCGCGGCCTGCCTGGCGGGCGGCGTGGCGCCGGACCTCCTCGGACACCGGGATCCGGGGCGACGCTGGGGTGCGCTTGAGGACCAGGCCGTCCATCACCGTCCGGTAGCCCGTGACGAGCACGATCAGCACACTCGTGCAGAGCAGGACCTGTGCGGTGCGGCCGTGTCCATAGGTGCCCACGCCCCAGCCGGCGGCGGCCACGAGCAGGGCCAGGAGAAATCCGTCAACCGCGATGCGTTCACGACGGGTCAGCATGTCCGGATCCTTCCGACGCGTCCTTGAGGCCGGTCGGAGCCTGCCCACCAGCCGCAATCGCCCATGCGCACCCTGAGGGTGACCTGCTGAAAGTGTGTCCGCCAGCATCCGGCCGGGCTCAACCGGCGGCTCGCCTGAAGCAGCCAAGGTCGTAGCCCGGCCCCGGCTGATTGCCCCGTGCGGCAACTCCCGATGCGCCCACAACAGCACGGGACGGTTATCGCACTTGGCGGCAGCCATCTCGACGGTGCGGGCCGCGCTCGGGCCTGGCGGGTCACAGACCTGACTCGGTGCAGGGCGCCGGCGTGCGAGGTCGGTCAGGCGTGGTAGGGGTTCCAGCGGCCGAGGCGGGCGAGTTCGGTCCGGGCGCTGGCTTCGTCAAGGCCGAGGGCTTGTGCGGCGCGTTCGGGGTCGGCGTCCTCGCGGACGCCGCGTGCGGCGTAGTAGCCGGCCTGCCGGGCGGTGACTTCCGTGCAGCGGGCCGCGCGGACCGCGGCGAGCGGGGAGGTCTGGGTGAGGGTGGCGATCTCGGCCTCCAATTGCTCCAGGAGGCCTGTGATGGCTGCGGGCAGGGGGATGGTAGCGGCCTCGACCGCGGCGGTGTGGTCATCCCACTCGCGTTCGCAGGCGTCCGCCTGTGCCTGGCCGCCGCCCTCCAGCTCCTGTTCGCCGATCGTGTCCCAGTCCAGGCGCTGTTCGGGCCCGGTCCAGCCGCAGGAGCAGGTGGCGCGCAGGACGGCGGCCCGCAGGATGTGCCGGACGCGCCCGTCGTAGACGGACCCATGCGAGCTCTCGTACATGCTCGGTCCCGAGCCGGTGTCGAAGAACGCCGGCGGCGCCACCGTGCCGTCCTCCAGGAGTACGGCGACCGACCCTTCGTGGGCCGTACCGAACTCTTCCGTCGTCCAGGTCTCCCGGTCCTCCCACTCTCCGGCCCACCCCGGAGGGCACGTAGTCTCCCGGGCGTGACATCCCGGAGACGAGTGTTGAGTGCGGCCGCCTGGACGGCATGGGCGAGGGGGGCTGCGGCGCCCTGGCACGAAGCAGCTTTCGACGACGCCTATCACCTGGTGCGCGAAGGCCGGTACGAAGAGGCCGAGGCGCGGGCGCGGGCTGTCATCGCGGCTCGCCAGGGTATGTGGGGGCGGGACCGGCGGCCGGTGACCGTCTGGCAAGCCACGTATTACGCCACCATTGCGGCGGCGGCCCACGGGCGACGGGCTGCAGTGCTGGCTGAGCAGGAAGCCTTGATCGAGGAACTGGAGCAGTTGGACGGCGCGAACCGGGATCTGCTGCTGTCCGCACGGCTGAACCGCGCCTGGGTACTGATCGATGAAGGACGCCCCGCTGAGGCGGAGGTCGAAGCGCGGGTCGTCCTAAGGGCGCTGACGCGGCTCAAGCATCTGACCGAGGTGTAGCAACTCGAACTGTCCGCCCTGAAATGCCTGGGGGACACGCTGTGCGCGCAGGACGAGTACGAGGAGGCGGAAACGATCGCCCGCGGCAATCTGCCGCGGGCCGAGAAGCAACTGGCGACCCGCTTGCACCGGCTGCTCATCCACAGTCTGTCCGGGCAGGGGCGCCATGAGGAAGCCCTGGCCGAGTCCCGCAGGACCTTCCCCAAGCTGCCCCCTTACGCCAGCGGGGAGCTGGAGCTCGCCAGGGCCGTGGCACTGCACGCCCTGGGCCGCACCAGCGAGGCGGAGACAGATGCCCGGCGGGCGCTGGCCGCCTGCGAGCCGTACCTGCATCCGGCGCACCCCCGCGTCGGCGAAGTCCACGCGCTTCTGGCCCGCATCGCAGCTGCCTGACACAGCCCTCCTTCTCCGGGACGCCGCCACGATTGCCCTGCGCACCCGGGTCTGCCAGCCGGAGTTCCTGGTATGGCGGGAGGGCTACCAGGCACTGCTGCGGTGGAGGGCGAAAACGGGATCACCAGCCTGTACGCCTTCCCGTATCACGGGGAGGTCGATGGTGTGCGAGCCGGGCGAGGAGGCTTGGGAGGCTTGGGAGGCTTGGCTCGCCGGGCTCCGGGCCTACCGGCGGGCCATCGGGCACCTCGCGCCCCGACAGGACGCCATGCCCCATCAGCCAGTACATAACCAACCTCCGCCGCACAGGCACCAAGAACGGCCCAGGAGTTGTCGTCTAAGTGTCACGCCCACATCAGGAGTGATGCGAGGGTGACGGCTGCTTGGTAGGACTGGGCGGTCTTGTCGTACCTGGTGGCGATGCCACGCCATTGCTTGAGGCGGTTGAAGCACCGTTCCACGACGTTGCGGTGCTTGTAGATCCGACGGTCGACAGCCGGCGGGCGGCCGCCGAGGCTGCCTCGCCGGGCCCGGTTGGCGATCTGGTCGGCCCACTCGGGAATCGTGTGGGCGATGCGGCGGCGCCGGAGCCAGGTGCGGATGGCTTTCGAGCTGTAGCCCTTGTCTCCGATGACGTGGTCCGGCCTGGTCCGGGGCCGGCCGGGCACGGACCGGGGCACCCGTATCGCGTCCATCACGGTGATGAACTGGGTGCAGTCGTTGGTGTTTCCGCCGGTCAGCACGAGCGCGAGCGGCCGGCCCGCCCCGTCGCAGGCCAGGTGGATCTTGCTGGTCAGCCCGCCGCGGGACCGGCCGCGGGCCGGGCTGCGGAGCCCCTTTTTCGGGCTCCGGCAGCGTGCTGGTGGGCGCGGACGATGGTGGAGTCGACCGATACCAGCCACTCGATGTCGTCTGCCGCGTCAGCGTTGGCCTGGGCGGCCTGGAGCATCCGCTCGAACGTTCCGTCCATCGCCCAGCGGCGGAAGCGGGTGTGGAGGCTGGCCCACGAGCCGTATCGCTCGGGCACGTCCCGCCAGGCGACCCCGGTCCGGAACTTCCGCACGATCCCGTTGAGAACTGTACGGTCGTCCAGTCGTGGCCGCCCCAGCACCGGCCGGGGCAGCAGCGGCTGCACGAGTTCCCACTCGGCATCGGACAGTTCGGCTCCTGGCTCCAGACGTCCTCGGGCAGCTGGGTCCAGGTCACCCAGGTGAGGTCCTGGACCCAGCAGAAGCGGGTCCACAACCTCACCGTGGCCGACCACCACACGTACTACGTGGTGGCGGGACAGACCCCGGCCTTCGTCCACAACTGCGGCATCTCGATGGAGGAGGCCATCGACAGCGCCATCGCCCACGTCAGCGGCGGCGGTCCGGTGCGCATCGTGCGCTCCGGCAGCGGTGGTGTCCAGTTCATGGCCGAGCACACGGACGAGAGCGGCCGGGTACTCAGGAAGATCGCCCGGTTCGACGTGAACCCGGACAGCACGCACGTCCAGCGGCTCAAGCCGCATCTCAACCTGGAAGTCCAGATCGGCAAGAAGACGATCGACAAGGGTCCGATGGCGGATCCGCACACACCGATCGATCCGGCTACGATCCGGCCGAGTGACTGGTGGCCGAAGGGAACATAGGGGAGATCATGCTGTACGTCCTGGTGAGTGCTGCGACCGGGGAGCTGGAGCTCTCGGGATCCCGTGCCGAGCTGTACGCCTTCGGGCGGCAGGTGCGCGGCGGCCTCGGCGAGACGGCCCTCTCCCACGTCGCCGACCCGGCTCCCTACAGCCGGTCGCTGACGCGCGTCGTCTTCCAGAAGGCGGACGCCGCCGAAGCGGTGATCTCCGTCCTCGCGGACGGGGAGACCCTGGAGGTGCGGGGCGGGCCGGAGGCTCTGGCCTACCTCGCAGCCAACATCGAGGGCTTCGCCGAGGACGGGGACGTCACCGGGCACCTCCACCTGGAGTACCCGGGGCACGACTATCTGGCGGAGGAATCGGATCCGCTGGTCGTCGCCCTTGACGAGGCGGCTTCCTCCGCCTCCTGACCGACGTACCCCACAGGGCCCTGCCGCGGCGTCATCGCCACGGCAGGGCCTTTCCGTTCCTCCTCCTCCCGGTCCCCGCGGACGTCGCCGTGGTCCCGCCATGGCTGCCAACCAACGCCAGCGCCGCGACCGACTCCACCCGGCACGGCTCGAAGCGCTCGCCGAACTCGGCGCGGCGCGGTAGCCAGGCGGGAGCCGTCCGGCCGGCCGGCCAGCCGCGGAACAGACCGCGGCCGACACCGCTGGCTGACCGGGCGGCAGCCCGCCCCGTTCACCGCTCCCCCGGCGACCCCGGAGCGGCTACAGGCCGGATCACGTCGTCCTCGGGCACGTCACCGAAGGCATGAACCCTCGGCGCGTTGAGGGTGGGCGTCGTGATGGAGCACCCGGTTGGTGCGACCAGCGGAATCGTGCGTACGGGGTGCGCATGGCGGGCGAGCATGCGCGCGAGGGCGAAGACTCCGTGCGTGGAGCCTTCGCCCTCGACAGAGGTCAGGCGGTCTCGGTGGGGAGGCCGGCTTCGACCCAGTCCTGTATGCCCTCGCGGTACTTGCGGACGTTGGTGTAGCCGAGGCTGGTGAGCCGGTCGGCGACCTGTCCGCTGTTGGGGCATGCCGGGTTGGAGCAGTAGGTGACGATCGCGGCGTCGCGGTCGGGGAGCACGGTGGAGGCCTGGGAGTCGACGTCGGCCGGTGCCAGCGCCAAGGCGCCGGGGAGGTGCTGCTGGGCGTAGTACTGGCCGCCGAGCGTGTCGACGACGGTCACGGCGCCGGTCTCCATCGCTGCTGTCAGCTCGTCGCGGGTGATGAGTGCGGTCATGCCACTGCCTCCAGGGAAGGAATCGGACTACAGTCCTGTTATGACTCACGACAGTAACGGACTGCGGTCCGGTTCGGCAATACCTCTGGAACTGCTGCGGACGCCGCCGCCCAAGGAACGCGCGGACGCGGCCCGCAACCGGGTTGCAGTACTGGAAGCTGCCGCCCGGCTCTTCGCCGAGCAGGGCGTCGATGCGGTGTCCATGGATCAGGTGGCCGCAGCCGCCGGCGTCGGCAAGGGCACCCTGTTCCGCCGGTTCGGCGACAAGTCGGGGCTGGCCGCAGCCCTGCTGGACGCCCGTGAGCGCGTGCTCCAGGAAGCGGCCCTCTCCGGACCGCCGCCGCTCGGCCCCGGAGCCCCCGCCGACGAGCGCCTGACCGCATTCCTCAACGCATACCTCGACTACCTGCTGGAGCACCTGGCTCTGGTCCGGATGTCCGAGACCGCCGCCCCCGGAGCCCGGTACAGGATCGGGGCCTACCGGTTCTGGCACCGCCATGTGGCGATCCTGCTCGCCGCCGCCCCCGACCCCGACTACACCGCCCACGCCCTGCTCGCCGCCCTGGCAGCCGACCACGTCGCCGCCCTCCTACCGGAGGTCGGCGAACAGCGGATGCGGACCGGCCTGCTCAACCTCGCCCGCTCAGCGATGTGACGATCGCACCCACCAGCCCCGGCTCAGCCCGCCCTGTGGTCCCGCCCATGCGCCTCCACGATGGCGACGCCGTGAAGCTGGCGGACTCGCAGGGATGCTTCCGGATCCTGGAACCCAGCCATCCGCCCGTTTTCCCCATCCCGCGTGGGGACGTACGCATGGATCTGCGGCGCGAGCACGAGACCGGTCATGGCATCGTCGAGATCGGCGCCCGGGCCCCGGGCCGGCGGCCCGGCCACCACCGGCCGCCTGGCGCACTGCGTGTCCAGGTGGGGCAGCCGTACGTCGGTGGCGCTCCAGCGGTCGCGGCGGGCTTCGCGACCGGCCGCGAACAGCCGCGTCAAGAGGGCGGATCTGACGGCGGCGTAGTCGACCATGCCCAGTGCGGGACGGTCCACGACCTCGCCCGTCACCACGACGGCCGTGCCAGCGGCAGATCGAACACCGTCCACGGGCAGCCACCGAGCGCGGCGGCGCGTTCTCTGAGCCGGTCCCCGCGCCTGTCGCGCGCGCCTTGCTGACCGGGATTCCATTCCCCTCGATGCTCCTACCGGGAAGCGGACCCAGTGGCCTCGGATGCATCCGGAACCGGGCCGGGCAGGGAAGAGGGAGCGAGGGGCGCCGGCACAGGGCCGTGCCTGCAGGCGGCGAAGGAGCAGCGCAGTGATCACCGTGGAACGCAGTTTCCTCGTCGGAGTTCCGCTCGACGACTTGATCGCGTATCTGGAGGACTTCGGCCACACCGAGGAGTGGGACCCCGGCACCGTGAGGTGTGTCCGGATCGACGGAGGTCCGGTCCGGCCGGGCGCCAGCTGGCACAACACCTCTCGCTTCCGCAAGCGAACCACGGAGTTGCTCTACCGGCTGGAAGCCCGTGAGCCGCACCGGCTGGTGTTCACCGGAACGAACAAGACCGTCACCGCCACGGACGTCATGCGCTTCGAGGCCCAATCTGCCGCCTCCACCCGCATGACCTACACCGCTTCCTTGCGGTTCAAGGGCCTCGCCAGACTCGCCGAACCCTTCCTGCGGGCGGAATTCGAGAAGCTCGCGGACCAGGTCGAACAGCAATTGCCGCCCGCGGCCGAGGCCGGCTGACAACGCTCAGACCTCGGCGCGCCAGGAGCCGTTCTCGGCACCGCGGGCCTCGATGTACGCCTTGAAATCCCCGCCGGACCTCCCGTCATCTGTGTGCGCACGCGGACTCCTCGACGTACCGGTCGTCCAGTACTCGCAGGCAGACACCGGTCGGCAGGAGGCGGAGCGCCAGATTCGCGCGGAGGCTCCATCGCCGGCCGTCGGCCCGGGGTGACGGTACGCGGCTCGGTCGCCGGCCCCAGCGCCTCGCAGACCTCCGCAGCCACGATCTCGTCGTAGAGCGCGGAGGTGGCCACGGTGCTGTCGTGCAGGGCCAGGGTGTGGATTGACCCCCGGCACCCGTCCAAGCGCTACCCCTTCACCGACAGCAGCAGCAGCAGATGGTCACGGAGCAGCGGTCGCCCGGAGTGCGCCTCATGGTGGCGGAGGCGGGCGGCGCCCAGACGGCCGACCGGCCGCACCCGGTAGATGTCGTCCGTGCCGTACCGGATCACCGCGACCTCGTCCTCGATCCACTCCAGCATCCGCTCGATCGCCCGCTCGTGCGCGGCCTCGATCAACCGGCGGGTCTCCTCGTTCCCCAGCGCCCACGGGAGGTAGATCGTCGGCTGCGGTCGGAGCACGAAATCCACGCCCGTGACCGTCACCCGGCGACCGAGGGCGCCGGACTTGAACGGCCTTCTTCGGAGAGGAGCCTGCTGCGAGCAGTTCGGTCTCGATCCGGTCCGCGTACGGTTGGCGGCCCCGCTCTCCGAACGGGTTCCGCAGCTGCGCCTCGGGTACCTCCTTCCCCGGCGCAAGGCCGAGCGCGGCCAGGTCCCGGCCCATCCATCGCCCAGCAGGGACCCCGGCTTCCTCCCGGGCGGCCCGCAGCGGAGTACGGGCAGGGCGGCGGCTGTCGCCGACGACGGTCTGGCGCAGGTGGTAGCGGCACGGCTACCCGCCCGGATGACCCTGTTTTTCAATGTCATGCAGATCAGGCCACACCGTTCTGACCTGCAAGGAAAGGGTGGTCAGCGGGAGGTCCCGTCGGGCGGGATCAGCGGCCGATATTTCTTCTCAGGTGCCCGCCGGGCGGGAAGCGGCCCCGGGCCGGACGGAATCGTCACTACTCCCTGGCAGTCCTCACACCATGACCCGGCGACCTCCTCCAGCACTACCGAGCACTGTCCAGCATCAAAAACGGAACGAAGACCGCCGAACGAGCACCACCTACAGCAGTCCCCGGCACCCGCCGGGGGGCGTCATGCTGCCCGGAGGAGACCACTTCGTCACCGAGGAAGCCCCGCATCTCTGACGTGCCAGCAAGAAGCAGCCGGGCCTGCAGGCAGGCCCGGCCGGATAGGGACCTGGGGCTCAGGCGCTCGCGTGGTGTGACGCGAGGGCCCGCCGGGGCGCGACATGACAGGCAGGCTCATGATGACGGGTGGCCTGGAGACGGGACAGCCAGAGGGAAGTGGTGGCGAGCTGGCCCGTGAAGACCGCCAGGAGGAGAAGGCAGACCCACATCGGCCGACTCCCGGGATGGGCCCACCCCGACCAGGCCGCCGCGGACGCCCACAGCAGGAGACCCGCCGCGTAGAAGGCGCGGACCCGGCGGAGCTCGCGTACGGCCCGCAAGGACATGAGGTGATCACTCTTCGGTGCCGTGCCGGCCCGCGTACCCCGTGATACACGATCCATCGGATGATTCTTCGCCCTGGTCTGTCGTTCGGGTAGGCGAGCGGCATCAGGTTTGATGCAGCATCGAGGACTGACAGAGCGGCGGGACATCCGATGCAGCGCTGCCGAACAGGTATTCAGGACGGCACTGTTGTACGCCACCCCGAGGCGCACGGGCCGCCGCGCCCCCGCGCTTCGCGTGCTCGCCTTCTTCGAGCAGCCTGAGAAGCACGGTCACGACGCCTGCCTCGTCTCCTCGGATCGCGCCTCGCTTGACCCGCATCGCGCCGCACAGCGGCATGCCCGACAGGCGGCTGCCCGGGGCGTGGCAGCCGGATCCGTGCGGAGCGCTCCACACCGTTTTCCGGGAGACGTCGCGGATGGAGGTATGGCCGGGTGCGTGCCTCTCCGCATCGGCCTTCACTGTTCCCCGCGGCTCCTCGCAAGGCGTCGCGGCTGGGGGCGGCTCGCCTGGGTCCAGTCGGCGAACCACCAGGCTGCGGTGACGACGGCAGCCCAGAGCAGGCCTTGGAGCACGGCTTGTGGCCACGCCGCCGATTCACCCCACCGCTCGACTCCTGTCAGCGCCCCCCAGGCCACCACGAGAACCGCTGCCGTACGTACACGCCGATGCTTGAACATGCGCACAGCCTGCCCCGGACACCGAAGGCCAACAGAGATCAGTGCGGCATTGTCAGATCAGGCCGTGGTGAAAGATGCGCTGATGCCCGTGGCGGCCGTATGCCACCGATGCCCGGTCCTGGAGCGCTGCTTGGACTGGGCTCTCGAAGAGGGCATCGACTGGGGCGTGTGCGGAGGCCTCACGAGGACGAACGACGCGCCGTCAAACGCCGCAGGGCACGGGAAGCACGGGCCCGCCTCCACCCCTGACCCCACCTGCCCTCGCTACCCCTTCCCGGCAGGCTCGCCCCACGCTGAGACAGCTGAGCCAGGAAGCACAGCTGGCAGGGCGGCCTTGGGCCGAGGCCGGAACGGACGCGGGTCAGAGTCCTTCGGCGCGACGCCGCCGGTGGCGGTGGTCGAGGGTGACGGCAGCAAGGAGCGGCCCCCAGGCGACCAGTGGCAGGTAGAGGATTCCGGCGATGGTGCGGGCGAGGCGGGTCATGTCCGGATGGGGGAAGGCCCACCAGAAGGCGAACTGGGTGAGGACCAGCGTCAGCGCCGCGGCGCCGATGCTCGCCGTCACGGTCACCGCACGCGGGTTCGGCCGGCGCCCGCCGACGAGGGGGACCCACCGCGGCAGCACCTCACCCCACGGCCGGACCAGCCCGAGAGTGAGCAGCGCGAGTAGCTCTCCGCCCATGGTGAGCCCGAACACGTACACCGCGCCCCAGCCGGTGAAACCCATCGCCTCGTACCCGGCCTCGGTGTACCCGGCGGTGAAACCGGCCGCCAGAAGCAGGCGCCAGACCCCGGACGGCAGGGTGACGAACGCGGCGGCGTGGGCGGCGCGGACGGCCCAACGGGGTGGGGACGGAAGGCTTGTGTCGGGTTGCGTGGTCGGCATGTGCACTATCGTCTCGGCGTGCCGTCTCCCCGGCATCACTCCTGAGAACGGGCCTCGAAGCCAGCCTGGGCAGGAGACCCGTACCTCCCGCTCCACCTCGCGGGGAGGCCTGTCCGCCCCGGTCGGCCACGAGCACATCGATGAACGCCCGCCGTCGGCGCGGCAAGTACTTCCCTGTGTACGTTTGGCTGTACCCGCCTGTGCGTGCTGACCCGTACCCCGACATGCGGCGACATCGCACCACCCCCCGGCCCCGAAGTCCCATAGACGGGGTGCCTTGCCGGGGTGACACCGCGCAGCCTCGGTTGCCTGCCGCCGGCCGGGGCAAGAGTCGCGACCAGGTGCACCGAGCCCCCTCCCGGCCGCGCGAACCACAGCTACGCAGACGGGGAGGGGGCTCAGTGGCCGACGAAGCAGATGTTCAGCGGGATCGGCGGCGGCGCCGTGCCCACTGGCAATTCCAGCAACACCGCCGAGCAGAGCTGATGTCACTCCTATTCCGAGCGCCCAGGCGGTACCCGTACCTGTGCCGGTGGTAGCGAACGCACCGGCAGTACCGGAGTCGCCGGAGCCGTGTTCGTCGTCGGCAGCAGTCTTTGGGGGGATTTCGCCGCGCCGAGTACAGGTCCGACTTGCGAACCGGGCTCTGACGCGGGATCGGAGGGGCCGCCCGGCCGTTCACCATCGCCCGCTCCGTGACCCGGTTCCTCACCACCGCCCGGTCCATCGCCCGGATTCTCACCGCCGCCCGGCTCGTGACCCGGATCTTCGCCTCCGCCCGTCTCCTCACCACCTTCCTTGGGAGCCGTGATCTTGACTCGCATCGTCTTGGTCCCTTGAAGGCGAGCGGTATTGATTCGGAATCCGATGTCGAATTTGTCGCTCTCGGGGATGTTCGCTCCGACGTGGACGCGGACCGGCACCACGACTCGCTCCGCCCGAAGCCCCACCGACTCCACCAGCACGGTTGCCGAAAACCCTCCCTGGTCCGGGGCGGGGGCGCGGTGTCATGCCATGCCCCGTCGAGGAATACCTACACCTGGTGGTCCTCCGGTTCAGGTGCGGTGGGAAAGAACCTCAGGCTCAGCTTGTAGGGATCATCGCTCTTCACCACGCCGTTGGTGTTGTCCACGACCAGGCCGGCCTGCCACCAGTCGCCGCCGGCCTCCAAACTGCTCGGGGCGTCCTGCCAGCTGAGCACCGGCGTCGGCCGAGCGGCATCAGGTCCAGGCGTGTTCACCGCCGCGTCCGCAGCAGGCGGCTGTGCCACCCCAACGAAACGACTGACGTCTTCCGCGCTGCACCGGGTTCACCCCCGCCCGCGGCACTCCGAGCAGATGCCGCGTCCGTCAGCTTTCGTGGCGCAGGGCCGTCAGCCGCCGTCGGCGCGTCTGCGCCGTCTGTGACCTCACCACGGGTCCCGGTCCCCTCGCCGACCGCCTCGCTCTTATCCCGCAGGGTGTCCGTGCCTGCGGTAACAACCTCCGCGGTCGCGGCCGGCGCAAGAAACGAAGCCGGGGCGAGGACCCCGGCCGCAGCAGCCAGAACAACTCTTCTCAAACGCACAACTACCTCGATTTCACTCAGATTTGTCACTACCACCCTCTCTAGGCCAGAAGCGGATTGGTACCACCTGAGCGCTTATCAGGTCATATAGCGGACCTATGGCCAGCAGCCCCAGCTGCCGCCAACGGCCATACCCGGACGGCCACCGTTTCGGGGCCCTCAACGGAGCCACCCACTGCACCGGCTCCGCCTCCCCACCACCCCGCTCCACGCCCGCGAAGAGGGGCACGGTCAACGCTTCGGACCACGGCGCGGCCGTGATCGACACAGGCGTGCCGGCCCGGCCACAAGGGGAACGGCCGGCGGGGGCGACCGGCGGGAGCCCGGGCGTTGTTGGAGGTACGCAACGAGACGCTGGAACTGCTGGACACGCTCCTCGACGGAGTGAGCGAGCCACGGCTGCAACTGATCAGCGCAGACGAGGCACGCGCCCTGATCGTCTTCCTCGGGCTGCTCGAAGAAGGCGAGCAGGGCGAAGACGTACGCCGGGCCGCGGGCGACATGCGCTCCCGCCTCGGATCCCGCCTCGCCTGACCCACCTCACCGCCACACCGTCCGCACTTCGCCGGCGCGGGCTTCACCGGCAGCGCCTCCCGTGCCGGATGCGAGCGCCCGGCCCCACTCGAAGAAGCGAGCCCCGACATCAAGAAGGCGTCGGGGCTCTCGCCCTGTCCGGCGGCGGCCACGGAGCAGGGGTGAACTCCACCTCCGTGGCGCCGCACCCGGCCGCGATGTCCAACAGCCGCTCCCGCTCCAGCTCGTCGACAGCCAGGCCCCAGCGGAGCTTGGTCGCCGTCCCCTCCACCCCGTACTGGCACAGCGCGTCCCGCGTCGGCGGCAGCCACTCGGCAGGGTCCTGGTCAGCCTTACTCCGGTCGGAACGGGCGGTCACCGCGACCAGGGTGGAGAGTTGGCTCTGGTCGTTCGCGTACGCCTCACGCCGCGCACCCGTCCAAGCGCTGACCCCCGAAGTCCCAGCCAATGCCGCTGCGGCCGCGGTGGCCCCGGCGCGGGGCCACGTACGCCGGAACGCGTGCATTGCGGACCCCCTTGGGGGGTGGCGCCGCGCGGAGCGACCCCCGCATCCCACCCGGCAAGTCATGAGCAGGACAAGATTGTTTGACGCTTGATGCCGAACGCTTTACCTGAACATATAAGACGCCGGTAAGTACCACGATCCGGTCAAGTCCCGCCCGGAATAGGTGGGCTTGAGAACATTTTCGGTCGTCTGTCCCAGCCAAGGGTGTCCGTTCAGCGGACGCGTGGGGGCGAAATCCGGACTCGTTTCGGCCAATTGCTGTCGTGTTCATGGCGATCACGAAGATCGCTGGCAACCTCTCCCCATCCCCAACACGAACAGCTCCGGGCTGCCCCTTGCCGGCTGCCCGGTTCCACCCCCCACATGCAAGGAGTCCGCGTGAAGTCCACGCACAGGCGGAACGCCACCGCCACCGGCGCGCTGCTCGCCGCCGCAGCCCTGCTCACCGTCGGCGTCCAGGCCGGCACCGCCGCGGCCCAGCCCGACGGTTCCGCCAACGCCGCCGCCAAGGGCCAGCAGGTGCGCAACCCGGGAGCGCTGCCCGCGCAGCTCACCCCGTCGCAGCGCGCCGAGCTCATAGCCAAGGCCCAGAGCACCACCGCCGCCACGGCCAAGGAGCTCGGCCTCGGCACGCAGGAGAAGCTCCTCGTCCACGATGTGGTCAAGGACCAGGACGGTACCACCCACACCCGCTACGAGCGGACCTACGAGGGCCTGCCCGTCCTCGGCGGCGACCTCGTCGTCAGCCGCACCGCGGCCGAGAAGACGCAGAGCGTCAGCAAGGCGTCCAACGCCCAGTTGCAGGGCGTCTCCACCTCCGCCCCGGCCGACGCTCCTGCGGCCGCCTCCGCCAAGGCCCTCGACGCCGCGAAGGCCGTCGGCTCCAAGGCCGACAAGGCCGACGTCGCGCCCCGGAAGATCGTGTGGATGGCGAACGGTGTCCCGACCCTGGCCTACGAGACCGTCATCGGCGGCCTCCAGGACGACGGCACCCCCAACCAGCTCCACGTCATCACCGACGCCAAGACGGGCGCCAAGCTGCACCAGTGGCAGGGCATCGAGACCGGCGTCGGCAACACCCACTACAGCGGCCAGGTCACCCTGGGCACCTCGCAGTCGGGCTCCACCTTCACGATGAACGACGCCGCCCGCGGCGGCCACAAGACGTACAACCTCAACCGCGGTACGTCCGGCACCGGTTCGCTCTTCTCCCAGTCCACCGACACCTGGGGCAACGGGGCCAACTCCAACGCCGCCACGGCGGGCGCCGACGCCGCCTACGGCGCCGGGGTCACCTGGGACTTCTACAAGAACGTCTTCGGCCGCTCCGGGATCCGCGGCGACGGCGTCGCCGCCTACTCCCGCGTCCACTACGGCAACGCGTACGTCAACGCCTTCTGGGACGACAGCTGCTTCTGCATGACGTACGGCGACGGGACCGCCAACAACGACCCGCTGACCTCGCTGGACGTCGCCGGCCACGAGATGTCGCACGGCGTCACCGCCGCCACCGCGGGCCTCGAGTACAGCAACGAGTCGGGCGGCCTGAACGAGGCCACCTCCGACATCATGGGCACGTCCGTCGAGTTCTACGCGAACAACTCCAGCGCGCGGGGCAACTACCTCATCGGCGAGCAGATCAACATCAACGGCGACGGCACCCCGCTGCGCTACATGGACAAGCCCAGCAAGGACGGCGGCTCCGCCGACGCCTGGTACTCCGGTGTCGGCAACCTCGACGTCCACTACTCCTCGGGCCCGGCGAACCACTGGTTCTACCTGGCCTCCGAGGGCTCCGGCGCCAAGGTCGTCAACGGCGTGAGCTACAACTCGCCGACCTCCGACGGCCTTCCCGTCACCGCCATCGGCCGGGACAAGGCACAGCTCATCTGGTACAAGGCGCTCACCACCAAGTTCAACTCCACCACGGACTACGCGGGTGCCCGCGCCGGCACGATCGCCGCGGCGACCGAGCTGTACGGCGCCGGCAGCGCCGAGGTCAAGAACGTCACCGACGCCTGGGCCGCGGTCAACGTGGGCGCCCGTTCCGGCGGCGGCAACCCCGGCACCGGCAAGGTCTTCGAGAGCACAGCCCAGGTCGCCATCCCGGACTACCCGGGCCCGGCGGTCACCTCCTCGGCGGCCGTCACCGGGATCACCGGTAACGCCCCGACCGCGCTCCAGGTCGGTGTGAAGATCAACCACACCTACATCGGTGACCTGCAGATCGACCTCGTGGCCCCGAACGGGACCACGTTCCGCCTGCAGAGCTCCTCGTCGGACTCCACGGCGAACCTGAACAAGACCTATACGGTCAACGCCTCGGCCGTCGCGGCCAACGGCACCTGGAAGCTGAAGGTCCAGGACAAGGGCGCTGCTGACGTCGGCACGATCACCGACTTCAAGCTCACCTTCTGATCAACCGCTCCACCCGATCAACCGCCCCACAGCAGGCCGCACGCGCCCGGAGTCACATGAGGCTCCGGGCGCGTCGCGCCCACTTGCCGATGCCCTTGGCCATGACGAGATCAAAAGGGAACCGAGAGTCCGGCCTCTCGCAGCTGCAACAGTGCCGTGGACATGCATTGCTGCACAGTCCTCCCGTCAGCACGCAAGCCATGCTCCAAGGAACCCCCACTGGCGGCGAACGTCCACGCTGGCACGCTTTCAGCCACTCTCTCGGCGTCCACTCTGATCATGGCGTTCACGCCCTGCCCACCCAGCCATTCCAGGATGAGGAGTGTCACGTCCTAGATGCCACCGTCCTGGGTTGTGCCGCGCAACCCGCGCGACTGGCTGGTTCAGGTCGCCAGCCGCCGGATGACCGAGCAGATCCGTAGCGAGCATGCCCGACGCCGACGCGAGGAACTGGTGGGCGGTCAGGTCCCGGCCGACCAGCGGTCCGCACCCGGAGCCGACGCCAGGGACGAAGGCACGCACGACGACACCCTCGGGTTGCTGTTCCTGTGCTGTCACCCTGTGCTGTCACCGGCCTCCGCGATCGCGCTCACCCTTCGCTCGGTCGGCGGACTCACCACGGATGAGATCGCCGCGGCGTTCCTCGTCCCCAGGGCGACCATGGGCCAGCGGATCAGTCGGGCCAAGCAGCGGATCAAGGACTCCGGGGTGCCGTTCCGGATGCCGGACAGCGCTCAGTGGCCGGCCCGTCTGGACGCGGTGCTCCACGTCCTCTACCTGATCTTCAACGAGGGTTACGCCAGCAGCACCGGCGCCGAGCTGCGGCGCGTCGAACTCTCCAGGGAGGCGATCCGCCTCACCCGGTCCGTCCACACGCTCCTGCCGGACAACACCGAGGTGTCCGGCCTGCTCGCCCTGATGCTGCTCACCGAGGCGCGCGGGCCCGCCCGTACCGGCCCGGACGGCGAACTCGTCCCGCTCTCCGAGCAGGACCGCAGCCGATGGGACACAGCCGCGATCACCGAGGGCGTCTCGCTGATCACCGCCGCTCTGCCGCGCGGTCGGGTCGGCCCGTACCAGGTGCAGGCGGCGATCGCGGCTGTCCACGACGAGGCGCGCACCGCCGCAGAGACCGACTGGCCGCAGATCCTCGCCCTCTACGGGGTACTCGCCCGCATCTCCGACAACCCACTGATCATCCTGAACCGGGCGGTCGCCACGGCCATGGTGGACGGCCCCGCCGCCGGACTCGCCCTACTCGCCGACCCGCCGCGCACGCTCACCGGCCACCACCGGCTGTACGCCGTCCGCGCCCATCTGCACGAACTCGCCGGGAACCGGGAGGCCGCCGTCACCGACTGCCGCAGCGCCGCCTGCCGTACCGCCAGCCTCCCGGAGCGTCACCACCTCAGCCTGCGCGCCGCCCGACTGGCTGCGCAGGCGGGAACGTGAACCACCGGTCAAAACTCGGTGGGCGGGGCCTACGCGGATAATGGCACCACCCGAGGCCCGTCCCGTGCGAGGGCCCCACCGATTCGAGAGATGAAGAGCAGAGTCCATGACGCTGAAGGAAGGCCAGCGGGTGAAGCTGGCCGCGGACACCAGACTCGCCGACTGGACTGCGATGACGCAGGACACCCCGACGTCGCCGGGGAGTGTTGCCGGATCCCTCCTGCTGGCGGCGGGCATCGAGGGCACGGTCGAGCACGTGGCCGAGCACGAGAACCAGAGCCATGAGGCGCGCGAGTACGAACGGCTCGCGTCGCTGCTCAAGGCGTTCGGCCCGGACATGCCTCCGGGAAGCCGGAAGCAACTCGAAGAACAGATCGCCTCGTTGGAACCGGAGTGGACCGCCTATCAGGAGCAGAGACAGCGGGTGACGGTCCGCGTCCGCTTCGACCTCGGGCTCATCCTGGACGACGCGCACGAGGATCTCTTCGCCCCCGTCTGACCGAAGCCTCAGCGGCCACGCTCGCGCTCGGAGAAGGCGATGGACGCCAATACGGGCGCGTGAGTCCGGCGTCGCCGCGTCTGTACGTCACGGCACGCCGAGCCAGCGAACGTCACCAAATCCGAGCATGCATGGCTCGTGGAGCAGCGGTACCGGGCGGTGCTTGAGGTACTCGACGGATCGCCGGTCAGCGAGGTGGCCGTTCGGTACGGTGTGTCACGCCAGACGGTCTACACCTGGAAGTCGAAGCACGAGGCCGAGGGGCTCGGAGGGCTGAGGGAGAAGTCCCGGCGCCCGCGTAACAGCCCGGCCCGGCTTCCCTCCGAGGTGGAAGCCCTGGTGTGTGAGATGCGCAGGACGAACCCCCACTGGGGTGTGCGCCGCATCGCCTTCGAGGTGGCACGGACCGGCGATGGTGCCGCTCCGTCGCGGGCGACGGTCCACCGGGTCCTGGTGCGCAACGGGCTCATTGGGCGCCAGGAGCAGAAGCATCGCCGCAAGTACAAGCGGTGGCAGCGCGAGACGCCGATGCATCTGTGGCAGATGGACCTGGTCGGCGGGATCTTTCTGGCCGCCGGCCGCGAGTGCAAGATGCTCTCCGGGATCGACGATCGCTCCCGGTTCGTCGTCGTCTCCACAGTCCTGGCGGTGCCGTCCGGCCGGGCCGTCGCAGACGGATTCGTGCGCGCTATGCGGACTTACGGGGTGCCGGCCGAGGTCCTCACCGACAACGGTAAGCAGTTCACCGGGCGCTTCACTAAGCCCCGGCCCGCCGAGGTGCTCTTCGAACGTGTCTGCCGGGAGAACGGCGTCACCGCCAAACTGATCAAACCGTATTCTCCGACCAAGACGGGCAAGATCGAGAGGTGGCGCCAGACCACCCTGCGTCGTGAGCTGCTCGACATCTCCGGCCCGTTCGCTGACTTGCCCGCGCGCAGGCCTCGGTCGATGCCTGGGTACACACCTACAACACGACCAGGCCACACCAGGCCCTCGGCATGGCCACCCCCGCTAGCCGGTTCCGGCCGAACCCGCCACCGGAACCGACGCTTGTCACTGCTCCGGCCTCCCTTGAGGAATCGTCCAACGCGGCTGGGCCCGCAGCGCCGGTCACCATGCTGATTCCGGCCTCGGCACCGGCGATGGAATTCGAGACCGTCGTCACAGCCGGCGGCCTGGTCGGCGCGCTGCCCCGCGTTCAGCGGGTCAGGCTCGGCACGGAGTACGCGCGGCTCCGCGCACGAGTGTGGGCCGACGAGCACACGGTCCACATCGTCATCCACGGCGAGCTGATCAGGAGCATCGCGCCATGTCTCGACACCAGCAACCTGCACGAACTCTCGATGCGCGGGGCCGTCCGGGCAGGGCCTCCACCGGCGGCCCGCGCCGCGGGCCGGCTGGGACGTACGGAGCCCGGCACGGTGATCGAGGTTGACCGGAAGGTCGACCTGAGCGGTGTTACCAGCCTCGGCAGCGCGAAGGTGACCGTCGGATGCGAACTCGCCAGCCAGCGCGGCACGTTGCGGGCACCTGATGCACGTCGTCCACGACGGAGTCCTCGCGAAGACCCTGCCCGCACCGATCGACGCCGAGCAACGAGCCGGGCTTCGCGGCGCTGGAGCCGTCACCAGTGAACTGCCCGCACCCGCAGCCGGGGCAGTTCATGTCGAGCGCAAGGTCCCCGCCGACGGCGACATCATGGTCGCCCGCCAACGGCTTCGTGGCGGCCGCACCTACGCCGGGGAGATCGTCACCGTCCACGTCGAGGACACCTACTTCCGCATCACCTTCAACGGCGCTGACCTCTCACTTCACCCGCGCAAAAACCAGCACCCGGTCACCCGGTTTAGAGCAAAAATCCACGCTCCAAAGCTCTGAGCATGCCAAGGTCGCGTGTTCTACGTTGACCTACACGAGAGCGTCGAGACGGGGCTACCGCTATGTCGGGCCGCACCATGTGATCGCCGCCGTCGAGGCGGCGGACGGTGGTGTCACGATCCGCACAGCCGCCGACTTCGCGGACTGGGTCGCGGCCCGGTCCTCCGAGGAAATGGAAGAGCCCTTCACCTTCGTCGTCGGCATGGACGGTGCTCTGCGGCTAGCACCACGCCGCAGCGAGCACGTCGCCTGCGCGAGCGGCGATCGAGTGCTGGGTGCCGGCGAAGTCAGCTTCTACCGCGACGCCGGACGCTGGGTAGCGAACGAGGTCAGCAACCAGTCGACCGGCTACTGCCCGGACGTTGCCTCATGGCCGGCTGTCGCACAGGCACTGGACCAAGCCGCACTTGACCACCCAGACTGCTTCACACACGCAGTGGTCTTCCGTCGGTGTCCCGCCTGCCAGGAGCACAACATCGTGCGAGAAGGCCACTTCGTCTGGGTCTTCTGCGACGCAGACCTACCCCGGCAATGGAACGTCGATCCGAACGCCAACGACTCAGACGGGCCCTGATCTCGTCCACCACAGCGCAGCCATCAACTCCTTCGGACCTGGCCGTCCGATCCTTCGGAACCCTGGCAGCCCGACCATGTCCAGTGAGCCTTGAGCCTGTCACGGATCTGATGAGTCAGAAGTGTCAACCGAGTCCTGAGACCTCACATCACAAGCGATGTGGCGAACTACCGCCGTAGCGGATCGTCTTACCCCCACGGGGTCGATTCTTCCGGGTCTCGCGGGCCCGGAAACCCGGCGCTCCGGCAGCCCGGCCGCACCGGGCCGCGCACAAAGGGGGGAGGCCTCCCATGCGACGTCACCGCCGGGCAGATCCGCTACCGCTGGCATGCGGTCGGCACGCGCGCAGGTTCGCCCACGAGTGGGCCTACCCGGCCGCGTTCGCCTACTACCTGCTGGCGCTGCTAGAAAAGGTGCCTGAGTACCGTGGGACCGGCGACTCCGGTGGGCTGTCCCGTGCTACGAAGGCATCCATGTCCCCTCCGGTGCAGACAATGAACTCCGCCCCCAGCAACGGACCCGTTCCGGGCATGCTGCGGTCACTTCCGCGTCGCGATGCTCACGGAAGGCTCTCCCGGAGCCCGGCCACTCGGGCCGTGGGCGGGCGTCAGCCGTGAAGGCGAGGCTGTCAATCGGAACACGCCGCGGATTGCGCATCCTGCCGCCTTCACCCCGAAACGGCTTGATCTGAGTGATGTGCCATCAATAATGTTGCTCATGACCTCAGTTGAAGAGCAAGCTCGGCGTCAGTGGTGGGACGGACCCGCCTCCGTGCAGCAGAGCGGCCGGCGCAGCCTTCCGGAGCTCCTCGGAGAACTGCTCGCCGCATCGGCGCTCATCCCCTTCTTCCAGGCCGTGGTGACCAAGGCCGGCGAGGAGACCTACGCCAAGATCCGGAACCTGCTCTCACCCGCACAGCGCGCCCGCATCGAGGACGACACGCGCCCCGAGAGCGTCATCACGATCATCGATCCGGATAGCCGGGTGATCGTGCGCCTGCCCGAGTCCATGGAACTGCGGGACCTGCAGGAAATCGGGAACCTGAGGCTGCGCTGGCCGTGGGCCGGCTGGCTGCTCGTGACCCATGACGGATCCGGGTGGCGCATCTCGCACACCGACGTACCGCCGGAGGACGGCATCACCCTGGCCGGCGGCGAGTGACGGGCCACGGGGCGAAGGATTTTCTGGACCAGCAGGTACAGGATTATCTGGACACCCGTGAACCGGCTTTCCTGCTCTCCCCGCAGACGGCCACGGCGCGGTCGGACCTTTACGACACCCTGCGGCGTCACTTCGCCCGGGGCGGGCGGCCGGAGGAGGTGCTCGAAGAGCTGCGGGTGCTCGGCTGGGCGCTGTACTGCCTGGCCGAGCTGAAGAGCGAGGACGCAACCTTCCAGGCAGCCGCGACGCTCCTGGCTCCCGTCTACAGGACCTCTCCGGCCTTGGTGCCCCCGGCCCTTCGGCGCGCGTGGGACGAGGCCTCCGCGGAAGACCCTCGCACGGCGCGCCGAAGCATGGTGTATCAGGTGCTCCTGCGTGCGGCGGAAGGCCGGGACGTCGGGCTCCTCGGCAAGAGCGTGGAGCTGCTCACCCGACTCACCGACGAAGCCGACCCCGCGGACCCGAGCCACGCGATGGAGGTGGCCGAACTCGCCGAAGCCCTGTGGCAACTGCACCTCCTGTCCAACGACATGGACGCCCTGGCCGAGTCCGTGAAACGCTACCGGCAGGCACTGGGCCAGCGGTCCTTCAACTCCGGCACATTTTCCGACGAGATCCGTGCCGCGGTGCTCGGCACCTTCTGCCAGGCTGCCGGAGCGCTCTACTTGCACCGTGGAGACGCCGCGGCCCTGGAGGACGCCATCGCCGCCGGAGAGCGCTGCCTGACGTGCGCTGCCGCCGGTGACAAGCTCCTCGGGCGCTACCGGTCCGCTCTGGGAAACGCCTACCGGTCCCGGCTCATGCTCTTCGGGTCGAAGCCGGACGCCGTCAAGGCGATCGGCCACGGGCGCGAAGCGGTGAGGCTCACCTCGGCCGGCGACCCCAACCTGGGGGCCAGGAAATCCAATCTGGGCAGTTCGCTGCTCGTCGCATACAAACAGGACGGGGACGAGGCTCTGCTGGCCGAGGCGATCTGCCAGTGGCGCGAGGTGATCAAAGCCCTGCCCCCCGATGCTCTGAACCCGGGCATGGCGTACTCGAACCTCGGCAGTGCGCTCACCCACCGGTTCACCGCGGACCCGGACCTGGCCGTCCTGGACGAAGCGATATCCCTGCACCGCGAGGCGATATCCCGGACAGATCCGAACCACCCGGACCTGTCCCTGTACCTGAGCAACCTCGGAGCCTCCCTGCTCCACCGATCGACCTTCCTCCGCGATGCCGGCGACGCGCGCAGATCCGTGGAGGCCCACCAGCATGCGATGGCACTGATCCCGACGACCCACCCGGACTTCCCGCAACGCTTGGGCGGGCTGCTCGCGGCACTCGATGAGTACGCGCGCACCGAGGCCGGACGCGAGGACCCCGCGGTGTCCGCCACGCTCCAGGACGCACTTGCGCGCATGCGCGAGACCGTCGCACGCAGCCCGGCGGGCCGCCTCGGGCTCGCTCAGGAGTTGCAGCTCGCCGCCAGGGTGCTCGACAGAATCGGAGGCGACGTCGACGAGGTCCTCGAGCTCAGTCGAGCGGCCCTCGCCGCGTCCCACCCGGAGGATCCCGACCGTCCCGCCTACGAATACACCGTCGGCCTCGCCCTGTGGACGAAGTACGCGGCGCGAGCGCAGGGCGACGCACAAAGGGAGGAGGCGCGCGACGAGTCCTTGGAGCACCTGCGCTCTGCATGGCGCGTACGCGCCGGCCTCCGCTCCCGCTTCCTGACCCGGCTCGGCGCCCATCTGTGGGACGCAGCCCGGGAGGCAGGCGATCCCTCACTCATGCGCGAGAGCGAAAGGACGCTCGAAGAGGTGCGCGCGAACACCTCCGCGCCTCCGGCGTTGCGGTACAGCGTCGCGACGGTACTGGGCACCCAGTACGCCGATGCCGCCCACTGGGCAGCTGCCGACGGGGCGTTCAGCGACGCCATCCGCACGCTCTCACACACCGTCCCCCGGCGCCTCGAACGCAAGGACCAAGAGCGGCTCCTGGCCGGTCTTCCCGGCGTCTGCTCCGATGCCGCCGCATGCGCGTTGAACACCGGAGCTCCCGAACGCGCCTTCGCCCTCCTGGAACAGGGCAGATCCGTCCTCGCAGCCCAAGTCCTCGACACCCGCGGGGACATCGCCGAGGTCCGCCGTAGCTCGCCCCGCCTCGCGGACCGACTCGAGGCCGTCCGCAGAGCCCTCGACGAGCCCGCCGAGGCGGACGACGAGACGCGGATCGTCGCGCTCACGGCCCAACTGGAGGAAGTCACCGCGGAGATCCGCACCCTGGAAGGACTCGCCGATTTCCCCCGGCTCTCGGACACGGATCTACGCGCCGCAGCCGCCCGGGGTCCTGTGGTGACCGTGAACATCAGCTCGTACCGTTCGGATGCCTTCGTGTACACCGCGTCGGGACTCGAGGAGGTCGTCCCGCTACCGCGGGCGACCCGCGGTGACGTCAACCGCCTCTACGCCGATTTCAAGGAGGCACTCGCCCTCGCCACACGGGACACGTCCGCCGAGGAAGCCGAGAGGGGGGAGGCGCTGATCGACGGAGTGCTGCGCCGGCTGTGGGACAGCATCGCCGGCCCCGTGCTCGACGCATTGGCACGGCTCTGGCGCGATGATCCCGCGGAACCCCGGCGCCTGTGGTGGTCCCCCACCGGCCTGCTGAGCTTCCTTCCGCTGCACGCCGCCGGACACCACGAGGAGCGGGGCACGCACGGCGCCCGTACGGTGCTCGACCGTGTGGTCTCGTCCTACACCCCGACCATGAGAGGACTGCGGGAGGCACAGCACCGCCTCTCTCACGCCGACACCTCGTTGAAGGGCGCGGTCGTCGCGCTCCCCGACACGGGTGTCCCGTGGATCGGCACCCTCCCGGGAGTGGACGAGGAAGTCGAGATCCTCACCCGCGGCTTCACCGGGGTGGACGTGTTGCGTGGGGCGGACGCAACCCCCGGCAACGTGGTCGAGGCGCTCAAGGAGCACGGTTGGATGCACTTCGCCTGCCACGGGGTGAGCGACCCCGATGCGCCCTCCTCCGGGGCGCTGCTCCTGCACCGGGCACAGCCTCTGGGGGTGACGGACATCGCGGCGTTGAGCATCGACGGGGCGGGACTGGCCTTCCTCGCGGCCTGCAACACCGCTCGCGGCGGCAACGACCTGGCCGACGAATCCATCCACCTGGCCTCGGCCTTCCTCCTCGCCGGATACCCGCAGGTCGTCGGCAGCCTTTGGCCGCTCGGCGACGCCGCGGCCCCCGTAGTCACCGGATGCGTCTACGGTCCGGTGTCCGGGGCCGCACGGGGACCGGATCTAGGCAAAGTCCCGTTCGGGGTGCACGAGGCGGCGCTGCGCCTGCGCGCCGCGCACCCGCACCGACCGTCAATCTGGGCCGCTCACCTCCACGTGGGCGCTTGATCCTTCGGCCTCCGGCACCTCTGGGACCCGACCAGGCCATACCTCGCCCACTGCCTCCAGAACTGGTGGCGGCACATCCAGCGCGCCGGCGAGGCAGGCGTCCCCGAAGGCGTGGTCATCCACAGCCTCCGCCCCTTCTTCGCCTCGACCACCTCACCAACAGCATCCCCATCACCGACGCCGCCGGATGGACGGGCCAGCGGACCCGGCCCGGGCGTCAGGCGGGTTCCTGGTCCGGCTCCGCGGGCGGATCCGCCCGCTCCTGCTCGACCGCCGCGGGGGCCCGTCCGCCGAACCGTCGCCCCGCCGTGGGCGCGCAGGTGCCCGATCACTGTGTTGGACACGGCGACCAGCGGGACGGCGACGACCGCCCCGCCGATGCCGGCGACCACTCCCCCGGTGGCGACGGCCAGGACCACGGCCAGCGGGTGGACCCGTACAGCCCTTCCGAGGATGAACGGCTGCAGCACGTGGCCCTCGATCTGCTGGACGACGAGCACCACCAGCAGGGTCAACAGCGCGGTGAACACCCCCTGGGTGACCAGTGCGACGACCACCGCGAGGGCCCCGGACGCGACGGCGCCCACCAGGGGCACGAACGAGGCCAGGAAGATCACCACGGCGATGGGCACGGCGAGTGGCACGCCCAGGAAGTAGATGCCGAGACCGATGAAGAGTGCGTCGATGAAGGCGACGATCAAGGTTCCTCGGACGTAGGCGGTCAGGGTGCCCCAGGCGGCCGGTCCCGCGTCGGCGACATCCGGGCGGGCGGCGGCGGGGACCAGCTTCAGCGTCCACTGCCAGATGCGCCTGCCGGCGTACAGCAGGAAGAGCGTCGAGAACATCGCCAGCAGCATTCCGGTGATCATCTCCACCAGGACGGTCACGCCCCGGAGCCCCGTCGAGGTGATCTCGCTGGTACTGGTGCCGATGGCATGGCTCAGGCTGCCGGCAACATCGTTGATCTGCTGCTCGGTCACGTGGAAGGGGCTGTCGAGAAGCCATCGCTTCAGTTCCTCGATGCCTTCCTGGAGCCGCCCGGACAGATTGTCCAGGTCGTCGAGCACCTGCCAGACGACGAACCAGCCGATCAGCCCCAGGACGACGAACCCGAAGAGCGCGGTCAGTGCGGTGGACAGCCCCCGGGAGAGCCCCGCACGGTGCAGCCGGGAGACCGTCGGTTCCAGCACGGCGGTGATCAGCAGCGCGGCCACGAAGGCGAGGACGACGAGCCGCACCGAACCGATCACCCGCATGATGACCCACACGGCGGCCGCGAGCACCAGGAACCGTCGCGCCAGGATGGGGTCCCGTGGGTCCGGAGCCTTCGGGAGACGGGAGCAGAACATTGATCAGCGTGGACGTCCAGCACCCTGCGGCCGCTCGGTTCTGATCAGCGCCACCGGGAAGCTCGACCAGAGCGCAGAAGAAGTTCTCCAGCGCGCTCGACCACATGACCACGGGCGAGCGGGATCTCCTGATTGACCTGTACGCCGTCGCAGCCATGGACGTCGACGGCCTGCTCCACCTTCTCGTGGCGGCGGCCCGCAGTGCGTTGCGCGAGGTCACCGTCGTGTAGTCCAGGCGGTCGAGGTTGTGGGTGATTTGT
Organism: Streptomyces sp. NPDC002181; assembly: GCF_042890485.1. Lineage (NCBI taxonomy): Bacteria > Bacillati > Actinomycetota > Actinomycetes > Kitasatosporales > Streptomycetaceae > Streptomyces > Streptomyces sp. NPDC002181. The sequence continues at coordinate 192,291 of NZ_JBIASC010000014.1, read as the reverse complement.
CAGCGAGAGCCCCACAAGCTGCAGTAGATTCGGTGCAGTTGGCAAGAGGGCGCAACGGGGGAATCGTGTCACTGATCAAGCGGATGACCACTGCCCGCACCCTGCATCGGGCCATCTCCCACGCCTCCGCGCTCTATGACGGCCAGCAGTATGAGCGTGCGGGCGAGGTCGCCGGGGAGGCGGCGGAACTGGCGAGCTCCGTCGGTCGCGCCAACCGTGCCGCGCTCGCGTGGACGTTGCAGGCCAGGGCCTGCCAGGCGCTGCGGAACCCCGGGTGGCGTGAGGCGCTGGACCGCGCGCTGAGCGAGTTACCGCGTATCGGCTCGGAAGAACGTGCCCTGATCGCCTGGGAAGCTCGCATGGTGGAGGCTTCCGGCCTGGTCTCCGAACAACTGGTGGACGAGGCCGCCCGCGCGTACTCCGAGGCAATCAGCGCGGTGTCCGAGCTGATCAGCGGCCTCGGCGGCCTGTTCGCCGATCAGGCCTACCACCGCATCGACCAGTCCCGGCTCAACCTGGCCACTCTGGAACACTGGCGAGGCGACGTCAGCAAGGCCCTGGCGACATGCGCCGACGTCATCGATTCTTCGCGGCGCCGCAAGGACGGCCCGGTGCTCCTCGGTGCCCTCGTCGCCCGCGCCTCCATTCAACTGCTCCTCGACGAGTACGACGACGCACACGACTGCCTGGAAGCGTTCTTCCACTACTTCCCGGAGACCGATTTCAGCACTACCCACCCCATCGCGATCATGACGTTGGTCCTGCGGGCGGCCACGGAGTACGCCAAGGGCCAGGCGCTCGCCGGATCGGTGGACGAGGCGATCGACAACCTCGAACAGGCCTGCGAGCTGGCCGTGAGGGTTCCGGAGGCCGCCACGGCCAGGGCGGAGGCCCTCGGCATGCTGGGCCGCGCCCACCTGGTGTCGGGACGCGCCGAACGCGCCGCCGAGTGCGCGCGGGCCGCGGCGGACCTGGCGTCCGCCGATCCCGTGATCACGGCTGACGCCCAGGCGGTCCTGGGCACAGCCCTCTTTTCGAGCGGACGGTTCGAGGCCGCCCGGCAGGCGGTACGGGCCGGCCTGGACGGGGTACGGGGAGTGGACGCGCCGATGGCCCGGCTGGAGCTGCTGGCGCTCGACGCGGAGATCTGCAGCGCTCTGGGCCGTCACGAGGAAGCCGTGGCACTGATCCGCGACGCGGTCCGTCACCTCGTTCTCGCCAGTGGGCGGACCGGCACGACGGGCCACCGGCAGCGCCTGCTGTCCGCCCAGAAGAACTACCACCAGCGCTTCCTCGACGTGGCGGTGATCGCGGCAGGGCAGGGGGTCCGTCAGGCCGGGCAGGCGGCACTGGAAGCCTCCGAGGCGGCGCGGGAGGACACCCTCGCCGCACTGCTGAGACAGACCTCCGGCACTCTCGACCCTCGGCTCTCCGAACTCCTCGCCCAGATCGACCGGCTGCGCGTCCTGTGCGTCGAGCGACCGGCCTCGTCCACCGCGGAGACAGGACCGTTCGGACCTCCCCTGTCCTACTGGGAGAGGCGTCTCGGGGAACTGCAGGCCGAGCTGGGCCAGATGGTGTCCGGCGAGTTCTCCCGCCTCTACGTGCCCGTCCCGTTGGACGCCGAAGCCCTCGTCGCCGCTTCGGGTACCGCCGCGATCCTGTCTGTCACAGCCACCGACGACGACTCGGAGGGCCTGTCCGGAGTCGTCACCTGGTCGATTCCCGGGTCCGCTCCGGGCGTTCGTAGCTTCGAGCTCTCCGTCAAGGAGACCCGCATCCTGCACTCGGTCATGTCCAACGACAGAAGGTTCAGTTCCCGCTGGGATCAGATCCGCGACGGGGTCGCCGCGCAGCTCATCCCCGTCCCGCTGCGCGACTGGCTGCTGGCGAACACCGCGGTGCGCGAACTGAACGTCGTCGCCGACCACACCCTCCGGGCTCTGCCGGTCGCGGCGCTTCCCCTCTCGGCCGGCACCGTCGTGGCCGACCACGCCGCGGTGAACCGGCTTCCTCTGCTCCGTCTGCTCCTGCACACGAGGGCGGTCTCCGCTCCGCGCGATCCGGCTGCCACCACTCGCGTCGTCGCCTACTTCAATCCGGAACTGCCAGGCAGCATGCAGGAATTGCAGGCGCTCAGCGATCTCGCGGCCGCCGGGGCGGTGGAGCTCACCCTGATCCACCGGGCGGAGGAATTGGCCCCGGCCCTGGAGCAGACCTCGCCCGACGTTCTCGTGCTCTCCACCCACGGCAGCGGAGAGGGGCTCGCGTACCAGTTCCAGTTCGTGGGTGGGCGCCCTCTGGTCTGCGCGGACCTGCTCGGGCTCCCGCTCCCGCCGTTCTTCGTCGCCGCTGCCTGCAGTTCCGGTTCCGACGCGGGATCCGACCCGACCGGATTGATCGCCACCGCGCTGGCGACCGGCTGTTCCGCGCTCGCCGCCGGGGCGTGGGACCTTCCCGACGAATCGACGGCGAAGATCCTCAAGTCCGTGTACGGCGACATCGCCCCGTCCGGCCAATTCACCGCGCGCATCAACAACGCGGTGAAATCCGTCTACCGGTCGCTCCCCCGGGCGAGCCCGGTCGACTGGGCAGGACTGATGGTCACCGAGCTGCCGAACAGCAGTCATGAAGCCACCCATGAATCCGACGAAGGGCACTGACGGCGTGAGCATCCTTGAGGTCAGGACCGAGACCCCGGTCACCGAGACCGACCGAACGGCGCTCCGTTCCCTCTTCGCTGATCTCGGCCTCGATGCCGAGGTGTCGGTGCACGGAAACCAGCGCAGGGACATGTCGTCGTGGAGCCTGTCCATCGGGATCCCGCTGACCTACCTGCTGATCAAGTTCGGGGACGGATATGTGTCGAAGCTCGGCGAAATGGCGGCCGAGGCAAGTGTCGAGTCCGCCGCCACCGCCGGCCGACGACTCCACGGATGGCTCCAGCAGCTACGCCTCACACGCGCAGACCGTGAGATCACGCTGGTCGTGGAGGATCCCGAAACGGAGGTGACGGTGGAGATCCCTGCCACCCTCCCGCCGGAGGCGTGCGAGGCGCTGTGGCAGGTCGACCCCGACCGCGACGGCGGGGAAGCCCGCTACCTGACCTGGACGTCCGACAGCGGCTGGACCGCCCCCTTCTGAAACGCGCGCCGCTCACGGCGCTGCGTGGTCGCCTCCGGCGGCGGCCTGTGCCCCCAGGCGGCTTCTCTCGGAGGCCGCCCGGGGGCACAGGGGCAGGTGTCATGCCGTGTTGTAGGCGATGATCGCGCGGGCCAGGTCTGCGGGCTGAAGGCCGTCAGGGGCTCCGGTGACGTCGTCCACGGCGACTATGTTCAGGTTCCTTCGCAGGTCAGGGACGTTCCAGGGGCCGATGAGCTGCTGATGCAGGAGCGCGTTGTAGGAAGCCGCACGGTCCAGGAGGAACGTACGGGTGATCCCGGAAGGACCACGGAAGGACGCCGGGGCCTGACGTATGGGCGTCATGCGCCAGCAAGCGTTCGCACTGGTGACGGGAGTGACGTTGCGCAGGTAATCGGGCGGGCAGGACCAGCACTGTCCCTGCCACGGGAAGGTGTCCATGCGGGGGTCCCAGAAAGTACCGGAGGGGCAGTTCCACGCCCAGGTTTCGTTGCGCACGTATGTCGCGGCGGTACTGACCGCGCGGCTGGGCAGCCAGCAGGCGTCGCCTTGGGTAACGGGGGTGACGTTCCTTACGTATTCGGCCGGACAGCTCCAGCACTCCCCTGCGTTGCGGGGGTCGTAGAAGGAGCCCGAGGCGCACGTCATCGAGTCGGGCAGCGCAGTGAAGCTCTGCTGCAGGCCTGCCAGGCCGAGGAGGGTGTCCGGCTGGACGATTCCGGCCATGACGAAGAACTTCCCGGCGTCCTCCCCCGGGTTCCTGGCCAACGCTGCCCGGTCGCGTGCGATGGTCTCCGCGAACAGTGCACGGGGGTCGGCGAAGTCCCTGAGGTAGTTGCCAACCGGCGGGCTGTCGGCGGGGTAGCTGCCGCGGCCGGAGGAGGTGGCGGTGGCATTCCAGGCCAGCGCCCGGTCGGCCAGTCCCGAGTCGTCCAGCAGGATCACGTTCTTGCCCGCGGCGACGAGGCTGCCGTAGGTCGACGTCGGCGAGAACTGCTGCTGGGAGGCGATCCTCGCCGTGCCGGCGGCGGCAGCGAAGCCGTCGTACGCCTCCAAGGTCGCCGCGGGCAGGTCCGCCGCGGGGGCGGAAACGGCCAGGCTGACGACGACGATCTCCGCAGGGTGGGCGGCGATCCACCGGCCGATCTGCTCGGCTTCCCCGCCCGGTTCGAAGAACGGGGCACCGAGCGGGGCACCGTGGTACGTGAACCACTGGCCGTCCTGCTTGCACAAGCGCAGGTCGACGTAGCGGGACCCGTTCGCGAGCTGCTCGGCGATGGACACGCGCTGGGTCCTGGAGACGCTCGCGGCCAGCTGCGGGAAGGTCTTGGCCAGGTCGTAGATGTAGCCGGTGCGGCACTGCCCCGATCGCGCGGTGATGCTCCAGGACCCGGCGTCGTGGCTGCCGGGCATCGCGATCCGGTTGAGCGGAGTACGGGCGAGGCGCGAGGACAGGTCGCCCATCCACGAGTCGAGGCGGACCTGTTCCGCCGCGGCGGGGCCGTAGGCACGCGCCTGCCCGGCGGCGGGCAGCCACATCATGGCGAGTGTCGCTGCCAGGACGAGGAGGCCGTTCAACGCGGTTCTTCCTGGTGAAGCACTTCTTCGCGATGCGGACATGGACACATGCCTCCGGGGGCATACACGGCGACGCCTGACGGACGCAGCCTGAGGGGCCGCTCAGAATGTCATGAATGAATTGACGTGGCCATGCCATTGCGCGGGGCGTTCTCAACATGTCCGGTTCCCTCCGGGCGTCGGCCTGGAGCTCCCCTCGATGCGGAGGGTGCGGGAGGGAACCTGGGCCGGTTCACCAAGCAGTCCGGCATCAGTGGCTCTCGTTCTCCGTCTCGGTCACCGGGTCACCGGGCGCGGTCCAGCCAAGCACCGGGGTCATGGAACGCAGCGTTGCCCGCGTCGGCGTCAGCCGGGCGGCGGTGTCGCGCAGCAGCACCGCAGGCGGCCACGACAGCTGGCCGACCACGCCGAGCCGGGCGGAGCGGCGGGTAATGGCCTGGGTCCGCGGGCGGCGCAGCAGGTCGTACGAGCGCAGCGCGGCGGCCACGTCCGGGGTGGTGTCCAGGCAGTGGGCGAGGGTGACCGCGTCCTCCAGCGCCTGGCACGCGCCCTGGCCCAGGTTGGGGGTCATGGCGTGGGCCGCGTCGCCCATCAGCGCGACCCGGCCGCGGACGAAGGAAGGCAGCGGCGGCAGATCGTACAAGTCGTGCCGGAGCACCGCGCCGGCGGGGACGGCGGCCAGCAGGGCGGGAACGGGATCCGGCCAGGACCCGAACCGGCCCAGCAGTTCGGCGTACTCGGACGGGCCGGAGGCTGCTCCCGCCGGCAGGGTCGCGGTCGCGAAGCAGTACATCCGCCCGCCTGGCAGCGCGGTGTAGCCGAACCTCGCCCCGCGACCCCAGGTCGCCGCGCCCTCGCGGGGCGGCTCGGCGAGGGGCTCGGTGACCATGCGCCAGGCGGTGTAACCGGCATACCGGGTGCCGGCCGCAGCGGGCCACAGCGCCCGACGGACCGCACTGTGCAGCCCTTTCGAGCACAGACGGTTCCACCTGGACCCGCCACGACGCCTCGGTCACGGACTCCTTCGCGGGCGTCACGTGGGACGGCAACCGGTACGTCGCGTTCACCGCCTCCGGGCAGACCATCGCCGAGAGCACCGACGGCAAGACCTGGAAGTCGGGGACCTCCGCGGACCCGCTGGCCGGCATCGAGCAGGCTGACGTGGTTGGGCCTGCGGAAGTTCTCCGGCAAACGGAATCTGTCATTCACATCGGCCGAAACGATCCTCCGCCCTCCACATCACCTCTGCTTCTACGCGGCATTCAGGGCCAGAAACCGGCAATGCCCAGATTGCCGGGGTTTTTCGGCAATATCAGCCGTCCTTTCGACCTGATGCGCGTGACGATGAGGGGAAAAGCAATGCTTACGGAAGCGCGGAAATGGAACGCGCCGACCTTCTGTGTCGGCTTCTTCAGGCCGCGGCTCGCGAGGCGTTTCATGATCGAAGACAACGCAGATGACCAAGGTCGTATCCCTGGCCTTCACCTGACCTAGACCCTTCATCATCCGGGTGTAGGCATCCTGCGGCCCCAGAGGTGTTCCGGCAGCCGCGACAACGCCCTCGTATCGCCCGAGTCCAGGGCTGGCGAGCCGTCCGATGATGCACTCGCTCACCGATTGGTGTCGGCTGCCGGCAAGGTGCTCTGCCCTGGCGGTCTGGCGTGCAGGGTGGCCGGCCCACGACGTCGAAGCGGATCCGCGCCTGCACGAGGAGAGACGCTAGCGAGGATCCTCCTCGGCTGTGCCGGAGCCGCGGCAGCTGGGCGAGATGACCGGGCGGCGTCTGCATGAAGGGACAGGACGTTCTTGAAGCGTCGGTGGCGCTTCAGTTCGCGGGTGTCCACATGCCAGAGCCGCCCGGTCCCGGATGACGTGAGCGCGGTGCAACTTGCGCCTACTGCGGCAGAAACGAGCACGATCCAAAGGAGGATGCCTCCCACAGCTGGTCCTTTCAGAGGCTGAGGTTCATGGGGATGCGCAGGACCTGAGCCCTGGCGGACCCTCCGCATAACGCAGAGGCATATGCAGAGTTGCGCCCTCTCCCCCGATTGCAGCCATGCGCAGCAATCTGTCGGCTGCGGCATCTCAATCTATTTGACGATGATCAGTCGATGACCGTGGCGGCCAACGCAGCCGGCAGGAGACCGGGCGGACCGCCCTCCGAAGACCAGCGCGCTTCCCTGGCGCGGCGGGGCCGCCGTCCAGGAGGAGACCAGGGTCCGCCAGAGCAGGCGATGGCGGGCAACGCCGCGGAGGCAGACAGGCCGGCGGCTTGTGGAACAGGCTGGACATACAGGCGAACCCGCCATGCATGAGCGCCGCAGCAGGTGGGTGGCAGGCGGCACACCGTCGCATCGGGGCTTGCATGTGACTGCCCGGTGCGGCATGGCAGGAGGGGTCCGTCGCGCTGCCTGCCTCGCAGCTCACAGCGTTTGCGGTCGCTGTTTGGCAGTGCGAAAAGGAGTGGAGCTCTTGGCCCTCCGGGTTGGTTTGGAAAGCCGACAGGGCGGGTCAATGCTTATTCGCCGACCACCATCACCCGTATGGCACACACCCAGATCATCGCCGAGAGCGTTTATGGAATATGACAACAGCAAAGCTCCCCGTATCCCTCCGCAGGACAGCGGACGAAGACGGGCAGAGAAACAGCTCTCCCGCTGGGGCCACCCGGATCGGGAAGTGGATGTTCACTCCACACTCCGTGGGCTGGGGCGGGATCCGGAACGCCACGCTGAGGCACGCGGAGCTAGAGATCGATCTTCGATACTCCTCTGCGATTTTTGAGGACTTCCTCCATACGATGAGCGTGCTCCAGATCGAGTTCGGCAGGCGGTTGGGTATCACGGCAGCGTCCGCTACGGCTGTCGACGGGTGCCCGGGTAGCAGCTCCCGTGTATGAGCCGTACGGGTACCCGGACGTCCACGGCCTCCACCCGCAGCCCGAGACCTCCATGTTCTGGGACCGCCCCGAGAGCGTGCAGCACCCCTACACCGGGCAAGCGCTCGGTGGGACCGGTATGGCGCATCCGTCGTGGGATCCGGTGGAGGATCTAGCCATCTTTCTCCAGGAAAGCGCTGCTCCTGGGCACCCGGAGCGCTTCCCCCGGGACGTCCTCGGTGACACGGCAAGCACCAGCGGGTGGGCCCCAGGTCTCAGCCAGAACGCCGCCGAACGCCCGCCCGCGCCACCCTCCGGCGGGCACCGCCGGAGCAAGTCGAAGTCGCCGGTAGTGACCCTGCTTCACACGGGCAGTGTGTTCACCGCCGCGCTGGTGGGCGCGATCGCCGCTGTGGTGAGCATCCTCAGTGGGCTCGCCATCTGCGACGCACTGCGTCATAGCGCGGGACCCGACACGGACGGCGATGTGCTCAGCTGGTGGCCTCTGCTGATCTACGGCCCCTGGATGGTCGCCTCCCTGTCCATCCTCAGATCTGCTCTGCACCAGCGCCGCGCGCTTCATTCCTGGTCCGTCGTTTTGCTGTTCTCCACCCTGGCCACGCTTCTGTGCGTAGCCCAGGCACCCAGAACGATCGCCGCCGGAGCAGCGTCTGCTCTTCCTGCCATCGCGGCGCTGGCCTGCTTCCAACAGCTGGTCCGGCAGATCACACTCACGCGACCGCCTCGCCAAACCACTCCGCGACATCGGAACCCGCTGGTCTCTGCGTCGGTTCCGCTCGACCAGACGGCCGCCGCCAGACTCAACCCTGGCAGCGTCCGTCCCGGCTACCCCGCAGCAGATAACGACAGAGTCGTCCACTCTGCGTCCCGCGGTCACAGATTCGGCTGGGACGCATGACGGGCGTACGCGTGGGGCAGTGCCCCTCGTGCCCGCCGATGTCAGGGCCCCCCGCTCGGGCAGTGGGGTTCGGTCACCGTGAGAAGTGGTGGAGCGCGATTGCATGGAAACGACGAGCGATGTCATGCCGACAGGGTGTGGGGGTTCTCCGATTGCCCGCCCGGCGAGGTTCGGTGAGCTCCCGCAGGAGGGCCGGGCCCAGGTGCGTACCGTCAGCGGTGTGTGGCCGGCTGATCGTTGTGCGACCGGCAAGATCAGTCCGCCGTCCAAGAGGAGGAATGAGAATCCTGGGCGAGCGTCCCGGCGGAACCTCCTCAGCCGGGCAACGACGCAAGAAGGTCGAGCACCCCATGGGCGGCCACCACACAGGGCAAAGGACGTAACAGCCGCTAACTCCTTGCCCAACCCTGTCCTTCCCATACGTCAAAGGGGTGTTGTCCTGCACCTCTGAAACGAAGATCGAAACCGATAGTCACGGGCCGTGCGCAGACTCAGCCCGACGGTCTACCCACCCTTGCCCCAACATGGGCAGGTCTTGGGCCCCTCCCACCACGATGCAGTCCAGACCCCACCTCCGCACACCCGGCGCCCGGTCACTGCGACAACCCCGAATCAACGGCCGTCAGCCGTGGAGCACGCCGTGCCCGGTGACGTACGGCGCCGGGTTCTGCGACGTGCGGGCGGCTTCAGTGACCACTACCGCAGCCGCCACGGGCCTTGCCTGCAAGGGGCTGGCGCACCCGGCGGATGGGCATGACCCGCCAAACCAAAGAAACAAGGCGCCCTGCGCCTCAACACCCACACCTGCCAAGAGAGGTCAGCAGCACCGTGTACGAGATGACCCACACCGAACGCATCCGGTACAAGCGGCGCCAGGATGCCGCCTACCAGGCCGGCGAAGAGGCCGTCACCAGTCTTCAGGCAGCGCTCGCGCTCGCGGGCATGACCCTTCCCTCCCTGAGCAACGACGGGCCGGTGGCCGGCCACGGCTTCGTCCGACTCGGAGGATGCAATGCGGCCTTCGCCAACCGGCTCGCCGAAGTGATCGCCGCGGGGGCCGGTGCTCTGCAGCACACACGCCGCAGTGACGACAAGAGGGATCGGCCTCAGCCCGCGTCATAGCGAACGTCGACGCGGCCTGCCGATCCGGACGGTTCGGAAGGGCGGGGTCAAGGCACACTCCGGAAGTGGCGTCACAGTGCCCGCGTTCCGGTGCCAAGGACCGAAGAGCCTGTTCCCCTCCGCCGCCCAGCCAATGTCGGTGTCGGTGTCGGTGTCGGTGTCGGTGTCGGGCACTGTCCATCTCCAGGATCCAGGACGGCCCGCTCGCGTCTCGTGATGAGTGACAGCCGGGGAAGGACACCGGCCTTCAGGCCGATGTCCTTGGCAGCGTCGGCGGTGGTCGCGGCGGTTCGAACTCGGCGAGGCCGACCAGCCCTCGTCTGCAAGGCCGACGCCATCGCCCCGAAAGGCACAGTCGACGCGGTGGAGATCCCCGACGACCAGAACGCCATCGCCTCCTACCCCGCCACCACCCTCAAGGCAACCAAGAACCAGGCCGCCGCGAACACCTTCGCGACCTGGCTGTCGAGCCCTGAGGCCCAGCAGATCCTCCAACAGGCCGGCTTCCAAAAGCCGTAGCAGCGGTAACCCGCGGACGGGATCCCAGTCTTGTGCCGGTTGCTGGTACTGCGTGCCGCGGCCCGGACTCCCCCGCTCGCCTGCGGCCCCTCCCCCTTCTGTTGTGCTGTTTCCCTTCTAGCTTCCGGACGTGCTGATGGCCCGCCGTGTCTCCCGGTCCCGCCCGCCGATCGCCCTGGCGCTGCCCGCCGTACTGGCGGTCGCGTTCCTGATGCTCCCGCTTGCCGGGGCCGCCTTCCGGGCTCAGCCCGAAGCTGGCTGAGCTTCGCTGGAGGTCGTCCCCGCCGTCGTCGCCGCTCCACGTGCACGTGTGGAGGGCGCACCGGCCGAAGCGGTGCCATCCCGTTCTGCTGACCGTGCCCGTCGTGGTCGATCTCGTCGACGTCGAGCGGAAACCTAACGCAGGGCGGCGGCGACCAGCCCTTCGATGGCTTCGCGCGGTACGTCGCCGCCGCTCACCAGCCTGTCGAAGACCAGTCCGTCGATGCAGGTCAGCAGGATGTGAGTGCGGCTCTCGACATCCGTGACGCCGTGCGTGGCGAGGAACAGTCGGACGGCCTCGCGGCCGGCGTTCTCGCGGGGTACGAGGATCTCGCGGAGCTCCGGGTCGCGCACGCTCTCGATGGCGCAGGCGTAGCGGGCGAGCGAGCGGCGGCGTCCCTCGCCGGTGAGTCGCTGTCGGGTGAGCAGTGCCATGCCGTTCACCATGTCCTCGACGGTGCGCAGGGGCGGTAGCTCTTCGGGCATCGTTTGCAGTTCTGCTTGGTCGAGTTGGACCAGGCGTGTGACGAGTGCGGTGAGCAGCGCGGCTCGGGTGCGGTAGTAGGCCGAGGTGGTGCCGGGCGGCATGGCGGCTTTGCGGTCGACTGCGCGGTGGGTCAGGCCGCGGATCCCTTCGTCGGCGAGTACGTCGATCGCGGAGTCCGCGAGGAAAGTGCGTCGATTCGAGGCCATACCCCTTTCTACACCCGTAGAGATTCACATAGGATCGTTTTCTACAGCTGTAGAAGAATCGGAGTTCGGCATGGGCAGCAAGGCAGTAGTGGTCGGAGGAGGCATCGGCGGGCTCGCCGCCGCGATCGGCCTGCGCCGCATCGGATGGGACGTGACGGTGGTCGAGCGCACGTCCATGCTGGAGGACGCGGGGGCGGGCATCTCACTGGCTGCCAACGGCCTTCGGGCGCTGGACGAACTCGGCGTCGGCGAGGCGGTACGAGATGCATCGCGAGGCCAGTACAGTGGCGGAACTCGCACGCCCCAGGGCGGTTGGCTGGCCCGGATGGACGGTGCGGCGCTGGAGAAGGCGGTGGGCACGCCGATCATGGGCATCCCTCGCTCCACCTTGCACCGGCTGCTTCGCGACTCCCTGCCCCCCGAATCAATGCTGATCGGCTCCGAGGCGGCCTCGGTCAAGCAGATCGACGCCGGGACGGTTCAAGTCGGCTGCGGCGAGACGGTCCTGGACGCCGAGCTGGTGGTGGCGGCCGACGGCATCGGCAGCAAAGTCCGGAGCCGGCTCTTCCCAGACCACCCCGGCCCGGTCTACGGCGGCTCGACGGTGCTGCGCGCCATCACCGAGCACGCGGTCGACCTGCGCACCGACTTCGAGCTGACCTGGGGCCGCGGCGCGGAGTTCGGGCACATCGCCTTCCTGGACGGGCGAGCCGAGTGGCACGCCGTCCTCAGCCTCGCTGCCGGGACCAGGTTCGCCGACCCACTGGCCGAACTGCGCCGACGGTTCCACGCCTGGCACGACCCGATCCCCGCCCTGCTCGACGCGACCCGGACCGAAGCCGTGCTGCACCACGACGTGAGCGAACTCCGCACGCCGCTCCCCTCGTACACGGTCGGACGGATCGCGCTGCTCGGCGACGCGGCACACGCGATGACCCCCAACCTCGGACAGGGCGCCTGCCAGGCAATGGAGGACGCGGTGACCCTGGCCGCCGCCCTCGGCACCGAGCCCACCATCGAAACCGCCCTCGCCCGCTACAACGCCATGCGCCGCACCCGGAGCCAGGCCGTCGCCCGGGCTGCCCGGCAGGCCGGGCGCATGGGCCAGCAGCTCTCCCATCCACTGGCCGTCACCCTGCGCAATGCAGCAATGCGGCTGACACCCTCCCGAGTCACAACGCGCATGATCCTTCGACACCACACCTGGGTCCCGCCACAGCTGAACTGATCTGGTCCGCGCCCCGCCAACCCGGCGCTGCCCGCCGGTACGGGCGCGCCAGATTCCAGCTGGTGAGCGCCGGAAGCCGTCGCGTACAGCGCCAGAAGATCGACTTACCTGCCGCGGGCCGTTCCGGGAAAGCGAGGACCGGCGATCCCTCCGAGGAAGGTGAGGCGCAGGATGGCGCACAGGCCTGGTCGTCGGTATCGGCGGGGTTGAGGAAACAGAGTCCAGACTGACGGGCGTCATGGCCAGTTGGCGTAGGAGCCCCCCCCGCTCAGCACGGTCGTGGAGGATGGCGACACCCGCTTCTACGGGCCGGGGACTGCTGCCCTGAGGTGCCCGGAGCACTGTCAACGCCGCGCGCGACCTTGTCCAGGCGATCCCGCCCCACGCGGAGCGTCAGTTCGCGAAGCCGGCGGCCGGTGATCGTGCTGTGAACGCGTTCGGCCGGATGCTGACACGCGGGACACACCCCGGGCGGCCCGCAGCCAGCCGCGTCGATCATTAAGTGGTCATCCAGGACGACGGCCTGCCGCACAACTACGGTCAGGCCCGGGAACAGGGCGCCCTCGACAGTCTCCAGCTCCATGATGGCGCGATCCCCTGGCGGAACGATCCTGCAATCCCTCCGCCTCGCAGCGCATCCCGCCAGGTACGAGGTGTTGCAACGGGATGCTCAGTACTTGATCTCTTTGGCTTCGTACCCTTCGAGCCCTATCGTGGCGAGGACGGGTACGAGAGCGCGCAGGTACCAGGCGAGGTCGGTGAACGCGGGCGCCTCCGGAATATGCCGGCGGTCGATGGTGGGCGAGAAGCAGACCTTCGTGCGGCCGGGCATGAACATGAACATGCCGCGCGGTCCACGAACTTGCGCCAGTGGGCGGGGAGCGTCATTCCAAACGTGCACTATTCCTCCAGCCTGCCCTTGGCGTCCAGAGAATGGTGGACGTTCTGCGCCTGGTGTCGCGTTGCGCTGCGGCGGATGGTGGCCCGAGGGGCTAGGTGCGCCCGCTGGGCTACTGCCCGAGGGCTTCGAACCAGGCTGCCACTTCCAGAGATTGTCGTAGCGCGGCTTCGAAAGCCATGGGGTTGGTCTCGGCTAGTCCGCGGTTGATTCTGACAGCTTCCTCAATTGCGGCCAGGCCCTCCTCCCGCCGGCCCTCCTCACCCAGCCGGACGGCCAGGTTGTCCAGGGCCTTGGCAAGGTCGGGCAGGTGTGCGTTGGGGCTGGCCTCGACCAGTGTTCGGTTGATTTTGACAGCTTCCTCAAGGGCGGCCAGGCCCTCCTCACCCCGACCCACCTCACCGAGCCGGATGGCCAGATTGGTGAGGGAGGCGGCAAGGGCGGGCAGGTGGTCGTTGGGGTCAGCCTCGGCCAGTGTTCGGTTGATTTTGACAGCTTCGTCACCGGCGGCCAGGCCCTCCTCACGCTGGCCCGCCTCTCCCAGCCAGATGGCCAGGCTGTTCAGGGCCTTGGCGAGGTCGAGCAGGTGGGCGTCAGGGTCGGCCTCGACCAGCACGCGGTAGTACCTGACAGCTTCCTGAACGGCGGCCAGGGCCTCCTCACGCCGGCCCACCTCACCCAGCCGGACGGCCAGATTGTTCAGGGAAGCGGCGAGGACGGACAGGTGGGCGTCGGGGCTGGCCTCAGCCAGCACGCGGTAGTACCTGGTGGCTTCCTCGATGGCAGCCAGGCTCTCCTCCCCCCGGTTCACCTCCTTCAGCCAGACGGCCAGGTTGTTCAGGGCCATGGCGAGGCCGGGCAGGTGAGCGTTGGGGTCGGCCTGGACCAGCACGCGGTAGCGGTCGGCCAGGGTTTGCATGAGGTGAGAGGCTGTGGCAGCGAGGCGCTGGCTGCTCCGCGGGAGCTGATCGCAGAGGGTGGTGAGAGCAGTAGTGGGGGTAGCGGGGTCGGAGATGGTGATGTTGAGAGCGGCGGCGAGGGGGGCGGGGTGGTCGGTGTGGGTGGCGGTGATGATGATCTGCGCGCTCAGCTGAGGGTTGCGTGTGCAGAGGTCAGTGAGCTGGGTGTCGAGGCGGTCTTGAAAGACAGGGTGGGCTGCGGCGCGGCTGTAGACGGTGAGAAGCCGTACGGTCTGGGCGTGGTCGGCGTCCTGAAGGAGGCGGTCGGCGAGGGTGGGGTCGGCGTTCAGGAAGCGACCGACGTGACGTTCCGTGAGGCGGTCGGGCTGTAGTGCGCCCCACGGAAGCGGGGTGGTGGTTGGGGGGTAGAGGGTGGCAAGCCAGGTGGTGACCTGGTTGCGGCGGTCGCGGGTCTGGTCTGCCAGCGCGGGGAGCCGTTGCCACAGCCGGTCGGCCTGTTCGCGGTCGGCGGCGCCGACGAGGTGGGCAGCGGCCAGCGCCGTCTCCAGCGTCGCGGGACTCAGACCCGGGGTGAGGCCGAGAACGGCAGCGCTCTGCCTCCAGTAGCGGCTCTCGTGGTCTAGGAGCCGGTCCTCGACATCCGCGGCTCCACGGAGTGCGGCATCGCATTGCTGGTCTCCGGTGGCGACGGTGGTTGGGGGCTCGGCGGTGTCGAGGAGGTCCGCGAGGGCGGCCATGTGGAGGGTGAGGGCGTTGCCGTAGGCGTCCTGGTCCGGCAGCGGCGGCAGACAGGCCGCACTTGTGGTCCAGTCGTGTCCGGCCATGCCGGCGACCCGTGGCAGGGCGGTGGCCAGGGCGCGGGCCGCGTCGCGGTAGCGGTCGGCCCGGTCGGCGGGGTCGTTCTCCAGAGGGGTGAGCAGGCGAATGGGTGCAGTTGCGAGGCGGTCCCCGGCGAGGCGTGTGGCGGTAGCGGCCTGGCGCCACCAGTCGCCGCCTGTACGGGCAAGCAGCAGGAGTTTGAGCGGGGTGGCGCCAGGGTGTTCGGCGGCGGCCTCGACGAGGGCGGCGAGCTGTTCGGTGCGGGTCTCGGCGTAGTCGAGGACGACAAGCAGCGGCCTGGCGACGTGCCGCACCCCCGCCAGCTGGTCCGCACTGGCGCTCGCCTTCGGCCACAGCACGGCCCAGTGGTCGGCGGCGAGGTCGGCGGCGAGGTGGTGAGCGAGGCGGGTTTTGCCCTGCCCGCCCGGCCCGAGCAGCAGCCAGGCTCCGAACCCGCCCCGTGCGCACCACGCCCTCAGCTCGCCGAGAAGGTCCTCGCGGCCGTCGAAGGGCACGGTCTGGTACCGGGCTTCGAGCAGCGCCGCGGGGGAGGGCAGCTGCGTGCTTCGGTCGGTGCCTTGGGCGGGATCGGTGAGGTGCTGGAGTTCCACCGCCTCCAAGCCGTGATCCGCGCCCGGGCCATGCTGGGCCAGGGCGGTACGGAAGGCGGGGTCGTGGTGGAGGACGTAGGCGGGTACGACGTTCAGCTGCCCACCGCCGGAATAGGCGCGGTCGGAGGCCACCACACCGACCAGCAGTAGGTCGGCGAACACGGCCGCGCCCGACATGCCGCCCCACGGAGATGTGCCGTCGGATGACCACTGCGGGGGGTGCTGGAGCAGGTCCATCACATACTGGTTGCCCACGAAACCGGTGCCCGGGTTCAGCTCCGCGCGCAGTTGCGCGGCCTCCACCGTCCTGTCCTCACGCTGGGCGACATCCGGTACGCCCCAGGTCTCACAACCGGTACCGGGCCGGTCCGTGACCAGTCGGCCCCACCGCACCGGCGCGGCTGGCGCTTGCCAGTGCGGATCGTCGTCGACGAGGACCAGGGCTGCGTCGTCCCGACCGGCCGGGGTACCGCACCACACCACCGACCCACCCACCGTCCCGCTGCCGCCTAAGGGGGAGACCTCCACCCGGGTGCCGGCGGGGCCAGCGACGTGCGCGGAGGGCAGCACCAGCCGCCCGCCCACTGCATACCCCGAACCCGGCTCACCCGGCCCACTCACTCCGGCCAGACGTCGCCGCTCCATCCAAGCCCTCCACGGCCTCGTCCGAACACAAGCCCCGCAGCCGGGTCCGGCAAACAGCGTCCCTGGCCCGGCCGCGGGATCAGTCCTCGATGCGCTTGGAGGTGTCCCCGGGACCGGACCGGCGCGGCCGCGTCGCGTGCACCAGCAGATCCCCGCCGCCCGCGGTCTTCGGGGTGAGGGTGAACGACACCCGGTGCGTGCGCCCCCGTGACACCCCGGCCTCGGCCTCCACGCTGCCGACCGCCCACAGCTTGAAGCCGGCCTTCGCCTTCGCGTCCGCCCGCAGCTCGACCTCGAACTCCATCGCCACCGGCCCCACCGCGAACACCACCCCGGGATCGTCACCCACTTGCGCCGCCGCCGCGACCAGTTCGTCCCGTACGGCCGCCACCGCTTCTACCAGAGGAACATCCGTCACACCCACCCACCCGGCATCTGACGCATGATTACGCTGATGCGGACACCGTAGAACCCGATCGTGATCGCCGCGGCTGATGCCCCACTTCACCTGCCGTGTTCACCCGCGTAGTGCCTGCCAAATAGCTGATCATTGGTACGAACATCTCTGGAACCCGACAGCGGCGTGCCACCCGAGCTTCACGGCCTTCCCGGGCGTTGCACCCGATACGACGTTGCGGTGTTTGTCACCAGCGGCCGAGATCAGGCCGACGGCGTCAACTGAACGGGCACCCCATCGGCAGCCTCCTACGAGGGCATCGCCGTGCCTGTGGACCGCGATTTTGATGCGGGGAAGGCAACTCCGCCTACTTCGAATCCCAGGTCTCGGCGAGGGGCACCATGTGGTCGATGTCCAGCTTGGAGGCGTCGGTGACCGTGGTGTCGTCGTTGTAAGATCACCACACGCCCCCCGTCAGCGTGCAGCCCGGACCGATCTGCGAGTATTCCACCGCCTCCGACAGCAATACCTCGGCGCGGGTGTTGCAGCCGTCCGCCGGGATGTCGCCTGCGTTCCAGTGCTTGAAGCTGGTGAGCTGGTAGCCAGTGCGGTCCTCGACTACAAGCGATCGGCAGGACCTGCGGCACAGCCGCTGGCGCGGACAGTACAGCGCACCGTCATGGAATCAACAGGCGGCCCGGGGGCTCCGGCAGGAGAATGCAGTGCTGGCCCCTCTGACGCTGTCGGACGACGCGGCGGGGGCGGAACCACGACAGAGAGAGGAATTGCAGTGTCCTCGACTTTCGTGCTTGCCGAAGACGATGCCGTCGAGCTCCTCGCTTACCTGGTGACAGCTGCGCGTACCCAGCTGGACGAGGCGGCGGAGTACGCGCCGCTGCGCCTGCTCACCGCCGCGAGCCGTCTGGCCGAGATGATCGGGCCTGCGGCGAGTGACGGGCTGCGTCCCTTCCTGGAGGACATCCGTCAAGGCTCCGGCGAGACGTCCGTCGCGGCCGGTGATCCTGACGGGTACACGGCCCGGCTAGACGCCCTGTGCCGCACGGTGGCCGTGCACCTGGCGTCCTCACTCGACCTGGACGGGAGCAGCCTGTGAACGACAGCACAGGGCCGGCCGCCGCCGTGATCGACGCCATCCGCACGCGCCGCGTCGTACGGGCCATGACGTCGGAGCCGGTCGACCCTCTCCAGGTCGAAGCCGTCCTCGACAGCGCCCGCTACGCGCCCCACGCCGGCAACCGGCGGCTGCACCGCTACGTCGCCATCACCCGTCCTGCGTTGCTGCGCGCAGTACGGATGGTCTCACCGGGGATGCTCCAGCGTCCGACGGCCGCGATCGTCATCTGTGTGGACTGGGCACGCGTCAAAAGCTACGGGTTCCCTCCGGCCAACCCGGGCCCCTACATCGACGTGGGAACCGCTGCCGCGACCATGCTGCTGGCGGCGCACAGCATCGGCCTGGGAGCCGGACCGGTCACGTCCTTCAGCCGGGCTGCGGTCGCCACCCTTCTCAACCTGACCGAGGCCCTGCGCCCCGAAATGATCATCTGCCTCGGTCATCCGGCCCCTCAGCAGCCACCCCCAGTGCGGCGGAGCAGCGGGCCTGCCTGGGCAGACCTGGTTCAATGGGAACAGGACCACTGAGGATTTCAGGGTGGAGTCGGTGGGTTGAGGGCCAGGCCGGTGGCGGTGAGACAGCAGTCGATCAGGTGGGGCCGGAGTTGGAATACGAGGTCGGTGACGTCAAGCAGAAGGGCGGCCGCTGGTTCAGCCGAGTCGTGAAAGTCACCACCACCCACGACCCGTGCGGCGCAACCGCGGACGAGGGTGACTGTTCCATGAACAGGATGCAGGGTAACGGCGACACGAAGCTGTTCCCGGTCCACTTGGGCCAGGTCACCTGGCGGCTGAAGGTCACCGGGAAGAAGTAGCCGACCCCACGCCGCGTCCGGGGCCTCCCTCTGCCGGCCCAGCACTTCGGGCCGCACTCGCCACTGTCCGCGAGACTCCGCGACGTAGTGGTGGCAAGTGACCGCTGCACACGTCGCAGCAGGCTCATGGACACCAGAAGTTCCGTTCGGGGAGCGGTCACAGTGACCGCTCCCCGAACGCGTCTCGCGACGGCTCTCCCGCAGACCTGGCCTTACACCTGCGACCACGGGGATACGGAACAGGCACCCAGCTTGTGCTTTATGGTCAGGCTGGTGGTGGCGGGAGTGAGAGTCGATCGAGCTGACCGTCGAGATGGGCGATGACTTTTCGGAACTCGCGGGCGCCGCAAAGAGACATGGCCCGAAGGGCGGTCTCGAGGACGGCACGGGCCTGCAGGGGATTGCCGCAGCAGTACTCGTGCACGTCGCCGTGCTCGTAGTGATGCCATAGCTCGCGCGCGGACCGGTGAACATGGTCACTCCACATGCGCACGGCCCAGCCGATTTCTCCCGGGTCCAGGTAGTTACGGGTGCGCTCAAGACTGGCGATCTCGGACAGCACTCGCGGGGACAGCCCGTTGATGGCGGGCTTGGTGCTCTGTCCGCGGAGCCGATGCGGGAGGCCGGCGCGGATCTGTCCTGGCCGATTACGCGGCATGGACCTTTCGGTTTGTCGTCATTCGGAACATGTTGCCATGGCCTCGAACGATGCCTCGAACGGGATAGCTCATTCGGTAGTTCGCCGGACATCGGTTCAGGCGGTGCGGGGGCGGTAGACACGCACCCTGCGCTCGGCGCCGGCCAGGCGGCCACCCGCCAGGATCATCATGGTGCGGCTGCCGCCGTGCCGGTAGCGCAGATCCGTGATCGCGACCAGGCGGTCGCCCGCCATCACCTGGTCCCGGACACGCAGTTCGGTCGGCACCACGTCCACCGGCACCCGCCCCGCCGGGACCCCCACCCCGCCCCGGCCCGCTTCCGCATCGCGGGCGGCGGCCGGTGGCGGTGGGGCCGGCTCGCAGGCGACTGTGCGGGCGATCCACTGGAATCCGGCCGTATCCGCCAGGCGCACCAGCAGCGGGGATAGGTAGAGGGCGACTACGCGGCCGTGGGCTTGGCGGTCGCGGTCGAACACCGCCTGCCCGAGCGCGTACCGGCGGGCGCCGGTCACCGGTGGCCGGCCAGAGCGCAGCGCCGCATCAGTACCTGCATATCGGTGACCAGGGGGCCGGTGGCGGTGTCCTGGGGTTCCGTGGCGCCGGCGGCCCCGGGCGCACCTCGGCGGGGCCTGAACGAGGGCCGGTGGGGACAGCTTCAAAGCCTTGCGGCGGGCGCGGGTGGTGTCGGACCGGACGTGGCTGACAGCGTTCCTGCTGCCCGCTTACGCCCCCGACCTGAACCCGGTCGAAGGCGTCTGGGCACACGTCAAGCGCAGCCTGGCCCACCTCGCCGTCATAGCCCTCGACCGACTCGAAACCCTCGTCCGCAACCGTCTCAAACGGTTTCAGTACCGGCCCGGCACCCCCGACGGCTTCATAGCAGGCACGGGCCTGACCCTCGACACCCAACAACACCTTGACGAGCCGAAGTCAGTAGGAATCTTGGGCACGTGTCCCATCCTCTCCGATGGCTCACATTCGAGCGGCAGAGAGGTCGGAACGGTTCACTTCGCGGCGACCGGGCCGCGCATCCGGTCGCTCATCCACTTCAGGTCACCGTTGAACAGGGTGTCCGTGTACTTGTAGCCGTCGTGGCCGCCCTCGAAGGAGGTCACCTTGGTCTCGATCGGGCCCTTGGTGATCTCCTGGCGGAGCTTGTCGAGCGCCGCGACCTCCGCCTTGGGCTCCTTCGTGCCCATCAGGAAGGAGATCGACACCTTGTAGCCGGTGGTGGGACCGGTCGCCGCCGAGGGCGAGGGGCTGTTCGTGGGCTTGGGGCTGGCCTTCGCACCGGCCTTTGCGCTGCTGGACGGGCTGCTCGAGGGACCGCCCGCGCCGCCGCTCTTCTTGATCAGCTGCTCGGCCAGCCAGGCCGGGCTGTTCTCCTGCTTCTCCTTCGGGTGGCCGTTCCACAGCGGGGAGTCGGGGGCCGCATCGGGCCCGCCGGCGATCGCCACGCTGAACCGCTCGGGGTATTGGAGCACCATCTTCATGCCCACGTAGCCGCCGGAGGAGGAGCCGAAGAAGCCCCAGCCCTTCGGGTCGGCGTAGGTGCGGAAGTTCTCCCGCACCAGGTCCGGGACGTCGTCCGAGATCCAGGTGCCCATCTTGGGCTGCCCCGGTATGTCGCTGCCGTCGTAGTAGGTGTCCTTGTTGGCGTTCAGGACCGGCATGATCACGATGAAGGGCAGGCTCTCGCCCTTGTCGGCGGCCTCCCCTATCCGCTCCTGAAGGCGGAACTCCTTGGAGAAGAAGTAGTTCGTCGGGTAGCCCACGGCACCCGGCAGCGCCATCAGGACCGGGAAGGCGCTGTTCTTGTACTCGGGCCGGTCGTACTGTTTCGGCACCCAGGCCCACACCCGGCCGGTGAAGCCGGACTTCGCCCCCTTCAGGTCGACGTGCACCACCCGCGTCCCGTCCGGCAGCGTCCTCTGCGGGTCCCACGTACGCGGGTTGGTCGGCATCCGTACGTCACTGGCGGCCTTGGTCTCCCCCGGCTTCGCCGACTCCTTCGGGGCGAAGGAGACGGGAGCTCCGTCGCTGGAGCAGCCGGACAGCGCGGCGACGCCGGACAGGACGAAGGCCGCGCAGAGCGTGGCGGAACGGTGTTTCACTCGGACTCCGGAGCAGACTGAAGGATCTCGAACGCGGTCTCGAACGGACCTCACAGGTATAGATCAATCCGGCGACATTTTGGTTCCATCGAAGCGCCACGAGGTTCGTCAGGGCGCGACCCGCTGCAGAACGGTGCGGGTGGCCGGGCCATAGGGGCCCCGGGGATCGGCGGCGACGGCCGCCGCGACGGCGGACCGGCCGGGAGGAAGACCTCGTACCGGCCCGTGCGGCGACGATGATGCGGCTCTTGAAATTTGGCCGCGACGGATATTTCGTGAAGCACGTGATGGCGGTGGGGCCGACAGCTGGGTCATGCTTGATCGCTAGCGCCGGAGGGCGGGGTCCGGCATGGCTCTTGGGGGTCCGCGGTGGTGGTCGGTGAGCTGGTGCGCGCGGAACTGCGACGGGTCGATTGGGCTTCGTTGAAGTGCGGCTGCGGCGATTCTGCGGAGCATGTGCCCCTTCTGTTCGAGGCGATCATCACTGCTGAGACGCCCCGGGACATGATCGGGTACACCCTTGATGATCACGTCGAGGGAGACACCGTCATCTTCGAGTGCACGCCGCCCGCGGTTGGCGTGATCATGGCCGCGCTGGCGGGCGACCTCTCGCCACTGGCCCGAGACGTGCTGCTGCAGACCTTGTTGTTCGTGGCCGCGGGTTCCGGCGACTATGCACTGGATACAACAGAAGGCGCGGGTCTGGGCGACAGATGCAGGCACCACGCTCAAGAGGGGTTCTGGGGGCTCGTCCAGATCGGGCTCACGGGCACTGCGGAAGACGCCGAAACGGTCGCCGACATCTGTGAGTACTTCAAACTGGGCGGTGACAAAGCCGCCTTCTACCAGGCCGAGCTTCGCGACCGCGTGCGCGCGAAGACCAAGCGCGGGCGACGCGTCTGAAGCTGTGAAGGTCATGGTGGCTGTGCGAGGACGAGGGTTCGCAAGAGAGAGAAGGACGCTCGGCCGTATGACCGGCGTTTGATCAGTTTGATGCGTGTGACCCGGCCCTCGACGGCGCCTGAGCTCCAGTGGAGCGTGAGGCCGTTGACGACGGCGGCCCAGTCGTTCTGGAAGAAGGAGGCGAAGCCCTGGATCGGCGATGCCCCCTGATCGAGAGCGCGGGTCATCCAGCCTGTGAGGTCGTGACCTCGGCGTTCGCGAGCGATGGCACTGAACTCGTGGGCGAGGTCGCGGGCGGCGTCCAGGTCAGGACAGGCGTCCAGGATGCGGTTGAGCTGATCGCGCCGGCCGTCGGTCAGGGTGTCAGGCCGGCGCATGATCCAGGTCGTGATCCGGCGGGGACTGGGAATCGGCTGGCGTGGTTCCGGGGCGGCGGTGCCGGCAGGGAGGGTCGCGATGTACTTGGTGACCACGACGCGATTGCCGCGGTAGCCGCGTTCGCGCAGCTGGTGGATGTCGGTGTGCCACTGGCGGACTCGGGCCAAGAGCTGCCCGTCTGGTGGGTCGCTGGGCTCCGGTGGCCCGATCAGCGCCGCCAGGGATGCGGGGCTCGACGGCCCCTGGCACTGGTCCAGATCGTCGATCTCGGCGTCTTTACGCAGGGAGACTCGGTGCTGGTGGGCGGTTCGTTCGACGGCACGGGCGAGCGAGTACAGCAAGTGCCACCTGTCTGCCACCTGGATCGCGTCGGGTGCCGCGCGTGCAGCGGCCTGGCTGAAGGTGCTGCACCGGTCCCGGCAGATCACCCTGATTTCGGGATGGTCGGTGAGCCAGGAGGCCACGGTGTCCGCGGTGCGGTCGGGCAGCAGGTCGATCGGCCGCCGGGTTTCGACGTCGATCAGCACGGTCCCGTAGGTGGCGCCCTTGCGGAACGTGAACTCGTCGATGCCCAGGACCGTGACCTTGCCGGACGGCGGGTCCGGCAGTCGCCGGAGTTCCCCCAGGATCACGTCCCGGCTCGTCTGCGTCGGTAGGTAGCCGGCAAGCCGGGCACCGGCCCGGCCGCCGACAGCCAGCCCGATCGCCTGCACCATTCGGGCGAGGGACGTGGTCCGGCGCCGGTGGCCCGTGGTCAGGCCCGGGACCTGCTCCGCCATGGTCCGGCGGGGCACAGACCGTTGTCACAGAAGAACCGGCGGATCCGCAGCCGTAGCAGCACTCGCCGCCCAGCGGGCGGTCAGCCATGCGTCGCATGTACGTGCTGTGCACGCGTGAGGCGGTCACGCCGCACGAGGGGCACGTCACCATCGGCTGCCGAGCATGCAGGTCGATCCACACAGCATCCCCAACGACGCGTACTGCATCGATGCCCAGTTGCTCGACGTCGGGCCACACCAGATCCAGAACTGTTCGTCCCCCACAAACACCATGCTGAGGAACGGGCATCTAGAACTACACGAGATGTTTAGAACTGGCCGTCACGAAATATCCGCCACAGCCGTTTCCCAAAAATCGCCATCAGCCACGCCGCCCAGCGCTCAGCCTGCTGTTGACCTCGTGTCAAAGCGCCAGCAACGGGTGCCCCTCCATGACAAGCAGTCCTACGCGGACGGTGCGCTGCTGGGGCGGTGCTCGGCCAGGCCGGTCCCTTGAGTCCCTTTCAGTCGGAGCCGGTGTGACCGGGACGGCCGCCGATCTTTGGAGGTGAGCAGGTCCCTGCTGCGTCACGACGACCGACCCGGCTGCTTTCGCGCATACCCCTGGGCGACCGCCCTTACCCCGTGTCCTCGGCGTCGAGGAGTTGACGCGGCAGGGGACGGCACACGGCGGTGGGCCGCTCCCCGGGTTGGGGAGCGGCCCACCTTGGCCTATCGCCGGGACGTGCCGCAGGCCCGGCTACCAGCGGTACCAGCGGCCGCTGCTGCCCTTCGGACGGGCGACGAACCCGATCAGCCACAGCACCAGAACCGCGATCGCGATCCACCACAGGATCTTCACCACGAAACCGGCGCCGAGGAGGATCAGGATGAGCAGAAGAACGAGAAGCAGGGGAACCATAGTTATCAACCTCCGCAGCGGCGACTGCCCGCCACCGCGACGCTCATGCACCCGACTTTTACCCGATTCTTATCCGCACGGCCGGGTATGAGCGACGGCCCGCCGCAACGTGGCGCAGTCGGTTCGCCCAGTCGGCGGCGAGGGGGTTTGCGGTCGCCGATCTGGAGCAGGCGTCAGGTCACGACCAATCCGGTACTACACGAGGAGGTCCCGATGTCGGGCACGGAGAAGACCAAGGCCACCGCCGAACAGGCCAAGGGCAAGGCCAGGGAAGCCATCGGCCGCATCGCCGGCAACAAGCGGATGACCGCCGAAGGCCACGCCGACCAGGCCAAGGGCAACGCTCGACAGGCAAAGGAAGACATCAAGGACACTTTCCGCCACTGACCCGGGCGTCCTGACACGCCCCCTTCTCAGGCCCCGACCCTCCCCCTGGGTCGGGGCCCGAGTGCGTGCCGGCCGCCCATCCACGGGCGCGACCGACGCTCCTTCGGGCTCGGGCCACCGGTCCGGGGCTGGTTCGGCTGCCGTGCCATGCACTGGCCGGTCAGGTGCCGCCCTCCCCCGTCAGGTTCGCTCCCACGCGTGCCTGCGGACGGCCGTGGGCGCGAGTGGTGGGGGCCGGCTGGTGGGGGAAGTCGCCCCGTTCGGGGCGTCACCGGCCACTTGCCGGGCAAGGGGCGCGGTGAGCGGACACGGATCCTGCGCCCCGGCAGAGGCCGGACAGGCCCGAGACGGAGCCGGGGGCCAAGCCGGTGCCTACGCCGTTGCGTATCGATGGCGTGCTGGTCATTGCTCGGTCGGTGATGCCGATGGTCGCCTACCCGCGGTCAAAGACCTGGTGGCGCCATACGGCCTCGGCAGCAGGGATCCAGCAGCGCTCGTCTCCGTGAGCGGACCGGCTGCTCCTGGCGGCATGGCTTGCACAGGGGATACCCGCCGTGGTCGTAACGGCATGTCTGCTGGTGGCACCACGCCGGGCGGCGAGACCCGGGGAGGCGATCTTCTCCGAGCAGTGCCGGGGCCGGAAACGACACCATCATCGTCGAGGGCGAGACCGCGTCGAGCACCGTGGCGGGCAATGGCCAGACCGGCAACGACGGGACCATCGACGGCAACCCCGGCAACGACACCATCTTCGTCCGATGCAGCGCCGGCGACAGCGGAGCCGTGAACGACAGGGGCGGGAACGGCGCGAGACGGCTACAACCGGACCATCACCGGCGGAGGCGGCACCGACACCATCGCCGTCCTCGGCGGCAGCGGCGGCGAGGGATGACTACGCAGAGGCGAGCGCGGCGCCGGTGGTATCGCCAACAACGGCAACCTCACCGGAAACCTCATCACCCTCGACGGCACCACCGGCCCAACCCTCCCCTAACCCCACGACGCACACCCCTGTGCCGGCCGTACTCCCCCATGGCGCTGAACGGCCCCTCTCACCAGCACACAGATCTGCGATCCGTCGATCGCCAGGCACTCGGCCCCTCGGCACCCCGGCCCCGCAACGTGGCGTCGGCCTCGCGTTTCACGGTGGCACGGGTCGGAGCAGTCGATCGTCGGCTGCACAGTCATCTCCATGCTCGGAGCATCCCAGGCAGGCCTGACCGACTTCCGCCGGCGGGGCCGGTCAGCGGAGTTCGGGCTCCTCGCCGACGGGCTGCGCGTCCAGGGCCTGACGGTCGAAGACAACCATGCCGCGGAAGAAGAGGAGCCGGACCGCCGGTCGAGGCGGCCGCGTACGGCCAGGTGCAGAACGGGGGTCGCTCCGTAGATCACGGCCGGCAGGATCGTCGAGGCGGTGACGAGCTCCAGACGGCCCGGGCCGCGAGGGCAACCGAGCGACAACGGCTTCGCCGCCGTTTAGTGCCGATCATCGCTCGATATGAATGGTGGCGTTCGCGATCCCCGCGATCCCCGCGGGGGTCCCCGTGCTACGAGAAGAGGAAATCCGATGAGAGTTGGCTGGCTCGGAGCGTGCGCGCTGGCGGGTTCCCTCGCATCCGGCGCGCTCATGGGCTGGGCGGCCCCGCAGGCGCAGGCGCTGGAGCAGGCGGCACCGTCCTCCCGGCAGTCGGCGCCACCGCAGCTGTGCCACGACGGGCCCCACGGGTCCGACGGGGAGTGCGGCGGCGGGCAGCCCGGCCCGCCCGGACCTGCCGGACCCGCGGGGCCTGCCGGTCCCGCCGGGGCGGCGGGCGCGGCGGGAGCCGCCGGGGCGGCAGGTGCCGCAGGGGCGGCCGGTGCGGCGGGTGCCGCCGGTGCACAGGGCCCCGCAGGGCCTGCCGGACCCGCCGGACCCGCGGGACCGACCCTCACCCTCCGGCAGGTCCTCGGGCCCGAGGTGACCATCCCTCCCGGCACCGCGGTCGGCAGCACCGCGCAGTGCCCGGCAGGGCAGAAGGCGATCTCCGGAGGCTTCCGCTCGTCGTCCGGGGTCACCGTGAACGTGTCCCAGCAAGCCAGCGTCAGTGGCGCGGCCGCGGGAGACGCGTGGCTGGTCCAGGCGTACAACCCCACGGATTCCACCAACGCCGTGGTCCAGGCGTACGCCTACTGCGCTCCCGTGACGCTCGCCTGACGGACACCGTCGCGACGGGCGCGACGAGGCCGTCTCCGTCAGCGGGCGCACCGCGCCTGCGGACGGGGACGGCCCCCAGCCTTCTGCGGGGCCGGTGCGCCGCCGCGCTGGGAATGCGGGGGCACGGAAGCTCAGCGCCTGGTCTCGTACCTCGACAGGACGACGCCGCAGGGCAGCGTCCGCGTCTCGATCAAGCGCAGGTCCACCCACCGGTCCAGCGCGGCGAAGAACGGCGTGCCGGAGCCGACCAGGACCGGGGCGGTGGCCAGTACGTACTCGTCGATCAGGCCGGCCCGCATGGCCGCACCGGCGAGCGTCGCGCCGCCGATGTCCATCGGGCCGCCGTCCTCGGCCTTGAGCCGGGTGATCTCGGCGACCGCGTCGCCGGTGACCAGGCGGGTGTTCCAGTCGACCTCGTCGAGTGTCGAGGAGAACACCACCTTCGACATGTTCCGCCAGCGGCGCGCGAACTCGGCCTCCGCATCGTTGGTGCCGGGCTGCCGGTCGGCGGTCGGCCAGTGCGAGCTCATCGTCTCCCACAGCTTGCGTCCGTACAGCGACAGGTCGGTCGCCTCCAACTGGTCGGACCAGAACCGGAACAGCTCGTCGCTCGGCACTCCCCAGGCGATGTCGTCGCCGGGTGCGGCGATGTAGCCGTCCAGGGTCACGTTCATCCCGTAGATCAGTTTCCTCATGCGGCCAGCCTTCCGCGCTTCGGGGCCACCCGTACCGACCGGCGCGCCGGGCGCAGCCCGTCCCCGCGGCGCCGGGTCGCCGTGAGCCCGTACTCGCTTCACAGCGCTTCGCCGAGT
The DNA here is from genome assembly GCF_042890485.1 of Streptomyces sp. NPDC002181. NCBI lineage: Bacteria > Bacillati > Actinomycetota > Actinomycetes > Kitasatosporales > Streptomycetaceae > Streptomyces > Streptomyces sp. NPDC002181. The sequence goes on along the minus strand of NZ_JBIASC010000014.1, from coordinate 164,586 downwards.
GCGGAGGCCAGCCGGGCATGGGTGGGGGCGAGCCGGCGGAGCCGCGCCGCCGCCGTCCGGTCGTCGCCCTGCACGAGCGGGTACTGGAGGCTGCCCAGGATCCGGCCCGGCCCTGCGCCACGGGGGTCTGTACGGTCAACGGCTCTGCCTCACATTCGGTGGTAACGGTGGGTGGTGTTATCCGAGGAGGATGCGGTGGCGGAGCAGGCCGCGAACACCGTGGACCAGGTCGATGCCGAGGTCACCGCCGAAGCCTGCCGCCTCGCAGCCCACCCCGCGGTTCCCGCCGAACCCACGGATTCGCGCAGCTGATGCACACGGGCCGACCCGCGAGTTCCCGCTGAACAGACTTCGGTTTCCCTGAACCCACCGGCCTCACCGGGTCTGAGGCTGGTGGGCGCGCATGTTGAGGTGTCGCGAATTCGTCAGCCGAGGTGTGTGCATGGCCCGATGAGATGACCGACAGTGATCCGGGAGTCTGGTTCTCTGCTGTTGGACCTCGTCTTGTGACTGCGAGCTTCCGCTTACTCCAGATAGAGAGCTGCCAAGCGGGGCAGTCGGCGGGTCGTTTCGTCGTGGGCATCGACATCGAAGTTCCAGGTGGGGTCCAGCTCCTGGTATCGGATGGTGGGTGGGATCGCTGGGAGCTGATCACCGGTCGCCGAGATGTGTGCGTTCCAGGCGATGCCCAGCATGTCCTCACCCTCCAGGTCGACGCCGTCGGCTGCGGAACCCTGAATGATCAGACAGCCTCGGAAGTAGTCGATGCCGTCGTCAGAGCACCCACCGTTGGCGCGATGTAAGCAGCGGCCCAGAGAGGGTTGGTGTAGGAGTCGCCCATCAGGTCCCGCAGAACCTGCTCAGCTGCGACGATCTCCTCGACCGGCCGGGAGGCCAGCAGCGAGGTCGCCTCGCGAGCGACCGCTTCGCCGTCGTTCGGGTTAGTGCCTTCGCGATGACGGGTGCCGGGGCTTGGAGGACGAACTGGCGGATCCCGGAGGTCCTGCCTCGTTGCGGCGGGACGCCGAACATTCGCGTTCCACGCGTCGCTGCACCCGACCGTCGTCGTACGTCCGTCACGCTGATCGCGGAAACACCCTGTTCGCCAGACGCTGGCCCGATTCACTGGATGCCGGTTCGTCTGCGGTCGATGTGCTGGCGCGGTCGCCGGTGCCCGGCGCCTCCTTGGCGAGCCGGCCTGCGAGTGCGCTCACCGGGCATCGACCGGGTGAGGACGCCGAGTGTGACCAGAGCGAGCGCCGGCAGCACGGCGACGATGATTCCCATCGGCAAGGCGTCGGTGGCGCCACCCGCGCCGGCCAGCGGAGCAAGTGCCCCGCCGAACATGAACTGGCTGAAGCCGAGCAGAGCGGCTGCCGACCCGGCGTGTCCGCCGTGGTCGGCCAGGGCCTGGGCCGCGGCGTTCGGCATGACCAGGCCCACGCTGGAGACCAGGACGAACAGGCCGATCAGGAGCACGGGCAGGGGTGCCCGTGTCAGCACCGCGCCCAGGACCGTGGTGCCACCGGCTGTCGCGCCCAGCAGACCGGCGAGCAGCAGCACGCGGGCGCCGGCCCGGGCCACCAGCCGGCCGCTGATCTGGGCGGCCGCGATGAGTCCGGCGGCGTTGACGGCGAACACGGCGCTGTACTGCTGCGGTGACAGGCCGTGGATTTCCTGCAGGACGAACGGCGAGCCGGAGATGTAGGCGAACATCGCCGCGAAGACCAGGCCGTTGGCCAGGACATACCCGGTGAAGACCCGGTCGCTGAGCAGCTGCCCGACGACAGCCGGCAGCGGCTGGCGTGACGCGGAGGACCGGGTCTCCGGCAGTCCTGCGGCGGAGGCCGCCAGCATCACGGCGCCGAGTACGGCCAGGCTCACGAAGATCCCCGGCCAGGCCGTGACGCGCAGTAGCTGGCCACCGAGGACCGGCGCGAACACCGGCGCCAGGCCGGTGATCAAGGTCAGTGTGGAGAAGAGACGTGCGGTGCGGGTTCCGGAGGTGCGGTCGCGGACCATGGCGTTGGCGATGACGATGCCGAACGCCCCGCCTATGCCCTGGACCAGGCGTAGGCCGACGAGGGTCCGGACGTCGGGCGCCACCGCGCAGAGCGCGCTGGCGATCGTGTAGAGGGCGAGGCCCGCCAGCAACGGACGCCGCCGGCCGTAGGTGTCGCTCAGCGGCCCGGCGATCAGCTGCCCGATGGCCAGCCCGGCCAGGCAGGCGGTGATGGTCAGCTGGGTGGCCGCGGCGCTGGCGCGCAGGTCGCCGGCGAGGTCCGGCAGTCCGGGCAGGTAGCCGTCGATGGACAGTGGTCCCAGGGCCACGAGCGCTGCGAGCAGGACGATGAATCGGGTTTGCCGGCCGGCGGCGTCGTTGTTCATGGCTCAGTACGCCACGGTGATGCGGCGGCGGATCGCGGTGCCGCTCTCGATCGTGTCGGCCAGGGCGATCGCGTAGTCGGCGTACGAGATGCGGCTGTTGCCGTCGTCGTCGGTGAGCAGGGTGTCCCCGGCGCTGCGGTAGGCCCCGGTCCGCTCGCCCGCTCCGATGACCGCGGCGGGCGACACGTACGTCCAGTCGAGGTCCTGCACGCCACGGTAGAGGTCGAGCGCTTCGGACTGGGCCTCGGCATTGGCCTTCCACTGCGCTGGGAAGTCCGGGTCGTCCATGACCCTGGCGCCGGTCGGCGTGCGCAGGCTACCGGCACCGCCGATGGTGACCAGGCGGGTGACGCCGGTTCGGCGGAGTCCGTCGATCAGCGCACGGGCGGCACCGACGATCGTGGCGCGGTCGTTCTCCTGGCCGATCCGGGGGCCGACGGCCGACAGTACGGCGTCGTGGGAGGCGGCGAGGCCGGCGACCGCGGCGGCGTCGGTGACGTCACCGGTGGTCACGGTCAGGGCCTGGTGCTTGAGTCCGTCGACGTGGCCGGCTCGGGTGACCGCGGTGACGGTGTGGCCGCGACGCAGTAGTTCCTCGGTGGTGGGCCGGCCGATGTTGCCGCTGGCACCGAACAGGACGATCTTCATGTGTTGCTCCTTGTTTCTGATGGTCACAGGACGGGCTGGCCGTCGGCGATGATGGCCGCGGTGATCCCGCGCTCGTCGGCGGCGTGCTGGAAGCGCTGCTCGATGTCGGGTTGTTCGGTGTAGAACGGCGGGTTGTGGAACAGGCCGTAGTGCATGGCGCAGACGGTGCCGGCGCCGAGTGCGACGGCGGCCTCGACGCCCTGCTCGGGGGTCATGGTCGCCGGGACGTTGGCCGCGTAGCCCTCGAAGTGGGCGATGACGCCGTTGACCGGGACGAACGCGACGTCGAACGGGCCGTGGTCGCGGGCGATCTGCCACCAGCTGCCGTGCCACTGGGTGTCGCCGCAGTGGATGACCCGTCGGCCGGCGCCTTCGACGACCCAGGCGACCTGGTCACAGTCGTTGCCGCGCCAGTCCAGCGAGGTCACCGGGGTGACGGTCAGCTCTCCGATGCGGCGTGACCGGCCCAGGTCCTGGGCAACTGGGGTGATGCCCGCCTCGTGCAGCGCCGCCGCGCTCGGGGTGTGGCAGCCGATCGTGCCGGTGGCCGCGATCCGGGCGATCAGGTCGTGGTCGTAGTGGTCGGGGTGCAGGTGGGTGATGAGGGCGTGGGTGCCGGGCGGGGTATCGACCGGGTCGACCGGCCGGTGCGGCGGCCCCATCACCGGCGCCAGCGGAGCGACGTTCTCGAGCGGGTCGATCAGCAGGCGGGTGTCGCCGAGACGGATCTCGACGCCGGCCCAGGCCAGCCGACGTACGGAAAGGGTGGGGGTCATGGGCAGCGACGCTAGACCGATGTTGTTGAGAAAGTCAACAAGAGCGTTTTGAATCTCAACACCACGATGTAGGGTGGTGGCATGCGCACCTACGGGCAGTACTGCGGCATCGCGAAAGCACTGGACACCATCGGCGACCGATGGACCCTGCTGATCGTCCGTGAACTGTTCGCCCTGGGTCCGTGCCGGCACACCGACCTGCGCAACGGGCTGCCGGGGATCGCCAGCAACCTGCTGGTCGACCGGCTCCGCGAACTCGAGGAAGCCGGCCTGATCCGCCGCGAGGCCGCCCCGCCGCCGGTGGCCAGCACCCTGTTCTCCCTCACCGAGCGCGGCCGCGAGCTGGAGCCGGTGCTGCGGGAGCTGAGCCGGTGGGGCGTGCCGCTGTTGCGTGAGCCGGGCGGCAGTGACACCTTCCGCACCCACTGGCTGGACATGCCCGCCCGGGCACTGACCGACCACCGCCCCGACCAGCCGGCAATCGCCCTGCAACTGCACGCCGACGGCAGCGAGGACCTGGTCATCGAAGTCAAGGACGGCTCGGTGCACACACACGCCGGCCGGGTCGACCACCCCACCGCGTCACTGACCGGACCGCCGCACCTGCTGGCCGCGACCCTGCTCGGCGACGTCGATCTGAGCGTCGCACTACAGCAAGGCCTGCGGCTCAGCGGCGAACGCGAGGCAGTACTGCGCATCCTGCCCCGCTGATCCGGGTGAGATGGCAGGCCCGCAAGCAAGTTGAGGTGTCGCCTGTTCCGGCTTGGACGGCTCTCGTTGGCCGCTCTGGGCGGCGAGGCCGGTGTTCGTGGTCCGTCCTCGGACGGATATGTTCAGCGTGGTGTGTTCGAGCCACTTCTGAAGGGGTCACCGGTGGACATTGTCGCGATCATGGAGGCGCTGGCCGAACAGGGCATAACCGTGCTGTTCAAGGCAGATGCTGAGCGGATGGCAGAGAGGCGGAAGCCCTGGACGTTCGTGGCCAGTGGCGCCCCGTTGCGTGACGACATCCTCGTGCGTACCGATGCTGCGTCGGTGGAGCAGTGCCTCAAGGCCTGCCTGCCCCGCCTGCGCGAACTGGGCTTCACTTTCCCCGAGTGACGCGACATGCCGGCTGGAGTGGAACGAGAACTCACCGTGTGAACGACGAGCACCTCCTTGACCTAGTGTTTCTGGATGAGCTCCCGAGACACCGCCCGCGAAGAACCAGCCGAACTGACCGTCCGCTGCCAGGACGACCGGTCCGTCTCGGTGAAGCTCTGCGACCTTTTCGATGAAGACGAAGACTGCGTCCACTACGCCATCGAGGCATGCGCGGCCGGCCTGAACGCTCGCCTGGACGGCGTGGCAGCCTGGAACTGGGGCGCCGACCTGGCCCCATTCCTGGAGAAGCTCTCCGAGGACTTCCGCGGCTGGGATGGAGAGCGTGTCTGGCAGACCAATGACCGCGATCTCACTGTCAGAGCGGTCTTCCGCTCGGGCGGCCATGTTGGGCTGACCTGGACACTACGTCCTTGGAGAATATCCGTTGGTAGGTGGGAGGCATCCGTCACCACCTGGCTGGAAGCCGGCGAGCAGATGTCCACACTCGCAGCCGATGTCCGGCACTTCCTCGGCCAGGAGACCGGTCATCGTGGGTGACATGCAGCTCCTCTGGACTCTCAGCGGGCGGGGATGGGCCGACTGCACCATCGCCGATCATCAGGCGGAAGCCGAGGTCACAGCCTCATACATCTCCACAGCCCCCGAGGACCTACTGACGGCGGTGGCCCGCCTCGTCACCGGTGAGGCGGAGGTACGCGTGCAGTTCGAGGCGGAACCCACCGCCTTCCGCTGGATCCTCTACCGCGAGGGCACTGACGTGTGGATTCGTGTGCTGGAACTGGCCGACGGCAGCGACCACGACAACGCTGGAACCGAAATCTGGTCGAGTCAGCAAAACATCGGCACTGTGGCTCGCGCCATGGTCCGCTGTTTCGACGAGGTCGCGCGGAAGTACGGCGAGAGCGGGTATCGCGGCAAGTGGGGCGAGCACTTTCCCCGCTTCGAACTCGAAGCCCTCAGAGAGGTCTGGCACAAGAGCCGTTCCCTGGAGAACAGCTGAGCCTGGCCGAACCTGGATGGTTTCGGCGCCGCCTGGCACAGGTTCGCCGGAACGTGTGCGCTTTGGAGAAGGACTCGTAGGAGGCGATGACGACGCCGTTCTTCTCCTCGCGTTCGGTCAGGACTTGGAAGAGAGTTCGGCGCCGCGGCGGTCGAGTTCCGTGTAGCCGAGTTCGTCGGTGCAGAGGAGGTCGACGCGGCCGTAGCGGGCGGCGGTCTTGGTCAGCTGTTTCTCATCAGCGGCTTCGACGAGCTCGTTGACGAGCGTGGTGGCCGGAACGTACTTGACCCGGTAGCCGGCCATCGCGGCTTCGGTGCCCAGGGCGATCAGCAGGTGGGACTTGCCGGTGCCGGTGTCCCCGATCAGGCAGAGGCTGCACCGCCCCCGCGGTCTCGTGCCCCAGCGTCGCCTTGTCGCCCGCGAGGGGCCGCGCCTTGAGCATGCCCTGGATGAGATGCACGTCCGGCAGACAGACCCCGGCCGCCCCGCACCTCCACGAGCACCTGTCCCGGCCCGGGGGCGGGTCCGGGTACTTCTTCGACGACCAGGCCGCCACCTTCGACGGACAGCCGTGCCGCCGGCATCGTCTTCATGCTCGTGCTCCCGTTCCTTCCGGTCCCGGACGCGCGCGATCCCCCCCTTCAGAGAACCGGCTCACGACACCGGCGCAAGGCGACCGGGTGCGCGACGGAATCAGCCCTGGTCCGAGCGCATGACAGGCCCGGGCCACCCGGGTGACGGGAGTGCGGCCGCGGCCGATGCAGGGGCCGGCGCGGGAAGGACTCCCCTCCGCGCGACCACGGAGTCGACCGACTCATACGTCACAGGAGGACGAAGCCGTCATGGTTCCCCCTACTCGTCCGGCACCGGCTCGAACGTCGGCCCGGCGAGGAACTCTCCTCAGCTGTGCCCTCACCGTACTGACGGGAATCCTCACCCCGCTCTCCCTGTCCTCCGCGGCCCATGCGGCCGACCCGTACTGCGGCACCGTCTTCGGCAGTACGGCCACCACCGGCATCACCGCCACGCTCGACGGCAGGACCGTCACGTGCCGCTACCAGCCGGCCAATACCAGCACCCTGCGCGAGTTCCAGTTCACCGTCCCGAACGGCGTCAGCGAGCTGACCGCTTTCGCCGCCACCGGTGCGCCGGGCGGCAACGGACTGTTCAGCACCCCGGGCATCGGAGGCAAGGGCGGGAAGGTGTCCGCCACTGCCGTGACGGTGACGCCGGCCCAGAACCTCTTCGTGGAGATCGGCGGCATCGGCGTCAGCGGAACGGTGACCCAGCCGGCACCCGGCGGTTTCAACGGCGGAGGGAACGGGGGCCTGGACGACGGCAGCGGAGGCGGAGCGAGCAGCCTGCAGACCTGCCGTGCCACGGACCCCGCGTGCACGGCCACGTACCCGACTCCCGGCGACCCGCGCATCCTGGTCGCTTCCGGTGGCGGAGGCGGTGGCTACAGCTTCAGCGGCGGTGGAAACGGCAGCGGCGCCGGGGGCGGGAGCTCGTTCCCCGGTGGCGTCGGGCAGCCGGGCGGGGGCTTCAACCACGCCGGCGGCAACGGCGGACCCGGCGCCAACCCCAACGCCGGCCTCGGCGGTGGTGCTTCCCCCGACACCGCCGGAGGCGGGGGCGGGGGACGGAGCAACGGCTTCAACGCGGGTGGAGGCGGAGGCGGCGGCGGTCTCGTCGACCCGCGTGGTGGGCGGGGCGGTGACGGGGGAGGCAACGGCACCTCGGGCCGCGGGGGCGACTCGAGCACGGTCTCGGACGGTGCGGGAGGCGGCGGGGGCGGCTACTGGGGCGGAGGCGCGGGCGGCAACGTCGACGGCGGAGCAGGCGCAGGCTCCTCGTACCGCCACCCCACCCTGACCACGGGCGCGGTGGCTACAGCCGACGCCACCGGCGCTCCCGTCCTCACCTTCGCCTACGTGGACCCCACGATCGGCCCGACCGGCCCGACCGGCCCGACAGGTGCGACTGGCCCGACGGGTGCGACCGGGGCTGACGGCCCGACGGGGGCGACTGGCCCGACAGGTGCGACCGGGGCTGACGGCCCGACGGGTGCGACTGGCGCTGCCGGTGCCACGGGCGCGACCGGCCCGACGGGTGCGACCGGCGCCGACGGAGCCACGGGAGCCACCGGCCCCACAGGAGCGACGGGTGCGACCGGCGCCGACGGTGCC